>NZ_JAJAQI010000044.1 GCF_020523605.1 Roseicella aerolata | reverse complement strand
CTGGTCGGCCGCCCCTCCGCCTACGGCTCCGGGGTGACCGACCAGCCGGTGCCTCAGCACGCACCAAGGGGGTCCCTTTTGGACGCCGATCCGGGGTCCCATTTCCATGCCGATTGACACTCGGGGGCATTGCCACGGTCGAACGACGAGCGAGGAGGGGGACCAATGACCGATGTTCCCGCCGACCGGGCCGAGGAGGCCAGCGACGAGGGGTTCGACCGCCCGCTCCTTGACCCCGCCTTCCGGGAGGAGGTGCGGCGCGTGGTCGCATTGGGGCGGGCGGCGCACGCCCGGGGCGACCATGCCGAGTACCGGAAGGGAGAGGAGGGCAGCGCGAGCCTGCGCCGCCTGCTGCCCGAGGCCACCGCCGAGGCGGAGGCTCACAGGCGGGCGGAAACTGGCGGCGGCGAGTGGCTGCCCGCAGATCCTGGGGAACGCGTCGGGACGGGCGCCATCGCGCCGCCCGCCGCCGTTCCCGGCGCGTTTCATAGGGAAGTTCCGCGCGATCCGCAGGGGAAGAGCTTGGCAAGTAACTGCGTTCACTTGGCAATTCGGCCCCGAATCCTGAAGGATTCCAGGGAGGGCCTCGCGAACGGCACCTGACCGGCTCACGCCGCTTGCAGGCTGACGCGGCCCTCTCCCGGGACGATGCGCCCGTCGCGCTCCAGCCCGGCCGGGGCACACGGCCACGCAAGCCTGGCCCAACCGCCACGGGGATGGCGGCTAGAGGTGGACATGGGCGGCCGCGGCCGGGTCGCGATGGCCGATCGTCGCCGCCACCCAGCCGTAGGTCCGGAGCAGCCAGCGCGTGGCGCCCCCGCAGCCTTCGCCGGGAGCGCCCCTGCCGTGCACCACCAGCCGGTTCCGCACGAGGCAGACATCGCCCGGGCCGATCACGACATCCTCGTAGAGGCCCGGCAGCGCCTCCTCAAGCCGGGCGAGGGCGGACGCCGCCGCCTCTGGGGCATCCTCGGCGGCGCGAACGCTGCGGTGGCTGAACCGGAAGGCCAACCCGTCCGGCTCGTCCCGGCTCAGCAGGGGACTCCCGACACGCGGCCGCACGCCGCGGAACGTCCGCTGCGCGCCGATGTTGAAGTGCGGCCCCTCCAGGGCCGCCACCTCCTCGTCCGTGAGGTGCTCCAGTGCCTTGGTGACGGGCGCCAGCCTCGTTGGCGTGCCGCCCGGGTTGCGCAGGCCGACCAGGACCAGGAGGTCGGGCGCGGGCGAGTGGTCCTCGCCGCCGCGGGCGAACTCGCTGGGGAACGGGAAGGCGGCCCCGTCGGTGTGGCCCCGCATCTCGCGGGTCGATTTCTCGGCGAATTGCGCCCCCACCTCGGAAGGTGGCAGCGCGACGAGGTTCACGAAGGCCGCGCCGTCGTTCTCGCACGCGTACGAGACGATGCGCGCGCCCGCCAGGGACATCAGGCCCACGGTGAGCCAAGCCAGCGGCCACCATGCCGGGTCCGGGACCGGCTCGAATCCGGTCGGGGTCTCCGGCAGCGCCCGCAGGTCCATTCCGGTCCCCACGACGAGCCAGGGCAGCATCCCAGCCCGAAGGTGCTCGATCGCGGTGCGGTCCGGGGGTGCCAGCGCATCGCGCACCGCCGCCTCGGCCGCCCCCTGGAGCCGCCAGGGGGTGGCGCACGGGTGCTCGGTCGGCAAGCGTCCCAGGGAGGCGGTCACGCGCGCCGCATCCAGCACGATCCTGCAATCAAACATGGCGCTGAGGAGACTCGACCCAGGAGAGAAGCTCTAGCCTTTTCACCCAAAAGCGAATGCCATTGCAATCTCACCGCAATCCGGTGAGACTCACCGATGGGCGGTGAGGTCCAGCGCCGGGACAGCACGCGCCGCCGGGCGGCCTGGGCCGACAAGGGTACAAGGATTCGGTGGAGGCAAAATTGGCGACTTACGGCACTGCGGCGGGGCGGGCGCCCGGGGAGGCGGAGCGGGGCACCGGCGATGCCGGGGAGGTCACCCGGGCGGATCTGGAGCGCGCGGCCTTCGCCGCGCTCAGGCACGACTTCCACGCCCCCTCAAGGACCCACATCGTCTGGTGCCCGGGCGTCGGCCGCGGCGGGACCAAAGGATTCGGGGATGCCGCGGACGAGGCCCACCGGGCCTTCGTGGCGAGGCTCGCCACGCTCCTTGAGGCGGCAAGCTCCGGCGACATGCGGCGCTGGTGGGGCAACCTGGCCCAGGACGAGGCCGAGCGCAGCCGGGAGAGGCACGTGCGGTCCCTCGCCGCCAGGGAACGGATGGGGGAGTACAGCATCAGCCTCGACCCCAGCCAGTCGGCGGCCCTCCGGGCGGCGGCCGGGGCTGGCGCGGCGAACGCGCGCATCGTGGAGGCGCTGCGCGAGGGCCTCGCGGCTGTGAGGGAGGAGGCTCGCGGCATGACCGAGGCGGCCATGCGCGACGCGGTCGCCGCCAGCGAGCGGCTCCTGAGGGACGGCCGCCGCCTGCGCGGGGAGGACCTGGACGTCCGCACCGTGCGAATGGATGCCGAGACGCACGCGCGGCTTCAGCTCCAGGCCCACGAGCTCGGAGTGAAGCTGCCGGAGCTCTGCCGCTACGCTGTCGGGCTCCACCTCCGGCGGCACGCCCATGTCGACCCGGATCGTGACGCTATGGGAATCGACCCTTTCGCGGGTATGGACCGCCAGGCGTTCGGGGCGACCGCTCGGCGGCTCGGCATTCCGCGTGACCTGCTCGCCGGATTCAGGGACCGCCAGATCGAACTGGACACCGTGCCCCCCGCGTTCATGGCCCGCCTCTGCGACGACCTCCCCCGCCCGGTGCCGGTCGCGGCGATGCGCGCGCACCTCTCGGCGGAGCCGCGCCTGTCCGGCGCCATGATGTTCAGGGCCGACGGCAAGCCCGCGGCATCCGGCCGCAAGACGTTCGAGGAGGCCGCGAGGGACGCGGGCATGCCGGAGGAGGAGGTTCGGCGCCTGCTCTCGGAATGACCCCGCACGGCGGCCGGTGAATTCCTTCGACGCCGCGAGGCTCGCCGCCCGCGAGCTGCGGCGGCGCGTCGTCACGGCGGGGACGCCTGCCGGGGATCCGCTCCCCCTGGCGCTCGCCGCGGCGGATCACCTGGATTTCGAGGTGGTCTGGGTCAAGCCTGGGGATCCCAGGCTCCACGGTGCCCGGGCGCTGGTGGACGCCCAGGCGGGCTGCATCAGGTGCGGGGACACCGGGTCGCGGGGCGACCGCGCGTTGCTCCTGGCGCACGAGGTCGGCCACGAGGCCGTCCACCGCCTCTCCTCCGGTGGCGAGGCCGCCACCGGGTCGCGCTCGCCCTCCGCCGCGATGTCGCGCGTCACCGACTACGGGCCGCGCGAGCGCCGGGAGCTGGAGGCCGAGGTGTTCGCGCGCGAATTCCTCCTGCCGTCCCCCGACGCGAGGCGGCTGCACCTCGACGAGGGACGATCGGCTGCCGCCATCGAGGCCCTCCTCGGGTTGCCGCGTGGCGTTGTCGAACGGCAGCTGCTCGACGCCCTGCTCCTGCCGGTCGTCGGTGCGCCGGTCGCCGTGGCCGCCATCGGCGGCGGCGCGGCGCCGGGGAGTGACCCCTCGCAGGACGCCGCCGCGTCCCACGGCGGGGGGGCCCTCCTGCTCCAGGCGGGGCCGGGCACCGGGAAGACAAGGACGCTGGTCTCCAGGGTCCGGCACCTCGTCGCGGGGGGGCACGATCCCGCCGGAATCCTCGCCCTGACCTTCTCCAACCGGGCCGCTTCGGAGGCGGCCGAGAGAATCTGCGCCCACCTGCCGGACCATGGTCCCCGTGTCTGGACGGGGACGTTCCACCAGTTCGGGATGGACGTCATCCGCCGCCACCATGACCGCCTCGGCCTGCCCGAGAAGCCGGTGCTGTTCGACGGCGCCGCAGCGGTGGAGGCGCTCGAGGACCTGCTGCCGACGCTCGGCCTCGTCCACCACCGGAACCTCTGGGAACCGGCCCTCCTGCTGAAGGAGATCCTCCGCGCCATCTCGCGCGCCAAGGACGAGTTGGTCGGGCCGGAGCGCTATGCCGAACTCGCGGCAGGCATGCTCGCGGCGGCTGGCGACCCCGACGGGATCGAGGCCGCCGAGCGCGCCGTCGAGGTCGCCCGCGTGTACGACGCCTACCAGCGGGAGCTGCGGGCACGGGGCGCGGTCGACTTCGGCGACCAGGTGATGCTGCCCGCGCTGCTGCTCGAAGCCGACGCCGAGGTGGCGACGGCGCTGCGGTCGAGGCACCGCCACGTGCTCGTCGACGAGTACCAGGACGTGAACCGGGCGAGCATCCGCCTGCTCAAGGCCCTCGTCGGCACCGGCGGCGACGTCTGGGTCGTCGGCGACCCGCGGCAGGCGATCTACCGGTTCCGGGGGGCTTCGGCTGCGAGCGTCGCCCGCTTCGGGGAAGACTTCGGCCCGTTCGCGGCCATGCGGCTCGACACGAATTACCGCTCATCGGCCGAGGTTGTGGGGACGTTCCTCGGGTTCGGGCACAACATGGCCGCCGCCGCGGGCACGCCCGCGCTGTCGCTGTCGCCGAAGCGCGGGGCCACCGGCGCGGGGCCGGAGCTCATCACCTGCGCCGACGACCGGGAGGAACTGGGTGCGGTCGTGGCGGGCATCGAGTCCTTGGTGTCGAGCGGCATCGGGTATGGCCAGCAGGCGGTGCTCTGCCGGGGGAACTCCAAGATGGACCAGGTGGCGGAGGCGCTGGAGGTGGCGGGCATCCCCGTGCTCCGTCTTGGCAACCTGTTCGAGCGCGACGAGGTGCGCGACCTGCTCAGCCTGCTCAGCCTCGCCGCGGATTCGACCGGGACGGGCCTGCCGCGCGTAGGTGCGTTCCCGAGGTACGGGCTGACCCTGCAGGACGTGCGGGTCGCGGCATCTGCCCTGGACCCCGGAACCGGACGCACGGTCGTCGAGGCGCTTGGGCAGCTCGCCACGGAAGGCCTGTCGGCGTTGGCCAGGGCGGGGCTCGACCGGCTTCGCCACGACCTCGCTGGCCTCGGGCCCGGGTCGTCGCCCTGGACGTTCCTGACGACGTACCTGCTTGACCGCACCCGCTGGCTCGCGGATCTGGCGTCTGCGCCGGGCGTCGCGGGTCGGATGCGCTGCCTCGCCATCTGGAGCCTGATGGAATTCGTCCGCGAGCAGCCGCCCGGAATTGGCGGCCCCCCGATCAGGCGCCTGCTGGAGCGCGTCAGGCGGGTCACCATGCTCGGCGAGGCGCGGTCCCTGGGTGACGTGCCCGAGGCGGCGCGGGGCCTGGATGCGGTGCGGGTGATGACCGTGCACGGGAGCAAGGGCCTGGAGTTCGAGGCGGTGCACCTGCCCGGCCTGCACGACCGGGGCTTCCCCTTGTCCTACCGGGCTCCCACGTGCCCGCCGCCGGACGGCCTTATTGACGACCCGGGCGCGCCCGGGTCGTCGCCGGAGGCGGACGCGCTGGCCGAGGAGGAGTGCCTGTTCTTCGTCGCCCTCTCGCGCGCTAGGACGCACCTCCGCCTCTACAGGACCCGCGCCACGGGCGGCGCGCGGCGCCAGACGCGGAAACCGTCGCCATTCCTCGCCCGCGTGGCGCCCTTCCTGACCGAGCGGGAGGGCGTGGCAGTGGCGGTGGCGCCGCAGGTCGGGGAGCCGCCGATCGCCGTCGCTTGGCCGGGCGGCATCCCGGTCGTCGAGGCCCACCACCTCGACCTGTACCGCCGCTGCCCGCGCAGGTTCCTGCACACCGTGCTGCTGGGCATCCGGGGCGCCCGCAAGACCGGGCCGTTCGCCAGGACACACGATTGCGCCTCCCGCCTGCTGGCGCGGCTCGGGGCGCCGACGGAAGGTCCGGCGGGAAGCGACCTGACGGACCTGGAGGCGGAATTCGAGCGCATCTGGCTCGAGCACGGACCGCATGACCACGGCTTCGCGCCGGACTACCGGACGCTCGGCGCGGCGCTCGTGCGCGCCGTGCATGCCCAGCTCGGCGGCCGGGCGCGCTTCGAGCCAACGACCCACCTCGTGGCGCTGCCCGGCGGGTGCGTGGTCGTGCGGTCGGACGACTCCCGCGCCGCCGCGGACGGGACGCGCGTGTTCCGCCGCATCAAGACGGGCACTGACCGGGGGGCGCGCGGGGTCGAGGACGACGTGGCCTTCATCCTCCTCCACATGGCGGCGCGGGACTGCGCCACTGGCGGGTACAAGGTGGAGGCCGCGCACCTGACGGACCAGGAGGTCCGCCCGGTGGATCTGACGCCCGTGAAGCTCCGGAACCGCGAGGACACCGTCCTGCGGCTCGTGGATGGCCTGTGCGCCGGGAACTTTCCGGCCAGGATAGACGATGCGGCCTGCCCAAGATGCCCCCATTGGTTCGCTTGCGGGCGCCTGCCGCCGGGTGGCCTCAAGGTGGAGCCTACGGGGGCCGCGGCGGCGTGAGGCGCCCTCTTCCTGCGTGGGCGGCGCCACCCGGGTGGACGCTGTGCGCCGCGGCTGCCCTTGCCCGTGAAAGGTGCAAGAAGCGAATGGGGGAGGGCGGTGCCCCAGGACAGGCGGAACGTCAGGTGCCCGGTTGGAGCACCCGCCGAGCCTAGCGACATCCGGTCCACACCCCTCTCATCCGACGAGGTGACGCCACCTCAGCCCGTCGTGCCTCGGGGGACGAACCTGATGGTGGCGCGCGGCCCGCCTAGCTCGAAGTGCAGCTCGACCGCCGCGCCCTCGCCCAGGTCGTGGCCGAGCGCGCGCTCGAGCAGCCGGGTGCCGAAGCCGGGTCGCGACCGGTGCCTGCGGACGGGCGAGGCCGGGAAGTCAGCCCGGTCCGGCTCCGGCCCGGGGGCGCTCTCGCCACTCCCCACGTCCTCGGCCGCTTACGCTTCAGTCCTGGCCTGTCACCTCGCACTGTCGGTGATCGCAACGAGCGGTGCTGTCATCTGCTCCGAGTCTCCCGCAGCATCACCGGGCCATTCAGCTGACCGACGCGGCGTCCTGGATACGGGGTTCCACAACCCGGCCCAGCGCAAGCCTGCTCGACAGGAACCGCTCCGGCGCAGCGAGATCGGCGGCCAAGGCTGGGGAAAGGTGCAGGCACCCGTCAGTGAGGGCATCCGGCTCTCCTCCCCGTTGACGTGGCGGCATCTGGGTGCCCCGATGCGCCGAGAGCTGATCTGAGGAGCGGGAGAGGACCATGGGAGCGGCGCCCACGGCACGTCGGAACCGGGGTCCCGTGGACGGCGCCGCGGGGATCAACCCCCATGCCGAGCGGATCACGCCGGACGAGTTCCGGCGCCTCGTCGCGGAATTCTACGGCACCCTAACCCTGGTGTTCGACAAACTCTTCGCCGAGGAGGTGCTGAAGCTGAACACCGGCAACCGGCGCGTGAACCAGCGCAAGCTGGCGCAGCTGGTGGACCAGATGCGCTCCGGCGAGTTCGAGAACACCGGCGAGCCGATCATCGTCTCGGCCGAGGGCGTGCTGAACAACGGCCAGCACCGGCTGCTGGCGGTGGTCGAGGCCGACGCCGTGGCGGACATGGACGTCCGCTTCGGCATCCCGCGGCGGGTCTTCAGCAAGACCGACACCGGCGCGGCGCGGAGCGGGGGCGACGTCCTGACCATCAAGGGTGTGCCACAGGGCGGGCCGGTGGCCTCGGCGGTGCGGCTGCTCATCCTCTACCGGCGCGGGCTCCCGGACAGCATCCGCGAGTTCGTCAGCAACGACGAGGTGGGCCGGGCCTATGACCGCTGGAAGGACATCGCGGAGGTGGTCGCGGCGGTGAACGGCTACGCCTATCCCCGCGGCATCCGCAGCACGCCGCTCTACGCCACGGCCTACCTGGCCTCGCGCTCGCCGGGGAAGGCCACGCTGAAGGATTGGCTCTACACCCTGGCCACCGGCCTGAACGCGAGCAAGGACAACCCGGCCTGGCAGCTGCGCGAGCGGCTGATGCGGGGCATCGAGGCTCCCATCGGGACCCGCGAGGGCCTGGTCGAGCGGTTCGCCCTGATGATCAAGAGCTGGAACCTCTACGCCAGCGGCGAGACGGTCCCGATGCGCGAGTTCCGCTGGCGGCCGACCGGTAAGGGCGCGGAGCCCTTCCCGACGGTGACCGGGGCGCGGCTGCCCGGCTACGAGGGCCTGGGATAGCGCAGGCAAGCCTCTGCGGCGGCGGGCGAGTGGCACGGCGCGGCAATTCCTTCCGACCGCCAGGGGTGCGGTCACCAGATGGTGTTTTCCTTGTCGACGACGGTGTCGAGCCGCTCCGCGAGATCCACGTGGCCCGCGGCGCGAGCGTAAGCGGCGGCGCTCCGGCCCTGCTCATCGCGCTGCGCCGGGTCGGCGCCGCGCATCAGCAGCAGTTCCACGACCGCCTCGTGCCCGCCCTCGGCGGCCGCTACGATGGGCGTCACGCCGCCCGGGGCATCGGGTGGGCCTTTCTCCCCGGGCGTGCTCGCGGGCGGGAGCAGCGCCCGTACCCGCGCCTCGTCCCCGGCCCGTGCCGCCTCGAGCAGTTCGGTTGCCTTGTCGACGTTCATCCTGTCGCCCTCCCTGGCACCGCGCTCGGGAACGCCGGGAGCCCGCCCACGATCCCGCAGGCGTCCCGACATGTGCCGCAGCACCCGTTCGTCCCAGCTGTCGCAGTAGACGAGGTTGAGGACGTCCACCTCCCAGCGCGTCTGCCCACCTTCAGCTAAGACCCAAGGATTCCCGTGAGGCTCGGCCCGAGGTCACCGCCGTCCCCCTCGCGCATGGCAATGGTGACCGGCTGTAGGACGTGGCCCCTCTCCTCCCGGACCATGCGCCCGTCGCGCTCCAGCCGGGCGAGGGCCCGGTAGGTGGCCTCGTGGGTCAGCCCGAGCTCGGCGGCCATCTCGGTCCAGGTCCGGTCGAGGACAACGGCAGGCGGGTTGTCGGTGGAGCGCATGCGCAGCCAAGCCAGGATGCGCTCGGGCGCCGCCCGGATGCCGCGTGGCTCCACCCTGGCCTGAAGGCCCGGACCTGGGTTGCCAGCAGGCGAATGAAGGCGAGCCTGGCGGCCCCGTCCGATGCCATTTCGGCCGGAACTTGCGGAGGGAGTGTCCACGGAGGCCGCGGGCGAGAGCAGGATTCCGCTGCGCTTTCCCTTGCCCGCAGCGGTATACCCGGTCCGGCCACGCGTCTGGACACGTCCGGAGAGGCCGTGCAAGACCCGCGCGTGGACGACGACCCATGCCATCCGGCCCGCCGCTGCACGCCCTCAAAGGAAAGGCTGGCACCGTGGGGGTGTGGCCGTGCTCCAGGTCCGACGGGAAGCCGGGACTCGAGGTCTGGCTCGGAAGTCTGTTCGTTGGCGAGTATTCCAGCGACGCCGAGGCGCTGGCCGCGGCCAAGGATTTCGCCGAGAACGGGTTCAGCAACTCCGAGCCGTCGGCCGAACAGGCAGCGGAGGAGGCGCCCCCGGCGCCGGGTTTCCGCATCGACCCAGAACGGGTGCGTCCTGTCGATGAGGCTGCCCGCTCTGTGGAGCCTCTCGTGCTCGAGCGCCCGGACCAGCCACTCTCGGCACTCCGCCAGCCTCCGGGCCGACGCGGCGTCCTCCTCCGCCCGGGCCAGCACCTCCGGGTCGTGGAGCCAGCTCTCGACGGCCCTCGCGTGGCGGATCTCCCTCATCAGCAGCATCGCTCCGAAGCAGGCGCGCCGCAGCCGCTCGCCCGTCCACGGCGCGTGGGGGTCGGTTGCCTCCGCTTCCGCCGTCGAGGAATCGACGCGTGTCTTCCCGTCCATGTCCGTCCCTCCGGCTGGGCTTCCGCCCACGCTTCCTTCGTGGGGTGCTGATGCGGGCGAGCGAGGCCGCAAGGTCCGGGATCGAGCGCCAGGCGCCCGGCCCGGGCCACGACCTCCATCGCGGTACCAATCATGACCGCATTTCCGTCACGGAGCCCATTTCCTTGGAGGGCGGCCCGCCGACAGCGGGCCAAAGCCGAGGCCGCGGCCCTGGCCGATCCTCCACGGCCTCGGGCTCGCCGCCGTCATGGCAGTTCCACGGCCACTGACGGCCGGGACGGCTGGCGGGTGAGGGCAGCGGACCTGCCGAACGGGGTCACGCTGACCGTCACCCCCGCTGACCCGCGGCATGCGGCAATCATCCGGAGCTTCGGCTTCATCGGCATCATGGCCACCGGCTCGCGCCACCTCGCCATGGCCCTGGGCGACATCCACGGCCGCTGAGGGCTGGGCGGCGTCACCCCGCCCGGCTGCCCGGAAGCGCATGTAGACGCGGCGCCCCTCGCCCTCGCCGAAGGCGACGACGTCATAGTCGTCGTCCGGCTGGCCCGGCACCTCCATTCCCGGCGACCCCGTCGGCACGGCGGGCACGGCGAGGCCGCGCACGCCAGCCGGGCGCTCGGCCAGCAGGCGCGGCACCGCCTCGGCGGGCACGTGCCCCTCCAGCGCGTAGCCCTCGACAAGGCCGCGTGGCAGGAGAGCAGGTCGGGCGGAATGCCGAGCATGCGGCGCGCGGGCGCCACCGAGGCCACAAGATTGTCCTCAACGCGGAACCGGGCGGCGCGCATGTGCTCGATCCGGCCGGTGCAGTAGCCGCTTTCGGGTCACGCCAGACGCGCAGCAACCGCCGGGCGGCGGGCTGGGCGAGGCACCGCGAGCGACACCGGTGGCGACCACCGCCTTCAGGAAGAACCGTCGGTTCACCCCGTGTCTTCCCATTCCGAGCCTTTGGCGGGTCGGATTGCCCTGCATCACGCCTGGGCCTGGCCGACGCCCACGGACATGGCGGCATCCGTACCCTCGCAAATCCGTGGCGCGTCGGCTACGCAGAGTGGCGGCCGCCTCGCGGGCGAACCACGAGGCGCTTCATCATCTCCGGCGAGAGCAAGAACCGAACCCGGTGCCCTCAGGACCACGACATGCAGACCTCGACAGCCCTACCGGCCCGTGGGGGAATCGGGCCGAGCTCGCTCGACCCGATGACCGCCCTGCTGCACCGCTGGCGGGACGACCCCGGCGGCACCTATCGGACCTGGTTCCTCTGGGAGGAGCGGGTCAAGAACTTCCGCTCCATCCGCCGGGGCATCCAGCAGGTGGTCGCCGAGATCAAGGCGGGCACCTTCGGCGTCGCCTACCGCGGCTCCTCGCTGGAGACGGTGGTCCACTCCATCGCGGAGCAGCGCCAGATCTTCAAGGGCGCCGACCACGCCTTTCTCTGGAAGCCCAAGCTGCGAATCCCGGACATCTACGAGAACCTGGACAACCAGCGCGCCTTCGGCCGCCTGCTCGACGCTTGCGTCTGCTGCACCACCGAGCAGCAGGTCGTCGCCGCCATCCGCGAGATCGACGCCAAGGCCATCAAGGGCCTAGGCCCGGCTGTGGCGAACCTGCTCTACTTCCTCCACCCGACCATCGTGCCGCCGTTCAACACGGCCATCGTCAACGGCTACAACGCCCTGACCGGCGCGAAGGTGAAGCTCGGCCGCTGGGACGAGTACCTGGCCATGCGCCAGGGAATCCTCGCCCTGAACGCCAAGCACCGCGGCCTGCTCTCGAACGACCTCGGCGCCATCGGCGGCCTGCTGTTCGACCTCGGCAGCGGCTGCTACCCGGCGCCGCCCCGCGAGGACGACGCCGCTGCCCGGGCCGCCTGGGAGGCGGACCTCGCCCGCGTGCGCGACGAGGGCGCAAGGGCCGCCAAGGCGCTGGCCGAGGCGAGGGAGTCCGATCACACCCACACCGAGGTGCAGGGCTGGCTGCGCGACCTCGGCCTGTCGCTCGGCTACGACGTCTGGGTCGCAGCGAACGACCGCAGCCGTCCGCTCGGCGGCGGCAAGCTGGGCGACGGCTGCCTCGCCGCCCTGCCGGGCTTCGACACCGGCGCGGGCGCGGACGCCGTCCGGCTGATCGACGTGCTGTGGCTCGACAAGGATTCGAACCGGATCGTGGCGGCGTACGAGGTGGAGCACACCACCTCCATCTACTCCGGCATCGTCCGCATGCTCGACCTGGCACTTGGGTCTGAGGCCCACGCGCTGGAGGGCATGTTTCTCGTCGCGCCGGACGGCCGCGAGGGCGAGGTGCGCGAGCAGCTGACGCGGCCCGCCTTCAGCCGCGTGGCCGACCTCAAGGTGCGCTACCTGCCCTACGGCGAGCTCAAGGCGAACCGCGAGACCATCGCCAGGTTCGGCCACGGCATGAAGCCCATCCAGGCCATCTCGCGGTCACTGGTCTAGGCGTGCGGCCGGGGGAACCCCGCGAGCGGCGGTGGCGCGGGAGGCCGCCGCGGCCACGCGGACATGCCCGGCCGGTCAGGCGGCTGGCCGCACGGGTGTCTCGTCGCACTCCTGCACCTCGACCGTGACGTGGACGATGCCGAGATCCTCCGGGATCAGGGCCTTGTAGTGCTCGGGCGGTCGCGGCGCATGGGTGACCACCCCCAGGACGGCGGCGTAGGCGCCGGGCGCCACCGACCAGATGTGCAGGTCGTACAGCCGGTTGTCGGCCACATCCTCGATGGCCTCGCGCACGGCCCGCTGGATCGGCCTGGGCGCCTGGTGGTCGAGCAGCAGGCGGCTGGTGTCCCGTAGCAAGCCCCAGGACCACCGGGTCACGAGCACCGCGCCGAGGATGCCCATGACGGGGTCCATCCACCACGCCCCGAGGAACTTGCCCGCCAGCAGCGCCGCGATGGCCAGCACCGAGGTCAGGGCGTCGGCAAGGACGTGCAGGTAGGCAGAGCGCAGGTTGAGGTCGCCGTGCGCGTGCTGGCGATCATGGTGATCGTCGCCGTCATCGTCGTCGTCGTACTCATGGTGGTGGTGGCCATCGCGCGCATGGCCGTGGTCATGGACGCCGAGGAGCAGGACCGAGACCGCGTTGACGGCGAGGCCGACCACCGCGACCGCGATGGCCCACCCGAAGGCGATCTCCACCGGGGCGAGCAGCCGGGTCACGCTCTCCCACACCATCGCCAGCGCGAAGGCGGCGAGCAGGACGGCGCCCGTGTAGCCCCCGAGGGCGTTGACCTTGCCCGTGCCGAAGGTGAAGCGAGGGTCGGCAGCGTGGCGCCGGGCGTAGATGTAGGCAAAGGCGTTGATGCCAAGCGCCGTCGTGTGCGAGCCCATGTGCAGTCCGTCCGCGAGCAGGGCGACGGAGCCGAAGGCCAGCCCGGCGGCGACCTCCACCACCATCGTGGCGGCCGTGAGGGTCAGCACGAGCAGGGTGCGCCGCTCGGCGTCGCGGGGCCGGTCCTGACCGAAGGTGTGGGGGTGGCGCCAGGCCGCCGTCGAGTGGGTGTGCATGGCCATTCCATCGTCCACGGACAGAACCCGGGGAAGGGGATCCATCTCGATGTTGTTATTGCGTCTGCTCCTATCATCTCGAATGTGCGCGCCCTCGGCCAGAGGACAAGACCCGGTGGGAGCATCGCTCGCACCCGCTCCAGTGAGCTGGCTGTCCATTGGTGGTCGGTGGCCTTGTCCTCGGGCACGGCGAGCATGATCCGCAACACGTACAGGCCCGGGGCGTCCAGGTTCTCCGGGCCAAAGACCAGGAGGTAGGGATCGTGCACCGAGTGGAGGTGCAGCACCCGCGCCACTTCCTTGGGCGTCGTACGGTGCATGGGTCCGCTCCGCCGCACCCTCCGCCCCGGCGGGGTGGGCGGCACTTCCGGGGCCAGGGGCACATCTGGATGGTTGCAGTGGGTCCGGCGCGGGTTGTGTTGCATCCCGGCCGCGTCTCAGGGCGACATCGTCCCGCCCTGGCCTTGGACACCGTCCTGGATGCGATACAGCGCGAACAGCCGGTTCTCGAACACCCGCTCCAGTTGGTCTCGCAGCCGCGGCAGGATCTCCGCCAGGTCTTCGTCGTAGATCGGTGCCTTCGCCTCCACGATCCAGCTTGCCCTGCTTTGCCGGACGAAATGCCAGAACTCGTCCTCCGTCGGACCCGTCGGGGGATTGGTCGCTCGCCGGTGGCCGTAGAGCACGATGACGGTCGGCTTGGAGCCGAGCACCAGTGCATCGGGCGGCACGCGGTTCCGTATCTCCCGGAAGAGCTCCATGGCTTCGGGATCGTCCACCGATGCCGCGTATTCGAGGCTCCGCTCCGGGAACTGGGGCATGTAAAGTAGCGCCACGGTCACAGCGACCGCCGCCGCCTTGAAGGCGAGGCCGAGCCGTGGCCGGTTCCACTCCTGCACGCCGAGGAGGGAGTAGAACATGATCAGCGGCAAGACCGGCAGTGCGTAGCGGGCAGGCTCCAAGGAAACGGGATAGAGCAGCAGCGCGCCGACGTAGAGCAGCAGGAAGGCCTCGAACACCGTCAGCCACCGCCGCAGCGCCTGCACCAAGCCGAAGGCGGACGAGGCCAGCACCGCGCCGACGGCCGCGAACTGGATGGGATCCCAACGCCCGCGGCCACCGCGGAGAAGTTCCGCCACGCCGCCAGCGTAGGCCCTGGAGGACTCGATGAGCCTGCGGACGATCGTGGCGACCGTGTCGCCGGACGGCCCCCCAAAGTAGGATACGTATGTCCCCAGGTCGGCCGGAAACATCCAGCTGACCAGGCCGATCTCCGCTGCCGCCAGCAGCAGGACGACGAGGCCGTAGTGGCGCAGTCGGGAGAATCGCAGGACGCAGATCGCGGCCACGGCGGCGAGGAGCACCACGCCGATCGCACGCACCTCGTAGGCCGCGCCAAGTGCCAGCCCGCTCGCCACGGCCCAAAGCCAGGAAGCGGGCCGACGGGCCGGTTCGCTGTCGGCTCCTGAGTCCAGATGGTCGAAGGCGAAGAGTCCGACATAGGCGAACATCATGAAGGCGAATTCGGAGAAGAGGACGTTCTTGAACTGCCAGACGAAGGGGTTCAGGCCAAGGACCGCAACCAGGGCAAGGGCCCAGACCTCGTTCAGCCTTGAAGCAGCAAAACCTGCCACCACAACGAGCGTGATCACGTAGCAGGCAGCGATGATCGTCTTCATCGCGACGTAATCGACTCCGAACAGGTCGATCACTGGGGCCAGGAGGAGCGGCAAACCCGGAGGGTAGGTCGCGGGGTGGATGGCGTTGGTCGGATTCACCACGTAGCCGGTGGAGGAGTAGCTCTGGCCATGGATGACGTTCAGGGCGTTGAGGATGAAAAGCTCTCCGTCGCCGTCCCAGGGCTGTCCGGGCTTGACATCCAGCAGGAAGAAAACGCCGACGAGAGCCAGGAGAGGCCAGCGCCAGGCCCGCGCCGACCGCAGGTCACTAACCAAAGGCTTGAGCATTTCGCCATCCGATGGGCATGCGGCCCGCTTCTCGGCCTGGATACACACGGTCCCGGCATGCTGACCTTTGCTTCGCCCCGGGCCACCTGGGTTCGGGTAGCCGCCCACCTCGCCCGGATGCTCCGCGCCTGATCCAGCGCTGGCGGCTTCGGGCAGGCGCAATGTAGGAAGCTCTCTGTCGGGCAGGTGACGCTGGCGGCAAGCAGCGGCGTTGCCAGCGCACGCCGCGCGCGGTGGTGCCGCACATACCGCCCGTTCGGCAGGACGCCAGGTTCCGCTGCCGTACTCCCCCTCGGCTCGTTGCCGGGATCCGGACGGCGAGTAAGGCGGCCCGGTCGGACCGCATCGCGTGCAGCAAGGGCTCGACGCGGTCGCATGTCCATGGCGCGGGTTTGGTTCCGGCGCAGCCAGTGTTGTCCCCGTGACGTGATGCGGATCCTCCAGGCACTCGCTTCGGCGCGCAACTTCGCGCCCGTGGTCGGCGAGCGTCGAGGCCAGCGCGCCCCCGAGCCAGCCATGGACCCACTCCGGCTCGCTCACCTCTTCGGCACGCTCCAGCGCGCGTGGTTAAGCCCTGGGGAACGTCCCCGGCGCCATGGTGGCCGCCAATCAGGTGCCGGATGACCACGCCGCGGGGCCTCACCTGCGCCTCCGCAATGGCGTCGCGGACGGCAGCATACGACGCCGTGGCGTCAGTGCGGGGGCGGGGGCGTCATGGTCGCGCATGGTTGCTCCTCGCCGGGCATTTCTTGGCGTGGCCGCGGGATCGCCGCCAAACGCTTAGATGCCGACGGGAGCAGGCGCCATCGTTTCCCGGCGCGGCGCGCCTCCTGGAAATTTTTTGTCGCAAACCAGCGGTGACGGCGCGGGAGCGGCTCCGGAGGCGCCTCGGGCTACTGGACCCCGATCGGGAAGGTGCCACAGACGGGCGGCACCCCGCCGGGGACCCGTGCGGTCAGGGTGGCCTGCCGGTCTCCCTGCATCGCGGCTCCGAGTGGACGCGGTACACGCCGTTCCCCTCATCGGCCGCCAGGAGGGGAGGAGGGTTGGCACCCTCCACCATGCGCGAGGTCACGACCTTGTACCCTGACATGAGCATCTCGAAGCGGTGGCCCCATGGTCTGGGCGCGCGTTCCCGTCACCGACCTGGGGCGAGCACGGCACGGCCCAACGCCGCGTTGGAACCGGCCTACGGATACGGGCCGGAGCGGCCGCGCTGGGCGCCCATGGCGTGGTCCATGTGCTGGCAGTAGGTCGCCATCCGCTGCATGTCAGGCGAGATCTGCACGCCCTGCCGGATCTGCTGCCGCATCTCCGCGCAGTGCGCCATCCATGCCGGATGGTCCCCCGGAGCCGGGGTGGCCGTCGCGGTGCCGGTCGCGCCGGGCGCCGAGGCCGCCGCGGGCGTGGCCCGCTGCTGCGGCGCGCAGGCGGCAAGGCCTGCGGCCAGCAGCAGCGACAGGCTCAGCCCGGTGCCCCTTTGCAG
Source organism: Roseicella aerolata (assembly GCF_020523605.1). Classification (GTDB taxonomy): domain Bacteria; phylum Pseudomonadota; class Alphaproteobacteria; order Acetobacterales; family Acetobacteraceae; genus Paracraurococcus; species Paracraurococcus aerolatus. The sequence continues at coordinate 25,632 of NZ_JAJAQI010000044.1, read as the reverse complement.
TCTGGTCATGCGGTACTCCTCCTTCCGGTGCCGGTGATCACGGCGGCCATGCCGCCGGGTGCGGCAATGCAGGCAATGCAATTGCCATGCCGAAGTTTCGGGCGCGGCTCATGCTGACGCCGGACCCCTGTGCCCTGCGTGCGCCGTGGCTCGTCCTGCCCCAGCCCCGAGGAGCAGCTGCGCTCGGCCTCGCGGGCGGAGGGTCCGAGGGCGGCCGCGGCCAAGTAACGCCTGACCACGGCGAGCCAACTCGGAAACACGACGCCGCTCCCGCGCGCGCCCGTCACCCGGGTGCGGACCGGCCTGTGGGGGCATCGCTGGGGTCCGACCGGGCGTCCCCATGCCCGTGGTGCCCCCCGTGCCCGTGCGGCATCAGCAGGTGCATCAGCGGGCAGGCGAGCAGCAGCAGGTAGGGCAGCAGGCCGAGGGCGTGCTCGTAGTGCTCCCGCAGCACGAAGAACGCGACGACGAGGCCGAAGCCAATGGCGGCAACGCCGCCGCGGGTCCGCCACCAGGGCACCGGGACTTGGCTGTCCATCTCACATCTCCTCCGGAGATCCCCGCCGGGGCTGCGCGCCTCGGCGGGGTGTCGTCAGTGCCGCGCCCAGGTCCGCTCGCCGCCGGGCGTGCCGAACAGGACGACCTCGTACGGCGTGCCGGGGATGTCCATGCCGGACGACGAGGGCGGCATGCCGGGGGCGGACAGCCCGCGCGCCTGCGGCCGCTCGGCCAGCAGCCGCCGCAGGTCGGCGGCGGGGACGTGACCCTCGACGACATAGCCGTCCACCATGGCGGTGTGGCAGGACCACAGCGCCTCGGGTACGCCGTTGGCCGCCTTCATCGGCCGGACGTCCGCGACCTTGCGGACCGCCAGGTCGAAACCCGCCGCCCGCATGTGGCGGACCCAGCCCTCGCAGCAGCCGCAGGTCGGGTCCTGCCAGACCTCGACCCGAACCAGCGGCGCGGCCTGCGCCGCCACCGCGCCGGGCACCGCCAGGGCAAGGAGCAGCGCTCCCCGCCTGGTCACGGTCTTCCGGAGCGCGCCGGTGCCGCTCACAGCCCGAGCCTCCGCATGTCGTGCAGGTGCTCCGCCAGGAACTCATCGGCGGCGCGCTTCTGCTCGTCCGACAGCGCCGCGTAGAGCGGCTGCGCCGCGGCGACGAAGGTGCGCATCGCCTCGAGCTGGGCCGAGAGCAGCGCGATCCGCCGCTCCAGCAGCGCCGGTGCCGTCGCGGGCTGCCCGGCCGCCTGCATGGCCTGGGCATGGGCCTGCCGGAGCTTGTCCGCCGCGGCCCGCGAGGCGTCCGCGAAGGCGTTCCACTGCGGCGCCTGCGCGTCGGTGATGCGGAGCAGGGTGCGGACATAGGCGAGGTGCGCGTCGATGCGCTCGAAGTGCCGCATGGCGCCGGGGCCACCCATCATGCCGCGCGCCGCCATCATCCGGTGCATCATCTCCATCATGCGGCCCATGTCGCCGCCCATCATCCCGGGCATGCCACCCTGCTGGGCACCAGGCGCGCCCGGCATCGGCATGCCCTGGCTGCCCATCATTCCGGGCATGCCGCGCTGCTGTTGCTGCGCCGGGCCGGGCACCGGGGCCGGTGCGGGCGTCGCTTGCGCCGTGCTGCCCCCGGGATGGTGCGCCCCGTGCTCCTGGGCGGGCTGCGCCTTGGCGCCCGCTGCGCCGCCGAGCGCGAGGCCGAGGGCGAGCGCGGCGGTGATCGCGTTGCCGGTGAGGCGGTTGGTTGTGCTCATGACTTCCTCCGTGTCACAGTTTCGAAGCGCGCGTGAGGCGCCGGGTACGGCGAGATTCGGGTTGCGCGCCCACAAGTGCCTGTCCCGATGGGCTTGCGGTCCAGGTGCGCGCGAGCGGCCGTCCGGCTGCGCGGCACCTTTGGCAGGTCAGGCCAGCGGACGAGGCGGGTGGAGGGGAGGGTCCACGGCGACGCCATCCGGCATCGAATGGGCGGCAATTCCGACGAGCCGCAGGCTGAAGGGCGTCAGTGGCTGTCCAGGCGGGGCAAGCGGGACCGCGACCGTGGCTGGGCACTGGGCCGAGGCACAGCAGGCCAGATCCTGTACTTCGCCCGGGTGCCTGCCGGGTTGGCCGTGGTCGTGATGATGGGAGCCGGGCGCCGGATCCTGCGCCATGTGGCCGTGTGTGACGCAGTGGTGCGCCGCGTGCTGCTCCGGTGGCGCGGCGGCCGAGGCGTGCCGCACCGGGGCGCCCGGCAGGGCGAGCAGGGCCAGCGCGAGCAAGCCCGCAATGGCCTTCCTGAACCTGCCCATGCCCGTCGGCATCCCTGACCGCCCCGTCATCGGTGGATGGCTCCGTCCCCCAGACTACGCCGTTGCGCCCGGCTGGCTTTGACCGGCGTCAATCCGGCGCCTGCGCCGCACACGGGCGGGCGCCTGCTGGCCGCCAGCCTCCAGGTCCTCCAGAATCGGGCAGTCTGGCCGGTGGTCGCCGTGGCAGGCGTGGGCGAGGCCCTCGAGCGCCTCGCACATGGCGGTCAGCTCGGCGATCTTGGTCCGCAGCTCCGACACGTGCTCGAGGGCGATGCGCTTCACGTCGCCGCTCGAGCGCGCCCGGTCCTGCCACAGGCTGACCAGCAGCCGGATGCGCTCGATCGGCATGCCGAGGTCGCGCGCCCGCCGGATGAACCGCAGCGTGTTCACGTCGGCGGCCGTGTAGACCCGATAGCCCGCCTCTGTCCGGCCCGCCTTCGGCATCAGCCCGATGTCCTCGTAGTAGCGGATCATCTTGGCCGAGACGCCCGACGTCGCCGAGGCTTGCCCGATGTTCATGCTGGCCTCCGTCGCCCACCGCGTGGGGTGGGCCTGACCAAAGATGGGGCTTCCCATCGTGGGAAGGTCAAGGCCCGTGGCGCGGCCACGTCCAGGGCCCCGGCGGAGGCTCGTGCTTCCGGGTTGGGCCGAAACCGCGCCGGACCGGAGTCCGGCGCGGGATCTCCCTACTCTCCCGCCAGCGGCACCGGGCCCAGGGGCAGCGTTCCAGTCGGCGAAGGCCGGATGGCGTCGGCCACCGGCCCGGCCGCCGACCGCGGCAGACCCCAGCCCTTCACCAGGCCGTAGATCGCCGGGATGACCAGCAGCGTCAGCAGGGTCGAGGAAACCATCCCGCCCACCATGGGAACCGCGATGCGCCGCATCACCTCGGAGCCCGTGCCGTCGCTCCAGAGAATCGGCAGCAGCCCGGCCATGATGGCGACCACGGTCATCATCTTCGGCCGGACGCGGTCCACCGCGCCCACCATGATGGCCTCGCGCAGGTCGGCCCGGGTGAGGGCGAGGCCCTGGGCGGCGCGCCGCTCGCGGATCTCCCGCAGGGCGTGGTCGAGGTAGATGAGCATGACCACGCCGGTCTCGGCCGCCACCCCGGCGAGGGCGATGAAGCCAACCGCGACCGCGACCGACATGTTGAAGCCCATCCACCACACTAGCCAGACGCCACCGACCATGGCGAAGGGCAGCGAGAGCATGACGATGAGCGTCTCGGCGACGGAGCGGAAGTTGAGGTAGAGCAGCAGGAAGATCAGCAGCACCGTGACCGGGACGACGATGCGCAGCCGCGCCTCGGCCCGCTCCAGGTACTCGAACTGCCCACTCCAGGCCACGTAGTAGCCGGGCGGGAAGGCCACCTCGGCCGCCACCGCCCGCCGCGCCTCGTCGACATAGCCGCGCAGGTCGCGGCCGCGCAGGTCCACGTAGACGTAGCCCGCGAGCTGGCCGTTCTCGGTGCGGATCGCCGTCGCGCCGCGGCTGAGGCCGATCTGCGCCACCTCGCCGAGCGGCACCATGCCGCCGCCGGGCAGCGGCACCTGCACCTCGGCGGCGATCGCCTGCGGGTCGCCGCGCAGCTCGCGGGGGTAGCGGAGGTTCACCGCGTAGCGCTCGCGCTCCTCGACGGTCGTGGTCACCGTCTCGCCGCCGAGCGCCGAGGACACCACCGCTTGCACGTCGCCGACCGCCAGCCCGTAGCGGGCCAGCGCGGCGCGGTCCGGCACGATGTCGAGGTAGTAGCCGCCGATGATGCGCTCGGCGTAGGCGCTCGTGGTGCCCGGCACATTGCGCACCACGGCCTCCACCTGGCGGGCCAGCCGCTCGATCTCATTGATGTCCGGGCCGAACACCTTGATGCCGACCGGGGTGCGGATGCCGGTCGAGAGCATGTCGATCCGCGCCCGGATGGGCATGGTCCAGGCGTTGCTCACGCCCGGTATCTGCAGGGCCCGGTCCATCTCGGCGACGAGGCTCTCGGTGGTGACGCCCGGCCGCCACTCGGCGCGGGGCTTCAGCTGGATGACCGTCTCGAACATCTCGATCGGCGCCGGGTCGGTCGCGCTGTTCGCCCGCCCCGCCTTGCCGTAAGCCGAGGCGACCTCGGGGAAGGAGCGGATGATGCGGTTCTGCACCTGCATCAGCTCCGCCGCCTTGGTCACCGACAGTCCCGGCAGGGTGGTCGGCATGTAGAGCAGCGTGCCCTCGTTCAGGGTCGGCATGAATTCGCCGCCGATCTGCCGCGCGGGCCAGATGGTGGCGGCCAGCACCGCCACGGCAACCAGGATGGTCAGCACCCGGGCGCGCAGCACCAACCTGATGAAGGGGCGGTAGAGCCAGACCAGCAGGCGGTTCACCGGGTTGCGGTGCTCCGGCAGGATCCGGCCGCGCACGCAGAGCACCATCAGGGCCGGGACCAGCGTGACCGAGAGCAGGGCCGCCGCCGCCATGGCGAAGCTCTTGGTGTAGGCGAGCGGGTGGAACATCCGCCCTTCCTGCGCCTCCAGGGCGAAGATCGGCAGGAAGGAGACGGTGATGACGAGCAGGCTGAAGAACAGCGCCGGGCCCACCTCCGTCGCCGCCTCGACCAGCACCTCCAGCCGCGGCCTGCCGGGCGCCGCGCGCTCCAGGTGCTTGTGGGCGCTCTCGATCATCACGATGGCGGCGTCCACCATGGCGCCGACCGCGATGGCGATGCCGCCCAGGCTCATGATGTTCGAGCCGATGCCGAGCGCCTTCATGGCGACGAAGGCCATCAGCACGCCCACCGGCAGCATCAGGATGGCGACCAGCGCGCTCCGGAGGTGCAGCAGGAAGACGATGGTCACCAGGGCGACCACCAGGCTCTCCTCGATCAGCGTGTGCTTCAAGGTCGCGATGGCGTCCAGGATGAGCCCGGAGCGGTCGTAGACCGGCTGGACCTCCACCCCCTGCGGCAGGCTGGGCAGGAGCTCGGCCAGCCGCTCCTTGGCGTTGCGGATGACGTCCAGGGCGTTGGCGCCGTAGCGCTGCAGGACGACGCCGCTGGCCACCTCGCCCTGGCCGTCCAGCTCGGTGATGCCGCGCCGCTCGTCCGGGCCGACCTCCACCCGCGCCACGTCCGCCAGGGTCACCGGGGTGCCGCCCGCCTCGGCCCGCAGCACGACGCTCTCGATGTCCTCCACGCCGCGCAGGTAGCCGCGGCCGCGGACCATGTACTCGAACTCGGACATCTCGACGGTCCGGCCGCCGACGTCCTGGTTGCTGGTGCGGATCGCCTCGCGCACCCGGTCGAGGGGCACGTCGAGGGCGCGCAGCCGGAGCGGGTCGACCACCACCGTGTACTGCTTGACGAAGCCGCCGACCGCGGCGACCTCGGCGACGCCCTGGGCGCGGGCCAGGCCGTAGCGCAGCCGCCAGTCCTGCAGCGAGCGCTGTTCGGCCAAGGTCAGATCCTTGGCCAGCAGCGCGTACTGGAACACCCAGCCGACACCAGTCGCGTCCGGCCCGAGCGTCGGGGTGGCCCCCGTGGGCAGGCTGCGGGACGCGTTGTTCAGGTACTCGAGGACGCGGCTCCGCGCCCAGTAGATGTCGGTGCCGTCCTCGAAGATGACGTAGACGTAGGAGGCGCCGAAGAAGGAGAAGGCGCGCACCACCTTGGCCCTGGGCACCGTCAGCATGGCCGAGGCCAGCGGGTAGGTGACCTGGTCCTCGACCACCTGCGGCGCCTGCCCGGCGAACTCGGTGTAGACGATGACCTGGGTGTCCGAGAGGTCGGGCAGCGCGTCGAGCGGCGTGTTGCGCACCGCCCAGAGGCCCGCGGCGACGGTGAAGGCGGTCGCCAGGAGCACCAGGAAGAGGTTGCGCGCCGACCAGGCGATGAGGCGGGCGATCATTGGCGCTCCTCCCCGGCAGGGGTGGCTGCGGCCAGGCCCCGCAGGGCGGCGCGCAGGTTGCTCTCGGCGTCGATCAGGAAGTTCGCGGCCACGACCACCCGGTCGCCCTCGGCGAGGCCCTCGCGCACCTCGACGAGGCCGCCGCCGCGCCGCCCGGTGCGGACCTCGCGCGGCTCGTAGCGGCCCTCGCCGCGCTCGACGAGCACCACGCGACGGGTGCCGCTGTCGATGACCGCGCCATCGGGCACGGCGATGGCCGCGCCGCCGCCGGTGGCGACCTCGACCTCCGCGTACATGCCGGGCAGCAGCACACCGTCGGAATTCGGCAGCTCGATCCGCACCCGGGCGGTACGGGTGCTGGCGTTGAGCTGCGGGTAGATCAGGGCGACTCGTCCCTGGAAGGCCCGGTCCGGCAGCCCGCGCGGGCGCACCTCGACCGTCTGGCCCGGGGCGACGGAGCCGACGTCGCGCTCGGGGATCTCGGCCAGCACCCAGACCACCGAGAGGTCGGCGAGGCGGAACAGGGTGTCGCCCGGCGCCGCCCGCATGCCGTCCACGGCGCCGCGCTCCAGGACCACGCCGTCCCGCGGCGCGGGCCAGACGAAGCTCTGCGGGATCCGCCGGTTCCGGTCGATCTCGGCCAGCACCTCGGGCGGCACGCCGAGGTTCTCCAGCCGCCGCCGGGCGCCCTCCGGCGTGGCCGAGGTCGCGCCGGACGGGGTGTTCAGCATGGCGACGTACTGCGCCCCGGCAGCGACGACATCCGCCGAGAAGACCCGCATCAACGGCTGTCCCTTGCGGACCCGGTCGCCGGTGGTGACTGGCTCAACCCGCTCGACGAAGGCCTCGGTCCGCAGCGCGACGACCGACACCCGCCGCTCGTCGAGCTGGATGCTGCCCGGGGCGCGTACGGGGCGGACCACCTGGCGCCGGGCGACCGGCTCGGTCCGCACGCCCGAGGTCTGCAGGCGGCCGGGCGCGACCCGGACCATTCCGTCGTCCGCGGCCTCGCCCTCGTAGACGGGGACGTAGTCCATCCCCATCGAGTCCTTCCTTGGCACCGGCGAGGTGTCCGGCAGGCCCATCGGGTTCCGGTAGTAGAGGATGCGGCGCGGGCCGCTGGCTGGGGGCCGCTCCTCCGCCGGATGCGCCTGATGAGTGCCACGGCCGCCCGCGGGCATGGCAGCGGCCGGATGCTCGGATCCACCCTCCACCCCCGCGTGTGCCCCGTTGTGGTCATGGCCTTGGTGTTCGGACGCCAGGGCGGGGCGGGGGGACAGGTCCGTCCAGCCAGCGCGGTGGGCAGCGTAGCCGCCGAGCCCAAGCGCGGCGGCCGGGACCAGGGCCGCCAAAAGGATGCCGCGTCGCATCGTCAGCCTCCCGTCAAACCGTGAGGGAGGCGGGACCGGGCGGTGCCGTCCCGGAGTTCGTTGTTTCTCTCGTCTGCCGCCATGGCCGCGCGCGTCTGAGCCGCCTCGGCCAGCCTCATCCACCTGGACATCGTCCCGAATCCTTGTCAGTCGCCTGCACGCGCGGCCGCCCGGGCATTCGCCCGGCGCCCGCGAGACGGGGGGCGGCCGCGGGATGCGCGACCGGCCTGGATTCAGACCTTCGGTGGCTGGAGCGGCGGCGCCACGCCGATCCCGGCGAGCCGGACGTCAGGCGCGGCCGAGGGCACGACCGGCGGGGCGAGCCGCATCGGTTGCGGTGCGTCCAGGCCCGGCATGGGCGCCGGGCACCTGGCGAAGCAGGCCGAGGCGCATGAGGCCCCCATGGGGCGGTCGGGCGCCTTGCCATCCTGGTCGCATGGTGCGGCTGGTGTGGCGCCATGGCCTGCCATAGACGCCGCAGCGGCCATTGTCTGGTCGCACGGCTCTCCCGCCGCCGCCGGAGCGGTTCCCGAGAGGAGCAGCGCGATTGTCGCCAGGATCGCCACAACGCGCCGGAAGGAGAGGGCGCCCATATTTTCTTTTAGCACGTCCGCGACGGGGGCAGTTTGATCGGGATCAACAAGCGGCCACGACGCCGGTCCGCGGCGCTCGGCGCGCCGCTTCGGCCTCGGCGGCGCGGCTGAGGGCTCGCCGCCCTGCGATGCGCGAGGCCGCCACCCCGGCGAAGGGAGAACCCCCTGGCCCCCGGGTCAGATGGGCGACTTCGCCATGTCGCGGCAGCTCTCGACGCAGTCCCGGCAGACCCGCGCGCAGCGCTTCATCTGCTCGTCGGCCGTGAATGCCTCGCAGTCCTTGGCGCAGGTCTCGCAGAGCTCCGCGCAGGCGTTGCACACGACCGAGTGCCGCGACGAGCGCCGGAGCAGGGAGTTGGCGGTGAGCTGGCACATCTCCGCGCAGTCCTGCAACAGGGCGATGTGGCCAGGCGCTATGTGCCCGCTGGTCTGCTCGGTGCAGTAGCGCGCCGTTTCGAGGCACATGGCGTGGGACCTGACGCAGACGAGCACGCAGTCGCCGACCGACATTGCGCCGTGCCTAGTCCCCGGCATCTGGTGCGCGGGGGCGCCGGTGCCCTGGGCAAGGGCAGGCAAAGGAAGGATGCCCGCCGCGGCCAGGGCGGCAGGCAGGTGGCGGCGTTGCAGCATGTCCTTGTCCTCCCATCGGGTCTGGCAAGCTCTGGTCGAAGGGCGTTCATGTTCGTGATCCGGCCCTGGCCTCGGCGCCGGTCGCGCCCGCACCCGTCCGCGTCAGGCGCACCGTCACGGTCAGGCCGCCGCCCGGCCGGTTGGCGAGGGATACCGTGCCGCCGTGGGCCACGATCACCTGCCGGGCGATGGTGAGACCCAGCCCCGAGCCGCCGGTGCCGCGGTTGCGGGACGCCTCGAGGCGGTGGAACGGCTCGAACACGGCCTCCAGCTCGGAGGCCGGGATGCCGGGCCCGTCGTCCTCGATCCGGACCGTCGCGGCACCCGACAGGTCGGAGAGCGTGACGCGCGCGCCGCCGCCGTACTTGACCGCGTTGTCGATGAGGTTGGCGAAGGCGCGCTTCACCGCCAGCGGCCGGAGGAGAAGCGGCGCCCGGTCCGGCCCGGCGTAGGTCACGGCGGCGCCCCGGTCGGCCGCGTCGTCGCAGAGCGTGCGCAGGGTGGCAGCGAGGTCGGCCCGCCGCGGCGCCTCGCTCTCGGTCTTGCCCCGCAGATAGGCGAGCGTCGCCTCCACCATCGCCTCCATCTCGTCGAGGTCGGCGTCGATCGCCCGCTGCGCCTCCGCGTCCTCCAGGAACCCGGCCCGCAGCCGCAGGCGCTGGATCGGGGTGCGAAGGTCGTGGCTGACCGCCGCGAGCGCCTGGGTGCGGTCGGCAACCAAGCGGTGGATGCGCGCCTGCATGGCGTTGAAGGCGTGCGCGGCCTCGCGCACCTCCTGCGGACCATTCTCCGGGATCGGCACCGGGGCCGCGCCCCTGCCGAAGTCCTCTGCCGCCTTGGCGAGCCGCCGCAGCGGATTATTGATCCAGCGCACCACCAGGGTGGAGACCAGGACGATGCCGAGCGCCATCGCGCTGAGCGAGGAAACGGACGCGTGGCTCGGGACATACGCCAGGTCCTGCACCGGGGTCTCGAAGGTGACCCAGGTGCCATCCGCGAGGCGTATCCCGCCCCGGACGCGCGGGACGTTGCCCGCCGAGATCGGGACGAGGCCGAGACGCAGTTCGGCCAGCTCCGGCAGCCGTCGCTGCAGCCGGGCGCGGAGCGGGCCCAGGGCCGCCTCGTCCAGCCGGTCCGGTGGCGGCGAGCTGGCCCAGGCGACGTTGAAGCCCGGCGTGGAGAGGCCGAGCGCGGCCGCCTCGCGTACCTCGGCGGGCAAGGCGTCGAGGACGCGGGCGGCCATCGCGGCGTGCTCCGCCGTGTGGACCTCGCGCGCCTCCTCCAGGGCGCTCTCCACGCCGCGCTCCAGCAGCCACACGCTGCCGAGATGGAAGACCAGGAGCCCGGCGAGCAGCGTCAGAACGGTCCTGCCCGCCAGGCTCGCTGGCGAGAGCCAGTCCATGGCGCGCCTCACGGGACGCGCTCCACCCTGGGCAGGAAGGTGTAGCCCGCGCCGCGGACCGTCTTGATCATCGCCGTCCCGCCCTCCTCGCCCTCGAGCTTGCGCCGCAGCCTGCTCACCAGCACGTCCACACTGCGGTCATTCGGGTCTGCCAGGCGGCCGCGCGACAGCTCCAGGATCTGGTCGCGCGCCAGCACGCGCTGCGGGTGCTCCAGGAAGGCGAGGAGCAGGTCGAACTCGGCCCCCGAGAGGTCGATGACCGCGCCGCCGGGCGAGAGCAGCTCGCGCCGCGCGGTGTCGAGGGTCCAGTCTTCGAAGCGGAGGAGGCGCCCGGCGCCTCCTTCGGGGCCGCTGGCCGGTGGGTGGGCGCGGCGCAGGACGGCGCGGATGCGGGCCAGCAGCTCCTGCCGTCCGAAGGGCTTGGGCAGGTAGTCGTCCGCCCCGAGGTCGAGGCCGAGGACGCGGTCGGCCTCGGCGCCCTTCGCGGTCACCATCACGACCGGCAGGGAGGCCTGCTCGGCGCGGAGGGCGCGGAGGAGCTCCAGGCCGGACTGCCCGGGCAGCATGACGTCGAGGAGGACCAGGTCGACCGCCGAGTTCCGCAGCGTCTCCCACATCTCCCCGCCGTCGCGGGCGCCGGTGGCGCGGAAGCCGTTCTCGCGCAGCAGCCTGGCGATGAGGTGGCGCACCGGCGCGTCGTCCTCGACGACGAGGACGTGCATCTCCGGGTCGAGGCCCCGTCGGCCTGGCGGCTCCGGGGGCGGCCCGCTCCTGCTGGCCGCGCCCGTCACGGCCCGTGCCGGGCTGCGTCGCCCGGCATCAGTCCGGGAGCCTCTCGCCCGGGTAGCCCGCGTCGCGCAGGGCGCGGGCGAGACGGTCCGCGTCCGCCGCGCCCGTCACCGTGACCTCGCGGCGCTGCAGGTCCACCTGGACCTCGGCCCCCGGCTCGGCGCCCCGCAGGGCGGCAGTCACTCTCCGAGCGCACCCACCGCAGCTCATGCCTGCAATCCTGAACACGACCATGCCGACCTCCATCCGGCCGCCCAGATGGGGCTTGCCACCATCGGAGGGTCAAGGTCGGCATCGAGGCGTGGCCGGTTCAGACATGTTTTGTCGCATTTCGAACGGCGAACCCGGTGCCGGAACCGCGTTCGGAGGGCCGGAGCACGACGCTGGAGAGGGGAGGGACACGATGCTCTCTCGGAGCCATCCGCGAGCAGGTGACCTGCCCGGCGGGCCGCAGCCTCTGGGGCACATGCTGGCCGCGTTCACATCCGTGCCCGCCCTGGGCCTTGGCCTTCTGGCCGCAGCGGTCCTCATCCCCGGGCGCATCCCTTCGGCCCAGGGGACGATGGGCGACGTGCACTCGCGTGTCGGCCGCCGGGACGCAGTCCAGGGCGGTCGGCATCGGCAGCCGACGCAGGCGGAGATCGAGGAGCGTCTCCGGCACCTGCGCATGCGGTCGGAGGAGCGCGCCGGGGACGCCGCGCGGCCGCCGGGGGCTCCAGCGGCCGGGGACGCGACCCGCGCGGGCCCTGGTGGGACGGTCACGCCGCCGCGTGGAGAGGATCGGCGCTGAAGCTGGTCAGGCCTGGTTCGCAAGCGCCCCTGTGTTGACCGCCGCTGAGCCGGAGCCAGCCTCGGCTGGCCTACCTTGTCGCATGGCCCCATGTCTGCTGCCACGGGCAGCGCAGGCGGCAGCCCTGGCGGAAGACCTGGCCGCTGCGCCGACTGCCCGGCACGGCGGCCGTGGTCGCGTCAGTGGGCGTGGCCGGTTCCCCTGGCGCCGGGGTGGGTGAACTCGGCCCCCGAGGTGCCGCCGCCGGTCACGTTCACGGACGGGGTTCCGCCGCCCGCGCCGCGGCTTCCGCCCATGCGGCTGTGGTCCATCTCGTAGCCACCGCCCGGCTGGGTCAGGGTCGGCGAGCCCGCGCTGGGACCTTGGCTGCCGCCCATGCGCCTGTGATCCATTTCATACCCGGCGCCTGACTGGGTCAGGGTCGGCGCGCCGCCCGCGCGCGGCTGGGGCGACGGGGCGCAGGCGTTCAGCGCACCGACAACGACCCCGATAACCGCCCACTTAATGATGCGTCCATGTGAGGACATCTGTTCTTCTCCGTGTGAAGCCGGATCGGGGTGGAGCTCCCGGGAATGGGAACGCCCCCGACACCGGGAGGAAACGACCGGACGAGAAGCCTGGCCGGGTCAGCCACCCAACGTTGCTGGGTGCCACTATTTGTGCGCCCTGGCAAGAATATGCGCCTTGGCACGACTACTGGAACTGGAACCGGGACCGGCGCCCGCTCCGCTAGGCAAAGATGTACCAGGAGCCGTAGTCGTTGATGCCTTCGACGAACTGGGGCGTGTCGAACATGAAGTCGCTCTGCCGCAGGTCGGTCTTGGCCACCCCGACGAGCAGGATCGAGCCGTCGTCCTTGCCGTCGTTGTTGACGTCCCACGCAACCCGGGCGCCCTGCTTGGTGTCCTTGACCGTGACGTCGCTCGCGTCGATGTCCATGAACGCGATGTGGTCGAAGAGGCCCTGCGCCAGGCCCTTGGCGCGGAAGTCGAGCACGACGTCGTTGCCGCTGTCGGGCGAGACCATGAAGGCGTCCGAGCCCGTGCCGCCCACATAGGTGTCGTTGCCGCGGCCGCCCTCCAGCATGCCGTGACCGGGACCTTCGTCGAGCCAGTCGTTGCCGTCGCCGCCCATCAGCTCATCGTTCTCGGTGCCGCCGTGCAGGGTGTCGTCACCCGGGCCGCCCTCGAGCATGTCAGGGCCGTCGCCGCCCAGAAGCCAATCCTTGCCCTCGCCACCGTCGAGGATGTCGTCGCCGCCCTTGCCGACCAGATGGTCGTTGCCGCCGCGACCGAAGATCTGGTCCCAGGCGTCGCTGCCGCGCAGCCACTCGCCCTTGTCGGTCCCGATGATGGCCGCGTACTTGTCGAAGGCGAGCGTGCTGGCGTGCTCGCCCTTGTCCGGGACCAGGCTGTTATCCGCCTTGGGCAGGGCGCCGGTGATCTCTGGGCCGTCCTCGCTCGGAGTCGGACGCTCCGGGGTCGGCCCCTTGGGCGCGTGGGCGCCCGGCGGCAGGTCGGGCTGGTTGAAGAACATGAAGTCGTCCTGCGCCAGGTCGGACTTCTTCACGCCCTCGAGCAGCACCGAGCCGCTGCCCCAGCCAATCTTCACCCCATCGCTCGTGTCGGCGAACGAGAGGTCCTCCCAGCGGATGTCCTGGAGGGCGAGGTGGTCGCCGACACCCGGACCCGCGGTGAAGTCCTTCACGAGGTCGTCGCCCGAGCCGGGGCGCACGATGAAGGCGTCGGGACCCGTGCCGCCCACGAGGGTGTCATCGCCCTCCTCGCCATCCATGCTGCTGTGGCCGGGCCCCTCATCGAGGTAGTCGTCGCCCGGCCCGCCCATCAGGCCATCCGCGCCCGCGGCGCCGTAGAGGGTGTCGTTGCCCTCCTCGCCGTGCAGGTGGTCCATCCCCTCGCCGCCCGAGAGCAGGTCCGGCCCCTTGCCACCGATCAGGACATCGCCCTCGGGGCCGCCGCCGAGCTGGTCCCCACCGTCCAGGCCCCAGTAGTGGTCGGCGGCGTCGGTGCCGCCGAAGGCGTCCTTGCCCGGCCCGCCAATGGCCAGTCGGTGGTCCGGCTCGCCCGTGATGGTGAGGGAAACCTGCCCGACCTCGATGGGCTTGTCCGCCGGTTGGGTCTTCCAGTGGCCATTGGTCTTGTTCGTCATGCCGTGCTCCCCTGCCTGGTACTGGCGCCGCGCGGGAACGCCCGGTGGCCCGGCCGCGCGGCGGGAGGTGAACACGACGCGTCCGGCGCGGGTTGAGGCCGGTTCCATGACGTAGTGTGTCAATCTCCGCTACCCGGAATGAGTTGGCCGCGGCACGGCGGGCATCTCGGGGCCGGGGCAAACATGACGAAGTATGTCTCGGGAGCCTTCGTGCGTTGTCGCCGGTGGCCAGGAAGGTCACCTTCTGCGGCAAAGGTCGGGACGGGCCTTGGGCAGCTGCGCTGGCGCCGAGGCCGGAGGTGGTGGGATGACGAGAACATTCGGTTTCGAGACCACGCTACGGCGGCTGTCGCTGGCTGGGGCCATGCTGGTGACCCTGGCGGCACCCGCGCTGGCGCAGCACCATGACCTGACGCTCGAGGAGCGGGTGGTCAACATCAACGGCACCGACCGCCCGGCGGTGACCGTCAACGGCCAGTTCCCCGGCCCGCTGATCCGCCTGCGCGAGGGCGAGGAGGCGGTGATCCGGGTGACGAACCGGATGGACAGGGAAAGCAGCATCCACTGGCACGGGCTGATCCTGCCCGCGGCGATGGACGGCGCGCCCGGCTTCAGCCCCGGCTTCTCGCGCGGCGTCGGCCCCGGAGAGACCTTCGAGTACCGCTTCCCTGTGCGGCAGTCCGGCACCTACTGGTACCACGCCCACAACCTCGACCACGAGCAGCGCGGCCTCTACGCCCCCATCGTCATCGACCCGCGCGAGCCGGAGCCCTTCCGCTACGACCGCGACCACGTCGTGCAGCTCTCGGAGTGGACCGACGAGCGGCCCGCGCGGGCGCTGCAGAACCTCAAGCGCGACCCCGGCTACTACAACTGGAACCGCCGCACCCTGGTGGACCTGATCCGCGACCTGGGCCGCGCGCCGGACGCCGAGGCGCGCCGGGCCATCGTCCGCGATCGGCTCGACTGGGCCGAGATGCGGATGGACCCGACCGACATCGCCGACATCACCGGCGCGACCTACCGCTACCTGGTCAACGGCCTCCGGCCGGAGACGCCCGCGACCCTGCTGTTCCGGCCGGGCGAGCGGGTGCGGTTGCGGCTCATCAACTCGGGGGCCATGACCTACTTCGACGTGCGCATCCCCGGGCTGAAGATGACCGTCGTGCAGGCGGACGGGAACAATGTCCGCCCCGTGGTCGTGGACGAGTTGCGCATCGCGGTCGCCGAGACCTACGACGTCATTGTCGAGCCACGCGAGGCCCGGCAGTACCAGATCCTGGCCGAGACCATGGACCGCACCGGCTGGGCGAGGGCCCGGCTGGCGCCGCGCATGGATGTCCCGGTCGAATCCTTGCCGCCGCACCGCCCGCGCCCGGTCTTGACCATGGCGGACATGTACATGACGCCCGGGCCAACGGGCCTCGACCGCGGTACGCCGCGTCCCGAGCATGACCAGCCCGGGCATGTCTGGCCGTCTTCCGGGATGTCGCATGGCGCGCACGCCATGCCAGCGGGGGAGACCGCATCGGCGGGTGGCCATGCCGAGCATCTCGCCGCCCAGTCCGCTGGGCACCCTGGCCACCGGGGCGCGCCGGACAACCCACATGTCGGCCACACGCCGGTGCCTCGTCCAACCGCGGCGGACCATGCAGGGCCGGGTCACGGCGCGGCGGACGCGCACGGCGCCGCCTCCCCGGCCATGGGCGACCCAATTCGCCACGACACCGGGGCGCCGCCCGGCGCGCGCGTGCTGTCCTACCGCGACCTGCGCCCGCTGCGCGCCGACCCGGAGTGGCGCCCATACGACCGCATCATCGAGGTGCGCCTGACCGGCAACATGGAGCGCTACATCTGGTCGATGAACGGCAACGAGTTCTGGCGCGCCCAGCCCATCGTCGCCCGGCTCGGCGAGCGGCTGCGCATCCGCTTCATCAACGAGACCATGATGAACCACCCGATGCACCTGCACGGCATGTGGATGGTGCCGGACCTCGGCAACGGCGCCTTCAACCCGCGCAAGCACGTGGTGAACATCAAGCCCGGCACGTCGCTCGACGTGGACGTCATCGTAGACGCCGAGGGCGACTGGGCCTTCCATTGCCACCTGCTCTACCACATGGAGAGCGGCATGATGCGGGTCTTCCGCGTCGTGCGGGACGGGGCCCCGGTCGCCTCGGCGCCGCGGCCCGCGGCGCAGCCTGTGACCGCCGCGCATGTGCACTGAGCGCGGAGGGCTGCACAGGCGATGACAACGACCCTCATTCGGCTGCTCCTCCTCGTGGGTGGGGCACTCGCTCTGGCCTTCCTTTCGCTGGCCTCGGCACAGACCACATCCCATGCAGGCCAGGTGCACGGGCCGCGAAATGGCGTTAGGAGTGGGGCTGTCGGCCCGGCCGGTCTCGATCTGACGCCGCAGGAGGCAGCATGAACTCCAAGCTAATGACGGGCGCCGCGGCGGGGCTGCTCGCCGCTGCGCTGTCCTCTACCGCGGCCTGGGCGCAGGTGGGCGGCGGCCACGCCGGTCACGGCGCGACCGCGACGACCACGGCGGACCCCCATCCCGCCCCGGGTGGAGGGTTTCTGGCGCCCGAGACGCATGGCATCGACGCAAAGCACCCGCCGCTCTACTTCGGCGCCGTCCTGTTCGAGCAGAACGAGATCCGCAGCACCGGCCGCGGCAACCCGCTCTACGCCTGGGAGGGCCTCGGCTACTACGGTACGGACTACCACCGCCTCTGGATCAACGCGCGGGGCGAGACGAACCGCGAGCGCGGCGGCCTGGAGAGGGCCGAGGTGCAGGCGCTCTATTCCCGCCTGCTCGGCTACTACTGGGACATCCAGGCGGGCGTGCGGCACGACTTCCGTATCGATCCGTCCGCCGGGACTCCGCCGCGCACCTACGGCGTGATCTCGCTGCAGGGCCTAGCGCCGGGCTTCTTCGAGGTGAAGCTGCAGGGTTTCGTCGGCGGCGAGGGCGTGTTCCTTGCCCGGGTCGAGGCATCCTACGACCTGCTCATCACCAACCGGCTCGTCCTGCAGCCCGAGTTCGAGATGAACTTCTCCACCGGCTGGGACCGGGAGGCGCTGATAGCGCCGGGCCTCTACCGGACTGAGGTGGGGATCAGGCTGCGCTACGAGATCACCCGCGAGTTCGCGCCCTACATCGGCTACTCCTTCGAGAGCTTCAACGGCGGCGCCACCGGCCTGAACCGGCGTCTGGGCGAGAAACCTTCGCAGTCGACCGTGGTGGCGGGCATCCGTCTCTTCTTCTGATCCTCCGAGCGCGGTGGCGCGCCGGGTTTGCCCCGACGCGCCTGTGCCGCCCAGTTGTGCCGCTGTCCACCGCGCCGCTGATGCGGCGGATGCCGCCGCTGGCCAGGCAGATGGGCCATCGCGTCCTCCAGGCGTTGCGAGGCGGCGCCACGACCGTGCGCCCCTGGACAGTGTCGAAGGTAGACGGCGCAGACGGCGCGCGTGGGCCCAATGGCCTGCGGCACACAGCTTGACGCCTGGCGCCCGCCGGTCCTGCCGAGCGTCCGATCCGCGCGGCCGAGCGGGCGTGACAAAGCTTTGCCGGGATGCGGTGCGCCGTTGCCGCTGCCGCCCCGAGCGGCCATCAATATGGGAGCGGCGCACGGGTTTCGGGTGCGCGGCCAAGTGGAGATCCTCAAGATGGGCAGGAAGTTTGCCGGACTCGTCGCGGCGGCCAGCGTCGCCATCCTGTTCGGTGCGCAGCCCGGTCTCGCGCAGCCCACGCTGTCGCCGCATGGCGGCGGGAATGTCGAGATGGACCACAGCCGCATGGGCGGTCAGGGCCAGCGCCGGACCGGACCGGCTCCCACGCTGACGCCCCAGGGCGGGAGCGGCAACGCCGAGATGGACCACCGCCGCATGGGCGGCGGCAACCTCGGCAGCCCGTCCGGCGGCACGATCGTCGGCAACTCCGGCGAAGGCGGACCGGAGGTGCGGCATGGTCACGAGAACGGCATGCCGTCCCGCGGCTAGAACCGCCCACGGGGCGTCGGCGCCCCCGAGACGCCTTTCCGTGGGCGCCGCGTTCGAGGCGGACGCCCACGCTGATGGATGGAGGACACATGATGCGGACGCGGACAAGCCTCCTTCTCGCCGCGGCGGGCGGTCTGCTGGCGGCCTGCGCCGGAGCCTCGGGGGTCACGGAGCGGGCCTCGGTGCCTGCCCACGCCATCGGCGAGGGCCTGGGGAGGAGCCCCCAGACCACCGCCGCAGCACCCGCCACCGCGTCGGGGCACGACCACCACACCCAGGGGGACCGGCCGCACGTCCATTGATGGTTCCCGGGTCAGTTCGTCGCGTTCGCACCGTGGCCGCGCTCCTGCTGCCGCCCCTCCTGGGCGCCTGCGTGCGGGCGCCCGACCTGCGCGATCGCCCGCCCGCCGCGGTGGTCGAGACCAGAGGCAATGCGACGCGCCTCGCATCCTGCCTGGCCGACGCCTATGCGGATGACCCCTTCCGGCTGGAAGTGGTTTCCGGAGGGCAGGGCACCCGCATCACGGCCTTGGGATGCCTGCGGGCTTGGCCCCCTGGCGACGCAGGCCCCGCTTCGAGATCGAGGTGAGCCAGGCGGGACCGGAGACGGCACGCGTCGTGCTGCGCACCGTCCCGACGCTGCTCGGCCCGGAGGCGGAGGTCGTCAGGCTGCGGCGCCGCGTCACCGCCTGCGCCGGTGCGACGTCAGGGCCAACATTTCGAAGTATTGCTGGCACACCCCGGACGGGCCCCCGCGCCTTGCCCGGCGCGTCGGGTCGACCCCATTGGATAACTTGAGCCGCGCCGTCCGGCGCGGCGGCCCGCAGACACAAACCCGAGGTTCGACATGACTGGTTTACGTCCCCGGAGGCGTGCCCTCGTCGCCGCGTCCGCCGTCGCCCTGAGCCTCGCCGCCACCGGCCCCGCGCTGGCGCACTCCGACCTCCACCATTCCGAGCCTGCCGACGGCGCGGTGATCCGGGGCACCCCGCCCGCCGTCGTCCTGATGTTCCAGATGCCGATGCGGGTGATGACCCTGCGGCTGCTGGATGAGGCCGGACGCGAGAAGAAGCTGGCCCGCGAGGGCGAGCGGGGCGCCACGGTGCAGGAGGTGCGCGCCACCGTGCAGGACAGGCTGATGCCGGGCGCCTACCGCATCGAGTGGCGTGGTGCCTCGCCCGACGGTCACGTCGGCGGCGGCACCGTAAGCTTCCGGGTCGAGACCGCCGCGCGGTGATCCTCGCCCTGCTCCGGACGGGGGAGGTCGGCTGGGGCGGCGTCGCGGTGGTGCTGCGCGCCGCCTACTACACAGGCAGCCTCGGCGGCGCGGGCCTCGCCTTCTTCGCGCTGCTGTTCGGCACGCGGCGGGAGGTGGACCCCCGTCGGCTGGGCCGCTGGGCGGCGGGCGCCGCCCTGCTGGGGATCGCCGCCGGGCTCGGTGTCCTGACGGCGCAGGTGGCGGAGCTCACGGGCGGGGAGGCCCTCGGCGATCGCGAGGCCTGGGACGTGGTGCTCGGATCGCGCGCTGGCGCGTCCTACGGCCTCGGCGGGATCGGCCTGCTGCTCGTGGCGGCGCTCGCCCTGGGGTCGCGCTGGGCTGCCGTCGCGGCGACCGGGGGCGTCGTGGCCTGCGCCAGCTACGCGCTGCTCGGCCACACCACCGAGCTCGCCCCGCGGCCGCTGCTGGCCGCGCTGCTGCTGGTCCACCTGGTGGTGGCGGCCTACTGGATCGGCAGCCTGCCGCCGCTCGCCTGGGCGGCGCGCCGGGACGGCCCGGGGGCGGCCCGCCTGGTCGAGGACTGGGCCCGCATCGCCGCAGGCGCCGTGCCGGTGCTGGTGGCGGCGGGCCTGCTGCTCGCCTGGTGGATCCTGGGCGGCATCGGTGAACTCCTCGGCTCCTGGTACGGCTGGGCTCTCCTGACCAAGCTGTCCCTGGTCGCGGTGTTGCTGGGTTTCGCGGCGTGGCACCGCTTCCGGCTGACCCCCGCGCTGGCGTCCCGCGCTCCGGAGGGCGGAGTACGGCTGGCGCGTTCCGTAACGGCCGAGGCGGTCGTGGCCCTGCTGGTGCTCTGGGCAGCCGCCGAGATGGTCTCGACCTCGCCGGGCGGCATGCCGGGGGTGCGCTGAACCTGACTGCGGGGAGGTCCGCCATCCAGTCCCTCGGCCGCGGAACACACCCAGAATGCGGTGGCATCCGAATGCCACCGTCACAGGATGCGAAATGCGGAAGATCGGCCTCCCGGGTCATGCGCCGACAGCGGAGGGGCAGGGTTTCGGTGGCGCAGGACTCCCCGTTTCGCCGCAGGGACGCCGAACTGGGAATGACAAAACGGACGGAGAAGGTGATGGTCGCCACTCAGAAAGCTACCACGGACACCGCTCTGCGCCGCCGCGTGCTGTTCGGCGCGGTCATCAGCCTGGCGTCCACCAGCGTGCCGCACGAGGCAGGCGCCGTACATCCCGAAGGCACATTCCGCCGCGCGGGAAACCTGGTGGTGTACCTCGGTGTGGTCCCGGCCGCCGTCGTGCGCGGGCACCCGCCGGAGCACGCGGGAAAGGGCATGCACGGCGGCGCGCCGGAGGGCCGCTACGTGCACCACCTGCTCGTCGCGGTATTCGAGGAGACGACCGGCGCACGCGTCACGGACGCCGCGGTGGCGGCCACCATTCGCGGCCGTCGGCACAGCCCCGAGACCCGCATCGCGCTTGAGCCGATGGCGCTCGACGGGACCACGATCTATGGCGGCTTCGCAACGCTGCCGCCGCGCGACTACTACCGCCTCACGGTCGAGGTGCGGCGTCCCGGTGCCACGGCGGTGCGTGCCACCTTCCCGCATCGGCATTTCCAGCCATGAAGAGGCACCGGCTGCGAAGGTACACATAGGTCAACGAAAGCGAGCCCGGCGCCGCCGGACCGGGCCGCGGGGAGGAGAAAGCGATGGCCAAACCTGCCGTCCACATGCTGTGCACCATGGCGCTCGCCGCCGCTTTGGCCGGTTGCGCCGCGGCGCCGAAATCCGAAAACTACCGCTTTGAACTCCTGAGCCAGCAGGTGCCCCCGAGCCAGAATGCTGAAGTTCGGGTCCGCCTGCTGCATCTGCCAGACAACCGCCCGGTGTCCGGGGCCGTCGTCTACGAGCACCAGTCCGAGATGATGCACCGGCCCGACACGCAAGCGCGAGAATATGGCTCGTCCCCAGCGCGTGCATCCCCGGGGCTTGGCGCACCGCCCCCGATCGTGTTTCCGGCCCGGATGGGCGAGGGGCCCAATCCCCCTCCCACCCCGGCGGCGGACGAGGGCAACGGCGTTTACCGCGTCCACGCTGTCCTGCCGATGAGCGGTGTTTGGACCCTGACGCTGGTCGCGCGGGTGCCGGGCGAGGCGGCACCAGTGCGCAGCGAACTGCAGGTCAGGGTTCAGTAGGCGCTACTCACCGCAGAGCTGCAGCAGCTGCGAACTCTCCCGGAAGGCAAGTGCCTTCTGGAATCCGTCTCGGCCGGGAGTGATGGCCAGGAACTCCGTCCCGTCACCCGCTCCGAATGACGCGTAGGCGCCCCGGCGGCATCGGGGCGCCTTCCAGTGCCCGCGAGCCCCCGCTCCGTCCCGGCGCGACGGGCGCGACTTCGACCGGCTCCCGTCAGTTGGCACGCGCTGGAGTTTCGGGACCGTGCTGGACCGTCGGCCCCCCGGTCGCCCCGGTGCCACCGGTGATTTGCCCACCATATGGTGACCCGGCGCTGCCGACCCCGGTTCCACCGTGGATGACCTCGGGGGATCCACCACCCGTCGGCGCCAGTCGAGCGGTCCCTACCCTAGTGCCGGGGCCGGATGCCGGATGGTGGACTTCTGGCCCACCGCCAGGTGCGTTCATGAGGTGGGTCGGTGCCTGGCCGGAGGCGTGGCCTGGCGCGGTACTGTGGTCCATGGAACCCTGGTCCGTTGCTGTGCAGGCGGTCAGCGCCGCCGCTGCGGCGGCGATCGCGATGCACTTGTACATTCGGTTCATCGTCGTCCTCCGTCTCTCGCTAGGCCACGTGAACGGATTCCATGAAGTTGGATCCGGACCGCATTCTCGGGCGCGTCGTGGGCATCAGCGCCATTGCGCTCTGACGGTCTTCAACTGGCCCGAGACCATCCAAGGCATGCCCTGAACTACCGACCCGCTCCCCAATCGAAGCGGAAGCGCCCGGCCGCTCGGGTGCTCCCTCGGTTCGTTGGAAGACGCGCTGCCGTACCAGCGACATCCATGGCTCGGGATCTAGCGGGCCAGCGTTCCGCCCGCCAAATGTCCATGCCGCACTTCGGGTCCGCCCTCGCCCGTGCCGCCGGTGACCGCCCCCCCGGCGGAGGAGCCGAGGCCACCTCGGCCGCCACCCTGGTGGACGATCGTCGGACCTCCCTCGCCCGCTCCGCCCACCCAGGCGCCACTCGCCGCGATGCCCGTGCCGGGAGTCGGCAGCGGACGATGGACTTCGGGCCCGCCGCCTGGCGAGTTCTCCAGGTGCGCAGGAGCCCGGCCGAAGACCTCGCCCGGCGCGGTGCCATGGCTCGCCAGGTTCGGGGTCGCCGCGGAGCAGGCTGCGAGCGCCGAAGCGGTGGCGGCGGTAATGACGAGATGTCTGAGCATCGACTTCCCTTCCTCACCATCGGGACATCGGGAGCCTGACGCAGCCGGGCCGCGCGCCACCTGGTCCGCCAGGAGCGGCTGGAGCCACACCGGCGAGCGCGAGCGGGACTTGGCACCTTGGCATCGGGCTACGCCTCCAGTCCTGCTGCCTTGGAGCAGCCGACGTTGTCGCCCGCGTCGTCCATGTGCCGCCACGTAGCGGTCCGTCGCGCGAGAGAGGTCGGCACTGCACGCGCCGCGAACAATGACCGTGGAAGCCAGCAACACTATGTAATCCGACGCGACCTGCGGGGCTCGGAATCGCCCAGGTCACCATCAATGTGCAGGAGTGTCACGACCCTGCCTGCGTGCGCCCGGTTCCGCAGTCAGGACGCCCGTTCAGCGCCGCTGGGCCGCTGCCCCAAGCGCCTCCTGCCTCGCGCGGATCTCCGCAGGCCAGGTGCTCTTGATGAAGAACAGGACGACGCGGATCTCGTCGTCGCCGAGCACGTCGCCGAAGGCGGGCATGTCAGTCTCGTAGCCGGGCACGAGGCCAGCGGGACCGCGCTTGGCCAGCTCGACGAGCTGCGCGTCCGAGTGGTGCCAGGTGTGGCCGGAGGCGTCGTGCGGGGGGGCTGGCAGGCGCCCGTCCGCCCGGCGCTGGCGCCAGTTCGGCTGTCCCTCCAGCTCCGCGCCGTGGCAGGAGGCGCAGTGCTGCACGTACAGCTGCCGACCGCGCGTCAAGGCCGCCGCGTCACCTCCCCTGCCAGCCCGGTTCTGGCCGTCTCCGGTCGTCAGCAGCACCGCCACCCCAAGGCCGGTCACCAATGCCAGCACCGCCACGGCAAGGAGCGTCCGACGACCAAGCCCGCTCACCGGCCGGAAACCCTCCCGTTGGCTCCGCTGTGGGGTTGTGCCGTGAGCCTCAGCGCCATGTCGCTCTCCTTGCCGAGGGCGACCCCGACAAGGCGCCGCCAGCACCGCTGGTAGGTCCCGTGCGACGGGTGATCAACACCGCAGGCCCCCGAGCGGGCCGCCAATTCGTGACAAACTGTTTCCCCGCGCGGAGCTTGCGCCGCGTCAAACCAGACCTCGACCACCTGGCCCACTGTCGAACATCACCACGCGTGGAGGAGCATGGCCATGGACGGCACGGTGACGACAGCGAAGGTTTCAGCGGGGAGGTCAGAGGCCGCCGCGTGTGGGCGCGACCAGCAGAAGCGTGACCGCGCTGTCCGGGATGTGGCGCCCGTAGCCTCTGTCGGAGTGGCTGGCGCCCCATCGCCTGGTCCGCTGTCGCCCTGGGCCGACCTGCTCGACTACCAGCGCGACGTCTGGGAGCGGTCGATCCTCTTCTGGGACACGCTGCGCCAGCGCGCAGACGACACGCTGGAGCACGAGCGCCAGGGCCTGCCGCCGCTGCTCGACTTCCGCTCGGAGACGGTGCTGGACGCCCGCACCTTTCCCCACCCCGCGAACTACGCCCTGCTCCGCATCCTCGGCCCCGCCGATGGGGCCCGGGTGCTCGCTCCCGATCCGGCGAAGCCGCCGGTCATCGTCGTCGACCCGCGCGCCGGGCACGGCCCTGGCATCGGCGGCTTCAAGCAGGAGTCCGAGGTCGGCATGGCGCTCAGGGAGGGCCATCCGGTCTACTTCGTCGTCTTCTTCCCCGAGCCCTGCCGGGGGCAGACGCTGGCTGACGTGCACCATGCCCTGCGCCGCTTCATCGAGACGGTGGCCGAGCGGCACCCGGGCAAGCCGCCCGTGCTCTACGGCAATTGCCAGGCTGGCTGGGCCGTCGCGCTGCTCTCGGCCGACTGCTGCGGCCTGGTCGGGGCCGCCGTGCTGAACGGCTCCCCGCTCTCCTACTGGGGAGGCGAGTCCGGCGTGAACCCGATGCGCCTCGCGGGCGGCCTGCTCGGTGGCGCCTGGCTCGCCGAGCTCGCGGCCGACCTGGGCGACGGGCGCTTCGACGGCGCCTGGCTCGCCGCCAATTTCGAGAACTTGAAGCCGGAGCGGGCCATCTGGGAGAAGTACGCGCGGCTGTTCGCCGAGGTGGACACCGAGCGGGAGCGCTTCCTGCGGTTCGAGCGCTGGTGGGGCGGCTTCTACTCCCTCGGCCGCGAGGAGATCGCCGCGATCGTCGAGAACCTCTTCATCGGCAACCAGGTCGAGCAGGGGGTGTTCCGCATCTGCGGGGGCTGCGTCGCCGACCTCCGGCGCATCCGCAACCCGCTGGTGGTCTTTGCCTCGGAGGGCGACGACATCACGCCGCCGCACCAGGCGCTGGGATGGATTCCGGCGGTCTACGACAGCACCGAGGCGCTGAAGGCGGCCGGGCAGCGCATAGTCTACCTCATCAACCCGCATGTCGGGCATCTCGGTATCTTCGTCTCGGCCGCCGTGGCGCGGCGCGAGCACCGGGCGATCCTCGCCAGCCTCGCCGAGATCGAGGCGCTGCCGCCCGGCCTCTACGAGATGAAGATTGGTGGCAGCTCTCCGGGCGAGCCGCATCGGGCAGCGGGAGAGGCGGCCGTCCGGTTCGAGCCGCGGGCCGTCGAGGATCTGCGCTTCGCGCCGCCGCCGCGCGAGGCCTTCGAGCGCGTCGGCGCCGTCTCCGAGACCGGCCTCGCCCTCTACCGCGCCTTCCTGAAGCCCTGGGTCCAGGCGACGACCAATCCCTGGACGGCGTCGCTGCTGCGTTGGCTGCACCCGATGCGGACCAGCCGATACATGCTGTCCGCGGACTTCCTGCCCTGGATGCGCCTGGCGGCGGGGATGGCCGAGCAGGTCGGGGCGAACCGGCATCAGGCCCACCCCGAGAACATGTTCGTGGCGCAGGAGAAAGCCTTCGCGGACGCAGTGTCGCGGGCGGCCGGAGCGGCGCGGGCGATGCGCGACGCCGCAGCGGAGCGTGGCTTCGCCGCGCTGTACGCCGCACCGCCGTGGGTCGCCCGGGCCGCGTCCGGTGGGTACAATGGCCTGCCGGAAGGCGGACCGGCAGGCGGCGTGGCCGCGGAATGACGCGTCCGCTCCGGAGTTGGTCGTACTCCGGAGGGCCGGGGTGCGCCGGGCGTCGGAACTGGTCCAGGGCGCCG
>NZ_JAJAQI010000043.1 GCF_020523605.1 Roseicella aerolata | reverse complement strand
CGAGCAGAGGGCGGCGGCAGATCAAGGGGGCTGAGAATGCCAGCGGGAGACATCGGCTCGATATGGTGGCGATGGGCCGGCACCCGGCCCGTTGTGTCGGCCCCGCGCTGATCTGCCTGCTTATTTCGCGTTCAGATTCTTAGCCGCAATGGGGTCGATCCCGCGGTGCACCAACCGACGCGCCGCGAACGCCGCCTCGCGCGCCTCGGCAAGAGAGACGAGGCCGACGGGGCCGAGGCCGACGGGGCCGAGGCCGAGCTGACGCTGGCGGCCCTGCCAGCGGAACCGCAGTAGCCACGACTTATGGTCCGGTCCCCTGACCTGCAGCCACAGTCCGCCTCCGTCGCCGTAGCGACCCGGCTCCTCCAGTTTGCTGACGCGTAGCGCCGTCAGCTTGCCCCCGACCGCCATGCTTACCAGCCCGCACACCAGCCCATACCGCGGGGCTGGATGTCACCGGTCATCCTAGGGCATCGCTGGAACTGGTGGCGACGCAAATCCCCCGGATTCCGGGGCTTGTGAGGCGTCTCAGGGCGTGATTGGGCATCGGAGTGGCGGAGGGGATGGGATTCGAACCCACGATACAGGTTGACCCCGTATAACGGTTTAGCAAACCGTCGCCTTCAGCCACTCGGCCACCCCTCCGCAGGCGTGACAGGCTCACGACGTATGCAGGCCTGCTCTTACAGGCGGGCGGGCCGATCGTCAAACCGTCAGACGACCCGGCCGGCACCTTTTCGCCCCGGAAGCGGGCGCCCCCTTCAGGAGAGCGGTACCTCGAAGCCCCTGGCCGTCGCCGGCCGGGCCATCATGCGCGCATACCAGGCGGCGACATTCGGCAGGTCGTCGAAGGGCACCTGATGCCGCTCATGCCGCCAGGCCCAGCCGAGGATGGCGAAATCGGCGATGCTCGGCTCTCCCTCCGTCGCCACGAACTCCCGGCCCGCCAGCCGCCTGTCGAGCACGCCGTAGAGCCGCCTGGTCTCCGTATGGTAGCGCCTGAAGCCGTACTCCTTGGCCGGCCCGTCCGGCTGCAGCAGGAAATGGTGCACCTGGCCCGGCATCGGCCCGAACCCGCCCATCTGCCACATCAGCCATTCATAGACCGGCACCCGGGCGCGGAGGTCCTTCGGCATGAATCGTCCGGTCTTCTCCGCCAGGTAGAGCAGGATCGCGCCGCTCTCGAAGACCGTGATCGGCTGCCCGCCCGGCCCCTCCGGATCGATGATCGCGGGAATCCGGTTGTTCGGGCTGAAGCGCAGGAAGTCCGGGTTGAACTGCTCGTTCTTGGTGATGTCCACGGGCTTCACCCTGTACGGCAACCCCATCTCCTCCAGCGCCACGCTGATCTTGCGGCCATTCGGGGTGTTCCAGGTCCATAATTCGATCATCGGGCGCTCCGTTCCGGCGTCTCTCCATGGTCAGCCTAGCGAAGCCGCTGCCGCCCGGCGAGAGCAGGCCGTGTCCGCGCCGCCACGGCGGCCGGGAGACCTATCGCAAAACGCGAAATACCTTCCTTTCTGCATGCCGTTGCAGCACTTTCCTCCCCATACCGTTGCGCCAGGGGTACGAGCAGCGGCTCATCGGGGGAAGTATCGAATGCAAGCGGTGTTGTCGTCCGGTCCGCACCGGAAATCGGTGGGGCTTGCCTATCTGTTGCTGGCGCTGTTCGGCCTCTTCGGCCTGCACCGGCTCTATCTCGGCCGCAGCCTGTCCGCTGCCGGCATGGCGGCGATCACGGTCCTCTCCATCCCCCTGATCTGGAGCGGCCTCGGCCTGCTGGGCTTCGTCGCGACCGGCACCTGGGCCCTGGCCGATGCGCTGCTGATCCCGAGCATGGCGCGCGAGACGAAGGAAGGCATGCCGGCCCTCGCCTGAGGCAGGGGCCGGATCGCCACGGGGCGGAGCCGCCCCGCAGACCTGTCGGGGCCGCCCCCCTGGCCCCGGTCTTGCTTCCTCTCCCGGCCCCCGACGGGAGAGAGCCTTGTACAGACGAAGCTTCCTGGCTGCTGCCGGCCTGCTCGCCGCCCCGCCTATCGTCCGCGCCGACGAGACGCGCCTGCTGCGGTTCGTGCCCTATGCCGATGTGGCGATCATCGACCCCATCTGGAGCACGAACTACGCCACGCGCACCCATGCCCATCTGGTCTTCGAGACCCTCTACGGCGTGGATGAGGATCTGGTCCCGCGCCCGCAGATGGTCGCGGGCCATGTGGTAGAGGCGGATGGGACGCTCTGGCGCCTGACGCTGCGCGAGGGGCTTCGCTTCCATGACGGCACGCCGGTGCTGGCGCGGGACTGCGTGGCGAGCCTGCAGCGCTGGGCGAAGCGGGACGGCTTCGGCCAGGCGCTGATGGCAGCCACCGATGAACTCAGCGCCCCGGACGACCGCACCATCCTTTTCCGGCTGAAGAGGCCCTTCCCGCTGTTGCCCGCGGCCCTGAGCCGCCCGAGCGCCCTGGTCCCGGTCATCATGCCGGAGCGGCTGGCCAGCACCGACGCCTTCACCCAGGTGCCGGAGGCGATCGGCAGCGGCCCCTACCGCTTCCTGCCGCAGGAACGGGTGCCCGGCGCCCGCCTCGCCTATGCCCGCCATGCCGGCTATGTCCCACGCCCGGACGGCGTGCCCAGCATGACGGCCGGCCCGCGCATCCCGCATTTCGACCGCATCGAATTCCACGTCATCCCCGACCCCGCCACCGCCGCGGCGGCACTGCAGGCCGGGTCGGTGGACTGGGTGGAGCAGCCGCTGATCGACCTGCTGCCGGTGCTGCGCCGATCCCGCGACATCGCGGTCGAGGTAAAGGACCCCTGGGGCCTCATCGGCCATCTCCGCTTCAACCACCTGCACCCGCCCTTCGACAATCCGGCGATCCGCCGGGTGCTGCTGCAGGCCATCCGCCAGCAGGACTGCATGGAGGCTGTGGCGGGCAACGAACGGTCGCTCTGGCGCGCCGATATCGGCGTCTTCCCGCCCGGCACGCCGATGGCCAGTGAGGCGGGGCTCGGCCATCTGAAGGCGAAGCCCGACCTCCCCGCGCTGCGCCGGGCGCTGCAGCAGGCCGGCTACAAGGGGGAGCGGGTGGTGATGCTGGCCGGCACCGATGTGCCGCGCATCAACGCAGTTTCCGAGGTGACGGCGGAGGTGATGCGCCAGCTCGGCTTCAACCTGGACTATGTCGCGACCGATTGGGGCACTGCCAACCAGCGCTTCCCGGTGCGCCGCCCGCCATCCGAGGGCGGCTGGAACTGCTACTGCATCTATTCCTCGGGCTTCGACCAGATGAATCCGGCGGTCTACACCGCGCTGCGCGCCAACGGCCTGCGGGCCGGCATCGGCTGGCCGGACATCCCGAGGATGGAGGCGCTGCGCCAGGCTTGGCTGGATGCACCGGACGAGGCGGCGCAGAAGGCCATCGCGCAGGAGATCCAGGCTCTGGCGATGGAGCAGGCGATGTTCGTGCCGCTTGGGCTCTTCGCGCAGCCGGTCGCCTACCGAAAGACGCTGGTGGATATGCCGAAAGGGCCACCGCTGTTCACGGGGCTGCGGAAGACAGGCTGAGAAAGAGGAATCCGGGGGAGAGTATTCCCCCGGACCCTCTTCTGTTTCCGTGAGCTTGGCACCTGCCGGGCGGAAGCGCCCGGCCTCAGCCCAGCAGTTTCTTGACTGCCTCGTTGACCAGGGCCGGGTTGCCCTTGCCCTGCATGGCCTTCATGGTCTGGCCGACGAAGAAGCCGAACAGTTTCTCCTTGCCCGATTTGTACTCGGCCACCTTGTCGGCATTCGCCTCCAGCACCTGGGCCACGATGCGCTCGATCGCGCCGGTATCGGTGACCTGGCGCAGGCCGCGCTCCTCGACGATGGCGCCGGGCGACCTGCCCGTCTCCACCATCGCCTCGAAGACCTCCTTCGCCAGCTTGCCGGACAGCGTCCCGTCCTTCATCAGGTCGAGCAGCACGCCGAGATACTCGGCCTTCACCGGCGGCTCGGCGATGCTGGTCCTGGTGCGGTTGATGGCGGCAAACAGGTCGCCCATCACCCAATTCGCCGCGATCTTGGCATCGCGCCCCTTGGCCACCGTCTCGAAATAGGCGGCCGTCTCCTTCTCGAGCGTCAGCACATGCGCGTCATAGGGGCTGAGGCCCATGGCGACGTAGCGCGCGCGCCGCTCATCCGGCAGTTCCGGCAGGCTGGCCTTGAGCTGGTCCACCCAGTTCTGCTCCAGCACCAGTGGCGGCAGGTCCGGGTCGGGGAAGTAGCGATAGTCATGCGCATCCTCCTTGGAGCGCATGGAGCGCGTCACGCCGCGCGCCGTGTCGAACAGCCGCGTCTCCTGCTCGACCGTGCCGCCCTCCTCCCAGATCTCGATCTGCCGGCGCGCCTCGGCCTCCACCGCCTGCATGACGAAGCGGATGGAGTTGACGTTCTTCACCTCACAGCGCGTGCGGTAGCCCTCACCCGCCTTCCGGACGGAGACATTGACGTCGGCCCGCATCGAGCCCTCGTCCATGTTGCCGTCGCAGGTGCCGAGATAGCGCAGGATCTGCCTGAGCTTGGTCAGATAGGCGCCGGCTTCCTCCGGGCTGCGCATGTCGGGCTCGGAGACGATCTCCATCAGCGCGACGCCGGAGCGGTTCAGGTCGATATAGCTCTTGGTCGGGTGCTGGTCGTGCAGGCTCTTGCCCGCATCCTGCTCCAGATGCAGGCGGGTGATGCCGACCGTCTTGGTGCTGCCGTCGGCCAGTTCGATCTCGATCGCGCCCTCGCCCACGATGGGGTGGGCGTACTGGCTGATCTGGTAGCCCTGCGGCAGGTCCGCATAGAAGTAGTTCTTGCGGTCGAAGCGGGACCACAGATTGATCTGCGCCTTCAGGCCAAGGCCGGTGCGCACCGCCTGCGCCACGCATTCGCGGTTGATCACCGGCAGCATGCCGGGGAAGCCGGCATCGATGAAGCTCACCTGCGTGTTCGGCGCGGCGCCGAAGGCGGTGGCCGCGCCACTGAACAGCTTGGCGTTGCTCGTCACCTGGGCATGGACTTCCAGGCCGACGACGATCTCCCAGGGGCCGGTCCGGCCCTCAAGCGTATAGGACATGGCCTCGTTCCTTCTCTGCCCAGGCGAAGACGCGCTGCTGCTCCTCGGCCAGGAATGCGGCGGCATCGCCGCCGATGATGCGCCCCGCACGCTCCGCCGCGCGGGCGAAGCCGATCAGCGGCCTGCCGCGCATGGCGCCATGCGCGACGCTGTGCTTGTCCACCACGATGGCCGAGAGCAGCGGCCAGCCGCGCTCCGTCGCCCATCGGCAGAGCGCGAAGAGATGCGGGTCCATCCGCCGGCGCGCCGCGTTCCAGGGCAGGCCGCTGGCCGCGGCGACCTCGCCGTAGCTGAGGAAGCGCCGCTCCTCGGCTGCGCCCCGGATCAGGGCGAAGCTTGCCTCCAGGCGCAGCCCCTCCCCTGTTCCCTGGTTCGGCTGAGGGCGCCGTTCCTCCGTCACGGCCACATCCCCCCATCGTGGGGCGGCACCGCGCCGCGACGCTCGCCCGGCCGGGGAGACCTCGATCACACCCCTGCCCTCAGGGTCGGCACGGCGCGGAAATCCGCCGCCGTCTCGATCGCGGCACCGACGGCGAAGACCGTCTCCTCGTCGAAGGCGCGCCCGATCACCTGCAGGCCGAGCGGCAGGCCCTGCCGGTCCAGCCCCGCGGGCACCGCGAGGCCCGGCAGGCCGGCGAGGTTCGCCGTCACGGTGAAGACGTCGTTCAGGTACATCGTCACCGGGTCGTCCTGCTTCTCGTCCATCCCGAAGGCGGCCGAGGGCGTCGCCGGGGTGACGATGGCATCGACCGTCCGGAAGGCATCGTCGAAGTCGCGCTTGATCAGCGCGCGGATCTTCTGCGCCTTCAGGTAGTAGGCGTCGTAATAGCCCGCGCTCAGCACATAGGTGCCGATCATGATGCGCCGCTTCACCTCCGGCCCGAAGCCGGCGGCACGCGTCCGCTCATAGAGGTCCTTGAGGTCGCTGTCCTTCGCCGCCTCCCGCAGGCCGAAGCGCACGCCGTCATAGCGGGCGAGGTTGGAGGAGGCCTCGGCCGGCGCGACGATGTAGTAGGTCGGCAGCGCGTATTTGGTGTGCGGCAGGCTGATCTCGACCGTCTCGGCGCCCTGGTCGCGCAGCCATTGCAGGCCCTGCTCCCACAGCGCGCCGATCTCGGCCGGCATGCCTTCCAGTCGGTATTCCTTCGGCACGCCGATGCGCAGCCCCTTCACCCCGCGGGCGCAGGCGGCGGCGAAGTCCGGCACCGGGACATCGGCGCTGGTGCTGTCCTTCGGATCGAAGCCCGCCATGGATTTCAGCAGGATGGCGCAGTCCTCGACGGTGCGCGCCACCGGGCCGGCCTGGTCCAGGCTGCTGGCGAAGGCGACAACGCCCCAGCGGCTGCACCGGCCATAGGTCGGCTTGATGCCGGCGATGCCGCAGAAGGCGGCGGGCTGGCGGATGGACCCGCCCGTGTCGGTCGCGGTGGCACCCAGCGCCAGCCGCGCCGCGACGGCCGCCGCCGAGCCGCCGGAGGAGCCGCCCGGCACCAGCCGCGTGTCGGGGTCGTTGGCGCGCGACCAGGGGTTCTCCACCGGCCCGAAGGCGCTGGTGGTGTTGGAGGACCCCATGGCGAACTCGTCCAGGTTCACCTTGCCCAGGAACACGGCGCCGTCCCGCAGCAGGTTGGCGCTCACCGTGCTCTCATAGGGCGGGACGAAATTGCCGAGGATCCGGCTCCCCGCGGTGGTCAGCGTCCCCGCGGTGCAGAACAGGTCCTTGATGGCGAGCGGCACACCCTCGAGCGGGCCCGCCACGCCCTCGGCCCGGCGCGCGTCGCTGGCCCGGGCCTGGGCCAGCGCCTGCTCCGCCATCACCGTGATATAGGCGTTGAGTCGCGGGTTGAGCTTCTCGATGCCGTCCAGATGCGCCCTCGTCAGCTCGACGCTGCTGATGAGGCCCTCGTTCAGCGCCTCGATGGCGCCGCGGAGCGAGAAATCGGTCGGGTGCATTATTCGACCACCTTCGGCACGCCGAAATATTCGCCGCCTTCGCCGCCCTGGCGATCGGGGGCGTTGGCCAGGATCTTCTCCGGGATGCCGCCATCGGTCACGAGGTCGTCACGCATCCGGAGCGAGACGGCGCCGCCGCCCGCCATGGGCTCGACGCCGTCGGTCGGCACCGCCTGCAATTGCTCGATCCAGCCGAGGATGCCGTTGAGCTCGGCCTGCATGCGGCCGACCTCCTCCTCCTCCAGCCGGATGCGGGCAAGCGAGGCGATGCGCCTCACGGTCGCGGTGTCGAGGGACATGCGGGAATTCCAGAACCTACCGGGCCCAGGGCTATAACGGCCGCCATGGCCCTCTTCAACCTGACCGACCTTCGCGCCGCCCTGCCCCGCGGCCAGCGCCTGATTGGCCTCGATCCGGGATCGAAGCTGATCGGCGTCGCGCTGTCCGATGTGCTGCTGATGCTGGCCAGCCCCTATGGCGCGCTCAGGCGCGGCAAGCTGAAGGCGAATGCCGCGGAGGTGGCGGCGATTGCCCGGAAGGAGGGCGCCGGCGGGCTGGTCGTCGGCCTTCCCCTCGGCATGGATGGCTCCTTCGGCCCGGCGGCCCAGGCGGCCAAGGACTGGGCCATGGCCATGGGCGAGGCGACCGGCCTGCCCGTCGCCCTCTGGGACGAGCGGCTGTCCAGTTCCGCCGTGAATCGCATGCTCATCGGCGAGGCAGACCTCACCCGGGCGAAGCGGGCCGCGGTGGTGGATGCGGCGGCAGCCGCCTACACCCTCCAGTCGGCCCTGGATGCCACCGCCGCCCGCGGTTAGGTTGCGGCCGACCCACCGGCGCCGAGTCCGCATGTCCTTCTCCTACCGCATCCTGCCAGCCGGGCATCTCCTCGCCATCGAGGGGCTGGAGCCGCCGCATATCGGCGCGCTGCTCGACCTCGCCGAGAGCTACGCCCTGCTCAACCGCTCCGGGAAGACCCAGCGCGACCTCCTCCGGGGCCGCACGCTGATCAACCTGTTCTTCGAGGACAGCACCCGCACCCGAACCAGCTTCGAACTGGCCGGCAAGCGCCTGGGCGCGGATGTCATCAACATGTCCGTCTCGACCAGCAGCGTGAACAAGGGGGAGACGCTGATCGACACGGCCACCACCCTGAACGCCATGCATTGCGACCTGCTGGTGGTGCGCCATGCCCAGTCCGGCGCGCCGGCGCTCCTCTCCCAGAAGGTCTCGGCGAGTGTCATCAATGCGGGGGACGGAACCCACGAACACCCCACCCAGGCCCTGCTGGATGCCCTGACCATCCGCCGCCGCAAGGGGCGGCTGGAGGGGCTGACGGTTGCCATCTGCGGCGACGTGCTGCACAGCCGGGTCGCCCGCAGCAATATCCACCTTCTGACCGCGATGAATGCCCGCGTCCGGGTGGTCGGCCCGCCGACCCTGATCCCGGCCGAGGCGACGCGTCTCGGTGTCGAGGTCTTCCACGACATGAAGGCGGGCCTCGCCGGTGCCGATGTGGTGATGATGCTCCGGCTGCAGAAGGAGCGGATGACGGGCGGCCTCGTGCCCTCCTCCCGCGAATTCTTCCGCTTCTTCGGCCTCGACCGGGAGAAGCTGGGCGTGGCGAAGCCAGACGCCATCGTCATGCATCCCGGCCCGATGAACCGCGGCATCGAGATCGACAGCGCGATCGCCGACGATCCGGAGCGCAGCGTGATCGGCGAGCAGGTGGAGATGGGCGTCGCCTGCCGCATGGCGGTGCTGGACGTGCTGGCACGGGACCTGCGGCGGAATGCTTGAACACGCAAACCCGGACCGGTCCAGGCCGGGTTCCGGCCTGGTAGGGGGGCCTGGGGGGACAAAGTCCCCCCAGTTGATCGCTGCATGACAGACACTCTCTTTGTTGGTGCCCGCCTGCTCGACCCCGCCTCGGGGCTCGATGCGGTGGGCGACCTGCTGGTCCGCGACGGGCTGATCCTCGATCACGGCAACACTCTCGGCCGCCCCGACGGGGCCGAGGCGGTGGACGCCGCCGGCCTCTGCCTTGCCCCCGGCCTGGTCGATCTCCGCGCCGCCATCGGCGAGCCGGGCGCGGAGCACCGCGAGACCATCGCTTCGGCCGCGCAGGCCGCGGCGGCGGGCGGGATCACCACCCTCTGCGTCCTGCCGGACACCGACCCGGCGCTGGACGACCCCGCGCTGGTGCAATTCGCCCTTCGCCGCGGCGAGGCAACCGGGTCGCTGACCCTCCTCCCCTACGGCGCCGCGACCAAGCGGTGCGAGGGCAGGGAACTCGCCGAATACGGGCTGCTGAAGGAAGCCGGGGCGATCGCCTTCACCGATGGGCGCCGGGCCATCGGCAATGCGCGGACCATGCGCCTCGCCCTCTCCTATGCCCGGGCCTTCGGCAGCTTCATCATCCAGCACCCCGAGGAGCCCAGCCTGGCCGCCGGCGGCGCCGCGACCGAGGGCGAGCTGGCGACCCGGCTCGGCCTGCCCGGCATCCCGCCCGCCGCCGAGGCCATCATGGTGGCGCGCGACATCGCGCTGGCCCGCATCACCCGCGGCCATGTGCATTTCGCCCATGTCAGCACGGCGGCGGCGCTCGACCTGATCCGGGCGGCGAAGGCGGAGGGGCTCTCGGTCACCTGCGACACCGCGCCGCCCTATTTCGACCTGAACGAGACGGCGATCGGCGACTGGCGGACCTATGCCAAGCTCTCCCCGCCGCTCCGGCCGGAGGCCGACCGGCTGGCGGTAGTGGCCGCGCTGAAGGACGGCACCATCGATGCCATCGCCTCCGACCACCAGCCGCGCGACGCCGATGACAAGCGCCTTCCCTTCGCCCAGGCGGAGGCCGGCGGGGCCGGGCTTGCCACGCTGCTCGGCGTGACCCTGGCGCGGGTGCATGGCGGCGATCTCGGCCTGCTGGCCGCGCTCGACCTGCTGACCGCGAAGCCGGCGACGCTGCTGGGCCTGCCGGTGGGGCGGCTGGCCAAGGGCGCGCCGGCCGATCTGGTGCTGATCGACCTGGAGCGGGGCTGGCAGGTGAAGGACGGCCAATTGCCGGGCAAGGCGCAGAACTCGCCCTTCGATGGCCGGGCGCTGGAGGGCCGGGTGGCCGGCACCTGGAAGGCCGGAAGGCGGGTCTTCGGATGAGCGCGCTCCTCGCCCTCGCCCTCGGCTACCTGCTGGGCTCCATCCCCTGGGGTCTCCTGCTGACCAAGGCGGCCGGACTCGGCGACATCCGCAGCATCGGCTCGGGCAATATCGGCGCGACCAATGTGCTGCGCACCGGGAACAAGGCCCTCGCCGCCGCCACCCTCGGCCTCGATATCCTGAAGGGCGTGGCGGCGCTGCTGATCGCCAACGCCCTCTGGGGAGAGACGGCGGGGCTGGTCGCCGGCTTCGGCGCCATGCTCGGGCATGCCTTCCCAGCCTGGCTCGGCTTCAAGGGCGGCAAGGGGGTCGCGACCGGCGGCGGCGTGCTGCTGGCGGCGGCCTGGTGGCTGGGGCTCGGTGCCCTCCTGGTCTGGCTGGCGACGGCCTTCGCCACGCGCATCTCCTCGGCCGGCGCCATGGCGGCCTGCGTGGCGGCGCCGGTGATCGCGGCCATTGCCGGACGCTGGGACCTAGCGCTGTTCTCGGCCGGGATCGCCGCGCTGGTGATCTGGCGGCACAAGGCGAATATCGCGCGGCTGCTGGCCGGGACGGAGCCGCGGATCGGCCGGAAGGTTTGACGGCGCTTCCCTCGGCCAGCACAATGCGGCGCATTCCTCGGCGCCGCGGCCAGCTCTGGGGAGAGTAGCCGCTTCAACCCATCGGCCGTGTGCTGCGCGCCTCCGGGATGGAAGGGTTGGGCTGCGGCATCGGCGCCGGTGTGCCTTCCGGCACCACGCCGCCATGAGCAGCACGCTTCCGCCGGGCGCGCGCAGCCGGTCGGGTGAGCGGCCAGTACAGCGCCTCAAGCCCGCATCACCGATGCGCCACCGGCCGAGAGACGCAATTCCTGGTTGTGGACGGCAGCAGAACGAAAGCGTAGTGGTGGATGCGGGATGGCAACAGACTCCCGCCGGACAACAACACGCTGCCATGGCCGTGACCCGACCGATCCCGCCGACCGCAAGAGGCTGTCCGCCGCCGCTCGCCCGGCCAGGCTGGCCGATGCCATGCCAGCCCGGGCGCGTCCGATGACGCGGGACGGCGACCGGGACCTGCCCCCCGCCGAGGCGATCGCCCGCCTCCGCCTTGCCCGCACCGAGGGCATCGGCCCCCTCACCTTCGGCCGGCTGCTGGAGCGGCACGGCACAGCCACCGCCGCGCTCGCCGCCCTGCCCCGCCTCGCCGCCCGCCGCGGCGCGCCCTTCGCCCTCCACCCCGAATCGGAGGCCCGGCGCGAGATGGAGGCCCTGCACCGCATGGGCGCCCGCCTTCTCTTCGCCGGCCTGCCGCCCTACCCGCCCCTGCTGGCGATGCAGGAGGACGCGCCGCCCGTCCTCGCCCTGCTCGGCGACCCGACCACCCTGTCCCTGCGGGCCGTCGCCCTGGTCGGTGCCCGCAATGCCTCGGCGGCCGGCCGTCGCATCGCGGAGGATCTGGGGGAATCGCTCGCCGCGGCCGGCCTTGCGGTGGTCTCCGGCCTGGCGCGGGGGATCGACGCCGCCGCGCATCTGGGTGCCCTGCGCAAGGGCCGCACCATCGCCTGCATCGCCGGCGGCCTCGATGAGCCCTACCCGCCCGAGCATGCCAGGCTGCAGGCCCGCATCGCCGATGAGGGCGGCGCCGTGCTGGCCGAGGCGCCGCTCGGCACCGCCCCCCTTGCCCGCCACTTCCCGCGCCGCAACCGCATCGTCGCCGCCCTCTCCCTCGGCGTGGTGGTGGTGGAGGCGGCGCCGCGCTCCGGCAGCCTGATCACCGCCCGCTTGGCCCTGGAAGCGGGGCGGGAGCTCTTCGCCGTGCCGGGCAGCCCGCTCGACCCGCGCGCGCGGGGCGCCAACGACCTGATCCGCCAGGGCGCGCACCTGACCGAATCGGCCGAGGACGTGCTGGCCCATCTGCCCGAGGCGCCCCGCCCGGCCCGGCTTTTCACCCCGCCGCCGGCCTGGGAGAGCGCCGATGCGGCCGAGGAACTCGTTCCATCGGTGCCGTCGACTCCGGAAACATCTTCTCAAGTCCTTGATTTGATTGGGGGCAGCCCGATAGCGGTTGACGAGGTGATGCGGCGCTGCCACCTCTCGCCCTCCGCGATCCAGGCGATCCTCCTTGATCTCGAACTGGCTGGACGGGTGGAACTGCTGCCGGGCAACCGCGTGGCGCTCACCGGTCGGGACCAGAACGGGCGCTAGGGGCCGCCCGCCGCGCTGCCCGCCGCAACCCCAATCCCCGGGTCGGCCACAGGATGTGTGGAGTCCATGCCGGACGTCGTCGTCGTCGAAAGCCCCGCCAAGGCCAAGACCATCAACAAGTATCTCGGCCGGGACTTCACGGTGCTGGCAAGCTTCGGCCATGTCCGCGACCTGCCCCCGAAGGACGGCTCCGTCCGTCCGGAGGAGGATTTCGCCATGGATTGGGAGTCGGAGGACCGCGGCGAGCGGCAGGTCAACGAGATCGCCCGCGCCCTGCGCGGCGCCCGGCGCCTCTTCCTCGCCACCGACCCGGACCGGGAGGGCGAGGCGATCTCCTGGCATGTCCAGGACATGCTGGCCCGCAAGGGGGCGCTGAAGGGCGTCGAGGTCCGCCGCATCACCTTCAACGAGATCACCAAGCGGGCCGTCCAGTACGCCATCGACCATCCCCGCGACCTGGATGCGCCGCTGATCGACGCCTATCTGGCGCGCCGCGCGCTGGATTACCTGGTGGGCTTCACCCTCTCGCCGGTGCTCTGGCGCAAGCTGCCGGGCAGCCGCTCGGCTGGACGGGTGCAGTCGGTCGCGCTGCGCCTGATCTGCGAGCGGGAAGCCGAGATCGAGGCCTTCCGGGCGCGGGAATACTGGACCGTCGAGGGCCGCTTCACCACGCCGGCCGGCGCCCCCTTCACCGCCCGGCTGACGCATCTCGACGGCAGGAAGCTCGAGCAGTTCGACCTGCCGGACGAGGCCAGCGCCCTGCGCGCCAGGGCCGCGGTCGAGGCGGGCGAGTTCGGCGTCCTCTCGGTCGAGAAGCGCCGGGTCCGCCGCAACCCGCCGCCGCCCTTCACCACCTCGACGCTGCAGCAGGAGGCCAGCCGCAAGCTCGGCTTCGGCGCGCAGCTGACGATGCGGACCGCGCAGCAGCTCTATGAGGGCGTCGAGATCGGGGGCGAGACGGTCGGCCTCATCACCTATATGCGGACCGACGGCGTGCAGATGGCGCGGGAGGCGATGTTCGCCATCCGCGACCATGTGAAGGAGGCCTTCGGCGCCGACTACCTGCCGGGCGCGCCCCGCGAGTACCAGAGCAAGGCGAAGAACGCCCAGGAAGCGCATGAGGCGATCCGCCCGACCGATGTGCGCAACACGCCGGAGCGCGTCGCCCGCTATCTCGATGACCGGCAGCGCAAGCTCTATGAGCTGATCTGGAAGCGCGCCGTCGCCAGCCAGATGCAGTCGGCCGAGCTGGACCAGACCACGGTCGAGATCGCGGATGCGGCGAGGAAGACCATCCTGCGCGCGACGGGCTCGGTCATCGCCTTCGACGGCTTCCTGAAGCTGTACCGGGAGGATCAGGACGATTCCGAGGCCGACCGGCGCGCCGGTCTGGTGACGGGCGCGGCCGAGGACGAGGACAGCCGCACCCTGCCGCCGATGCGGGAGCGCGACCCGCTGAAGCGCGGCGAGGTCACGGCGCTGCAGCACTTCACCCAACCGCCGCCCCGCTATTCCGAGGCCTCGCTGGTCAAGAAGCTGGAGGAGCTCGGCATCGGCCGGCCCTCCACCTATGCCTCCATCCTGCAGACCCTGCAGGACCGGGACTATGTGAAGCTGGAGAAGCGCCGCTTCATCCCGGAGGATCGCGGCCGCCTGGTCACCACCTTCCTGGTGAAATTCTTCGAGCGCTACGTGGACACCGGCTTCACGGCGGGGCTCGAGGAGCAGCTCGACGACATCTCGGGCGGCAAGATCGACTGGCGCGCGGTGATGCGGGCCTTCTGGGACGAGTTCAAGAAGGCGGTCGATGCCACCAAGGACCTGAAGATCAGCGACGTCATCGACGCGCTGGACGAGGAGCTGGGGCCGCACTTCTTCCCCGAGCGCGAGGGCGGCACGGATCCGCGCGCCTGCCCGGCCTGCAGCAACGGCCGGCTCGGCCTGCGGCTCGGCCGCACCGGGGCCTTCATCGGCTGCAACAACTACCCGGAATGCCGCTACACCCGCCCGCTGATCGCCCCGGGCGCCGAGGGCGAGGGCACGACGGGCCTGACCGAGGGCCCGCGCGAGCTGGGCCGCGATCCCGCGACCGGCGAGCAGGTGACGGTCCGCCGCGGACCCTATGGCGTCTATGTCCAGCTCGGCGAGGGCGGCACGGACGAGAAGGGCAAGCCCACCAAGCCGCGCCGCGCCAGCCTGACGCGGGACATGGACCCGGACACGCTCGACCTCGACCGGGCCCTGCGCCTGCTCTCCCTGCCGCGCGTCATCGGCCGCGACCCGGAGAGCGGCGAGGAGATCCAGGCCGGCCTCGGCCGCTTCGGGCCGTACATCAAGGTCGGCAGCATCTTCCAGTCGCTGGAACCGGGGGACGATGTCCTCTCGCTCGGCATGAACCGGGCGATGGAGCTGCTGGCCAAGGCGCGGGCCAAGGTCCGCTTCGTCGGGCCGCATCCGAAGGACGGCACCCCGGTCGAGATCCGCAAGGGGCGCTTCGGCCCCTATGCCCAGCACGGCAAGACGGTGGCGAACCTTCCGCGCAATGCCGCGATGGAGGAGATCACGCTGGATGAGGCCGTCGCCCTGCTGGCCGAAAAGGGCAAGGAGTTGGCGCCGAAGGGCAAGGCCGGGGCCAAGGGCAAGGCCAAGTCTGCCACGAAGCGCGCCGCGCCGAACGGCGCCGAGGCCGAGGCGGCGCCGGCGAAGCCGGCCGCCCGCAAGGCGCCGGCGCGCGCGACCCCGGCGCGGAAGGCGGCCGAGTGCGCAGCGCCCGCCGCCAAGGCGCCGGCCCGCCCGGCCGCCTCCCGCAAGCCGGCTGCGGCCGCCAAGCCCACCGCGAAGACGCCCGCCGCGAAGAAGCCGGCGGCGCCCAAGAAGACGGGCAAGGCCTGAGATGGCCCGCCGCCCCGCCGGCGGCGCGCCTGCCCGGCCAGCCCGGCGCAAGCCGGGCGGCCCCGAAGCCCCGCTGCCCTCGAAGGAAGCGCTGCGGCGCTTCCTCCAGGCCAGCCCCGGCAAGGTCGGCAAGACCGAGATCGCCCGGCATTTCGGCCTCTCCTCCGACCAGCGCCCCGCCCTGCGGGAATTACTGAAGGCGCTGAAAGCGGAAGGCAGCGCCGCCCCCGCCGGCCGCCGCGGCGTCACCGCGCCCGGCCGCCTGCCGGAGATGGCGGTGATCGAGGTGACCGGCACCGACCCGGATGGCGACCCGATCGCCCG
The DNA here is from genome assembly GCF_020523605.1 of Roseicella aerolata. Lineage (GTDB taxonomy): Bacteria > Pseudomonadota > Alphaproteobacteria > Acetobacterales > Acetobacteraceae > Paracraurococcus > Paracraurococcus aerolatus. Next base: position 31,451 of record NZ_JAJAQI010000043.1, on the reverse strand, counting down.
CCCCCTCGGCTGGAAGCCGGAGGAGCAGGGCCGCATGCCGGTGATCTTCATGCGGCCGGAACGCGCCGGGCAGCCGGCCCTGGCGCCGGGCGAGCGGGTGCTGGCCCGCCTGAAGCGGATCGGCGCCGGGAAATATGAGGGCATGACGGTCAAGCGCGTCGGGGGCGCCGCCCCGGCCCGCATCCTCGGGATCTACGAGGAAGGCCGGATCATCCCGACCGACCGCCGCCACAAGGCGGAATGGGCCGTGGCGCCCGGCGAGGCCGGCGGCGCCCATCCCGGCGAGATCGTGCTGGCGGAACCCCTGCCCGGCCGTGCCCTCGGCCTCAGGCCCGCGCGCATCGTCGAACGCCTCGGCCGGCTGGGCGAGGCGAAGTCGATCTCGCTGATCTGCATCCACGCCCATGGCATTCCGGAGATCTTCCCGAGCGAGGCGGTGCTGGAGGCGGAGCGCGCCAGAGGCGTGACCACCCGCGGGCGCGAGGACCTGCGCGACTTCCCTCTCGTCACCATCGATGGCGAGGATGCCCGCGACTTCGATGATGCGGTCTGGGCGGAGCCGGACGGCACCGGCTGGCGCGTGATCGTCGCCATCGCCGATGTGGCGCATTACGTGACGCCCGGCAGCGCGCTGGACCGCGAGGCCTGGGCGCGCGGCAACAGCGTCTACTTCCCCGATCGCGTCGTGCCGATGCTGCCGGAGGCGCTCTCCAACGGCTGGTGCAGCCTGCGCCCGGGCGAGCCGCGCGGCTGCCTCTTCGTCGAGATGCGCTTCGATTCCGGCGGGACGAAGAGCAGCCACCGCTTCGGGCGCGGCATCATGAAGAGCGCGGCGCGCCTGACCTATGAGCAGGTGCAGGCCGCGCATGACGCCGGGGAGGACCCGACCGGCACCGTCGCGCCGCTCTATGGCGCCTTCCGCGCGCTGCTCGCGGCGCGCGACCGGCGCGGCACGCTCGACCTCGACCTGCCGGAGCGGCGCGTCCGCCTCGACGCCGAGGGCCATGTGCTGGCGGTGGAGCCGCGCGCCCGCCTCGACTCGCACCGGCTGATCGAGGAGTTCATGGTCGCCGCCAATGTCTGCGCGGCGGAGGAGCTGGAGCGGATCGGGGCGCCCTGCATGTACCGGGTGCATGACCGCCCTTCCGACCAGAAGCTGGAGGGCCTCCGGCAATTCCTCGACGCCTTCGGCATCTCCCTGCCGCAGGGCGACCGTCTCCATCCGCGCGACTTCGCGCATGTGCTGGAACTGGTGCAGGGAAAGCCGGAGGAGCGGCTGGTGCATGAGACGGTGCTGCGCAGCCAGTCCCAGGCTGCCTATGCGCCGGACAATATCGGCCATTTCGGCCTGGCGCTGGCGCGCTATGCGCATTTCACCAGCCCGATCCGGCGCTACGCCGACCTGCTGGTGCACCGCGCCCTGATCCGCGGCCTGGCGCTCGGGCATGACGGGCTGGAGGAGACCGAGGCGGCGCGCTTCCCCGATACCGGCGAGCATATCACCCAGACCGAGCGCCGCGCCGCTGCGGCCGAGCGCGATGCCGTGGACCGCTATCTTGCGGCATACATGTCGCAGCATGTCGGAGAGGTGTTCGAGGCGCGCATTAGTGGGGTGACACGCTTCGGCCTGTTCGTCACCCTGGAGGCGAATGGCGCGAGCGGAATCGTTCCTCTCGCGTCCCTGCCGGATGATCGATGGACCGAGGACCAGGCCAGGCATGCGCTGTCGGGCCAGCGGACGGGGCTCACCTTCACGCTGGGCCAGGCGGTGGAGGCACGCCTCATCGAGGCGACGCCCCGCACCGGCGGCATGGTCTTCCACCTGATGCAGGGCATGCCCGCCGCCCGGCCGCCGCGTGCCGCCAGGGCAAGGCCCGCGAGGGGCGCAGGCCGCCGCTCCTGACCCTGTTGCTGTTCCTGCTGTTCCCCGCACCGGCGGGGGCGCAGGAGGGCGTCTTCCCGCGCGAGCAGGTGCAGGCGGTGCTGACAGCCGCCATGGGCGCCGTGCTGGAGCGGCACCTGGAACGCGCGACACCGGCCGAGCTCGGCCTCTGGAGCATGCGCGGGCTGGAGGTGCTGGAGCCCGCCCTGCAGACCGAGTTGCAGGGCGGCACCCTGCTGCTCGCGGCGCCGGACCGGTTGCTCTCGACCCGGCCCATGCCGGCGCTGCCCGCCACCGGCCCACCCGAGCTGGCGGCCGGGCCGCTCGCCCTCGCGCTCACCGGCATGTTCGAGGCCGCTTGGCGTGCCTCCCCCGCCCTCCGCCGGGCGGGGCCCGAGCGGATGCTGCGCAGCGCCTTCGAGGAGCTGTTCAATCATCTCGACCCCTACAGCCGCTACATGACGCCGGAGGAGGCCGCCGCGGCGCGCGCCCGCCGCGTCGGGCAGAGCGGCCTTGGCCTGCGTCTCGCCGCGGGGCGGGGCAATGCGGTGCGGATCGCCGCCATCACCGCCGACTCGCCGGCGGCCGAGGCAGGGCTCAGGACCGGCGACCGGGTGCTGGAGGTGGATGGCGTCCCGGTCTCGACCCGCGATCTGGCCGCCGCCGCCGCCCTGCTGGAGGGCCCGGCGGGCACCGAGGTCCAGCTCCGGATCGAGCGCGGCAAGCGCCGCTTCAACGTGCTGCTGCTGCGGAGCACCCTACCGGCCGGGACGCTGCAGGTGCAGCGGCGGGACGACATCCTGTGGGTGCAACTGGAGGGTTTCTCCAGCACCACCGACCTGCACCTGGCCGAAGCGCTGGCCGAGGCCTTCCGCGGCGCCGGGCCGCGCGGGGTGGTGCTCGACCTCCGGGGCAATCGCGGCGGGCTGCTGGGCCAGGCGGTGGCCAGCGCCTTCCTCGCCAATGGCGTGGTGGCGATGACCAGCGGCCGGCATCCGGATGCGGTGCGCAGCTATGTCGCGGCCGGGCCGGACCTGGCGCGCGGCGCGCCGCTGGTGGTGCTGGTGGATGGCCGCACCGCCTCGGCGGCCGAGATCGTGGCGGCGGCGATCGCCGATCGCGGCCGGGGCGTGGTGGTGGGCAGCGCGACGACGGGCAAGGGGCTGATCCAGGCGGTGGTGCCGCTGCCCCATGGCGGGGAGTTGCTGGTCACCTGGTCCCGCGTCCTGGCGCCGCGGGGCTGGCCGATCCAGGGGCTCGGCGTGCTGCCCGCGCTCTGCACCAGCCTCGGCGCGGAGGCGACCGCGGTGGCGCTCGGCCGGCTGCGGCTGGGCGAGGCGCCGATGGGCCGGGTCCTGGCGCGACTGCGGGCGGCCCGGGCGCCGGTGCCGGGCAGCGAGGTGACGGCGCTGCGCAACGCCTGCCCCCCGGCCGAAGGGCGCCCGGCCGATCTGGCGGCCGCCCGCGCCCTGATCGAGCAGCCGGAGGCCTACCGGGCGGCGCTCACGCGCTGAACGGCGCGGCACATGCCCGGAATCGCCGGCACGACGGCATCGCCGGGTGGAATTCCGGGGGTGGCGCATCGCCATCCGGCCCCGAATCGGCAAGCTTCTCCTTGACGTGGCGCCCCCGGCCGCTACTGTCCGGCCCCTTCCGCCAGCCCGGCAGACCGAACACGCGAAGGCTTCGCCATGGCCAAGTCCAACACCATCCAGATCAGGCTCGTCAGCAGCGCCGATACCGGCTTCTTCTACGTGACCAAGAAGAACGTCCGGAACACCACCGCCAAGCTCGAGAAGAAGAAGTACGACCCGGTCGCCCGCAAGCACGTCGTCTTCCGCGAAGCGAAGATCAAGTAGGACAGGCGGCGCCACCGGGCACCCAGACGAGATGCGCCGCATCCTGTCCGGGCACCCGCTGGCGCCGTGGCACATGCCGGATTCGGTGGGCGGCCGGGGCGACCCGGCCGCTTTTCGCGTCCGGGGCATGCCGCTGCAGGTTGCAGGCGGCGACAGCGGACCGGCCTTCATGCCGTCGTCCGCGACCCGCTGCGGGGGCCGCCGGGACGCCTCCCTCGGCGGCGCCCGGCATCAACCCGCCGCCGGGGCCTCCGGCGGCGCGGCGATGAAATCCCCCGGCACCGCCTGCTCCACGCGGTTCCGCCCGGCCGCCTTGGCGCGATAGAGCGCGGCATCGGCGGCGGCGATGGCACCCGGCACGGAACAGCCGACCGGCGCGATCGCCAGCCCGATGCTGACGGTGACGGGCAGCAGGCTCGGCCCGATCGAGATGGGATCGTTGCTCAGCGCAAGGCGCAGCCGCTCCGCCACCATCGCGGCATAGTCGGTCGGCGCGCCGGCCAGCACCACCATGAACTCCTCGCCGCCATAGCGCGCCAGCACATCCGCGGCGCGCAGGTGGGATTTCAGCCGCTCCGCCACCTCCTTCAGCGCCATGTCCCCGGCGGCATGGCCATGGATGTCGTTGATCGACTTGAAGCGGTCGACATCCAGCAGCATCACCGCCGCGTCCGAGCCGCGCAGCACCCCATCCAGGTGCCGCCGGACATAGCGCCGGTTGCGCAGCCCGGTCAGCGGGTCGGTGACCGCCAGTTCCAGCGAGCGGTCGAGGTCGTCCCGCAGCCGCTCCTGGTACCATTTGCGGCGGACCTGATTGCGGGCGCGGGCGCGCAACTCGTTCGGGTCGATCGGCCGCAGCACATGGTCGCTCGCGCCGAGGTCGAAGCCCCGCAGCACCAGGCCGCGCTGGGCGGCATCGGCGGCGAGCAGCACCGGCAGGTCACGCGTCGCCGCCTCGGCCCGCAGCCGCGAGGCGAGGCGCAGCACATCCCCGCCTTCCTTCGACAGGCACAGCACCGCCAGGTCGAACCGGCCTTCCAGCAGGGCGACCCGCGCCGCCTCGGGCCGCGTCTCCTGCTGCACCGCGATGCCATCCGTCGCCAGCGCCCCGGCGATCCGGGCGGCCTCCCCGGCATCCTCGGACAGGACGAGCGCCCGGGCGCCCTCGATGGTGGCGAGCGGCTCGGGCGGCGGCTCGATGCCGAGCTGGCGGGCGGCGTCGCTGCGCTGCCGCCAGGCATCGAGCACCTGCTTCACGCGCAGCAGGGCCCGCAGCCGGCCGAACATGGTGGCATCGTCCACCGGCTTGGAGAGGAAGTCGTCGGCGCCCGCTTCCAGGCCGCGCACGCGCTCGGCCTGGTCGATCAGCGCGGTCACCATCACCACGGGCAGGTGGGCGGTCTGCGCATCCGCCTTCAGCCGGCGGCAGACCTCATAGCCGTCCATGCCCGGCATCATGACGTCGAGCAGGATGACATCGGGCGACCAGCGCGCCGCCATGGCCAGCGCCTCCGGCCCGTTCGAGGCCAGCGCGACCTCGTAGTATTCGGCCAGCAGCTTCGCCTCGAGCAGGCGGAGATTCGCCTGGATGTCATCCACCACCAGGATGCGCGCGGTCATATGACGGCACCGTGAAATCCAGCCGCGGTGCTCGTCACGGAACCGCGCAGGGCCTTCGCTGCCTTTTTCGCTACCCCTAGAGAAACGGCCTGCCGGGCATCTCCGGCTGCGACGGGACGAGAATGGAGAGCGGCATGTCGGAATTGATGGCGGAGAGGCAGGGCGCGCAGCGGAAGACGAGCAATGCAGCCCTCTTCTTCAAACGCTGGCTCGCCAACCCGTTGCAGATGGGATCCGTCATCCCGTCCTCCCCCAGCCTCTGCAACCGCATCGCCGGCCTGGTGACGCGCGACCCGGATGAGGTGGTGCTGGAACTCGGCGCCGGGACGGGCGTGGTCTCGCGCGCCCTGCTGGCGGCCGGCGTGCCGGCCGAGAAGCTGGTGGTGGTCGAGATCGTGCCGGAAATGGCCAGTCACCTGCGCGAGGTCCTTCCGGGAGTGAAGGTGATCTGCGGCGACGCCTTCGAACTGGCGCGCACCCTGCCGGAGCGGCTGCACGGCAAGGTCGGCACCGCGATCTGCGGCATTCCGCTGGTGCTCCTGCCGCTTGCGCAACAGCAGCGCTTCGTCGATGCGGTCGAGGCGGTGGCGCCGGGGCGCGGCTTCCTGCTCTATACCTATTGCATCACCTCGCCCCTGCCATACGGCAAGCTGGCCCTGCACGCCCGGCGCGAGGCCTGGACGCCCTTCAACTTCCCACCCGCCAGCGTCTGGCGGTATCAGCCTGTACGATAGGGGCCGCATGCGCCTCGCCCGTGAGGTAAAGCCGGCAGGCGGTCCGCCACTGGCCGGTGCAGGAGCCCTCTAGCACACACGCGGCACCGGGATGAAGGCGCGCCGGCATGCCGGCGCGCGCCAATCCGGAACTCAGCCGCTGCTGAGCGCCACCTCCTGCCCATCCGCCCGGCGCAGCCGGGCGACCAGCCGGATATGCGGGCTGCGGCGCACCCGCACCGCCTCCTCCAGGCCCCGCTCGGCAAGCGAACCCTTCACCGCCTCGGCATCCGGGTGCTCCGCCTCCAGCGCCAGCAGCCGCACATGGCTGTCCGGGATGCGTGAGGAGGCGCCCTCCCCCTTCCACTCGATCAGGGCGGGGATCAGGTTGTCCATGTCCTGCCGCTGGGGCGGGAAGGCCATGCGCCAGGAGAGGTCGCCGCGGCTCATCTCCCGCACCTCGCCGGCCCGGGGGCCGAGGCGGGCGACCACCGCATCCAGCACCGGGGTGCGCGCCACCCAGGCGATCAGCCGCGGCTCCGCCTCCAGCATCACCTTCACCGCGGGGTCATCGAGGTCGAAGAGCCGGCCATGCTGCGGGTCCGGCTGGCTGGGATCGGGGGCGATCACCTCGAGATAGGTTCCCCGGCCAAGGCCGAGCAGCATGTTGTGTGTGCCGAAGCCCTCATGCCGCCCACCCGCGCGCGGCTTCACGCCGAGATGCTGCTCGATGAAAGCCGCGCCTTCCTCGAGCGTCCGTGCGCCCAGCACGATGTGGTCGATCTCGGCCATCCTGTCTCCCCTTGCCGCCGCGACGCTGCCCCGGGCCCGCCATGGGCCCCGGGCGTGGTTTCGGCGCGAATTCGCGCCGGCGGGCCCTCCGCCCCCCGGCGATCCGCTCCGGCGGTCAACGCACCGCGAATTGCGTCCTGCCGAACATCGCCTCGCGCGCCGCATCGGCCATGGAGCCCCGACGCCGGCTCTCGGCCGGCACCTGGACGCCAAGCTGCACCGCGGGGCGCGCGGCCATGGCATCATGCCAACGCTGCAGATGCGGGTAATGCGCCAGATCAATTCCGCGACGATCCGGATCTGCATCCAGGGGAAGGCGCGGATTTCGGCCATGGAGCAGCCTTCCCCCGCCAGGTGGAGGCTGGCCGGGCGCCGTTTGCCGGGCTGCCGGGCGACCGCCTTCGTGGAAGGCTCGACCGCATCGGGGATCGGCGCCGGCGCATGGCTGGCGGAATGGCTTCGATATCGGAATACCGGACCGGCACCGCCCAACCGGACCACGGCGCGTACGGGCGCGTACGGGCCTGGCCTTCGAAAGCCGCGGGGCGCCCGGGCGCGAATGGCCGGCTCTTGCCGTGGAGGTCACCGGGCCGAATACAGCTTTGTAAAACAAGGAAAATTTCCGTCTATTTGTGAAATGGACTTGCCGGTTGTGCGCTGCGGCAAGGTATTCTGGCCGTGATCCGGCAGCCTGCCGGCACGTCTTCCGGAGCCGTCACTCCCATGTCCAGCAGCCTCTTCCCCTCCATCAGCAGCCTTCCTGCCGGCACCGTCGTCTCCGCCCTCATGGCGATCCAGATGAAAAATCTGGACGCCCTGGTCGCGGTGCAGAAGATGGCGATGGAGGGCCTCGGCGCCCTGGCGAGGCAGCAGCAGGAGATGCTGGCGGCCAGGCTGACGCAGGCCGCTGCCCTGCCTGACACGCTGACAGAGGCCGATCCGCGCATCGTCCTCGCCCGGCCCTTCGATGCCGTGAAGACCGCCATCCTGGACGGCACGGCCCAGGCGAACCTGCTCGGCGAACTGGCCGCGCGCTCGGGCGCCGAGGTGGCCGGCCTCCTGCAGGAGCGCTTCCTCTCCGCCCTGGACGAGGCCAAGGCCGCGCTGCTGCAGGCCGTCCCCGCCACCAGGGACTGACCGGCCGCGCGCCGCCCGGGCGGAACCCGCCGGGGCGGCGAATCGCTGGGGCCGATGCTCCACGGGATCGGCCGGCCGCCGTCCCTTCCCCCGGGAGATGTCGTGATGCGGCTGCGAACCCTCCTGCTGGCCCTGGTGCTCAGCCTCATGCAGGCCGGCAAGGCGTCTGCCGCCGACCGGCTGGGCCGCTACCCCGTGGATCCGGCACAGGTCTCGGTGGCCGGCATCTCCTCCGGCGCCTTCATGGCGAACCAGCTCCACATCGCGCATTCGGCCGACATCATGGGGGCCGGCCTGGTGGCGGGCGGGCTGTATGGCTGCGCGGTGCTGCGCGCCGACGATTCCGGCATCACCGCCCTCGCCAGCCTCGCCACCGGCGCCTGCATGCGGGCGCCCGCCCGGCTGCTGCCGGCCGCGACCTATGCCGCACGGATCCGGCGCTTCGCCGCGCTGGGCTGGATCGATCCCGTGGAGACTCTCGGGCGCAGCCGGCTCTACGCCTTCACCGGCCGGTCGGACACCGTGGTGCATCCGGAGACGGTGCGGCGCGCCGTCGCGGTCTACGGGCTGCTCGGGCTGCCGACGGCCGCAACCAGCTTCAGTGACGGCGCGCTGGCCGCGGGGCATGGCTGGGTGACCCAATCCTATGGCATGGCCTGCGGCGACACCCGCCCGCCCTACATCAATGATTGCGACTACGACCAGGCGCAGCAGGTGCTGCAGACCCTCTACGGACCGCTGGAGGCCGCGGCGACGCAGCCATCCGGCCGCCTCATCGCCTTCGACCAGACGGAATTCGCGCCGGGCGGCGACGCGGCGGGCCATGGGCTCTGGCATACCGGGCAGCTCTACCTGCCGGCCGCCTGCGAGGCAGCCGGGGCGAATTGCCGGCTGCACATGCTGATGCATGGCTGCCAGCAATCCGCGCAGGTGATGGGCGACCGTTTCTACCGGAATATCGGCATCAACGAATGGGCCGACACGAACCGGATCGTGGTGCTGTACCCGCAGGCCCGGTCGGTCAGCGTGGCGGATTTCCGCCGCCCCCGGCCGACCGACCTGTTCCAGGTGAATCCGGAGGGCTGCTGGAATTGGTGGGGCTACGCCTATGACAGCCGCTACCTGTTCAAGGACGGGGTGCAGGTCCGCGCCCTGTGGGAGATGGTGCAGCGGGTGACGGGGCGGGCGAATCGCTAGAGCGGATCGCGGACGGGCATGGACGCCCGCGAGGGTGAAGCTTTTCTACAACCAATGACCTGCAGCGGATCGGCATTCAGTTCCGAACGCCATCCGCCATCGGCCGGACCGGGATCCTGGCCGGACGCGCCGGCCTTTGGGCGGGCGCGGGTTGCCGATCCGCCGTTGCGCGGCCGGCGGCGGGGCGCGGCTCAGCCCGGCGCCGGGACCCGCGCGGGTGGCCTGCGCTGCCGGGGCGGCGATGCCTCGCGCCGCCGCTCTGCCGCGGGTTGCCGCCGCCACTCCCAGGGCGGCGTGCGGTCGGCCTCCGGCAGGGCCCAGAGGCCGCGTTTCGCGGCACGCGCCTCGGCCTGCGCTCGCACCAGCGCAGGATCATCGGTATAGCGGCGATCGACCCAGGCGGCGCCGCGCCGCACCATGTCCAGGTTCAGCTTGCGCTCGCCGGCATAGACCTGGCCGATGGCCCGACCGTAGCGGTCGGTGTCCTCCACGATGACCGCGACCTGCTTCCGGTAGGCGAGATCGGCGAGCGCCTGCCGGGCCTTGCGGCCATAGGGCTGGCCGCGCTCCGGCGTGTCGATATCGGCAAGCCGGACCTTCTTCTGCTGCAGGTCCCGGGTCAGCAGGGTCAGGGTGTCGCCATCGGTGATGCCGACCACCCTGCCCTTGAGCTCCTCGGCGGACAGGGCGGTGGCGAGCAGCAGGCCGGCGAGGCCGAGCAGGCTGCCCCGGAGAAAGGGAGGCATCCTGCATAGATAGCCAAATTCACAATACGAAGCGATGCCCGGCGCGGATCGCGGACGGGCGTGACCCTGCCCGGCAATCCCCAATCCGCAGCGGGTGGGACTTCGCGCCGCACCCGCCGCGCCGTCATGCGCTGCCCCCGCCGCGGGCCGCGCCGGCGGGCCGGCGCGGCCGCGCCCTCAGGCATTGCCGTTCAGATAGGCCATCGCCGCCTGCACGCCCCCCGCCTTGTGCGGCACGCCGGAGGCGGCCAGGCCCATCTCCACCCCGCCCAGCGTGCCGATCAGGGCAAGCGGACCGAAATCGCCGAGATGGCCGATGCGGAACACCCGGTCGTTCAGCCGGCCGAGGCCGTTGCCGAGCGACATGTTGAACTTCTCCAGGATCACGCCGCGCAGCGCATTGGCGCTGTGCCCTTCCGGCAGCCGCACCGCCGTCAGGGAGGAGGAGTAGTGCCGCGGCTCCTCGCACTGGATCTCGAGGCCCCAGGCGCGCACGGCGCGGCGGGTCGCCTCGGCGAAGCGGTCGTGGCGGGCGAAGACCTCGTCCAGCCCCTCCTCCAGCAGCATGTCCACTGCCGCATCCAGCCCGTAGAGCAGGTTGGTCGCGGGTGTGTAGGGGAAGTAGCCGGTGGCGTTCGCCGCCAGCATCGGCCGCCAGTCCCAGAAGCTGCGCGGCAGCTTCGCCGTCTCCGCCGCCTTCAGCGCCTTCTGGCTGACGGCGTTGAAGGACAGGCCCGGCGGCAGCATCAGCCCCTTCTGGCTGCCGGCCACCGTGACATCCACGCCCCACTCGTCATGCCGGTAGTCGATGGAGCCGAGCGAGCTGATGGTGTCCACCAGCAGCAGCGCCAGATGGCCGGCGGCGTCGATCGCGCGGCGCACCTCATCGATGCGGGAGGTGCAGCCGGTGCTCGTCTCGTTGTGGACGACGCAGACAGCCTTGATCTCGTGCGCCTTGTCCTCGCGCAGCGCCGCCTCGATCGCCGGGACATCGGCGCCGCGGCGCCAGTCGGTCGGGAGGAACTGCGCCTTGAGGCCGAGGCGGTCCGCCATCTCCTGCCAGAGATGCGCGAACCAGCCGGTCTCGCACATCAGCACGCGGTCGCCGGGCGAGAGGGTGTTGGTCAGCGCGGCTTCCCAGGCGCCGGTGCCGGAGGCGGGGTAGATCACCACCGGCCCCTCGGTCTTGAAGACCGCCCGCACCTTCTCCAGCAACTGCTTGCCGAACCGGCCGAAATCCGGCCCGCGATGGTCCATGGTCGGGTTGTCCATGGCGCGCAGCACGCGGTCGGGCACGTTGGTCGGGCCCGGGATCTGCAGGAAGTGCCGGCCGGCGACGGGCTTCGACTGGTAATAGGCCATGGCTGCGGTTCCTTGTCTGTCTGGCCGGCCGCGTCACGGCGCCAGATGCCTGGCGCCCCGCCGATCGGTCGGCCTTCCTCGGGGTCCTGTCGGGGCCGGTTGGGGGCCTGGGGCCTCGCCGGCGGCGATGTCGGGGCGGTTATGGCGCCGATCCATCCGGAAGCGCCAATGAGAAGGCCTTCTAGGATTGATGAGCATTATAGATCGGACAGAGGGCGCGCGCGGCACTACATGAGGGGCAACACCCCCACTACCAGCCCGGATTCCGGAATGAACGCCTTCACCATCCCCAAGGACCGCATCGGCGACAGCCGCCTGGCCGAGCGCCTGCGGCGGGAGACGCAGGGCGAGGTGCTCTGGACCCCCGGCGACCGCGGCCGCTACGCGACGGATGCCAGCATCTACCAGGTGGAGCCGGTGGGCGTGCTGGTCCCCCGCAGCATCGCGGATGTCGAGGCGGCGATGGCCATCTGCCGGGAGGCGGGCGTGCCCGTCCTGCCCCGCGGCGGCGGCACCAGCCAGTGCGGCCAGACTGTCAACCGCGCGCTGGTCATCGACTGCACGAAATACCTGCGCAATGTGGTCGCGGTGGAGCCCGAGGCGCGCACCGCGACGGTCCAGCCCGGCATCGCCCTCGGCGCGCTGAACGAGGCGCTGAAGAAGCACGGGCTGTTCTTCCCGGTCGATCCCTCCACCTGGGCCCGCTGCACCATCGGCGGCATGGCCGGCAACAACTCCTGCGGCAGCAAGTCCATCCGCTACGGGCTGATGGCGGACAATGTCCTCGGCATCGACGCGCTGCTGGCCGATGGCAGCCGCTTCCGCTTCGCCGACCTCCCCGACAATCTGGGCGCCGATATCCCCTCCGGCATCGCCGAGCTGATCCAGCGCCTGCGTGCCCTCGGCGCGCGGGAGGCCGAGGAGATCGCCGCCCGCTTCCCCGACCAGCTCCGCCGCGTCGGCGGCTACAACCTCGATGCCCTGACCCCCGCGGCGCGCGCCGCCGGGCGGGGCAGCCTGGCGCGGCTGCTGGTGGGCAGCGAGGGGACGCTGGCCTTCTCCGCCGCGCTCGACCTCAGGCTCTGGCCGATCAAGCCGCGCAAGGCGCTCGGCATCTGCCAGTTCCCCACCTTCCGCGCCGCCATGGCGGCGTCCCAGCACCTGGTGACGCTGGACCCGGAGGCGGTGGAGCTGGTGGACCGGACGATGATCGATCTCGGCCGATCCATCCCGATCTACCGCGCGACCATCGACCGCATGGTCGTCGGCGAGCCCGACTCGCTGCTCATCGTCGAGTTCCACGGGCAGGAGGACGCGCCGCTCGCCGCCGCGCTCGACCGGCTCGAGGAGATGATGGCCGATCTCGGCTATCCCGGCAGCGTCGTGCGCTGCATCGATGCCGGCTTCCAGGCGGCGGTCGCCGAAGTGCGCGAGGCTGGGCTCAACATCATGATGAGCATGAAGGGGGACGGGAAGCCGGTCTCCTTCATCGAGGACTGCGCCGTCGCCCTGCCCGATCTCGCCGACTACACCGAGCGGCTGAACGGCGTCTTCGAGAAGCACGGCACCAGGGGCACCTGGTATGCCCATGCCAGCGTCGGCTGCCTGCATGTCCGCCCCGTCCTGAACATGAAGGACCCGGGCGATGTGCGGAAGATGCGCGAGATCGCCGAGGAATGCTTCGCGCTGGTCCGCGAGTACAAGGGCAGCCATTCCGGCGAGCATGGCGACGGCATCGTCCGTTCCGAGTTCAACGAGCCGATGTTCGGCCCGCGCATCGCCCGCGCCTTCGAGCAGGTGAAGGACGCCTTCGATCCTGCCGGCCTGCTCAATCCCGGCCGCGTCGTGCGCGCGCCGAAGATGGATGACCGCACCCTGTTCCGGTACCACCCGGACTATGCCGCCGACCCGTCGGTGACGCCGGTGCTCGACTGGTCCGCCTGGCCAGGGCCCCAGGGCGGGTTCCTCGGCGCGGTCGAGATGTGCAACAACAACGGGACCTGCCGGAAATTCGACGCCGGCACGATGTGCCCAAGCTACCGCGCCACGCGGGACGAGCAGCACCTGACCCGCGGCCGCGCCAACACGCTCCGCCTCGCGTTGACGGGCCAGCTTGGCCCGGATGCGCTGGCCTCGGAGGAGGTGCATGCGGCGCTCAGGCTCTGCGTTTCCTGCAAGGGCTGCCGGCGCGAATGCCCCACGGGCGTGGACATGGCGAAGATGAAGATCGAGGCCATGGCGGCCCGGGCCCGGAAGCATGGGATCAATGCCAAGGACCGGCTGATCGCGACGCTGCCGCGCTGGGCGCCCTTCGCCAGCATGGCGCCCTTCCTCGCCAATGCGCGGGACCGCATCCCCGGCCTTGCCGGCCTCTCGGAGCGCCTCTTCGGCTTCGCCGCCGGGCGCAGCCTGCCGCGCTTCCGACACGACGCCTTCCATGACGCGGAGCTGCCGGCGCCAGACGGACGGAAAGGCGAGGTCATCCTCTTCCCGGACGTCTTCAACCGCTATTTCGAGCCGGCGAATCTCCGCGCCGCCGCCCGCGTGCTGCAGGCCGCGGGCTACCGCGTCGCCGTCGCCCGGCCGCCGAAGGGCGCCCGGCCGCTGGACGAGGGCCGCACCCTGCTCGCCGCCGGCTTGGTCGAGGAGGCGCGCGCCGAGGCCCGCCGCACGCTGGAGGCGCTCTCGGCCTTCCCCTCCCCCGTCATCGGCATCGAGCCTTCCTCCCTGCTCACGCTGCGCGACGAGTTCCCTGCCCTGCTGCCGGGCGAGGCGTCCCGCGCGCTGGCCGACCGCGCCCTGCTGCTGTCCGAGTTCCTGGCGCGCGAGAGGCCGAAGCTCAGCCTGAAACCGGTCGCCCCGGCCGCGCATATCCACGGCCATTGCCACCAGAAGAGCTTCGGCGCCTTCCCGGCCGCGGTCGCCATGCTCTCCCTGGTGCCCGGGCTGAAGGTGACGCCGATCACCTCCTCCTGCTGCGGCATGGCCGGCAGTTTCGGCTATGAGGCGGAGAACCTGGAGGTCTCCAAGGCCATGGCCGAACTCTCCCTGCTGCCGGCGGTGCGCGCCGCCCCGGCGGACCACCTGATCGTCGCCGACGGCACTTCCTGCCGCCACCAGATCGCCGATCTTTCGGGGCGGGAGGCGCTGCACAGCGTGCGCGTGCTGGAGAGGGCGCTGGCATGACGGCACCCGCGGACATCCTGGACTTCTGGTTCGGCGCAGACCTCGCCGCCTGGCAGCCGCGGTGGTTCGTGGTGGACCCGGCCTTCGATGCCGGGATCCGCAGCCGCTTCGGCACCCTGCTGGCCCCGGCGCGGGAGGGCACTTTCGATGCCTGGGGCGCGACGCCGGAGGGCGCGCTTGCCCTCTGCCTCGTGCTCGACCAGTTCCCGCGCAACCTGCATCGCGGCACGCCGGAGGCCTTCGCCTCCGACGCCCATGCCCGGACCGTCGCCCGGCAGGCGGTGCTGCGCGACCGCCACGACCTCCGCCTGCCCGCGACCGCGCGCTGCTTCCTCTACCTGCCCTTCGAGCATTCGGAGGACCCGGCCGACCAGGACCTCTCGGTCGCGCTCTTCGAGGGGCTGCGGGACGACCCCATCCATGCCGCCCCGGGCGGCAGCATCGACTATGCCTGGCGGCACCGCGCCGTCATCCGCCGCTTCGGCCGTTTTCCGCACCGCAACGCCGCGCTCGGGCGGGCGAACACCCCGCAGGAGGCCGCCTACCTGGCCCTGCCCGGCGCAGGCTTCTGACACTCGCATTGGTTGTGGCGACGCCGAACATACAACTTTTAGTGAAGCCGCCCGGCATGGCGGTTCCAAATGCCCCGCCCACGCCTTCATGCCAGGGCAAGCTTGGCATGGCGGTGGCGGTCAACGGCATTGAGATTCCCGACAACGGTATTCCCAAGATCGACCCCGACCCTGCGCGGCCGCCTGCTGCTGCTGGTCGCGGCCGTCGCCCTGCCCCTGCTCACCCTGGCCGCCCTGGCGGTCTGGCAGGCCTATGACGGCGAGCGCACCCATATCGGGGAGCAACTGACCACCCAGGCCCGTGTCATGGCTTTCTCCATCGACCGGGAATTCGACCGGGCGGAGGCGCTGCTGCGCCTGCTCGGCACCGCCCCCACGCTCCGCGACGGCGACTTCACCGCCTTCGAGGCACAGATGCGTGCCCTGTCCGAGGCGCAATTCGATGGCGAGCACCTTTCCCTGACCACGCCGGACGGCACGCAGATGATCAACACCGCCTGGCCGCCCGGCACCCGCCGGCCGGGCGCCCTGAGCTCGGCCGCGGCACGGGAGACGCTGGCCACCGACCGGACGGTGATCTCCGACCTCTATACGGGCATCGCGACCGGCAGGCCGACGGTCGGCGTGGTGGTGCCGGTGCCGGGGCCTGAGGGTTTGCCGCCCGCCGCCTATGCCCTGAACGCCACCCTGCCCCTGCCACGGCTCGCCCGGGTGCTGACGGAGCAGGGCGTGGCGGCAGGCCGGGCCGCGGCGGTGCTCGACCGCGCCGGTCGGGTCGTGGCCCGGACCCACCGGCCGGAGGAGACGGTCGGCCTGGCCGCCGTACCGGTGGTCCTGCGGGCCATCACCGCCCCAGGCGCCGCGCCGGCGCAGTTGATCGAATCCCCGACGCTGGATGGCGTCCCCTCCGTCATCGCGCTCGGCCGGGCGCCGCGCTCCGGCTACTGGGTCGCGCTGGCGGCGCCGGAGGCGGCCTTCAGCGAGCCCCTCCGCACCGCCCTGGCGCAGTTGCTGGCGATCGGCGCGGCGCTGCTGGCGGCCGGCCTCGCGCTTGCCTTCGCCCTGGCCCGGCAGGTGCGCGCCTCGCTGCGGGTGCTCGCCCAGCTCGGCACCACCGGCGCACCGGCCCCGCAGCCGGCCGGGCTGCGGGAGGTGGACGATGTCGCGGCGGCGCTGGCGGCGGCCGAGCGGCGGCGGCGGGTCTTGGTGGCGGAGTTGAACCACCGCGTGAAGAACGTGCTCGCCACCGTGCAATCGGTTGCCCTGCAGACCCTGAAAGGCCGCAGTGGCGATGTCGCCGGCTTCGCCAGCGCACTGACCGGCAGGCTGCGGGCGCTCGCCGCGGCGCATGACCTGATCACCGCCGGCTCCTGGGAAGCCGCGCCGGTCGGCGCGGTGCTGCACGGCGGGCTGGCGCCCTGGCTGTCGCCGGATGGGGCGGAGGCGCGGATCCGGATCGAGGCGCCGGCTGCCGCCGCGCGGATCGGGCCGCTGCAGGCCCAGACGCTGGTGCTCGCGCTGAACGAGCTGGCCATGAATGCGGTGAAGCATGGCGCCCTGTCAGCTCCGCGCGGTGAGGTGACATTGCGCTGCACGGAGGACCTCGGGGGGACGCTGGCGGTCGAATGGACCGAGAGAGGCGGCCCGGCCTTGCCGGGCGCGCCGGACCGGCAGGGCTTCGGCACGCGGCTGCTGCGCCGGGCGCTGGCGCAGGATCTCGGGCCGGGCAGCACGGTGGCGCTGGATTTCGCGCCCCAGGGCCTGCACGCGCGGATCACCTTCCGCCCGGGTGTCGAACCCGGACGACCGGCCAGCTGAGTTCGGGGTGCGACGCGACGGACCGGGGCGGAAGGCCGATTTGTGCACCGCATCAATTTCTTGCAGCGCAGCATGCCGGCCGCTAGTCTGACGGCAACGAGGAGCAACCCAGCCACCGGCCCGCCTGTCAGGTCCATGCCGGACCGTGCCGCCCCGCATCGCGCGGGCCCGGTCGCCGGCTCTAGGGGGTCATATGCTCCGTCGTACGCTGCTGGGCGCCGCCCTGGCCACGCCCGCCCTGCTCCGCGCCACCAAGGCCAGCGCCAACACGCCGGTCGATGTCGAGCTGGTCCTGGCCGTCGATGTCAGCCGCTCGGTGGACCCGGAGGAGCAGGAACTGCAGTTCAGCGGCTATGAGAAGGCCTTCCGCGACCGGACGCTGATCGAAGGCATCATGGGCGGGCCAGTGGGCTCCATCGCCTGCATGATGTTCACCTGGTCGGACTGGCACATCCAGAACGTGGTCGTCCCCTGGACCAGGCTGGACAGCCCGAGAACCGCCCACGGCTTCGCCGATGCCATCGCCGCCGCGCCGCGGCGCACCTGGCTCTATACCTCCATATCCGGCGCCATGGATTTCGCCGCGAAGCAATTCGGCCAGGGCTTCGAGGGCACCCGCAGGGTCGTCGACATCTCCGGCGACGGCGTGAACAATTCCGGTCGGCCGGTGGCCGAGGCACGGGAGGCGGCGCTCTCCCAGGGAATCGTGCTGAACGGCCTCGCCGTGCTGGACCGGCAGCCCAGCCCCTTCGCCCAGACCTCCGGCCTGCCGCCGCTCGACGAATACTACCGGGATGAGGTGATCGGCGGCCCGGGCGCCTTCCTGGTGGTGGCGGAGGGCTTCGCCGCCTTCGAAACGGCGGTACGGCGCAAGATCATCCGCGAGATCGCGGCGCGCCCGCTGCCGGGCGCGCTGGTCGAACGCTTCGCCTGACGCGGACAGCCATCGGGGGTGACCCGCCAGCGGCCCCCTCGACCGCCGGGCGGCCTGCTCCGCAAAGCCCGGCCAGAGCGGATCGCCGGCGGGCGTGAAGGCCCCGGGAAGGCGAATCTGCCCTGCCATCCATGAACGACAGCGGATCGGCATGCAGGACGGAAGGTCGATCCGCTGTGGGCCGCATCTGCGGCGGCGCCCGATCGCGCGCCGGCATGGGGGGACATTCATGCCGCCGGATCGAGGCCGGCGGCCCGATTTCGGAAGCGCATCCGGGCGGAGGCGCCGCGCGTGCTGCGACGCGGCGCGGCCTCGCGCGGCGAGTCGACCCCCGGCCCTGCCGCACCGGTCCATTTATTTCGCATTGATCGCAATTATACCCGATGGTCGGAGGTCGTGTTTGTATATCCTCGCCCAGGTGGACACCGTCGCGCCGGGCATTAGGGGTCGCTTCACGCCATGCGTGGCTACTGCCGATGCGAGAAGGACAGGCAGGATGCCGCTCAACCCCATCCGACACCCCATGGCAATCGCCGCCGGCCAGCTCGACCGCGGGCTGCGGCGGCGACTCGCCGCCGACCTGCGGACGGCCCTGGTGCGGGGTGAGCTGACATTGCACTACCAGCCGCGGGTCCGCCTGCGCGATGGCGAAACCACCGGCGCCGAGGCGCTGCTGCGCTGGCACCATGCGCGGCGGGGATCGGTGCCGCCCGCCGCCTTCATTCCCGTCGCCGAGGGGTCGGACCTGATCGTCGCGCTCGGCGGCTGGGTGCTGCGGCAGGTCGCGACCGCCGCCGCCGCGCGGCCCTGGCTCGGCCGGGTCTCGGTCAATGTCTCCGCCCGGCAGATCCTCTCCCGCGCGCTGCCTGGCCAGGTGGAGGCGGCCCTGGCCGAGAGCGGCCTGCCGGCCGAGCGGCTGGAGCTGGAGCTGACCGAGACCCTCGCGCTGCAGGAGGGGCCGGAGGTCGCCGCCATGCTGGCGCGGCTGCGGGACAGGGGCATCGCCATCGCCCTCGATGATTTCGGCAGCGGCTATGCCTCGATCGGTCGGCTGCGGCGGCTGCCCTTCACCACTCTGAAGCTGGATCACAGCCTGATCGCCTACCTGCCCGGGCAGGCGGCGGATCTGGCCGTGCTGCGGGCGGTGCGCGATCTCGGCCATGCCCTCGGCCTCCGGCTGGTGGCGGAGGGGGTGGAGCGGCCGGAGCAGCGCGACCTCCTGGCCGGGCTCGGCTTCGACGAGGCGCAGGGATACCTGTTCGGCGGGCCGGTGCCGGTGGATGCGCTGGTCCCGGACGCCCTGCCGGGCCTTGCGCCGGCAGCCGGAAGCCCCACCGTAACGGCTGCATGTCCTCCCCCCGAATCGCCGTCATCGGCGCCGGCCTAGCCGGCCTCGCCTGCGCTCGCGCCCTGGCCGCGCGCGGCGCCGCCATCCGCCTGTTCGACAAGGGCCGCGCCGCCGGCGGAAGGCTGGCCACGCGGCGGGCCGAGGCCGCCGGCCAGGCGCTGCAGTTCGACCATGGCGCCCAGTACCTGACCGCGCGGACGGAAGGCTTCGCCGCCCTGCTGGCGGCCTGCGGCGCCAGCCCCTGGGGCGAGCCCGGCCGCTTCGTCGGCACCCCCGGCATGTCCGCCCTGCCGCGGGCCATGGCCCGCGGGCTCGACCTGGCCGCGGCGCGCCATGTCACGGCGATCGAGGGCCGGCCAGGCGCCTGGGTGGTCCGGCACCTGGATGCCGCGCTGCTGCGCCCGGGCCGCCCCCGGCCCGCCACGGAGCCAGAGGCCGAGGGTCCCTTCCAGGCCATCGCCATCGCCCTGCCGCCGGTCCAGGCCGCCCCGCTAATCGCCCCGCACGCGCCCGAATGGCCGGCCCGGCTGGCGGCGGTGCGGATGGCGCCCTGCTGGACCGTCATGGCCGCCTTCGCCACCCGCCTGCCCCTGCCCGATTCGCTGCGGCCGGCGCCGGGCGGCGCCATCGGCTGGGCGGCGCGGGACAGTTCCAAGCCGGGCCGCCCGGCTGGCGCCGAATGCTGGGTGGTGCAGGCCGGCCCGGACTGGTCCCGGGCCCATCTGGAGGATCCGGCGGAGGCAGTGGCGCCGGCCCTGCTCGCCGCGCTCGGCGCCCTGGCCGGGGCCGACCTCCCTGCCCCCGCCCATGCCGCGGCGCATCGCTGGCGTCATTCGCTGGTGGAGGCGCCGCTCGGCGAGGCCTGCCTGGCCGACCCGGCGCTCGGCCTTGGCCTCGGCGGCGACTGGTGCCTGGCCGGGCGGGCTGAGGCGGCCTTCGAGAGCGGCACGGCGCTCGCCGCCGCGCTGCTGCCGTGACCGCGTCGGAGACGCTGGCGGCGGTGCGGGCGGAGGCCTTCCGCCTGCTTGCGCGCGGCGTCGCCGACCGGCGCAGCGCCTTCCACACCCCGACGCTCGCCACCATCGGCCCGGACGGCGCCCCGCAGCTTCGCACCCTCGTGCTGCGGGGCTTCGACGCCGCCAGCCGGACGCTTCGCCTGCACACCGACCGGCGCAGCGCCAAATGGGCGGCGCTGGCCGCCGAGCCGCGGGCGGCGCTGCAGGTCTATGATGCCGGGGCGCAGATCCAGCTCCGCCTCTCGGGCCGGGCGAGGCTGCATGCCGAGGACGACACCGCCGATGCCGCCTGGGCGGCGAGCCGGGCGGGCAGCCGGTCCTGCTACGCGGTGGAGCCCGGGCCGGGGATGCCGGTGCCGGCACCGCCGCCCGCGCCGCCCGGGGACACCGGCGGCCGCGCCCATTTCGGCGTCATCCACCTCGCCTTCGACCGCATGGAATGGCTCCATCTCCGCCGTTCCGGCCATCGCCGCGCGGTCTTCGCCTGGGGGCCGGAGGGGCTGCACGAAACATGGCTGGTGCCCTGACCGGCCCGGCCTATCCTCCCGCACCATGCCGATTCCCGAGGAGGATGCGATCGCATCCGAAATCCTGCGCCAGACCGCCGCGCGCGGCCCGGACAGGTCGATCTGCCCGAGCGAGGTGGCCAGGGCGCTCGCCGACGGCGATGACGGCCCCTGGCGGCCGCTGATGGGCCGCGTCCGGCAGGCCGCCATGGCCCTCGCGCGCCAGGGCCGCGTCGAGATCCTGCGCAAGGGCAAGCCCGTGCCGCCCGTGGAGGTGCGCGGCGTCACCCGCCTGCGCCAGCCGGGGCCGGCCGGGCCGGAAGGCGGGGCGCCGGCATGAGCGGGCCGATCGGCGCCCTGTTCGGCAGGGGCATCGGCGGGCTGCCGCCGGCCACGCCGCTCGACTTCGCCGCGCTGCGGCTGCCGCCCTCGCCCAATACCTGCCTCGCCGCGCCACCTGGCGGGCATGCCCAGGCCCATATCACCGTGCCGCCCCTGCCGGTGGATGCCGCCACCGCCTGGCCGGCGCTGCGGGCGCTGGGCGATGGCTTGCCGCGCGTCTTCCGCTACGGCGAATGGCCGGAGCGGCGGCAGGCGCAATGGGTCGCCCGCACGCCGCTGATGAACTACCCGGACATCGTGACGGCGGAGCTGGTGCCGGGCCCGGCCGGCGCCGGCCTCTTCCTCTATTCCCGCAGCCTCTTCGGCTGGTCGGATCTCGGCGTGAACCGCAGGCGGGTCGAGGCCTGGCTCGCCGCGCTCGAGGCCGCGCTGCGGCGGCGCTGAAGGCCGCGGCGCCTCCCGGCCCGACCGCGCCCCATGCCCTCCCCTTCGCCGGCGACCAGCCGCGCCCTGCCACCCGGGTGGAGCCCCGGCCGGGCCCCAGCGCCCCGGGCCGCCGGCCTGCCCCCCTCCCACGCCTGATCCCGGAGATCGCGCATGCGGCGCATCGGCTCCTTCCTGCATGACGCCTGGCGGATCGCCGGGCCCTATTGGCGCAGCGAGGAGCGCTGGCGCGCCCGCCTGCTGCTCGGCGTGGTCGTCGCGCTGAACCTTTCGCTCGTCGGCATGACGGTGCTGCTGAGCTACTGGAACCGGGAGTTCTTCAACGCGCTGGAGCAGAAGGACGCCGAGGCCTTCTGGGCGCTGCTCTTCTGGTGGCGGCAGACCGAGAGCGGGCCGATGCCCGGCTTCGTCTTCGTCGCGGCGCTCTACATCCTGATCGCGGTCTACCAGCTCTATCTCCGGCAGGCGCTGCAGATCCGCTGGCGCGCCTGGATGACGCGGCGGGTGCTCGACCGCTGGCTGGCCGACCGCGCCTATTACCGCATCGCCCTCACCGATCCGGGCACCGACAACCCGGACCAGCGCGTGGCCGAGGACCTGCGCCTGTTCGTGGACGACTCGCTCGCGCTCGGCCTCGGCCTGATGCGCTCGGTCGTCACCCTGGCGAGCTTCATCCTGGTGCTCTGGGGCCTCTCCGGCCCGGCCACCATCCTCGGCATCGAGATCCCGGGCTACATGGTCTGGGTGGCGCTGGCCTATGCCGTGGTGGGCACCGCCCTGGCGCATCTGGTCGGGCGGGCGCTGATCCCGCTGAACTTCCACCAGCAGCGGGTGGAGGCGGATTTCCGCTACGCCCTGGTGCGGTTCCGCGACAATGCCGAGGGCATCGCGCTCTATGGCGGGGAGGAGGACGAGAAGCGCGGGATGCTCGCGCGCTTCCAGGCGCTGATGGAGAATTGGTGGCGGATCATGGTCATCACCAAGCGGCTGACCTTCTTCACCGCCGGCTACAGCCAGGTGGCGATCGTCTTCCCCTTCGTGGTCGCCGCGCCGGCCTATTTCACCGGCCGCATCCCGCTCGGCGGCCTGACCCAGACGGCGAATGCCTTCGGCGAGGTGCAGGGAGCGCTGTCCTGGTTCGTGGACAACTACCGCAGCCTGACGGAGTGGCGGGCGACGGTGAAACGGATCACCGGCTTCCTCGACGCGATCGAGGCGGCGCGCGGCGCCAGGGCGCCGGGCGCCGGGGTCCATGCGGAGGCCGAGGCGCGGCCGGACCTGGCGCTGGACGGCGTGACGCTGGCCCTGCCGGATGGCCGCGTGCTGCTGGAAGGTGCCGAGGCCCGGATCGCACCGGGCGAGGCGGTGCTGGTCGCCGGCCCCTCCGGCTCCGGCAAGTCCACCCTGTTCCGGGCGATCGCCGGCATCTGGCCCTTCGGCGCCGGGCGGGTGCGGGTGCCGGCCGGCGCCTCCGTGCTGTTCCTGCCGCAGCGGCCCTACCTGCCGCTCGGCACGCTGCGCCGGGCGGTCTGCTACCCGCGCGATGCGGCGGCCTTCCCCGAGGCTGAGGTGCGGGAGGCGCTGGAGGCAGCGGGGCTCGGGCATCTCGCGCCGCGGCTGGAGCAGGAGGATGCCTGGGACCGCCGCCTCTCGGGCGGCGAGCAGCAGCGGGTGGCCCTGGCCCGCGCGCTGCTGCTGAAGCCCGACTGGCTGTTCCTGGACGAGGCGACGGCGAGCCTCGACCCGGAGGCGGAGGCGCGGTTCTACCGCCTGCTGCAGGAGCGCCTGCCGGGGACGACGCTGGTCTCCATCGCCCACCGCCCGGCGGTCGCGCAGTACCACCGGCGGGCGCTCCGGGTGCGGGAGGGGCGGCTGGTGGCAGGGACGGCGTAGAGCAGATCGCGGCAGGCCGTGAACGACCGGGCGCGTGAAGCTGCTCGAAAGGCCGGAAGCACCAGCGGATCGGCGTTCGGTACGAACGCAGCCCGCTGTAGCCGGGCGGCCCGCCGGGCTTTCGCCGAACGGTTGCGCGGAACCGCGCCGGAACATCCGGCACGGTTTTCGCGCCAGCCCCCCTTTCCTCCGCGGGGCGGGGGCGCTATTGCGCCGCCCCCATGCAGGATCCGCCCTGCGTGCCGGGCCGCTAGCTCAGTTGGTAGAGCATCCGACTCTTAATCGGACGGCCGTAGGTTCGAATCCTACGCGGCCCACCATCCGCCTTCCGTCCCATCGGGCCCACCGCCCCGGAACCGCACCGGCGACAGACCGGTTCCCGCCCGCGGGAAACCTCCTCCGCATCTCCCCCGTTCTGCCGCCGCGAGCCGCCGGGACGTCCGGCCGGCGGAGGGGTGGTGCATGTTCGGCAGGTTCTGGTCGCTGATCCGCGAAAGCGTGGAGGATTTCATCGAGGATGACGCGATGAGCCGCGGCGCGGCCATCGCCTACTACACGATCTTCTCCATCGCCCCGCTGCTGGTCATCGCGACCGCCATTGCCGGCCTCTTCTTCGGCGAGGACGCCGTGCAGGGCGCGATCGCCGCCCAGCTCCGTGACCTGGTGGGGGAGCGGAGCGCCGAGGCGGTGCAGGCCATGGTGCGCGGCGCGAGCAACAGGACCTCCGGCACCATCGCCACGCTGATCGGTGTGGTCACCCTGCTCTTCACCGCGAGCGGCGTCTTCGTCGAGCTGCAATCGGCGCTGAACCTGATCTGGCGCGCCCCGACGCCGCCGGGGGACACGGTGACGCGGCTGGTGAAGGCCCGCATCGCCAGCCTCGGGCTCGTCGCCGCGACGGGCTTCCTGCTGCTGGTCTCGCTGCTGGCCAGCGCCGCGCTCTCGGCTTTCGCCACCTGGTTCGGCGGGCTGCTGCCGGAGATGCGGCTCATCCTCGCCGGGCTGAACTTCCTGATCTCCTTCGCCACCATCTCCGCGCTCTTCGCCGCCATCTACAAGATCCTGCCGAACCGGCCGCTGGCCTGGCGGGATGTCGCGGTCGGGGCGGTGGTGACCGCCTTCCTCTTCACGGTCGGGAAGTCACTGATCGGCTGGTATATCGGCAGCAGCACCATCGCCTCCGCCTATGGCGCGGCGGGGTCGCTGATGGTGGTGCTGCTCTGGGTCTACTACTCCGCGCAGGTCTTCCTGCTCGGCGCGGAGTTCACCAAGGTCTGGGCCGGAATGAAGGGCAGCGAGGAGGCGCGGAAGGCGCTCGAGGCCGAGCCGCTGATCCCCTCGCGCAGCCGCCGCCAGCGGCGGGAGGGGGAGCGGAAGAGCGCAGCCCCCTCCCTCGGCGCCGCGGCGCTGACCGCGGTGGCGCTCACCATGCTGAAGCGCAGGCGCTGAGCGGCCGGGGACCTCCAGCGGATCGCGTTCATATCTGAACGCCCATCCGCTGGTGCTTTTTGTCTTTCGAGCGGAGTCGCGCTGCGGGGCGGTCACGCCTCTCCGCGATCCGCTGTAGACCGCTGTTTGTAGAGCGGATTCACGCTGTGGGGCGGTCACGCCCCTCCGCGATCCGCTCTATCCCGCCTCCCGCACCACCCGCAGCACGTCCTCGGCGTAGCGCTCCAGCTTGCTGCGGCCGACGCCCGGGATCATCGCCAGGTCCTCGGCATCCTGCGGCCGCATGGTGGCGATGGAGGCCAGCGTCTCGTTCGAGAAGATCATGTAGGCCGGCAGGCCCTGCGCCTCCGCCTCCCGCTTCCGCCAGCCGCGCAGCGCATCGAAGAGCGGGTCGCCCGCCATGGCCGGCGGCGTGCCGCGGCCGGCGCGGTCGCGCGGCGCCGCGGCCGTCACCGTCTCCGCCCGCAGCATGACCTTCTGCTCGCCCTTCAGGATCGGCCGCGCGGCGTCGGTCGGCACCAACTCGCCATGGCTTTCGATCGCCACATCAAGCGCGCCCATGGCGACAAGTTGCCGGGCCACACCGCGCCAGGCCTGGTCGGAGAAATCCTTGCCGACGCCGAAGGTCGGCAGCCGGTCATGCGCGAATTGCGCGACCTTGTCGGTCATCCGCCCGCGCAGGACATCCACCAGATGCCCGACGCCGAAACGCCGGCCGGTGCGCAGCACCGCGCTCAGCAGCTTCTGCGCCGGGACCGTGCCGTCGAAGAGCCGGGGCGGGTTGCGGCAGACATCGCAGGCGCCGCAATTCTCCGGCCCGTCTTCGCCGAAGCAGCGCAGCAGAATGCGGCGCCGGCAGGTCGCGGCCTCGGCGATCGAGACCATCGCCTCCAGCCGCGCGCGCTCGATCCGCTTCTGCTCGTCCGGCGCCGGGCTCTCCTGGATGCGGTGGCGGGCGAGCGCGATGTCGCCGGCGCCGTAGAGCAGCAGGGCCCGGGCCGGCAGCCCGTCCCGCCCCGCGCGCCCGATCTCCTGGTACCAGCTCTCCGGGCTGCGCGGCAGGTCGAGATGCGCGACCCACCGGACGTCCGGCCGGTCGATGCCCATGCCGAAGGCGATGGTCGCCGCCATGACGACGGCGTCGCCGCGGGCGAAGCGCCGATGCGCCTCCCGCTTCGCCTCCGGCTCCATCCCGGCATGGAAGCAGAGCGCGTCATGGCCGTCGGCGCGCAGCCATTCCGCCGTCTGCTCGGTCCTGGCGCGGCTGCCGCAATAGACGATGCCGGCCCCCGTGCCGTCCGAGGCCGCCTTGATGAAGGCCCTGAGCTGCCCTCGCTCGCTCTCCCGCGGCGCGGCGCTGATGAAAATGTTCGGCCGGTCGAAGCCGCCGCGGAAGACCGGGCTGTCCGAGAGGCGGAGCTGCGCGCGGATGTCCTCGACCGTGCGCGGGTCGGCCGTCGCCGTCAGGGCCAGCCGCGGCACGCTCGGGAAGCGCTCGGCCAGCAGGCCGAGGCCGCGGTATTCCGGCCGGAAATGATGGCCCCACTGGCTGACGCAATGCGCCTCGTCGATGGCGAAAAGCGCGAGGTCGCGGCGGGAGAGGAAATCGAGCGTTCCGTCGAGCGTCAGGCGCTCGGGCGAGACGTAGAGCAGCTTCACGGCGCCCCGCCCCAGGTCGCGCCGCACCTCCCGCGCCTGCTCCTCCGGCAGGTCGGAATGCAGCGCCGCCGCCGCGATGCCCTGCTGGCGCAGGGCCGCGACCTGGTCCTCCATAAGGGCGATCAGCGGCGAGACGACGATGCCGAGGCCGGGGCGGCAGAGCGCCGGCACCTGGAAGCAGAGCGACTTGCCGCCGCCCGTCGGCATGAGGACGAGGCCGGACCCGCCCGCCATGACATGGCGGACGATCTCCTCCTGGCGGCCGCGGAAATCGGGATGGCCGAAGACGCGGTGCAGGATCTCCTCGGGCGCCTCGCCCGTGGTCTCCTGCCTCGGCTGGTCGAGCATGCCCGCGCCTATAGCACGCCGCGGCGGATTGCCATGGCCCGCGGTGGGGCATTACGGCCCGATGACGATCTCCACGCGGCGGGATTCGGTCGGGAAGCTCTCATAGGGCACCGCGCCACGCGACTCGATGCGGATCCGGCGGCGGTCCACGCCGCCCTCGGCCAGGTGGTCGGCGACATGCCGGGCGCGGGCTTCGGCCAAGCTGCGGTTGAAGGCCGGCGTGCCGCTGTCAGGCGCGGCGAAGCCGCGGACCCGAACCGGGGTGCCCGGCCGCTCCTTCGCCTGGGCGGCGACCTCGGCGACGAGGGCGGCGCCGTTCTCGTCCAGCGCCGCGCTGTCCTGGTTGAAGAAGACCGCCGTGACCCGGGCGGGGCCGGGTGCCGGGGCCTGGCAGGCGCCGAGCGCCAGCAGCGGCAGGGCAGCAAGGGCGAGGCGACGGCGCATGGCATGACTCCGGTTCGGTCAGGACCCGGATTGCGCCGGAAAACCCGGCCCGGCGTCAACCGCAGCCCGAGCGGCAACCGCCGCGGTGGCGACCCCTCCGGACCCGGCGCTCAGCGCGAGCAGGCCGCCCCGCCGAGGACGCAGAATTTGGCGCAATGCGGATGGTTCAGCGCGACGGGCCGGGCCGCCTCGGCCAGCGTCGCGCCCAGTTCGAATTGCGGATCGTAGGGCAGCAGGGTGCAGGCCAGCACCGCGGGTCGCGCCGCGCCGCGCCGCTTCACCACCATCCGGGCGGAGGCGCACATCAGGCTGTCCGGGCTCTTCTTCAGGATGCCCCAGCAGGCGGTGGTAATCTCCGGCACATCGGCCATCGCATCCATCTCCGGGAAGAGCATCAGCGCCACGGGATCTTGGGCATCGATCGGGATGCCGTGCCCGGCGAAGAGCCGGGCGAAGCCGGCACGCATCGCCGCCTCCCCCTCCTCCCCGAAGGCCGCGCGTCCCGCGACATGCACGCGGAAGCCTTCGCGCGCGAGCCATGCCAGCCCTTCCAGCGCGCTCGCGAAGCTGCCCTCCTGCCGCTCCAGGTCGTGCAGCCGGGCGGAATGGTGGTCGAGGCTGACGCGCAGCGTCAGACGCTCGCCGAACTCCGCGCGCAGCGCCAGCAGGGACGCGGCGTGGTTGCGCATCGGCTTCATGGCATTGGTCAGCACCAGGGCGCGGAAGCCCCGCGAGAGCACCTCCCGCAGCATTGCCGGCAGGTCGCGGTTGAGGAAGGGCTCGCCGCCGGTGAAGCCCACCTCCTCCACCGGCAGGGCGTCCCGCGCGATTTCCTCGAGATAGTCTCGCAGCTCCGCCGCCGAGAGATAGGCGAGCGCGTCGTTGCGCGGGCTGCTCTCGATGTAGCAGTTGCGGCAGGTGATGTTGCAGAGCGTGCCGGTATTGACCCAGAGCGTGCGCAAGGCCGAGAGCGCGACGGCTGCCCGTGCCTCGCCCTTCGCCGTCACCAGCGGGTCGCCGAACTTCCGGGGGTCGAGGGGACGGGACGCGGGGGCGGCAATCACGGACACGCGGCGCGGGCTCCTCTGGCGGCCTGTGAGACTTCGGCCGGGTGGCGCCGGCGGGAACCGGCCGAGCCTATCACAGATGCTTGTCGCCGCATGGCGGGCGGTTCACCCGGCGCGTCGGCATCCTTGATTCCACGCAAGGCGGGGGCGGCGGGACCGCGCCAGCCTGCGCCCAGGCCCCGAGCGGCCTGCCAGAAGCAACAAGACGGAGGAATAAATGCTTTCCCGCTTCCTTGCATCCCGCAATGACCTCACCCGCGGCGACGATCCCTTCTCCCAGCTTCAACGCGAACTGACCCGCGCCGTGGATGACGTGTTCCGCGGCGCCGGTGGCCTGCGCTCGCCCTTTGGCGCCGGCTTCGCCCCGAGTCTCGACGTGAAGGAGACGCCGCAGGGGCTGGAGCTGACCGTCGAGTTGCCGGGTGTCGCCGAGGAGGACATCGACCTCTCGCTGGATGGCGAGGTGCTGACGCTGCGCGGCGAGAAGAAGGAGGAGAAGAAGACCGAGGAGAAGGGCGTGCATGTGCAGGAGCGCAGCTATGGCAGCTTCCAGCGCAGCCTGCGCCTGCCCTTCGCGCCGGAGCCGGGCAGCGTTTCGGCCAGCTTCGACAAGGGCGTGCTGCACGTGACCCTGCCGAAGCCGCCACAGGCCCAGGCGAAGGAAAATCGCATCCCGATCAAGGGCGGCACGCAGCAGGGGCCGATGGGGAACGCCGCCACGGGCTGAACCGGGGCCCGGGAGGGCCCACAGGCCCTCCCGCACCTGGTCCCGCCCCCCGGTGCGGCGCCGCGCGAAACCGCCATCGGGGGAACCGGCCCGATGCGGCACCACCTGCCGGCTGGTGCCGAGGCGGAGGACCGGCGACAGGCCCGCCTGCCGCACCATCCTCCGGCGACAGGCACCATCGCCGGCTGAACATTCCCGCGGGAGGGGCGGCTCGCCCGCCCCCCCTGCCGACATCCGTCGAGGAGGCCGCCCATGTCCAGCCCACTCCCCGCCTGGCTGCGCGATCCGCCGCGCCAGCTCTTCTTCACGGGCAAGGGGGGCGTGGGGAAGACCTCCCTCGCCTGCGCCACGGCCATCACGCTGGCGGAGGCCGGCCGGCGCGTCCTGCTGGTCAGCACCGACCCCGCATCGAACCTGGACGAGATGCTGGGCCAGCCGCTGACGGATGCGCCGCGGCCGATCCCGGGCGTGCCGGGCCTCTCGGCACTGAACATCGACCCCGAGGCCGCGGCCGAAGCCTATCGGCGCCGGGTCCTCGACCAGTTCGGGCCGCAGGCCGGCGCGGAGGAGCGCGCCACGGTTCGGGAGCAGCTCTCCGGCGCCTGCACCACCGAGATCGCCGCCTTCGACGAATTCGCCGGGCTGCTGGCCGGCGGGGCCGAGGGCTTCGACCATGTCATCTTCGACACCGCGCCCACCGGCCACACGCTGCGGCTGCTCAGCCTGCCCAAGGCCTGGACCGGCTTCCTCGAGGGCAATGACCGCGGCGCCTCCTGCCTCGGCCCGCATTCCGGCCTGAAGATGCAGGAGGCGCGATTCCAGGCGGCGCTGCGGGCGCTCGGCGACGCGGCGCGCACGCGGATCGTGCTGGTCACCAGGCCGGAGCGCTCGGCGCTGATCGAGGCGGCGCGCACGGCGGCGGAACTCGCAGCGCTCGGCCTCGGCAACCAGCACCTGGTGGTGAATGGCGTCTTCCATGCCAGCCAGCCGGGCGACGCGCTGGCGGCCTCGGTCGAGGCGCTGGGGCGGGAGGCCCTGGCCGCCCTGCCGGCGGCGCTGCGGGACCTGCCGCGCGAGGAGGTGCCGCTCAGGGGCTTCGACATGGTCGGGCTGCCGGCCCTGCGCGCCCTGCTGCGACCGGGCGAGGCGCCGCCCGCCGCCCCGGCCCTGGCGGACGCGCCGCCGACACCCGAACTGCCGGGGCTCGACCGCATGGTGGCGGAGCTTGCCGGGAAGGGCAGCGGGCTGCTCATGGTGATGGGCAAGGGCGGGGTCGGGAAGACCACCGTCGCCGCGGCCTGCGCGGTGGGCCTGGCGCGGCGCGGCCTGGCGGTCCATCTCAGCACCACCGACCCCGCCGCGCATCTCGACCTGACGCTGGCCGGCGGCGCCCTGCCGGGCCTCACCGTGGACCGCATCGACCCGAAGGCGGAGACGGCGCGCTATGTCGAGCGCATCATGGCGACGCGCGGCCGCGACCTGGATGCGCAGGGGCGCGCCCTGCTGCGGGAGGACCTCCGCTCCCCCTGCACCGAGGAGGTGGCGGTCTTCCATGCCTTCTCCCGCATCGTGGCGGAGTCCCGCAGCGCCTTCGTCGTGCTGGACACCGCACCGACCGGCCATACCCTGCTGCTGATGGACGCGACCGGCGCCTATCACCGGCAGATGACGCGCCACCTCGACCCACAGGCCGCCGCCGCAGGACGCATCGTCACGCCGCTGATGCGACTGCAGGACCCGGCTGCCACCCATGTGGTGCTGGTGACGCTGCCGGAGACGACCCCGGTCTCGGAGGCGGCGGCCTTGCAGGAGGATCTGCGGCGCGCGCGCATCGAACCCTGGGCCTGGGTGGTGAACCGCAGCCTGCTCGCCGCCGGCACGCGGGACCCGCTGCTGCGGCAGCGGCTGGCGGGGGAGCGGCAGCAGTTCGAGCGGCTGCGCGGCGGCCTCGCCCGCCGCCTCTTCGTCCTGCCCTGGCAGGCGAGCCCGCCGGTCGGGATGCCCGCGCTGGAGGCGCTGGTGGCCTGATCGCATCGGCCCGGATGCGTGGCCGCAGGCGGGCAGGAACGCGCCCCTGCGACGGGCCCCGGCCGTGACGCGGACATCCTCGGCACCGCGATGAGCGGCGCTGCCGGCACGCGCCGGACCCTTCGCTGCCGCGTGATGGGGGACACGCGCAGCACGCCCCCACCGCGAGCGGCATCGCCGCCGCTGCAGACGAATGCATCCTTCGGGGTTGTGCTGCGAAGGCAGGCACCCCATCTTGGGGCGGTCAGCCTCGTTTGGTTCGGCCTGCTCTCCATAGCTCGTGATCGAGCGCCGAGCCCGGTGTCCGTCTCCCCTCGATGTTCGATCCGCCCGGCAATGTCGCGGGGCGGTACCTATTTCTA
>NZ_JAJAQI010000042.1 GCF_020523605.1 Roseicella aerolata | reverse complement strand
CCTACGGCTTCCTCGTGGCCGAGCGCTGCCTTTTCCCCCCTCAATCCCGCTTCACCGCGCGGCGGCTCAAGACACCTGCGCTATCCAAAGGCTTCCAGCCGCGCGGTGCCGGTCCGGCCTGAGCGCCACGTGCCGCACTCAATCGCCAGCATTCGCCGCCGCCTCACCGTCGGCCTTGTCCACCTCCTCCCGCGCTGCCCCTGCTGCCTGCAGAAACAGCGTATACGGCCAAGAAGCAAGTGACACAGTAAGACTATCGGTCCAGTCTGAAATGGTAGGATGTGCGGATCGTGCCAGGGACGGGCATGTCGTCCCGCATCGCCGGCTTGAACCGCGACAGCAGCGCCGCCCGCTTCGCGGAGTCGTCGAGCGTGGGATGGCCCGAGCTCCGCAGCAGCTCGACCTCCAGCACACGGCCGGCCTCGGAGATGCGGAGCAGCACGGACACGGTCCCCTGCTCCCCGCGCTGCCGGCTGAGATAGGGGTATTCCGGCTCCGGGTTGCGTACGCCGTCCAGCAGCCCGGGCGGCGAGACCCGGCCCAGCGCCTGGCTGCCGCCGGCGATGCTGGCCTGCGCGCCGGCGCCGGGCGTGGCGGCCATCGGTGGCGGCCCGGGCGCCCGCGCCGGGGGGGCGGCCTGCGCCGGGGCCGGGGCCTGCCTGGCTGGGGCCGGACGGGCCGACGGCGGCGGCGGCGAGGGCATCGGCGGCGGCAGGGGCAGGGCCTCGGCGGTTTCGGGCTCCGCCTCGGTTGCCGGGGCGGACGGCGGCAAGGGCAGGACCTCGGGCGCCTCGGGCTCCACCTGGGCTGGCGGGGCGGGCGGCGGCAGGGCCACCGGCGCGGGCGCATCGGGCGGCACCGGTGGCAGCGCCAGCGCGAGGCTGCCCGGCGCCGGTGGCGGAGGGGCGACCGGCGGCGGGGACACCGCCGGGTCGGGAGGTGGCAGGGCGGCCTCGCGCGGCGGCGCGGGCGCCTCCGGTGGCGGCACGGGTGGCGCGGGCGCGGCGGCCATGGGCGCGGACGGCGGGGGCTGTGCCATGGCCGGCTCGGGCGGGGGCGGCCCCTCGACCGTGGCGGGCTGGCCCGGGGTCTCCGTCGCCTCGCCGGTCGCCAGCGAAGCCTCCTCCGCTTGGTCCCAGAGGAACTCGACGCCCGTCTCCCCCGGCGCGGCAGGGGGCGGCGATCGCTGCAGCAGGAACAGCGCCGCGCCCAGCACCGCGCCGTGCAACAGCAGGGAGGCGAACGGCGCCCAGGCCGGCAGCAGCCGGCGGGAGGCCAGGGCGGGGCGCCCCTCCATCGCCGGCGCGATCGGGGCGGCTTGGGCCAGGGCGGTCACAGCACCAGCACGCCGTGATGCTTGGCCTTGCCCTCGGGCTCGACATGGATGGTGATGGTCGCGCCCTCGATCTCGGCCTTCAGCGCCGCCTCGATGCGGTCGCAGATGGCATGCGCCTGGTCCACCGTCATCTGGCCCGGCACCACCAGGTGGAATTCGATGAAGGTCAGCCGCCCGGCATGGCGGGTGCGGAGGTCATGCGCCTCGATCGCCCCCTCCGCGCTGGTCGAGACGGCGCCGCGGATGCGGGCCAGCAGCCCGGGCTCCACCGCCTCATCCATCAGCCCGCCGACGGATTCCCGCATCAGCTTGCTGCCGGACCAGAGGATGTTGAGCGCGGTCAGCGCCGCCAGCAGCGGATCCAGCCAGAGCAGGCCGGTGGCCGCCACCGCGCCGACACCGATGAGCACGCCGGCCGAGGTCACGACATCGGCCAGCAGGTGGCGGGCATCGGCCAGCAGGGCGGGGGAACGGGCCCGCCGTCCCTCCCGGAAGAGCAGCCAGGCCCAGCCGGCATTGATGGCGGTCGCCACCGCCGAGACCAGCAGGCCGGCCACCGCCTGCTCCGGCGCGCGCGGCGCCTGGAAGGCGCCCCAGGCCTCGTGCAGGATGGCGATGGCCGCCAGGACGATCAGCGCCCCTTCCAGCACGGCGGAAAAATACTCCGCCTTGGCATGGCCATAGGGGTGGTTGGCATCCGGCGGCAGGGCGGCGTAGCGCACGGCCAGCAGCGCCGCCCCGGCGGCCGCGACGTTCACCACGCTCTCCAGCGCATCGGCCAGCAGGGCGACGCTGCCGGTCAGCCACCAGGCGCCGAGCTTCAGGGCCAGCACGATGCAGGCGATGGCGACGCTGGCGGCGGCGTAGCGGAGGACGCGCGTCATCAGGGGGCGACGGACAGGGCGGCCAAGGCGGCGGAGCTCCGGGGATGAGAGGGGTTCATGCCCCGAGCGGCGCGGCCGGGGCAACCCCCTGGGGGCGCGGACGGGCGCCGCCCGCCCCGGCCTGCGGCCGTCCCTGTCCGGCGCGTCATCGGCGCGTCATGCGCGGCGGCCTCAGCCCCGCCCTGGGGCTTGCGCGCGCCAGGAACGGCCCGGGGCCTCCCCCGTTCGACTCCACGGATGATGGAAGGGGGAGGCAACCCATGGCCCAGGACTCCGCCAAGGTGGATGGCGGTACCCCGCCGCGCAACCCCGGCGACCAGTCGGCACCGGGCACGTCCCAGACCGGCATGGTCCCCTGCCCCGCCTGCCACGGCAGCGGGCGCCGGGACGCGGCGGCCTGCCCGGATTGCGGCGGGACCGGGCAGGTGGTGCAGATCGTCGGGGATGCCTGAGGCGATCGCGGACGGGCGCGAAAGCCAGGGCACGTGACGCCGCCCCGCCAGCAACGGCCGCCCGCGGATCGGCCTGCGGCGCGGAATGCGCTTCGCCGCGGCGGGCGGGCGTCCCTCCGCCCTTAGATCGCCGGCGCGTCCAGCACCTCGAAGACCGAGCCGCCGTAATCCGCCTCGGCCGGGATGGTCAGCCGCCAGCCGAGCTCGGTCTGCACCATCTCCGGCATCACCGCGACCACCCGCGCCTGCCGGCTGGCCGCCAGCGCCTCCGCCACGGTCGCGAAGCGCGCCAGCTTTTCCAGGTTCTTGCGGGTGGCGAAGACCAGACGGCGCTTGCCCTGGTTGGCTTCCTCGCAGGCCTGCAGGGGCCGGATCCAGACGCTGTCCTCGCTCTCATGCCCGTCATGCACCGCCACCTGGTCGGGCGGCGCGGCGGCCAGGAAGAACTGCGTGTCGAACCGCTTGCTGCGGGAGGCCGGGGTGATCCAATGGGCGAAATGCACCATGGCATCCATCGCCGGCTCCAGCCCCTCGGCCGCCAGCATGGCCGAGAGCGGCACCTCGCCCTTCGCCACCGCCGCGCGGTGCAGCGCCTCGATCCCCAGCAGACGGGTCGCATCCACCAGCGCCTCGCTGCCGCGCGGGCGCGCCAGCAGCACGCCGCATTCCTCGAAGGTCTCGCGGATGCCGGCGATGCGGAAGCCGTCCATGGGGTCCGCGCCGCCGAGCGCCTTGTCGTCCTCCTCCACCCGGCCGCCCGGGAAGACCAGGGCGCCGCCGGCGAATTCGATCTCCCGGTGGCGGACCACCATGAAGACCTCGATCCCGGCCTCGCCGTCGCGGACCAGCAGGACGGTCGCGGCCGGCCGCGCGGGAACCGGGGGTTTCGCGTCTGTCATCCCATTCTCACTCCGCACGCAGGCCAAGGGCACGGATCAGCGGCGTCCAGCGCGCGCTCTCGGCCTGGATGAAGGCGCCGAACTGCTCCGGCGTGCCGCCGACCACCTCGCCGGCCTGGCGGGTCTGCACCGCCTCCCGCACCGCCGGCTCCGCGGCCACTGCGTTGAAGACGCGGTTCGCCGCGGCGACGATCTCGGCCGGCAGGCCGGCCGGGCCGAGGATGCCATGCCAGACCATGGCCTCGAAGCCCGGCAGGGTCGCGGCCAGCGGCGGCACGCCGGGCACCTGCGCGACGGGTGCGCGGGAGGTGACGGCGAGCGCCTTCACCTTGCCCTCCCGGATGAAGGGGAGCGAGGTGGAGACGGTCATGAAGGTGCTCTGCGTCTCGGCGGCGATGATGCTCCGCGCTACCTCCGCGCCGCTGCGATAGGGCACCGGCGTCATCTTCAGGCCGAGCTCGCGGTTCATGAATTCCTGCGCGAGATGGCCGATATAGCCGATGCCGGGATGGGCATAGGGCATGTCGCCGCGCTGCCGCGCCAGGGCGACGAAGCCGGCCACGTCATTCACCGGAAGGGAGGCCGGGACGACCAGCGCGAGCGGCAGGTTCACCAGATGGCAGATCGGGGTGAAGGCGGTCGCGGGGTCGTAGGGGGTGCTCGGCTGCAGTTCCCGCGCGATGGCATTGGCGCTGAGGTCGGCCATCATCAGCATGGTGCCGTCCGGCCGCGCCTGCGCCACCGCCGCGCCGGCAATGGTGCCGCCTGCGCCGCCGCGATTCTCGACCACCAGGGTCTGGCCGCCGGCATGCGGCGGAAAGGCATTGGCGATGGTGCGGGAGAGGGTATCGGCCGCGCCGCCGGCGCCGAAGGGGACGATGAGCCGCACGGGACGGTCCGGCCATGCCGCCTGCGCCCGGCCCGCGCGCGGCAGGCCCAGCGCGGCCCCCATCGCCAGCAGCCCGGCCTCGCGCCGTCCGATCACCCCAGCCTTGGTCATTATGGTTTTCCCCTTCCGGACGGCGGGACACTGCCCCGCCCTCCGGATGGGCGCAACCGGGCGGCGGCATGCCCCGGCCGGACCGGCCGCGGTGCGCCTTCCCGCCTCAGGCGAAGCTATAGTCGCCGGCGACCAGCAGCCTGCCCGCGTCCTTGTCCGCCTGGGTGACCTGGATGGTCAGCAGATCCACTTGGCTGGCCGGTTCGGAATCGGCCGAGTCATAGATCCGGTAGTACTGGAGCAGCGGGTTCGCTGCGGAATAGCCAGCGAACTCGACATGCGCCTCCGGCGAGTAGCCCTTGAAGACGATCCTGTCCTGGGTGCCGCCGGTGCCGAGGCCATCGAAGCCGCGGATGACATCGCCGCCGCCGGCCGCCGCCCAGCCGGTCGAGGCCGGCGTGAACACGAAGAGATCCGCGCCACCACCGCCCACGAGAACGTCGGCCCCCGTGCCACCGACGAGCGTGTCATTGCCGAGGCCGCCGACCAGGCTGTCCTGGCCGAAGCCGCCGCTGAGCGAATCATGCCCGCCACCGCCATCCAGCCGGTCGGCGCCGAAGGTGCCGATCAGCGTGTCGTTGAAGGCACCGCCGAGGATGGTGTCATTGCCCTCCTGGCCATTGACCCAGAGCGCAGTGGTGGATTTGCGACCGTCATAGAGATCGCTGCCGCTGGTCAACATCGTCAGTGTCATTCAGTCCCCCGTCATCCGCATTGCCCGCCATGCGGCGGGCATTCCCGCAGCGCGACACCAAGCTGGCGCGGTCCATGCCGCCGCCCTGGTCCTGTCGCACCGTAAACCTCGAAGCGGTGTGCGATTTGCATAAAACAACCATAAGTTCAATATACAAATCTTAACAAAGTTAACAGATTGCATGATTTGTATCGGCGGATGATGTCCGCCCGCCGGCGTGTTGGCCGCGCCGCATGGATAGGCGGGCCGCACGGCTCCCCATCCCGGCTCTCGCTGCCTGATCGTGGAGGGAGCCGCCTCCGCATTCCCCGCTGCCTGCACTACCCTGCCGTTGCACGCCAAGGGGATTTCGCATGACCTGGTCCATCCTCGCCCATGACCCGGCGACGGGCGCCTTCGCCGTCGCCGTCGCCACCTGCAATTTCGCCGTCGGGGCGAGTTGCCCCTTCCTCCGCGCCGGGGTCGGGGCGGTGTCCACCCAGTCCTTCACCAATCGCTACCTGGCGCCGGCCATCCTGGACGGGCTGGAGCGCGGCCTGGCGCCGGCGGACGCCATCGAGGGGGCGCTCGCGGGCGACAGGGGGCGGGGCATCCGGCAGGTGCATGTGGTGGACCGGCATGGCCGCAGCGCCGCCTGGACCGGCGGGAATTGCGTGGAGTGGTGCGGCGACAGCCCGGAGGAGGGCTTCTCGGTGGCCGGCAACATGCTGGCCGGCCCGGCGGTGGTGGAGGAGACGGTGGCCGCCTTCCGCGCCGGCGCCCACCTGCCCCTGCCGGAGCGGCTGATGGCGGCGATGGAGGCCGGCGAGGCGGCGGGCGGCGACAGGCGCGGCAGGCAATCCGCTGCCATGCTGATGACGACGGTCGAGGATTTCCCCGACCTCAATCTCCGCGTGGACGACCACCAGGAGCCGCTGCCGGAGTTGCGCCGGCTGCTCGGCCTCTGGCGGGACGTCCGGGCACCCTTCCTGCAGGACGCGCCGCGCAAGGCCGACCCGTCCGGGCTGTGCGACATCGACCTGATCGAGGCGGGGTGGAAGGCACGCGGGGTGCCCCTGCGCTTCCGGCGTTAACAGGGTGCGACATTGATCGCGCAAACGTGGCGTGCGCAGCGGGAGCGGATACTTCAGGTTGTGAATACGAAGTATCGTATTCCCGTCTGGAGCAAGATATGGCCTTTCTCCCCGGCACGCGCCGCAACGACACCCTGCACGGCACCGCCGATGGCGATTGCATCCTGGCCGGGGCCGGCCATGACCTGATCCTGGGCGACGGGCCGGACGGCCCGCGCCCGGCGATTTTTCCGGAGCCGCCCTCCGGCCCGGCGCCAAAGGGCAACATGATCGGCGCCGGCGCGGGCAACGACACCGTCTACGCCGGCTATGGTGCCGACATGGTGCATGGCGGGCATGGCGACGACCTGCTGCTGGGGTGGGGCGTGCTGGCATCCGGCAGCTCCCATGCCGAAGCCTATGCGCGGGATGCGGATGGCAGTGACATCCTGTTCGGCGGCGCCGGGGCAGACACGATCCGGGGGGGCGGCGGCAATGACCTGCTGGCGGGCGGCGCGGGCGATGACCGGCTGGAAGGCGGAGTCGGCGCCGATACCCTGATCGGCGGGGCCGGGGCGGATGTCTTCGTCTTCGGCGCGCTGGATGCCAGGGCACGCATCATGACCTATGACACGCCGGGCGACGTGATCGTGGATTTTACCCCGGGAGAGGACCGGCTCGACCTCTCGGCCTTCGCGGCGTGCCTGCCGGGCGTGCCGGTGGATGTGCTGGCCGAGACCGGCTTCACCGACCCTGCGCGGCTGCAGGTCCGCAGCGTATTCGATGGCAGCAACACCCAGGTGGAGATCCACCTCCCGGGCAGCGCGAGCCTCGGCGTCGATGCGCGCATCACCCTGCTCGGCGAGCACCACCTGACGGCACGGGACGTGATCTTTGCCTGAGCAGCGCGGGCTGCGGGGGGCCTGTCCCGCAGCCCGCCGGTGGTCAGGCCGCGGCGGAAGGACGCGCCTTCATCCGCGCGTGATGCGCGCCGACCGCCTTCAACTCCGGGTTCAGGGGCTGGCCGACATTCGTCCCGAAATCGAGGAAGCAGAAGAGCAGGATGTCGGCGAGGGTCAGCCGCTCGCCGCAGATGAACTCCCGCCCCTGGATCTGCCCGTCCAGCCAGGCGAGCCTCTCCTGCGCCGTCAGCTTCAGGTCGTCCGCCGCCTGCGGGATGCAGCGGATGCGGTTCTGGAAGAGCTTGAGGCCCTCCGCGAAGCGGAAGCCGTTCGTCATCGGCTCGACGATGTTGAGATCGATGCGCCGCACCCACATGCGCGTCTCCGCCCGCTCCCGCGGCGTCGCGCCGATCAGGCTGGTGCCGGGCGTGATCTCGTCCAGGTACTCGCAGATGGCGGTGATCTCGGCCAGCACCGAACCGTCATCGAGTTCCAGGCAGGGCATCTGCCCCGCCGGGTTCTTCGCCATGTAGGCGGGCTGGCGGTTCTCCCCGCCGCGCAGGTCGATGGTGGTCTTCGGGATCTCGATCCCGCGCTCCGCCATGAACATGCGGACGACGCGCGGGTTGGGCCCGACGGAATCGTAAAAGTGCATGCGTTGCCTCCCTCAGCGCCGCCAGTGTCGCGGCGCCGGGGTTGGCCGTAAAGACCCCGGGCCTCAGCGTCCCAGCCAGACCGCCTGCGCCTGCCGCTCGATCTGCGCGACGCGCGCCGCGACCTCCTCGGCGGTGATCGAACTGACCGGGTGGTCGATGACCACCGGCCGGAGGCCCGGCATGCCGAGCGCGGCGCGGGTCAGCGCCGTCTCCCGCTCGAACTCGGTGGTGATGATGCAGGCGGCGGGCACGCCCAGCCGCTCCAGCGCGATGCTGTCCCGCACGCAGCAGGAGCAGCAGGAGCCGCAATCGCCGATCGCGGTCAGCACGATATCGCATTCCGCGGCGATGCGCGCGATCAGCGCCGGATCGGCATCTTTGGAGAAGCTGTGCTTCACATAGTAGTTGGCCGCGGCGAAGCGGAACTGCGGTTCCAGCGCCGCCTGCGCACCGCGCAGCAGCTTGTTGGCGTTCCACTTGCTGTTGTCGAGGATGCCGAGGCGGAGCCCCTCCAGCGCGCCCGGGCGGGGGGCGAGCGGCGTTTCGTCATTGTCCACCCGGCCGCGCGGGTCGAAGACGAAGACCTGGCCGCTGTCGAGCCTCTGGAGCATGATCGGTTCCTCCCGTCAGATCGCGCAGACGCCGCCGGCGCAGTCCGGCCCTTCTGGCGCCTCGGCGGTGCCCACCGGCTTCACCACCGGTGTGTTCATGTGCCCCCAGCCGGGGATGAAGGCGGAAAAGCGCCCGGCCTCGCCGCCCACCACGAAGAGGTGGATGTTGTCCGGGCTCGGCACGATCGGGATGCGGCTGTCCGGGTCCCGCCGGTACCATTTCGGCAGGTTGCGGTTGTAGACGCGGCCGTAGCGGTGGTTCCGCGAGATCAGCCGGAAGGCATTGCCGCTGTGCATCCAGAGATAGTGGCGGATGTCATGCCGGGTCCAGCCATGCCGCGCGATGGTCCGGGCATGCTCCAGGCCGAGCGCCACGGCGCAGTGGCCGGAGAGCACCGCGTTGTTGGAGGCGATGGTGCTCATCGCCGAGCAGAGGGTGTCGAGGATGCCCTCCGGGTCGTTGCACTGGTGGTCGGTGACGCTGTGCGGCGCCTCCGCCGCCATGGCGAAGACCGTGCTGTCCTCCGGCTTCCAGCCCTGCTCCACATGGTAGGACGCGAAGGGCGACTGCGCCTCGTTCTCGCAGATGGCGTAGCTGTACTTCGCGGGGTTGCCGAGGGTGCATTTGTCGAGATCGGGCGGATGACCGCCGCCGACATTGAGCAGGATCAGACGGATGGCGCGGCCGATCGTGGCATTCGCCCGGTTGCCGGGACCGAAGGCATTGCCGCCGCCATTCATCCCGATCTCGCGCGCGACCGGCCCGTTCACGATGACCAGCGGCGCGGCCATATGCGTCGTCGCCTGCACGCCGTTGAGGTTGAAGGCCTGGTCGGTCAGCGCCAGCATCGCCGCCCGCAGCACCGGGGCGTAGGCGGGCAGGCAGCCGGCCATGACGGCATTCACCGCCAGCACTTCCCGCGTCAGCACGCCCCAGCGGGGCGCCACCTTGCATTCCACCGCATCCGGCTCGCCGCCGAGGGCGGCGACGAAGGCCTCCACCTTCTCCCGGCTCGGCGGCACCACGGGCAGGCCATCCGTCCAGCCCTGGGCGTAGTAGTATTCGACGAGGTCGGTGCCGGCCTCGACGGCGGTGGCGATCGACATCCTGGTTTCCTCCGGTTGCCGCCATCCTGCACCGGGTGGCGTCCCGGGACCAGCCGGGGCCTTTTGGCCTCCGCCCGGGCCGGACACCAGCGGATCGCCGTTCAAAACTGAACGGCGATCCGCTGGTGCCTTTTGTTTTTCGAGCAGATGAACGCGTCCGGTCGTTCACGGCCTCCCGCGATCTGCTTTAGCATCCGCAGGCCCTCGCCCGGTCCGCGCAGCAGGTCAGCGCGGACCGGGCGGGGTCATCACGAAGGAGGGGCATCACGCTCGGGGCCGCATTGCGACCTCCGGCGATTTGCTCCAGGGAGGGACCCAGGATGATCCATGAGTTGCGCGTCTATCACTGCCTGCCGAACCGCATGCCGGCGCTGCTGAAGCGCTTCGACACCGTCACGCTGAAGATCTGGGAGCGTTTCGGCATCCGCCAGGCCGGCTTCTGGACCACGCTGGTCGGCCCCTCCAACCATGCGCTCTACTACCTGCTGGCCTGGGAGAGCCTAGCCGAGCGCGAGGAGAAGTGGAACCGCTTCATCGTCGATCCGGAATGGATCGCCGCGCGCACCGCGTCCGAGGCCGACGGGCCTATCCTGGAGCGGGTGGAGAACCTGTTCCTGCAGCCGACCGCCTTTTCCTCGGTGAAGTAGGCCCCGTTCGATGACGGGTGCACCGAAGGCGCGGGCGTCCGGATCGGACGGGAAAGGAGAGTGACATGGCAGGCCCCCCGACCTTCGCGACGCCGCCGGGCTTCCTCGGCATCACGCGGCAGGACCGGGGGGCCGCTGTCTGCATCGCCGGCCTGCCGCTCGATATCGGCACCACCAACCGTGCCGGCACGCGGGACGGGCCGGCTGCCATCCGCCGGGCCAGCCGCATGCTGGTGGATGGCGTCCATCCGCAGCACTGGACCGATCCGCGCGACCTCGACATCGCCGATCTCGGCGAGTTCGAGCTCGCGCTCGGCGACATCCGGGCGAGCCATGCCCTGATCGAGACCCAGGCGGCGGAATGCGCGCATCTCGTGGCGCTCGGGGGCGAGCACGGCATCACCCTGCCGCTGCTCCGCGCCCTCGCCCGCCGCCTCGGCGGCCCGGTCGGGCTGCTGCACATGGATGCGCATCTGGATACCTGGGAGACGAATTTCGGTCAGGCCTTCGCCCATGGCTCGGTCTTCTTCCATGCCATCCGGGAGGGGCTGGTGGAGCCGCGGCGGATGATCCAGATCGGCATCCGCTCTCCCGTGGACCGGGAGACCTGGGACTGGACCCTCGGCCAGGGCGTCACCGTGGTGACGGCGCAGGAGGCGCATGAGACCACGCCCGCCGCCCTCGCGGCCCGGGTGCGGGCCGTGCTGGGCGATGGGCCCAGCTATCTCTCCTTCGATATCGATGCGCTGGATCCGGCCTTCGCCCCGGGAACCGGCACGCCGGAGGTGGGGGGCCTCGCCTCCTGGCAGGCGCAAGGGATCCTGCGGCGCCTCGGCGACCTCGCCTGGGCCGGGATGGATGTGGTGGAGGTGGCGCCGGCGCATGACCAGGCCGAGATCACGGCGCTGGCGGCCGCCACCATGGCCTGGGAATACCTGGCGCTGCTGGCGAAGCCGTAACCCGGCTGGCCGCCGGGCCTTCGCTTCCCCACTGTTGCCGGCAAGTTTCCGGCAATCTTCCTATATTCCCGGCGGCCATGCCTGTAGGTCCGCCGAGGGGCTGAAAAAAAGCATGGCAATTTCCGCCGCCACGCCCTATTTCTCCGGCCGCGCCCGGTCCGTGCCAGGCGCTGACGCCATCGCACGTGCCGCGAGCCCCAGCGGGATCCGTTGATCCGGGGCACAGCAACGACGGGACGCGTCCTTTTCGTCCATGCCGGCGCCGAGAGGCGTCGGGGTCGTGAGGGATTGCCTGTGTCGCTCGAACGGTTCGCCGCGATGCGAAGTCCACACCGCATCGCCTGAAGGCCGCCCCGGCCGCCCCTGCGGCGCCGGCCAAGCCCCCTTTCTGCCTGTTGCCCTGCCGGTGCGCGCCCGCGCGTGCCGGGATGCCGTGAGGACTGCCTGAGATGGACCTGATCCGTGCCCGCGCCGCCGTGGCGCCCCTGCGCCGCGAGTTCGACACCGCGACTGCCCTGCCCAGCGTGGATGCCCTGGTCGCCGTGACGCGGCCGGAGGAGCCGATGCACTGCCTGCGCCCCGCCACCATCGCCGCGGCGGCTTCGGCCTTCGTCCAGGGCTTCCCGGGCGAGACGCTCTATGCCGTGAAGTGCAATCCCGAGCCGGCCGTGCTGCGCGCGCTCTGGGAGGGTGGCGTGCGTCATTTCGACTGCGCCTCGGCGGCCGAGGTGGCGCTGGTCCGGACCATGTTCCCGGAGGCCGGCATCCACTTCATGCATCCGGTGAAGGCGCGCTCCGCCATCCGGGAGGCCTGGCAGCGCCATGGCGTGCAGGATTTCGTGCTGGATACGGCCGAGGAACTGGCCAAGATCCTGGCGGAGACCGGCGCCGGCGCGGATCAGGGCCTGGGGCTGTTCGTACGCCTCGCGCTGCCCAAGGGCGTCGCGCGCTACGACCTCTCGGGCAAGTTCGGCGCCGAGGCCGAGGAGGCCGCGGCCCTGCTGCGCGCCGCGCGGCCGCATGCGGCGCGGCTCGGCCTGCATTTCCATGTCGGCTCCCAGTGCCTGGATCCGCTGGCCTGGCGGCGCGCCATGG
Organism: Roseicella aerolata; assembly: GCF_020523605.1. Lineage (GTDB taxonomy): Bacteria > Pseudomonadota > Alphaproteobacteria > Acetobacterales > Acetobacteraceae > Paracraurococcus > Paracraurococcus aerolatus. Next base: position 36,539 of record NZ_JAJAQI010000042.1, on the reverse strand, counting down.
AACTGGCCGGCTCGGTGATCCGCGCGGCGGGCGTCCCGGTGGAGGTGGTGGATGTCGGCGGCGGCTTCCCGGTCGCCTACCCGGATGTCACCCCGCCCCCGCTCGGCGCCTTCTTCGCAGAGATCGAGGCGGCCTTCGAGGCGCTCGACCTGCCGGGCGCGATGCTGTGGGCGGAGCCGGGCCGGGCGCTGGTGGCCGGCGGCGGCAGCGTCGTCGTCCAGGTGCAGCAGCGCCGGGGCAGCGACCTGTACGTGAACGACGGCGTCTATGGCGCGCTGTCGGATGCGGGCGCGCCGGGCTTCCAGTTCCCCTGCCGGCTGGTCCGGCCGGAGGGCGAGGTGTCCGGGACGCTGCAGGGCTTTGCGCTGTACGGCCCGACCTGCGACAGCGCCGACCGCATGGCCGGCCCCTTCTGGCTGCCGGAGGATGTGCGGGAGGGCGACTGGATCGAGATCGGCCAGCTCGGCGCCTATGGCGCCTGCCTGCGCACCGCCTTCAACGGCTTCGACCGGGCGCGCCTGGTCGAGGTCCGGGACGGCCCGATGCTGGGCGAGGAGGCCGGCGAGGTGCCGGAGCGGATGGCCGGCGAGACGCTACGCCCGGCGGCCTGACCCTGCCCCGGCGGGCACAAAGGACCCGGGCGGTCGCGGCGCACGCATGCGGGCCGCGGCCGCGCCGGCGGGCCGCCCCCCGACGAAACACCCTGATTGCCGCCGCCGGTCCGCCGCCGGCGGCGTTCCTTCACGCATGCCCTGGAGTGCCTCACCCGTGATCCACGCTTCCTTCTCCGGCCGCCTGGTGATGCTTGGCTTCGGCAGCATCGGCCAGGGCGTGCTGCCGCTCATCCTGCGCCATGTCAGTATCCCGCGCGAGAACATCACCATCGTGACGGCCGAGGAGCGCGGGCGCGAGGTCGCGGAGGAATACGGCATCCGCTTCGTGGTCGAGCCGGCGACGCGCGAGAATTATCGCGACCTGCTGACCCCGCTGCTGGGGAAGGGCGACTTCCTGCTCAACCTGTCGGTCGATGTCTCCTCCGTCGCGCTGATGCGGCTCTGCCAGGAGCTGGACGTGCTCTACCTCGACACCGTGGTGGAGCCCTGGGCCGGCGGCTACACCGACCCGTCCCTCACCCCCTCCCAGCGCTCGAACTATGCGATGCGGGAGGAGGCGATCGCGCTGCGCGGGATGGCGCGCGGCGGCCCGACCTGCATCACCGCGCATGGCGCCAATCCCGGCCTGGTCAGCCATTTCGTCAAGCAGGCGCTGCTCGACATCGCCCGCGACACCGGCGCGCCGGTCACGGCACCGCCGCCGGCCAGCGACCGCGCGGCCTGGGCGAAGATTGCCCAGTCGCTCGGCATCAAGGTGATCCATATCGCGGAGCGCGACACCCAGGTGGCGGGCTTCCCGAAGCGGCCGGGCGAGTTCGTCAACACCTGGTCGGTCGATGGCTTCGTGGGTGAGGGCTGCCAGCCCTCCGAGCTCGGCTGGGGGACGCATGAGAAGGCGATGCCGGCGGATGGCCACCGGCACGGCTTCGGCTGCGACGCGGCGATCTACCTGATGCGGCCGGGCGCCTCCACGCGCGTCCGCACCTGGACGCCGCTGGAAGGCCCCTTCCATGGCTTCCTGATCACGCACAACGAGAGCATCTCGCTGGCCGACTACTACACGGTGCGGCAGGCGGACGGGACCGTCGCCTACCGCCCGACGGCGCACTACGCCTACCACCCCTGCGACGACGCGGTGCTCTCGGTGCATGAGCTGGCCGGCAAGAACTGGCAGATGCAGCCGGAGAAGCGGCTGATGACCGACGAGATCGTCCGCGGCATGGACGAGCTCGGCGTGCTGCTGATGGGCCATGCGAAGGGTGCCTACTGGTACGGCTCCCGCCTCTCCATCGAGGAGGCACGGCGGCTCTGCCCGCACAACAACGCCACCTCCCTGCAGGTGACGGTCGCCGTGCTGGCCGGCGTGATCTGGGCGATGGAGAATCCGCGCCGCGGCCTGGTCGAGTCCGACGAGATGGACCATGACCGCATCCTCGAGATCTGCCGCCCCTATCTGGGGGAGGTCGTCGGCGCCTATTCCGACTGGACGCCGCTGCAGGATCGCGGCGCGCTGTTCCCGGAGGCGCTCGACCGTGAGGATCCCTGGCAGTTCAGCAATATCCGCGTGTTCTGACCCGGGCGGGCCGGTCCGCCGACCGGCCCCTCGGCCGTCCTCAGTTCAGGATGAAATCCTGCGGCCGGAGCTGGTACTGGCCGAGCAGCTCGATCTCCACGGTCGGCGCCTCGGGCGCCGTGACCGGACCATCCGGCGTGCCGAGCGGCGCCGCCACCTGCAGCACCGTCCTGCCCTCCTCGATCACATAGCGCAGCTGCGTCACGGAACTCGCCTGGAAGGGCTCGGTCCCGCGGAATATGAGGGTGGGCGCATCCGGCTCGTACAAGAAGAGGTTCCGGTACGGCGTAAGGTCGAGCCGGTCCTCGCCCTGCCGGAAATCGAGAATGACATCCCGCTGGTCAGGACCGACGCCACCATCGATCTGGAAGGAGGAAACGAAGGGCTCCACGCCGCGTCCGAAGCGGAAGACGTCGGGACCCTCGCCGCCGATCAGCGTATCGAGGCCGATACCGCCGACCAGCGTATCCGCGCCGGCGCCGCCATCCAGCAGATCGCCGCCGCCCCCGCCATAGAGAAGGTCCTTGCCCTCGCCGCCGAACAGCAGGTCCGGCCCGTCCACCGAGACCACCGCACCGCGCCCTGAGGGGCTGCCGCCGAAGGTGCCATAGCCATACACCGTGTCGTCGCCGGCCTCGGCAAGCACGATATCGGCTCCGAAGCCGGCAAGGATCGAGTCATGGCCACCGCCGGCCAGGATCACGTTGTTGCCCGGGCTGCCGCCAAATTCCGGCGGCAAGGGGCCATCCGACATCGGATCATTGTCACCGAACACCGTGTCATTGCCGGCCGCGAGCAGGATGAGGTCGTCCCCCGCGCCGCCGGCCACGGAATCCGCCCCGCCCAGTCCGCGGATGGTGTCCTCCCCCGCGGTACCCCTGAGCGTGTCGGCGCCCGGTGTTCCGGTGATGACAGTCATGCTCCTGCCCTCCCGGCAGCCATGACGCCCACAATTGCTGCCCGGCTGCCCCGGGCGCAAACACGCATGCGCGATGCCGCTCAGGGTTGCAGCACCAGCGCCCCCGTCACCTGGCCGGCGCGCAGCCGGTCCAGCGCCGTGACCGCCTCCGCCAGCGGCAGCACCTCCACCTCCGTCCGCACCGGCACCTTCGGTGCCAGCGCCAGGAAGGCCTCGCCATCGGCGCGCGTCAGGTTGGCGACCGAGCGGAGGATGCGTTCCTCCCAGAGGATGGCGTAGGGAAAGGTTGGGATGTCGCTCATATGGATCCCGGCGCAGACCACCACGCCGCCGCGATCCACCGCCCGCAGCGCCGCCGGCACCAGCGCGCCGACGGGCGCGAAGATGAGGGCGGCATCCAGCGGCTTCGGCGGCACCTCCTCCGAGCCGCCGGCCCAGGCGGCGCCGAGCCCCCGCGCGAAATCCTGCGCCGCGGAATCATCCGGACGGGTGAAGGCATAGACCTCCCGCCCCTCATGCCGCGCCACCTGCGCGACGATATGCGCCGCCGCGCCGAAGCCGTAGATGCCGAGCCGCCGCGGATCGCCCGCCATGCGCAGCGCCCGGTGGCCGATCAGCCCGGCGCAGAGCAGCGGCGCCGCCTCGGCATCGCCATAGGCTTCCGGCAGGGCCAGGCAGAAGCGCGCATCGGCGACCGCGTATTCGGCATAGCCGCCATCGATCTGGTAGCCGGTGAAGCGCGCCTCGGCGCAGAGATTCTCCCGCCCCGAGCGGCAGAAGCGGCAGGTGCCGCAGACATGGCCGAGCCAGGGGACGCCGACGCGCTGGCCCGGCGCGAAGCGCTCCGCCCCGGGGCCGGTCGCGACCACCCGGCCGACGATCTCATGGCCCGGGATGACGCAGGGCTTCGGCGAGGGCAGTTCGCCATCCACCACATGCAGGTCGGTGCGGCAGACCGCGCAGGCGGCGACGCGAAGCAGCACCTGGCCGGGGCCGGGTTGCGGGTCCGGCACCGCTTCCGCCACCAGCCGTCCCGGGCCGTGCAGCCGCATCGCGCGCATCCCAGCCCCCTCCTGCGCCATGACCTGGAAGGTAATCGATTCCGCACGCCCGCCGCGCCACCCTTCCCGCATCACGGTCCCGAGGAGGTCGTCATGGGCTGGTCGGTCGAGAACTGGCAGCGCTTCTGGAGCGCCCCGAGCGCCGAGGTGGCACGCGCCCGCATCCCCACCGTCGTCGTGCCGGAGGTCACCGCCACCTGGCCGCGCAGCGCGCGGCAGGTGCGGGGAGCGGAGGAGTATGCCGGGCGGGTGGTGACGCTGCTCCGCCTGGTGCCGGACCTGCGGCTCGACCTGGCCGAGCAGGCGCGGGAGGGCGATGTGGTCTTCCTCCGCTGGACCGCCCGCGGCACCGGCCCGGACGGCCCCTTCACCGGGATCGGCACGGACCGCCTGCGGCTGCGCGAGGGGCTGGTCACCGACAATCTCATCATGTCCGACATGCCGGTCTTCGAGCACCTCGCGCGGGCGACGGGCGGCTGACGGACTGCCCGTCAAAGCCCGCCGCTACCCGGCCATCGCTACCCGTTCGGCTTCAGCACCTGCCGCAGCACATTGCCCTCGGCCAGCCGGTCGAAGCCGGCATTGATCTCCGAGAGCGGCAGGAAGCCGCTCTTCAGCGAGCCGACCGGCAGCTTGCCGCGCCTGTAGAGACCGAGGAAGCGCGGGATGTCCCGCTCCGCCACGCAACTGCCCATATAGCTGCCGAGGATGCTCTTCTCGTCCGAGACGAGCCCGGCATGCATGTAGGAGAAATTGGCGCCCTGCGCCGGCAGCCCGGCGCTGACCACGCTGCCGCCCCGCGCGGTGATGGCATAGGCGAGTTCCATCGCCCTGATGTTCCCCGCCGTCTCGATGACGGTGTCCACGCCGCCATCGGTCGCCGCCTTCACCTGCTCGGCGCAATCCGGCTCGGTCGCCAGGAAGGTCTCCGTCGCGCCCCATTGCCGGGCCAGGCCCAGCTTCTCCGGATTGGCATCGACCGCGATGATGCGCTCCGCCCCGCCCGCGACGGCGGCGAAGAGCGCATTCATCCCGACGCCGCCGAGCCCCACCACCGCGATGGTGTCGCCCGCCTGCATCCGCGCCGTGTTCAGCACCGCGCCGGCGCCGGTCATCACCGCGCAGCCGAAGATCGCGGCGTCCTCCAGCGGGATGGAGGGGTCGATCTTCACCGCGGAGCGGCGCCCCACCACGGCGTACTGCGCGAAGAGCGAGAGGCCGCTGCCGTGGTTGATCTTCTCCCCGTTCAGGCGGCTGATGCGCTTGGCACCCGAGAGCAGCGTGCCCGCGGCGCGCGCGGCATTGCCGGCGCTGCAGATGTTCGGCCGCCCCCGCACGCAATTGCGGCAGATGCCGCAGGAGGCGACGAAGACCGTGATGACATGGTCGCCCGGCTTCAGGTCGGTGATCCCCTGCCCCACCTCCCGCACGATCCCGGCGCCCTCATGCCCGATGACGACGGGCAACGGCCGCGGGCGGATCCCTTCGATGGCCGAGAGGTCGGAATGGCAGAGGCCGGCGGCGGCGACCTCGATCAGCACCTCGCCCGGGCCGGGCCCCTCCAGTTCCACCTCCTCGATCACCAGCGCCTGGCTGGTGGCATAGGGGCGGGGCTTCCCCTGCTCGAACATGATGGCGGCCTGCATGCGCATGGGTCGGTCCTACTCGACACGGATATTGGCGGCGCGGGCGATCTCGGCATTCTCCGCCATCTCGCGCCGGATGCGGGCGGCGAAGGCCTCCGGCCCCTCGCCGATGGCGATGCCGCCCTGCTCCTCGATCCGTCTGACGAAATCGGGGCGTTGCAGTAGGGCCAGCACGTCGGTGGCGATGCGCCGCAGGATCGGCTCGGGCAGGCCGGCGGGACCGGTGAGGCCGTACCAGGGGCTGGTATCGGGGATGCCGAAGCCCTCCTCCTCCAGCGTCGGCACGCCGGGCAGCGCCGCGACACGCTGCGGCCCGGCGATGGCCAGGGCGCGCAGCCGTCCCTCCCGCGCCAGGGTGATCGCGCCGGCGAGGGTGCTGAAGGTCAGCGGGATGCGCCCGCCGACCACATCGGCCAGCGCCGGCGCGGCGCCGCGATAGGCGACCGGCGTCAGCTCCACCCCTGCCTTGCGCATGAACATCTCGACCGCGAAGTGGCCGGAGGTGCCGTTGCCGGAGGTGCTGCTGGCCATGCCCGGATTCGCCTTCAGCGCCGCCACCAACTCCTTCACGCTGCGCCAGGGCTGGTTCGGCCCGACGAAGAGCACGGTGGGCGAGGCATAGACGAGGACGATCGGCGTGAAGTCGCGCAGCGTGTCATAGGGCAGCCGTGCATAGATGGCGTGGTTGCTGGTATGGGTGCTGGCGGTCAGCAGCAGCGTGTAGCCATCCGGCGGCGACTTCGCGACCAGCTCCGAGGCGATGACCTGGCTGGCGCCGGCACGGTTCTCGATGACCAGCGGCTGGCCCCAGGCCTGCTGCAGCGGGTCCTGCAGGATGCGCGCGGCGAAATCGGTCGGCCCGCCGGCCGGGAAGCCGACGATCAGGCGCACCGGCCGGTCCGGCCAGGCGCCTGATGTCCCCTGGGCGGCCGCGGCGCACGGCAGCAGCGGCAGGGTGGCGAGCGCCGCGAGGCGGCGGCGGGTGAAGCGCATCCTGTTTCCTCCTCCGGGGCATTCTTCGGCCGGCGGCGCAGCGCGAAGGTGCCGCATGTCCCTGGTGACGGGGCGTGGTGCCTCCGGGCCTTCCCCGCGCCGCGCCATCCTATTCCGCCTTGATGCCCGCGGCCTGGGCGATGGCGGTCCAGCGCGCAATCTCGGCGCGGTAGCGCGCCGTGAAGTCCTCCGGCCCCTCCCCCACCGGGATGGCAGCCTGGGCCAGGAAGCGCTCCCGGATCTCCGGCTGGTTCAGCAGGCCGGTGATGTCGCCCGCGATCCGCCGCTGCACCGCCTCCGGCGTACCCGCCGGCACCAGCAACCCGTACCAGACGCCGCAATCCGGGATGTCGAAGCCCAGCTCCTTCAGCGTCGGCAGGTCCGGCAGTGCCGCCACGCGGCTGTCGCCGGCGACGGCCAGCGCCCGCAGCCTGCCCTCGCGCAGCAGCGGCATGGCGCCCGCGAGCGTGCTGAAGGTGATCGGCACGCGGCCCGCCACCACATCCGCGAGCGCCGGCGGGGCGCCGCGATAGGCGACCGAGGTGAGATCGATTCCCGCGGCGCGGCGGAAGGCCTCGCCGGCGAAGTGACCTGGCGAACCGACGCCGGAGACGGCGTAGGAAAGGCCGCGCTGCGCCTTCGCCGCCGCCACCACCTCCGCCACGGACCGCCAGGGCGTGTCCGGCGCGGCGAAGAGCACGGTGGGCGAGATGTAGATCAGCACCACCGGCGCCAGCTCCGCCGGGTCATAGGGCAGGCGCGGCTGGATCGCCGGGTTCATGGTGTTCGGGCTGTTGCCGAGCAGCAGCGTGTGGCCGTCCGGCGCGCTGCGCGCCACCGCTTCCGAGGCGATGATGCCATTCGCGCCGGCGCGGTTCTCGATCACCAGCGGCTGACCCCAGAGCGCCTGGAGATGCGGCTGCAGCAGCCGGGCGGCGAAATCGGTCGGACCGCCCGCGGGATAGCCGATGAGGAGCCGGACGGGCTTCTCCGGCCAGGCGCCCTGGGCGCGGGCGGCGCCCGGGGCGGCGAAGGGCATGGCGAGGCCCGCGGCCAGCAGCGCCCGGCGGCCTGCGGCCGGCAGCGCGCCCGCCCGCGTCCCGGCCGGCCGGCCCTCTTGCTTCGGCATCCGCTCCTCCCGCATCGGCGGCCTTGCCGGCCGCGCTTTCCCCGGCAGCACGATCCGGCCCCGGGCCGGACCCGTCAAGCCGCCGCAACCCCCGCCCCGCGCCGCCGTTCTGCCGGCCTGACCGGAACGGAGGACAGTGCCATGACCCGCGGCCTCGGCGGGCATTCGCCCGCGAATGTCACCCATCACCTGAAGGGCATCCATTTCCCCGCGAAGAAGCAGGACCTGATCCAGCAGGCGAAGAAGAACGGCGCCGAGAAGGACATCATGGATGTGCTGAACGGCATGGAGGACCAGGAATTCGCCAGCATCGCCGAGGTCATGAAGGCCGTCGGCGAGGTCGAGCGCGGCATGCAGAGCTGAGGGACGGCAGATGGCGAACAGCCTGAACGGCAGGAAGGTCGCCGTGCTGGCGACCGATGGCGTGGAGCAGGTGGAGCTGACGGAGCCGGTGAAGGCGCTGCAGCAGGAAGGCGCCGAGGTCCATGTGGTCGCGCCGCAGGGCGGCACCATCCAGGGCTGGAACCACTTCGACAAGGCGGACAGCATCCCGGTGGACAAGGCGCTGGATGCGGCCGACCCGGGGTCCTACGCGGCCCTGGTGCTGCCGGGCGGCGTGATCAACCCGGACCAGCTCCGGCTGCAGCCGAAGGCCATCGCCTTCATCCGACATTTCGTGGAGCAGCGGAAGCCGATCGCGGCGATCTGTCACGGTCCCTGGACGCTGATCGATGCCGGCGGGGTCAAGGGCCGCAAGATGACGAGTTGGCCCTCCCTGCAGGCCGACCTGCGCAATGCCGGCGCGGACTGGGTGGACCAGGAGGTGGTGACGGACCAGGGCCTGGTCACCTCCCGCAAGCCGGACGACATCCCGGCCTTCTGCCGGAAGATGATCGAGGAGTTCCGCGAGGGCCGCCACGGCGGATGGCAGGCGGCCGAGTAGTCTTCCGCCGCCGCGCGCGGCGTGCTGGCATGGCGGGGTCCATTCAGGGAAACCGCCATGCCTCCGGCGCTGCGCAGCCACCGGCCGCTGATCATGGGGCGCCGCGGCGCGGTCGCCACCAACCACCCTGTCGCGACGCAGGCCGGGCTTGACGTCCTGCGGGCCGGCGGCACGGCGGTGGATGCGACCATCGCCATCTCGCTCGTGCTGGGCGTGGTCGAGCCGGCGATGTCCGGCCTTGGCGGCGATGGCTTCTTCAACATCCACCTCGCCGATGGGCAGGCCCTCTGCGTCAACGCGACCGGCGCGTCGCCCCTGGCGGCGACACCGGAGGCCTATGCGGCCGGCATCCCGGTGGCGGGGCCGCGCAGCGCCTCCACGCCCGGGCTGCTGGCCGGGCTGGCGCTGCTGCATGAGAGGCATGGCACCCTGCCCTGGGCGCGGCTGGTGGCGCCGGCGATCGAGGCGGCACGCGACGGCTTCGCCGTGACCCACCATTACCGCTTCTTCGCCGGCGAATGCCTGGCCAAGCTGCGGGCCAGCGCCGGCAGCGCGGCCCGCTTTCTCGTGGGCGGGGCGCCGCCGGCGGTGGGCGAACTGATCCTCCAGCCGGAGCTGGCCGAGACCCTGGCGGAGATCGCCGCCGAGGGCGCCGGCAGCTTCTACCGTGGCCGGCTCGCGGCGCGCCTGGTGGCGGGCATCGCCGCCGATGGCGGGATGGTGGCCGGGGCCGACCTGGCGGCCTGCACGGCCGAGGTCCAGCCCCCCATCACCGTGCCCTTCCGCGGCTTCGAGGTGCGGCAGACCCCGCCCAACTCCACCGGCTTCGCCTTCCTGCAGATGCTGCGCATCCTGGACCGCTTCGACCTGACGGCGCACGGCCAGGGCAGCGCGGGGCTGATCCACCTGATGGTGGAGGCGAAGAAGCGCGCCTTCCTGGACCGCGAGCGCTGGGGTGCCGATCCGCGCGGCCTGGATATTCCCCTGGAGCGGCTGCTCTCGGCCAGGCATGCTGCAGAGCAGGCGGCGCTGATCGACCCGGGGCGGGCCGCCGACCTGCCGGTGCGGCCGGAGCAGACCGGCGATACCACCTATTTCTGCGTGGTGGATGCGGCGGGGAATGCGGTCTCGGCCATCCAGTCCCTCAACTCCGCCTTCGGCAGCGGCGTGACGGCGGGCGACACCGGCGTCCTGATGAACAACCGCATGGCCTACTGGCATCTCGACCCCGGCCACCCGAACCGGCTGCGGCCCGGCATGCGGGTGCGGCACACCATGAACGCGCCGATGGTCTTCAAGGATGGCCGGCTCTGGGCGGTCTTCGGCACGCCGGGGGCGGACAACCAGGTGCAGGTCAACCTGCAGGTCATGCTGGCCATGGCGGTCTTCGGCCTGGACCCGCAGCAGGCGGTGGAGGCGCCGCGCTGGACCAGCAGCCAGCCCGGCCAGGCCGCCAATTACCCCCATGCCGGCGACGCGACCCTGACGCTGGAGGCGGGCCTGGCCGCCGCGGCGCCGGGGCTGGAGGCGCTGGGGCACAAGGTGGCGATCCTGCCCCCGCTGGCGGGGCCGTGCAGCGTGGAGGCGATCCGCGTGCGGGAGAACGGCGTGCGGATGGCCGGCAGCGATCCCCGGCGGGATGGCTGGGCGGGCGCCTACTGACGCGCCCCTCGAAGGCCGGCCCCCGCCCCTCCACCGGGCGCGATGTGCCCAGTGCCTCCTGGGATGGCCTTGGGGCGGGGGCAGCTTGCCGCGCCGCAGCATCGCCCCTAGGCTGTCGGTCCTATGCTCCGCTTCGCCCTCCGCCGGCTTATCGTCGCGCTGCTCGTCGCCCTGACGGTGATGGTGCTGAGCTTCATGCTCACCCGCCTGTCCGGCGACCTCGCCATCTCCATCGCCGGCGCCAGCGCGACCCAGGCGGATGTGGAGATCATCCGCCGCGCCTATGGCCTCGACCGGCCGCTGGTGGTCCAGTTCCTCGACTGGATCGGCCGCGCCGCCATGGGCGATTTCGGCGAGAGCTTCTTCTTCAAGGCACGCGTCGCCGACCTGATCGCGGAGCGCATGCCGATCACGCTGACGCTCGGGCTCACTGGCCTTGCCATTGCCCTCATCGTCTCCATCCCGCTCGGCATGCTGGCGGCGGTCCGGGAGAATACCTGGGTCGACCGGCTGGTGCAGGTGATCGCCATGTTCGGCCAGGCGATGCCGAGCTTCTGGCTGGGCCTGATCCTGATGATCACCCTCGGGCTGCAGCTCGGCTGGCTGCCTATTTCGGGCACCGGCTCCTGGCAACATTATGTCATGCCCGGCATCGTGCTGGCCTTCTCCGCCATCCCGGCCCTGACACGCCTGACGCGCAGCGGCATGATCCAGGCGCTGGGCTCGGACTACATCCGCACGGCGCGGGCCAAGGGGCTCTCGCGCCTCTCCATCCTCGGAAAGCATGCGCTGCGCAACGCCGCCATCCCGGTGGTCTCCATCGCGGCGGTGCAGCTCGGCTTCATGCTCGGCGGCTCGATCGTCATCGAGACGGTCTTTGCCCTGCACGGCGTCGGCTTCCTGGCCTGGGAGAGCATCAGCAAGAACGACTTCCCGGTGGTGCAGGCGGTGGTGCTGGTCCTCGCCCTGATCTACATCGCGCTCACCATGGCGGCCGATCTGCTGAACGCCCTCCTCGATCCCAGGCTGCGCAGCGCATGAGCGGCGCGGTCGTCATGCCGGCGCGTCGGCGCGTCGCCTGGGGCAAGCGGGCGGGACTGGTGATCGGCGGCGTCATCGTCGGCGCGGTGCTGCTGGTGGCGATCCTGGCGCCCTGGATCACGCCGCACGATCCCTTCGTGCAGAATCTCGACAACCGGCTCTCGGTGCCCTTCTGGATGGAAGGCGCCAAGCCCGGGCACCTGCTGGGCACGGACGGCCTCGGGCGGGACTACCTCTCGCGCCTGATCTATGGCGCGCGCATTTCCATGCTGATCGGCCTGCTGACGGTCGTGACCTCGGGCCTGATCGGCACCACGCTTGGCGTGCTGGGCGGCTTCTTCGGCGGCAAGGTGGACGATGCCGTGCTGTTCGCCATCACCTGCCGCCTGGCGATCCCGGTGGTGCTGGTGGCGCTGGCTGTGGTGGGGCTGCTGGGGTCCAGCCTGACGCTAGTGATCCTGGTGCTCGGCCTGCTGCTCTGGGACCGCTTCGCGGTGGTCGCCCGCTCCACCACCATGCAGGTCCGCAACCTCGACTACGTCTCCGCCGCCTGGGCCGCCGGCCTGTCCACGCCGGCCATCCTGTTGAAGGAGATCCTGCCCAACATCGCCAGCCACCTGGCGGTGGTGGCGACGCTGGAGATGGCACTGGCCATCCTGCTGGAGGCCGCCCTGTCCTTCCTCGGCCTCGGCGTGCCGCCGCCCCTGCCCTCCTGGGGCCTCATGATCGCGGAGGGCAAGGACTACATGTTCTTCTCCCCCTGGGTGATCTTCATCCCGGGCGTTGCGCTCTTCATCCTGGTCTTCGGCATCAACCTGCTGGGTGACGGGCTGCGGGACCTGCTCGGCGCGGGGGATACGCGGTGAGCGCGCCCCTTCTCGACATCCAGGGTCTGCGGGTCGAGTTCGGCGACACCGCCGCCGTCCGCGGGGCCTCCTTCACCGTGTCGCGCGGGGAGACGCATTGCGTCGTCGGCGAGAGCGGCTGCGGCAAGTCCGTCTCGGCGCTCGCCGTCATGAACCTGCTCGCCCGCGGCGCCCGCCGCAGCGCGGATCGCCTCGTCTTCGCCGGCCAGGACCTGCTCGCCTTGCCGGAGCGCCGCATGGCGGAACTGCGCGGCGACCGCATGGCGATGATCTTCCAGGAGCCGATGACCAGCCTGAACCCGGCCTATACGGTCGGCTCCCAGATGGCGGAGGTCTATACGCGCCATCGCGGCGGCAGCCGGCGCGCCGCGCTCGACCGCGCGGCGGGGCTGCTGGCCAAGGTGGGCATCACCGCGCCGGGCATGCGGCTCGGCCAGTTCCCGCACCAGCTCTCGGGCGGGCTGCGCCAGCGCGTCATGATCGCCATGGCGCTGATGTGCGACCCGGAGCTGCTGATCGCCGACGAGCCGACCACCGCGCTCGACGTCACGGTGCAGGCGCAGATCCTCAGGCTGCTGGCGGAGCTGCAGCGCGATCTCGGCCTCGCCATCCTGCTGATCACCCACGACCTCGGCATCGTCGCCCGCATCGCCCAGCGCGTCAGCGTCATGTATGCCGGGGAGGTGGTGGAGAGCGCGCCGACCGCCGCTCTCTTCGCCGACCCATCCCACCCCTATACCCGCGGCTTGCTGGCCTGCGTGCCGGTGCCGGGCAAGGTGAAGCGGGAGGAGGCGCTGGGCAGCATCCCCGGCGTGGTGCCGCGCATCCAGCCGGGCTTTGAGGGCTGCGCCTTCCGCGACCGCTGCGCCCATGCGGCGCCGGTCTGCGCCGGCCCCGTGCCGCGGCAGCGCGGCGAGGGCGCGCATGAATTCCTCTGCCGCCTGCCGCCGGGCTGGACGGCGACGGAGCGCGCGGCATGAGCACCGCCACCACCATGGTCCGGCCGCAGGAGACCGCCGCCACCCCGGCGATCGAGGTCCGCAACCTCCGCCGCACCTTCCGCATCAAGGGCGGGCTGCTGGGGAAGGACCGGGAGGTCGTCGCGGTGGACGACGTCTCCTTCAGCGTCCCGACCGGCGGCGTGCTCGGCGTGGTCGGCGAATCCGGCTGCGGCAAATCGACGCTCGCCCGCGTCATCCTCAACCTGCTGCCGCCGACCTCGGGCGAGGTGCTGGTGGAAGGCCGGCGCCTTTCGGCGCTCGATCGCCGGGCCCGGGCGCGGCTGATCCAGCCGATCTTCCAGGACCCCTTCTCCTCGCTCAACCCGCGCCGGCGCATTAAGGACATCGTGGCGATGCCCCTGGTGGCGCAGGGGAACATCCCGGCGCGCCAGGTCAATGACCGCGTGGCGGAGATGCTGACGCGCGTCGGCCTCTCGGCCGAGCAGGGGGAGCGCTTCCCGGCCCAACTCTCGGGTGGCCAGCGGCAGCGCGTGGCGATCGCCCGCGCGCTCGTACTGCGGCCGCGCATCGTCATCTGCGACGAGCCGACCTCGGCGCTCGACGTCTCGGTGCAGGCGCAGATCCTCAACCTGCTGGCGGAACTCCGGCGGGAGCTGAACCTCACCTACCTCTTCATCAGCCACAATCTCGCTGTGGTGGAGCATGTCGCGAGCGAGGTGGCCGTCATGTATCTCGGCCGCATCGTGGAGCGGGCCGAGGCGGATGCGCTGTTCCGCGCGCCGCGCCACCCCTATACCCGCGCGCTGCTGGCCAGCGTGCTGACGCCGGAGCCGGGTCTCGGCGTGCCGGATGTCGGCCTTGGGGACACCCTGCCGGATCCCGCGAACATCCCGCCCGGCTGCCGCTTCCACCCGCGTTGCCCGGTGGCGGAGCCGCGCTGCGCCGTGCAGGTGCCGCAGGCGGTCGCCACCACGGATGGGGCGGCGGAATGCCTGCTGCTGGAGGGCGCGGCGCAGCCCTAGCAGGCTACGGGAGGCCCGTAACGACCGGGCGCATAATTCCGATTTAAAAACAAGCACATCGGGCAAATCGCAGACACGAGTGACCGCTCGCGAGCGTAAATCTGCTCTGCACTCAATTCCCTACAGCAGGAAATCGGCCGCCGTCAGCCAATGGCGGCCGAGCAGTTCGATCTCGCCGGTCGGCGTGGTGGGGATGGTAGCCGCGTCGCCAGGCGGCACCCGGGGCGGCAGCAAAACGGCGAACTGCACGATGGTCCGATCGTCTTCGCGCACCTCGAAACGCACTTGCAGATCGAAGGTGGCGGTGAAACCGCCTGTGCCGAGAAAGACCGCGTCGGGAGTTCCACCCGGGAGAGGGATCGCAGACCCCTGCTCACGGTAGCCGCGAAGATCGAGGAGGTCCTCGCCCTGCCGGAAGTCCACAATGATGTCGCGCTCCCCCTCGCCCAGGCCGGTATCGGCCTGATCCCGGAAAACCGGGCCGGGCGGCGCGAAGCGGAAGAGGTCTCTGCCCGGGCCACCAACCAGGACATCGGCGCCGTAGCTGCCGTACAGCGCGTCCTCGCCCTCCTCACCCATGATCGTGTCGTCACCAGCGCCGCCGTCGAACCCGTCATTTCCGGGCCCGCCGAGCAGGACGTCGGCGGCATCGCTCTCCCGCAGGAACTGGTCTGCGAAGTTCCAGGGGATGTCGAAGAAGGGGCCGCGGCCAAGGATGTAGTCGTCCCCCGGGCCGCCAAGCACCGTGTCGGCCCCGAATCCGGCTTCGATGCGGTCATTGCCCTCCTCGCCGAGGATGACGTTGCCGGCGTCGAAGGCGCCCGAGCCGGAGCGCGCGGTGGAGCCGCCGACGAGATAATCGTTGCCTTCGCCCCCGAGGATCGTATCGACCTCGTCCAGCCCTTCCACCGTATCGGCACCAGCGAGGCCAAGAATGAGATCGGCGCCCGTCGTGCCAAGCAGTGTATCGGGACCGTCAGTGCCGCGAATCAAGGTCATGGCGGGCCTCACCCGTGATTCGATGCTGCAATAACCCTGCCGGCAGGATGCAACCTGGCGAGCCGATAGTCGAGAAGAGGCGGCGCCTGCGCTCGCTCCACGATCGCGCGACCGGAGCAATTGATCGGCAGCTTCGAATGGGATCGACGGCAGCACGCCGTGAACCCTCGGGCACCCGGCGCTTTCACGCCGGGCGAGAGGGGAAAAGGCCGATGTGGATCCTGCTTGTATTGCTGCTGGCGGTCGTGCTGCTGGTGGTGCTCGACCGGATGGAGTTCTTCAGCGTATTCCCGCAACGGCGGGCGACCATCGCCGCCCGCCGCCAGCGCGACCTCACGCCCCCCGAATGAAGGGGTTCCGCTGCCGCTCCTGCCCGAAGGTCGAACCCGGGCCGTGGCCGCAGAGGAAGGCGATGTCATCGCCCAGCGGCAGCAGCTTCTGGTGGATGGAGGCGATCAGCGCCTCGTGGTCGCCATAGGGGAAGTCGGTCCGCCCGACCGATCCCTGGAACAGCACATCGCCCACGATGGCGATGCGCAGCGCCGTGCTGACGAAGACCACATGCCCGGGCGTATGGCCGGGGCAGTGGAGCACCGCGAATTCCTCGCCGGCGATCGAGACCGCCTCACCCTCCGTCAGCCAGCGGTCGGGCGTGACGTTGCGGCATTCGAAGCCGTATTGCGCGCCCTGCGCCTCCAGCCCCTCCAGCAGGAAGCGGTCGCGCTCATCCGGCCCGATGATGGGCGGTCGGCCGGGCAGCGCCTCCTGCAGCGCCATGGCGGCGCCGGCATGGTCCAGATGGCCATGGGTCAACAGGATCGTGCCGATCGTCAGCTTCAGCTCGGCGATGGCGTGCAGGATCCGCTCCGGCTCGCCGCCCGGATCGATGACCACGCCCTCGCCCGTCCGCTCCTCCCACCAGAGCGAGCAATTCTGCTGGAAGGGCGTGACGGGGACGATCGCTGCCTTGAGGCCCATGGCCGCTACTTCCAGCTCGCCAGATAGAAGCGCGGCAGTTCGTCCGCATAGGGCTTGAAGTTGAGCTGGCGGGAGAAGCCGTAGGTCGTGACATAGGTGTGCAGCGGCAGCCAGAAGGCGTTCTCCGTCGCCCGCCTGATGGCCTTGCCGTAGGCTTCCTTGCGGGCCTCCGGATCCATGCTGCTGCCGCCCTCCAGCATGTATTTCTGCATCTCGGCGTCGCGGACATAGTCGTCATTCCCGCCGCCGAAGAAGACCGGCATGATGGCCGAGACGTCGTTGATCGAGTAGCTGCCCCAGCTGCCGAGGAAGAGCGGCGTCGTCCCCTGCCAGCTCCGCTGGATGGCCGCCGCGACCTGCATCTGGGTCAGCCTGGCGCGAATGCCGACCGCCTGCAGGTAGTTCTGCACCGCCGAGCCCCATTGCGGCAGCACATAGCTGACGATCTCGGTCTCGAAGCCGTTGGGGAAGCCGGCCTCGGTCAGCAAGGCACGGGCCTTGGCAGGGTCGTAGTCATAGGTCACGGCGGCGGAGGCATCACAGCCGAACTGGCTGGGGTAGCAGGGCGCCTGCGGCACGCGGGAGCCGCCGGTGACCAGCCGCTCCGCCATGGCCTTGCGGTCGATCGCATGCGAGATCGCCTGGCGCACCTTCACCTTGGTCAGCGGGTTGTCCGCACCGGTCCGCCCCGCCGCGTCGATCGACATGTAGCCGACGCGCATGGATTCCTGGCGGATGGCCTGCACGGTCGGCAGGCGGTTCACATTGTCGAACTGGTCGGGATTGATGTTCCAGATCCAGTCGGCGCGGCCGCTCAGCAGTTCCGTCATCTCGGTCGTCGCATCCGCCACGAAGCGGACCGAGAGCCTGCGGATCGCCGGGCGCCCCTTCGGGCTGCCCTGCCAGTAGCCGTCGAAGCGCTCGAACTCCACCGCCGCGCCCGGCTCGAACTTCGTGATGCGATAGGGGCCGGCGCCGACCGGCTGGCGGGTATAACCTTCTGGCCCCACGCGCTCGCGGTAGGCCTTCGGGTAGATCGGCGTGACGAGGGCGAGGTATTCCAGCGCCGCCGGCGTCGGCCGCTTCAGCGTGACGCGCACCGCAAAGGGCCCGGTCGCCTCCGCCTTCTCGATCCAGGCGTAGTTGCTGGGGGTGGAGACGCGCGCATCCGGGTTTGAGACGGTGTTGATGGTATAGACCACGTCCTCCGCGGTCAGGTCGCTGCCGTCGTGGAACTTCACCCCCTGGCGGATGTCGAGTTCCAGCACCGTCGGCTCGGGGAAGCGCCAGGCCGTGGCCAGCAGCGGCTTCAGCTCGAAGCTTTCGGGGTCGCGGTGCACCAGCGTGTCCCAGCCCTGATGCGCCATGACCAGGCCGGTGCGGAGGTTGTTGTAATAGGGGTCGATGTTCGGCAGCGCGTCGCGCATGACGATGCGCAGCGTATCCTGCGCCTTCTGCGCCATCGCCTGGCGCCCCAGGCCCAGATCCAGGCCGAGGCCGGCCACCGCACCCGCCCCGGCCAGCAGAACATCCCGTCGCTGCATCGTCCGACTCCCCGACTGATGGCGGGGACGGTAGGGGTGGCCGACCGGCGCGGCAAGCGGGCTGGACCACGGGCCGCGCTGGCCGCAGGCTGCGGCGATGCCCCCCTCCGGCCGTACCGATGCCGGCGCCCTGCCGCCAGCCGCCATTGCCCTCATGCTCCTGCTCAGCGCCGTCTGGGGCCTGAACATGGTGGCGGTGAAGGTGACCAGCGCGGGCATCCCGCCGGTGCTGCAGGCCGGGCTGCGCTCCACCCTGGCGGCGCTGATCGTGCCGCTGCTCTGCCGCCCCCTCGGCCTCCGGTTCGGGGACTGGCGGCGGGGCGGCACGCTCGCGGCAGGCGTCCTTGCCGGTGCGCTCTTCGCGGTCGAGTTCATCGCACTCTATATTGGCCTTAGCCTCACCACCGCCTCGCGGGCCGTCATCTTCCTCTATGGCGCGCCCTTCTGGGTGGCGCTCGGCACCCACTACCTGGTGCCGGGGGACCGGCTGACGCGCGCCAAGGCCATCGGCCTCTGCATCGCCTTCGGCGGTCTGGTGCTGGCCTTCGCCGATGGGCTGCGCGCGCCGGTCGGGCCGGATGCGCTGCTGGGCGACCTGCTCTGCCTGGTGGGCGGTGCGCTCTGGGCGGCGACGACGGTGCTGGTGAAGGCATCCTCCCTGCGCAGGGCGCCCGCGGCGCTGGTGCTGCAGTACCAGCTCATCGTCTCGGCGCCGCTGCTGCTGCTCGCCTCCCCGCTGCTGGGCGAGGCCTGGGTGATCGACCCGCAGCCCCTGGTGGTCGGCGCCTTCCTCTACCAGGCGGCCGGCATCGCGGGCGCGAGCTACCTCGCCTGGTTCTGGCTGGTCTCCCGCCATTCCGCCTCCCGCCTCGCCGCCTTCAGCGTGCTAACGCCGGTCTTCGGCGTGCTGGCGGGGGCGCTGCTGCTCGGGGAATCCCTCGGCGTCGGTTTCCTGCTCGCGGTTATGCTGGTGGCGCTCGGCCTCTGGCTGGTCAACCGGCCGGCAGGCTGAGGCGATCCGCCGAATACCCGGATATCCGACTCGGTTATTCCGGCTTTGCTCTCGTGAATTGCAGCGACCGGACCATTTCATGGCGCTTCTGCCCAGAAAACGGGCAGCCGCCGCCCCCGGGCTGCTGAGCCTCCGCCCATCCGGCTGGCACGCATCTCGCTACGTGGAACAGGCGCCCGCGCACCCAAGGGGGGTGGACCGGTGCGTGCCGCCAAGGCCTGATGAGGAACGACAGCCCGATGTCCACGACGTCCCTGACCTTCACGCGCCGCGCCGCTCTGGCCGGCCTCGGCGCCGCACTCGCCGCCCCGGCCATCCGCCCCGCCTTCGGCCAGGGCGCCCCGATCAAGGTCGGCGTGCTGCACTCCCTCTCCGGCACCATGGCGATCAGCGAGACCGCGCTGCGCGACACCGTGCTGATGATGGTCGAGTGGATCAACGGCCGCGGCGGCCTGCTGGGCCGCAAGGTCGAGGCGGTGGTGGTGGACCCGGCCTCCAACTGGCCGCTCTTTGCCGAAAAGGCGCGCGAACTGCTGCAGGTCCACAAGGTGGACGTGACCTTCGGCTGCTGGACCTCCGTCTCCCGCAAGTCCGTGCTCCCGGTCTTCGAGGAGCTGAACGGCATGCTCTTCTACCCGGTCCAGTATGAGGGCGAGGAGGAGAGCAGGAACATCTTCTACACCGGCGCCGCGCCCAACCAGCAGGCCATCCCGGCGGTCGAGTACCTGATGAGCGCGGATGGCGGCGATGCCAAGCGCATCGCCCTGCTCGGCACCGACTACGTCTACCCGCGCACCACCAACCGCATCCTGCGCGGCTTCCTGAATGCCAAGGGCATCGGCAATGCCGATATCATGGAGGAATACACCCCCTTCGGACATTCCGACTGGCAGGGCATCGTCGCCCGGGTGAAGCGCTTCGCGTCCGAGGGCAAGAAGACCGCGATCGTCTCCACCATCAACGGCGATGCCAACGTGCCCTTCTACCGCGAGCTGGGCAACCAGGGCATCAAGGCCGAGGACATCCCCTGCGTCGCCTTCTCGGTCGGCGAGGAGGAGCTGGCCGGCATCGATACCCGCCCACTGGTCGGCCACCTCGCCGCCTGGAACTACTTCATGTCCATCAAGGGTGCGCCGAACGAGGAACTCCTCAAGCTCTGGCAGGCCCACATCAAGAACCCGAAGCGCGTCACGAACGACCCGATGGAGGCCACCTACACGGGCTTCCGCATGTGGACGCAGGCGGTGCAGAAGGCCGGCACCACTGCCGTGGACGCCGTGCGCACGGCGATGATCGGCCAGAAGCTCATGGCCCCCTGTGGCTATGAGGAGGAGATGCTGGCGAACCACCACCTCTCGAAGCCGGTCTTCATCGGCGAGGTGCAAGCGGACGGCCAGTTCAACATCGTCTGGAAGACGCCGAATGCGGTGAAGGCGGAGAACTGGTCGCAATTCATCCCCGAGAACGCGAACCGCCGCCGCGGGTGATCGGCATGGCGCCGGGGCGACCCGGCGCCACTGCCCATCCAAAGAAAAAACACATGAAACGCCCCCTCCTCGGTCTGCTCCTCCTGCTGCTGCTGGCCCTGCCGGTGCGGGCGCAGGATGCCTTCACCGGCGCGCTGCCCGGCCTCGCCGGCGGCTTCGCCGATATCGCCACCGCCGTCGAGCGGCTCGGCGCTGCTGGCGACCCCCGCGCCCTGCCCGTTCTGCGCGCCCTGCAGGAGGGCAGGCTGCAGAAGGCCGGGGACGGCCGCATCCTGCTGCCCGAAGGCGCGGGTTTGGTCGATGCCGCCACCGGCCAGCCGGCCGAGGCCGCCGGCGCCGGCGCCGAGGCCGTGCGCCTGAACAACCGCGTCCGCCAGGCGCTGCGCGGCGCGCTGGGGCGGCTGCAGATCCTCTCGCCCGACCCCGCCGAGCGGCAGGCCGCCGCCGAGGCCGTCTTCCGCAGCCGCAGCGCCGAGAACGTCCCCGTGCTGCGCCAGGCGCTGGCGCGCGAGACGGTGCCACGCATCCGCACGCAGCTCGAGCTGGCGCTGGCCGCCTCGCAGCTCGTCGGCACCGACGAGGCCGGGAAGCGCGACGCCGTCGCCCGGCTCGGCTCGGCGGGCACGGTTGAGGCCCGCGCCCTGCTGCTGGAGGCGCGGGGCGGCAATCCGGACCTCGTCACCGCCATCGACGTCTCGATCGCCACCATCGAGCGCACGCTCTCCCTCCGCCGCGCGGCGGAGACGCTGTTCCAGGGCCTCTCGCTCGGCTCGGTCCTGCTGCTCGCGGCCCTCGGCCTCGCCATCACCTTCGGCGTCATGGGCGTGATCAACATGGCGCATGGCGAGTTCGTCATGCTCGGCGCCTATGCGACCTTCCTGGTGCAGGAGTTCTGCCGGGGCATCCCCTGGCTGGCGCCCTGGTCCCTCGCCCTTTCGGTCCCCGCCGCCTTCCTGGTGACGGCCGCCGCCGGCGCGCTGCTCGAGCGCGGGCTGATCCGCCATCTCTATGGCCGGCCGCTCGAGACGCTACTGATGACCTTCGGCGTCGGCATGATCCTGCAGCAGGCCGTCCGCCTCGCCTTCGGCGCACAGAACCGGGAGGTGCTGAGCCCCGCCTGGATGCAGGGCACGCTGCTGCTGCCGGGCGGCATCTCCGTCACGCAGAACCGGCTCTGGATCATCGTCTTCGGGCTGGCGGTGCTGCTGCTGGTCTTCGCCGCGATCCGGCTGACCCGCTTCGGCCTCGAGATGCGGGCGGTGGTGCAGAACCGGCGCATCGCCGCCACCATGGGCATCCGCACCGGCCGGGTGGACGCCATGACCTTCGCGTTCGGTTCGGGCCTCGCCGGCCTCGCGGGCGTCGCGCTGTCGCAGATCGACAATGTCTCGCCCAATCTCGGCACCGGCTACATCATCGACAGCTTCATGGTGGTGGTCTTCGGCGGCGTCGGCTCGCTGGCGGGCACGCTGGTCGGCGCCATGACGCTCGGCATCGTCAATAAGATGCTGGAGCCCTGGGCGGGCGCGGTCCTCGCCAAGGTCTTCGTCCTCATCGCCATCATGCTGTTCATCCAGCGCCGGCCGAAGGGCCTCTTCGCGCTCAAGGGAAGGGCCGCCGAGTCGTGAGCGCCACCATCGCCACCCCGGCGCCCGGCACCACCGGCCGCCTGACGATCCGCCTGGTGCTGATCGGCGCCATCCTGGTGCTGGCCGTGCTGCCGGTGCTGAACCAGCTGCCGGCCGAGAGCACGCTGCATGTCTCGGACTTCATCGTCAGCATCACCGGCAAATGGATCACCTATGCCGTCCTGGCGCTGGCCATCGATTTGGCCTGGGGCTATGCCGGCATCCTCTCGCTCGGCCACGGTGCCTTCTTCGCCCTCGGCGGCTATGCCATGGGCATGCATCTGATGCGGCTGATCGGGCCGCGCGGCGTCTATGGCCACCCCACCCTGCCGGACTTCATGGTCTTCCTCGGCTACCAGGAACTGCCCTGGTACTGGCTGGGCTTCGAGCATTTCCCCTACGCCGTCCTCATGGCCATGGCCGTGCCGGGCGTGCTGGCCGCCATCCTCGGCTTCCTCGCCTTCCGCAGCCGCATCACCGGCGTCTACCTCTCCATCATCACCCAGGCGATGACCTACGCCCTGATGCTGGCCTTCTTCCGCAACGACATGGGCTTCGGCGGCAACAACGGCTTCACCGATTTCAAGGAGCTGCTGGGCATGCCGCTCAATACGGACAATGCCCGTGCCGTGCTGTTCTATGCCTCCCTCGCCCTGCTGGTCGTCGCCTTCCTGGCCTGCACCCGCATCACGCAGTCGAAGCTCGGCCGGGTGCTGGTGGCCATCCGGGATGCCGAGAGCCGGGTGCGCTTCCTCGGCTACGACGTGACGCGGCACAAGCTCTTCGTCTTCGTGCTCTCGGCGGCGCTCGCGGGCCTCGCCGGCGCGCTCTATGTCCCGCAGGTCGGCATCATCAATCCCGGCGAGTTCAGCCCGGGCAACTCGATCGAGGCCGTGATCTGGGTGGCGGTCGGCGGGCGCGGCACGCTGGTCGGCGCGGTGCTCGGCGCCTTCTCGGTCAATGCGCTGAAGACCTGGCTGACGACGGTCGCGCCCGATCTCTGGCTCTTCGCCCTCGGCGGGCTCTTCGTCGCCGTCACCCTCTTCCTGCCCCGTGGCCTGATCGGCCTGTTCGCGAAGGCGCCGAAATGAGCGACGGTTACAGCCCGCCCCTGGGGCGCAGCAAGGACAGCAGCGCGCCGGTCCTCTACCTGGACGGCGTCTCGGTGGTCTTCGACGGCTTCCGGGCGCTGAACAACCTCTCGCTGGTGGTGGATGCGGGGGAGCTCCGCGCCATCATCGGCCCGAACGGTGCCGGCAAGACGACCATGATGGACGTCATCACCGGCAAGACGCGCCCGACCGCGGGCGTGGTCCGCTTCCGCGACCACGACCTGACCCGACTGGACGAGGCGACCATCGCCAATCTCGGCATCGGGCGGAAATTCCAGAAGCCGACGGTCTTCGACGCGCTGACGGTATTCGAGAACCTGGAGCTGGCGCTGAAGGCCCCGCGCGGTCCCTTCGCCTGCCTGGCCTGGCTGCTGAGCGGCGAGGCGCGCCGGCGGATCGAGGCGACGGTCGAGGAGATCGGCCTCACCGCCCGCATGCATGACCGCGCCGCCATCCTCTCCCACGGCCAGCGGCAATGGCTGGAGATCGGCATGCTGCTGATGCAGGACCCGGAGCTGCTGCTGGTCGATGAGCCGGTGGCCGGCATGACCGACCAGGAGACGGAGCACACCGCCGCCCTCCTGGTCCGCATCGCCGGGCAGCGCAGCGTCGTCGTGGTGGAGCACGACCTCGAATTCGTCCGCGCCCTCGGCAGCAAGGTCACCGTGCTCTGCGAGGGCTCGATGCTGTCGGAGGGCAGCATCGACCATGTGCAGAACGACCCGCGGGTCATCGAAGTCTATCTGGGGCGCTGAGCGATGCTGCGCGTCGAAGCCATCGACCTCTCCTACGGCGCCTCCCGCTGCCTGCGCGGCGTCTCGCTGCAGGCCGATCCCGGCCGGATCACCTGCGTGCTCGGGCGCAACGGCGTCGGCAAGTCCAGCCTGATGCGGGCGATCGTCGGCCTGGAGCGGATCCAGGGCGGCCGGATCCTGTGGGAGGGCAAGGATGTCGCCGCCATGGCGCCAGCCGATCGCGCCCGCGCCGGCATCGGCTATGTCCCGCAAGGCCGCGAGATCTTCCCCTTCCTGACGGTGCAGGAGAACCTGGAGACCGCGCTGGCCGCCGCCCCGCGCGGCTCCAAGGTGCCGGAGGAGGTCTTCGCCCTCTTCCCCATCCTGAAGCAGTTCCTGCGCCGGCGCGGCGGCGACCTCTCGGGCGGGCAGCAGCAGCAGCTCGCCATCGCGCGGGCGCTGACCGCGCGGCCGCGGCTGCTGATCCTGGATGAGCCGACCGAGGGCATCCAGCCCAGCGTCATCAAGGACATCGCCCGCGTCATCCGCCTGCTGGCGCGGGAGAAGAACTTCGCCGTGGTGCTGGTGGAGCAGTACTACGAATTCGC
The DNA here is from genome assembly GCF_020523605.1 of Roseicella aerolata. Lineage (GTDB taxonomy): Bacteria > Pseudomonadota > Alphaproteobacteria > Acetobacterales > Acetobacteraceae > Paracraurococcus > Paracraurococcus aerolatus. The sequence goes on along the minus strand of NZ_JAJAQI010000042.1, from coordinate 12,006 downwards.
CCGGGATCTGGCCGACCGCATCGCCGTGATGGTGCGCGGCGAGGTGGCGCTCGGCGGCCCGGTCGAGGAGCTGGAGGATGAGGCGGTGCGGCGGCTGCTGACGGTCTGAGCGGGAGGCCCTTCCCGGTCCCTCGGCGAGGATCGCAGGGGCGGCGGCGCAGGGCCGGTCAGGGCAGCGCGCCGCCCCGCATCTTCACCGGGATCCTCAGATAGCGCACGCCATTCGCCTCCGCCGGCGGGAAGCGCCCGGCGCGCATGTTCACCTGGATGGACGGCAGCAGGAGCGCGGGTGCTGCCAGCTTCGCATCCCGCGCCTGGCGCATCGCCACGAATTCCTCCTCCGTCGAGCCCTCCTTCACATGCGGGTTGCGCGCCCGCTGCTCCGCGACGGTGCTCTCCCAGGCGAAATGGTCGCGCCCTGGCGCCTTGTAGTCATGGCAGGTGAAGAGCCGCGTCTCCGGCGGCAGGGCCAGCAGCTTCCCGATGGAGCACCAGAGCGCTCGCGCATCGCCGCCCGGGAAGTCGCAGCGCGCCGTGCCGTAATCCGGCATGAAGAGCGTGTCGCCGACAAAGCAGGCATCAGCCACCAGATAGGCGATGCAGGCCGGCGTATGGCCGGGCACATGCATGACCCTGACCGGCAGGGTGCCGATGGTGAACTCCGCCCCATCGGCGAAGAGCACGTCGAAATCGCCGCCCCCGGGCGCCACGTCGTCGGCGCCGAAGACCGGGCGGAAGATCTGCTGCACCTCCCGGATATGCTCGCCGATGCCGATGCGCCCGCCGGCCTTCGCCTTGATGTAGGGGGAGGCGGTCAGGTGGTCGGCATGCACATGGGTCTCGAGCATCCAGGCAAGCTCGACGCCCTCCTCCCGCAGCGCCGCGAGCACCGCATCGGCGCTCCTCGTCTCGGCCTCGCCGCTGCGGTTGTCCCAGTCCAGCACGGGGTCGATCACGGCGCCGATGCGCGTCGCCGGGTCCCAGACCAGATAGGTAACGGTGTTGGTGGCCTCGTCGAAGAAGGCCCGGATCGCCGGGCTGCCCTGTCCGCCCATCGCATCCTCCCGCGCTGGGGACGAAGGATGGCCGAAACCCGGCCGGGCGGCACGGCAATTCCGCCGGCGGGGTCAGCCCGGGACGTCGCGGTCGCCGGCGCCGATGCTGCGCTGCATAAAGACCACATCCAGCCAGCGGCCGAACTTCACCCCGGCCGATCTCAGCACGCCCGCCCGCTGGAAGCCCAAGGAGAGGTGCAGGCCAATCGAGCCAACATTGTCGCTATCGCCGATGACCGCGAACATCTGCCGGAACCCCGCCTGGTCCGCGCGCTCCAGCAGCGCCGCAACCAGCGCCTTGCCCACCCCCATGCCGCGCACGTCGTCGCGGACATAGACGCTGTTCTCCGCGGAATAGCGATAGGCGGAGCGCATGCGGAACTGGTTGAAATAGGCATAGCCGATCAGCCCCGGCGCCTCACCCGGCAGTTCCTGCCCTTCCGCCACCAGCCAGGCCCAGCCGCGCGTCTGGGTGTCCGCCATGCGCGCGCCCATCTCGGCCTCGGTCGGCGGCACTTCCTCGAAGGTGCCGGTGCCGTGCAGCACGTGATGCGCGTAGATGGCGGTGATTGCCGGCAGATCGGCCGGCACGGCATCGCGGATGAGCATTCAGGCGTCCTCGATCTGTCCGGCCGGACCGTCCGTCCTCTGCAGCGGCTTGCGTTCATGCCCGAGCGCCAGGCCGCTGCAGATCATGGGTTGAAGAGCGGAGTCATGCTGCGGGGCGCTCACGCTCCGCAGCGATCTGCTCTAGCGGCCGCCCCGGTTACGGACAAGGGTGTCGCCAGCGCCGGCCGCGACGGGCAGGCCCGCCGGCCTGCCCGGTGCCACCCCGCCGCCGGCTGCGGTCCGGGCGCGCAGCCCGGCCTCAGACCGGCAGGCCGAGCGCCCCGGCGAGCCGCGTGGCGAGCGCGAGCAGCGCGCGGTCGCGCCCCGGTGCGGCGACCAGCGAAAGGCCGAGCGGGATGCCGGCATCCCGGGCGGCCGGCAGCGTCACTTCGCACAGCCCCGCCAGGCCGGCGATGGCGGTAACGCCCATGGTCAGTTCGCGCACCGCATTCTGCTCCGCCTGCGTCGCCTCGAGCTTCGGCGCAACGGCCGGGCTCGTCGGGTAGGCGAGCACGGCGCCGCCCGCCAGCAGCGCCCGTGCCCGCGCGCTGAAGCCTTGGCGGAAGGCGCGCCCGGCGGCAGCCCTGGCGGGGTCCATGGTGCGGGCGGCCTCGAAGCGTTCCTTCACGCCGGGACCGAATTCGGGATTGGTCGCGGCGACCCAGCTCCCGAGCGTCGACCAGGCTTCCTCCGCCTGCGCGCAGCGGAAATGCTCGTAGAGCACCTGCAGCCCCTCCGGCGCGATGCCGATGGGAATGGCGGGCCCGAGCAGCCCTTGCAGAACCCGGAAGGGCTCGGCCAGGGCCAGCACCGTGCCCGGCAGGGCGTTGATCCAGGGTTCCTCCGGCTTCAGCAGCGGGCCGAGCGCGGCGCCGGGGAGGCTGTCCTCCGGCAGCAGGACATCGCCGACCTTCGCCAGCACGCCGGCGCGCGAGGCGAACCAGCCGGGCGTGTCGAAGCTCGGGCCGAGGCCGCAGGCGCCGGCCAGGCTGACCGCGCCCCAGCTCGGCCGGATGCCGAAGGTGCCGCAATAGCTGGCTGGGATACGGACGGAGCCGCCGGTATCCGACCCCATGGCGAAATCGACCAGTCCGGCCGCGACCGCGGCGGCCGAGCCGCAGGAGGAGCCGCCGGGGAAGCGGTCCGGCGCCGCCGGGTTGATAGGCGTGCCGTGCCAGACATTCTCGCCGGTCAGGCCATAGGCCAGTTCGACCGTCCTGGTCTTGCCGCGCAGGAAGCCGCCGGCCTGCAGCAGCGCCTGCACCGCCGGCGCGGTGGCGGCGGCCACCGGATGGGTGCGGGCCCAGTCCGGATTGCCATAGGTCGTCGGCCAGCCGGCAAGGTCGTAGAGATCCTTGATCGCGAAGCTCAGCCCGGCGAGCGGCCCCTCTGCCGCTCCGCGCAGCTCCGCGCGCGGCCCTGGCACGAAGGCCCCGACGCTGTCGGTGAAACCAGCCTCATTCCCTACTGCCGCCATGTCCGCTCACCCTGATGAGAGCACCAGCATGTCGTGCCGTCCCCCGCCGCACAACGGCAGGCGCCATGGCCGGGGTGCCCCGGCCATGGTGAGGCGGTCAGCGCGCCCGCAGCAGCTCGGGCACGCGCAGCAGGATGAACTCGTTGTCGTCGGCACGGGTCAGGTGCCGGCCGGCGCTGAAGGGCAGGTTATTGTCATTCGCCACGATGATGTGGTCGGCATCGACCATCGCCACATTCTCGATGGTGAAGAAGGGGAAGGTAAAGTTGTCGCGGGGAATGCCCTCGCCCAGATCGCCGCGCTGGCGGGCCAGGCCCTCCGGATCGCGGATCGCCATCAGGTCGATATGGCCGAGCTTCCTCACGAAACCCTCGGCATCCGGCGCGCCGAGGTCGATGACATAGACCCGCTTGAAGCGGGCCGGCGCCGGAAAGCAGGCCGGAGGCGTCTGGCCGGTCGCGCAGGCGCGGGAGGGGGCGCCTTCGCCGTTGTCGCGTTCGATCACGAGGGCGCGGCGCTCATCGATCATGTTGAGGTCGCCGATCGCGGTTGCGCCCGCCTCCAGCCGGTACTTGAGCGACCGCCCCGTCCAGGCGGCGCGCTCGGTCGAGAATTCGAGAAGCCGCAGGAAGGGGCCCTCCGGCTGGTCGGAATTCGCCGCGAAGATCGGCTGTTCCAGCAGGGCCCAGAGCGTCCTGCCGTCGGGCGTCAGCGCCATGCCCTCGAAGCCGCCGGAGCGGCGGGCGCGGAAGGCCACGCCCGTGCCGGGGCTGGCCGCCACCTGCAGCGCCGGATGGTCGGGCGAGATCAGGCGCTGGCCGTCGAGCTGCGTCTCCACCACGCGCTGCACCACGCCCTCCGCATTCACCTGGATCAGGAAGGGCCCGAATTCCTCGCCGATCCAGAAGCTGCCATCCGGCATGGGCTGGATGCTCTCAGGGTCGAAATCGGCGCCGGTCAGATGGCGCGACTCGGAGAATTCGGCGGCGATCCGGAAGGGCACGCGGCGGTCACGGTCGGAGAGGAAGACCGTCCGCTCGACCACCACCTGGCCGCTCCGCCAATCCGGGCGGAGGCGATGCAGCATGAGCAGCGCATCGGGGCTGTTGCGCTTGTTGCCGAAGCCGTTGTCAGTCAGCACCCAGTAGCTGCCGTCCTCGGCCGGCTTGATGCCGGAGAAGCCCTGCACCGGCTGGCCCTCGAAGGGAAGGGCGAGGCCGGTGGGCCGCTGGCCGTAGGTCGCGCCGGTCTGGCCGGGGATGCTGCCGACCCGGTCGGTGCGCAGGGCCTCGGGCCCGGTGAAGCGGCCGGAGACGGCGAAGGCGGCGGGCGCCCCGGCCGGGGGCGCGACGAAACTGGCGGCCGGCAGGACGGCATGGCCGGCGAGCATCGCCTCGAAGCGCTGGTCGGCGCGGGCCTGGCCGGCGACGGCCGCGACGAGGCCGGCGGCGAGAAGGAACGCACGCATGCGGAAACCCCCCAATGGTTTGGCCCGGGCGCTTTAGCCGCCTTCCATTGCAAGCCTTTGGCAGTACCGTGACGCTCCCGCGACAGCCGGATGGGCAGGCGGCCGCGCCGCCGTGCCGGTCCCGCCCGGTCCGGTCCGGTCCGGTCCATTGCGGGATTCACGCCCGTGCCGCCAGGGTTTGCGCCCGCGCAAGGCTGGATTGCGCCATCTCCTGTTGCGCTGCGCCGCACAACCCCGCATCTAGGCTGGCCATGGACGCCCTGCCCCTCGCCCCTGCGAAGCCCACCATCCCGCCCGCCTTCTTCGGTGAGACGGTGACCTGGGTCCATCACTGGACCGACCGGCAATTCTCCTTCCGCTGCACCCGCGACCCCGCGCTGCGCTTCGTGGCCGGGCAGTTCGCGATGATCGGCCTGATGGTGGGCGGCAAGCCGCTGGTCCGGGCCTATTCCATGGTCAGCCCGCCCTGGGACGAGGAGCTGGAGTTCCTGTCCATCAAGGTGCAGGACGGCCCCCTCACCTCCCGCCTGCAGCACATCAAGGTCGGCGACACGGTGCTGATCGGCAAGAAGCCGACCGGCACCCTGCTGGTGGAGAACCTGCTGCCCGGCAAGACCCTGTGGATGGTCTCGACCGGCACCGGCATGGCGCCCTTCATGTCCCTGATCCGCGAGCCCGAGGTCTACGAGAAGTACGAAAAAGTCGTGTTGATGCACGGGGTGCGCGAGGTGAAGGAACTCGCCTATCACGACTACATCGAGCGGGAGCTGCCGGAGCACGAATTCCTTGGCGAGATGCTGCGGGGCAAGCTGCTCTACTACCCCACCGTGACGCGCGAGCCTTTCCGGACCCAGGGCCGGGTGACGACGCTGATCGAGACCGGCCAGGTCTGCGCCGATCTCGGCCTGCCGCCACTCTCGCCCGAGCATGACCGCGTCATGCTCTGCGGGTCGGAGGCGATGAATGCCGATGTCAAGGCGCTGCTCGAAGCCCGCGGCTTCGTCGAGGGCTCGAACAACGAGCCCGGCACCTATGTGCTCGAGAAGGCCTTCGTGACGAAATGACCACCTGCCCCATTGCGGGGTGATCACCTGTTCATTAAGTGCGCCGCAGTCGATGAGGCAGCGGCGTGCCCGGCTCGCCCCTGCCCAAGCAGGGAAACAGCCATGTCCGCGAAAGACACGCCCGAGCCCGGCCGCCGCGGCCTCCTCAAGGCCACTGCCGTCGGCGCCGCCGGCGCCGCCGTGCTGGCCACGCCCAATGTGAGCCGTGCCCAGACCGTCACGCTGCGCTTCCAGTCCACCTGGCCGCAGCGCGACATCTTCCATGAATTCGCCCAGGACTATGTCAGCCGGGTGAATGCCATGGCCGGCGGCCGGCTGCGGCTGGAGCTGCTCGCGGCCGGCGCCGTGGTCGGCGCCTTCCAGCTGCTGGATGCCGTCTCCTCCGGCACGCTCGATGGCGGCCATGGCGTCTCGGCCTACTGGTTCGGCAAGAACAAGGCCTTCAGCCTGTTCGGCACCACCCCGCCCTGGTTCGGCGATGCCAACCAGCTGCTCGGCTGGTTCTATCACGGCGGCGGCGAGGCCCTGTACAAGGAGCTGCTGGGCGACATCCTGAAGGTCAATGCCGTCGGCTTCCTCTCCGGCCCCATGCCGACCCAGCCACTCGGCTGGTTCAAGCAGCCGATCGAGCGCGCCGACCAGATCCGCGGCCTGAAATACCGCACCGTGGGCCTGGCCGCCGACCTGATGAACGAAATGGGCGCGGCCGTCGTCTCCCTGCCGGGCGGCGAGATCGTGCCGGCGCTGGAGCGCGGCGTGATCGACGGGGCGGAGTTCAACAACCCCTCCTCCGACCGCGTCCTCGGCTTCCCCGACGTCGCCAAGGCCTACATGATCCAGAGCTATCACCAGAAGGTGGAGAGCTTCGAGATCCTGTTCAACAAGGGCCGGTACGAGTCTCTGCCGGCCGAGTTGCAGGCGGTGATCCGCCACGGCGCCGAGGCGGCCTCGGCCGAGATGTCCTGGAAGCTGCAGGACCGCTACAGCCGCGACCTGCTGGAGATGTCTCAGCGGCAGGGCGTGCAGGTGCGCCCCACCCCGCGCCCGGTGCTGGAGGCCCAGCTGCAGGCCTGGGACCGGGTGATCCAGCGGCTGGAGGGCGACAATTCCTCCCCGGCCAACGGCCCCTTCTTCAAGAAGGTCTGCGACAGCCAGCGCGACTGGTGCCGCCGGGTGGGCAATTTCTTCCTGCGCTACGAGGCGAGCCCGGTGGTCTCCTACAACCACTTCTTCGCGCGCCAGGGCTGATCCCTTTGCGGCGGGCAGGGCTGAGCGCCTGCCCGCCGTAACATTGCGCGCGGCGCAGGCGCCTCCATTTGATGTGCAGCGGGTGCCCGGCGGCATGCAGGGTTCCGGCGGCGCGTCCGCGCAAGGGAGGCAGAACAAGATGGGATCGATCACGTCCAGGGCCGCCGGCCGGCGCGGCCTGCTGCGCACCGCCGCGCTGGGTGCCGCCGGTACGGCGGTGCTGGCCACGCCAAATGTCAGCCGCGCCCAGACCGCCGTGCTGCGCTTCCAGTCCACCTGGCCGCAACGCGACATCCTGCATGAATTCGCCCAGGACTACGTGACCCGCGTCAACCAGATGGGCGGCGGGCGGCTGCGGCTGGAACTGCTGGCGGCCGGCGCCGTGGTCGGCGCCTTCCAGATGCAGGACGCGGTCTCCACCGGCACGCTGGATGGCGGCCATGGGGTGACGGCCTACTGGTTCGGCAAGAACAAGGCCTACAGCCTGTTCGGCACCGCCCCACCCTGGTTCGGCGATGCCAACCAGCTGCTCGGCTGGTTCCATTATGGCGGCGGCGAGGCCCTGTACCGCGAACTGATCCAGGACATCACCCGCGTCAATGTGGTCGGCTTCCTCTCCGGCCCCATCCCGACCCAGCCGCTCGGCTGGTTCCGCCAGCCGCTGGAGAGGGTGGAGCAGGTGCGCGGGATGAAGTTCCGCACCGTGGGCCTGGCCGCCGACCTGATGGCCGAGATGGGGGCGGCGGTGGTCTCCCTGCCGGGCGGCGAGATCGTGCCGGCGCTGGAGCGCGGGGTGATCGACGGGGCGGAGTTCAGCAACCCCTCCTCCGACCGCGTGCTCGGCTTTCCCGACGTCGCCAAGAATTACATGATCCAGAGCTACCATCAGCGCGTCGAGTGCTTCGAGATCCTGTTCAACAGGACGAAGTTCGACGGGTTGCCGGAGGAGCTCCGCGCCGTGCTGCGCTATGCGGCGGAGGCGGCGTCCTCCGACATGTCCTGGAAGCAGCAGGACCGCTTCTCGCGCGACCTGCAGGTGATGGTGCAGCAGAGCGGCGTGAGCGTCCGCCAGACGCCGCGCCCCATCCTGGAAGCGCAGCTGCAGGCCTGGGACCGGGTGGTGGCGCGGCTTGAGGCCGATAATTCCTCCCCGCATGCCGGGCCCTTCTTCAAGAAGGTCTGCGACAGCCAGCGGGAGTGGTGCCGGCGCGTCGGCAATTTCGCCCTGCGCTATGAGGCCAGCCCGGTTCAGTCCTATAACCACTTCTTTGCTCGCCAGGGCTGAGCGCAGCCCCGCCCCGCCGCCGGCCATGGTGGCGGGGCGGGGCTGGCGCGCATGGCGAATTGAAAGGGAAGACGGGATCATGCAGCGCCTGCTGCTCGGCATTGATCGCCTGAGCACCCTGGTCGGCCAGACCTTCGCCTGGTCGATCCTCGTCCTGACCGGCGTCGTCGTCTATGAGGTCTTCGTCCGCTACGTCTTCCGGGCGCCGACCTCCTGGGGCTACGACGTCTCCTACATGCTCTATGGCACGCTGTTCATGATGGCGGGCGCCTATGCGCTCTCCCGCAACGGCCATGTGCGCGGCGATTTCCTGTACCGCGGCTTCCCGCCGCGGCGGCAGGCTTGGTTCGACCTGATCCTCTACATCCTGTTCTTCTTCCCGGCGATCTTCGCCTTCATGATCTCCGGCTGGTTCTTCTTCGCCGACAGCTTCCGTCAGAACGAGCGGAGCATGTTCTCCCCAACCGGGCCGGTCATCTGGCCCTTCAAATTCCTGATCCCCGTGGTCGGCCTCCTGCTGCTGCTGCAGGGGCTGGTCGAGGTGGTGCGCTGCCTGCAATGCATCCGCAGCGGCGCCTGGCCGCGGCGCCTCTCGGATGTCGAGGAGATGGAGCAGCAGATCCTGGCCGCCGCGGCGGAGAAGGACCCCGAGGAACTGGCCCGCGAGATGGCGCGGACCGGCCACATTCCCGGCGAGCGCGCCGGCGACGACAACAGCGGACGGTGAGGCCCGATTCATGAGCGACGGCGCGCTGGGCCTCACCCAGCTCTTCCTCTTTCTCTTCTTCATCATGCTGGGCTTTCCCATTGCCTTCACCCTAATGGCGATGGGGTTGTTCTTCGGCTATCTCGGCATGCAGGAGCGGATCTTCGACCTGCTGATCCAGCGCACCTATTCGGTGATGGCGAATGACGTGCTGATCAGCGTCCCGCTCTTCGTCTTCATGGGGTACATCATCGAGCGGGCCAATATCCTCGACCGGCTGTTCCGCTCGCTCCAGATGGCCTCGGGCAACATCCCGGGCTCGCTGGCGGTCGCGACGCTCGCCACCTGCGCCCTCTTCGCCACCGCCACCGGCATCGTCGGCGCAGTGGTGACGCTGATGGGCCTGCTGGCGCTGCCGCCCATGCTGCGCGCGGGCTACGATCCCCGGCTCGCCACCGGCGTCATCTGCGCGGGCGGCTGCCTCGGCATCCTGATCCCACCCTCGATCATGCTGATCCTGTTCGGCGCGACGGCGGGCGTCTCCGTGGTGCAGCTCTATGCCGCCGCCTTCATCCCGGGCGTGATGCTGGCCGCGCTCTACATCCTCTATGCCATGGGCATCGCGGTGGTGAAGCCGCACTACGCGCCGCGCCTGCCGCCGGAGGAGGTGAACATCCCCTTCCAGGCGATCCTCTTCTCCCTGCTCACCTCCTTCCTGCCGCTCGCCCTGCTGATCGCCCTGGTGCTCGGCGCCATCCTGATGGGCCTCGCCACGCCGTCCGAGGCGGCGGCGATGGGCTCGCTCGGAGCCGTCCTGCTTGCCATCGCCTATCGCAGCTTCACCTGGGCCAAGCTGAGGGAAAGCGTGTTCCTGACGGCGCGGACCTCGGCCATGGTCTGCTGGCTCTTCGTCGGCTCGGCGATCTTCTCCTCGGTCTTCGGCTATCTCGGCGGGCAGCAGCTGGTGGAGGAGTTCTTCAAGTCGCTGCCGCTGAACCAGTTCACCTTCATGCTGCTGGCGCAGTTCCTGATCTTCCTGCTCGGCTGGCCGCTGGAATGGACCGAGATCATCGTGATCTTCGTCCCCATCTTCCTGCCGCTGCTGGATGATTTCGGGGTGGACCCGCTCTTCTTCGGCGTGCTGATCGCGCTGAACCTCCAGACCAGCTTCCTCTCGCCCCCGGTCGCCATGGCGGCCTTCTACCTGAAGGGCGTGGCGCCCAAGCATGTCCGGCTGGAGGACATCTTCCGCGGCTGCATGCCCTTCATCTTCATCGTCCTCTTCTGCATGGCCTGCGTCTATGTCTTCCCGCAGCTCGTCACTTGGCTGCCCGAGCAGCTCTATGGCGGCGGCGGTGCTGGCGCACTGCCCCTCACGGTGGATGCGCCGCCCCCCGGCGGCTTCCAGGAGGAGGAGATCCTGCTGCCCTCCGACTGAGCCGCCGCCCCCATTGCACTGCGCTGCGATGGGGTCCGCAGCGGCGCGGCAGAGAACCGGCGCCGGTCCGCATTCATGCGGGCCGGCCCGGGACCTGGTCCCGCCACGCGGGCGTATCCCGGCTGCGGCGGCATGCGAAATATTGCGTGATCCGCACTTGCGAATCGGTTGCAGAGAAGTCGCGCCTGAATCGCATTTTTTGATACACTGCGAGCACGCGCGACATGCCGGTTCGTTGCGTGACGTGTCGCTTTGGAAGGGTGACCTATGGATGCTGCCCTGCGCGACAGCGCAGCGAAATGGCTGGCCGAGGCGGTGGAGACAGGACAGCCGCTTGCGCCGCTCCCTCCCGTCGCGACCCCCCGCAGCATGCTGGACGGACAGCGGATTGCCGCACGCGTTCTCGACATGCTGGATCTCACCTCCTGCGGCCTGCGCCTCGCCAGCCCGACCAATGGCCGCCCCGTCCCCGGACCGGTGCTGGATGGACGGCTGCTGAAGGACGGCAGCACCATCGCGCTTGCCGTGCTGCGCCACCCGCGGGCCAGCGCCGCAGTGGTCGGGGTTCTGGCGGAGGACCTGCCGCGGCGCGGCGACGAGTTGCCGAATTTCGCCAGCCTGCATCCGGCCATCGATGTCGGGAGCTGGCGCTGGAGCGAACCACCTTCCACCGGTGCCCTGGCCGCGGCCGATCTGGCGGGGCTGGGCTACATCGTGACCGGCAAGGGAAAGCGCATGGCGCCGATGCGGGTCCGCGCTTCCCTGACCCCGGTCGGGACCTGGCGGCGCGGCGAGGAGGTGGATCTGGAGGAGGCGATGCTGGCGGCCGCGCTCGCCGCACGGCGTGCCGGCGGCCTGCCGCAGGGCGCCGTGCTGGTGGCATCCGTCGGCCCCTCGCTTGAGCCGGTGGCGGGGCTGGAACTGCAAGCCTCCTTGGGACGGCTGGGCCGGGTGCAGGTGAGTTTCAGCTAGAGCAGATCGCGGAGGAGCGTGAGCGCCCCGCAGCGTGAATCTGCTCTACGGACAACGGTCTACAGCGGATTGGCGTTCAGTTTTGAACGCAATCCGCTGTAGATCGGATCGCCGAGGAGCGGGAGGTTGCCCCGCGAAGAATGATCCGCTGCGGGCGGCGTTCAGAAGGGAGCGCCATCCGTGGGAGCATTCCTCGGGCTCCGGAGAGCCTCGACTCGCCTCCCCCGCGCGGAGCGCCCCCTGTCTTCCGGCGGAGCGTCATCTGGGTTCGAGAAGGCATCCCTGGCCGCCCACTCCCGTGCGGCCGGATGGCCGCCACGCAACAGGTCACGCCCAGCCTCCCTGCCGCGGAGGACGATGCGCCATGCCCCGGCCTCGCCAGGCGACGGGACACGACCGCAAACGGCATGCCAGGGCGATCTGGCCCTTAATCTTACTGTGTCACTTGCTTCTTGGCCGTATACGCTGTTTCTGCAGGCAGCAGGGGCAGCGCGGGAGGAGGTGGACAAGGCCGACGGTGAGGCGGCGGCGAATGCTGGCGATTGAGTGCGGCACGTGGCGCTCAGGCCGGACCGGCACCGCGCGGCTGGAAGCCTTTGGATAGCGCAGGTGTCTTGAGCCGCCGCGCGGTGAAGCGGGATTGAGGGGGGAAAAGGCAGCGCTCGGCCACGAGGAAGCCGTAGG
>NZ_JAJAQI010000041.1 GCF_020523605.1 Roseicella aerolata | reverse complement strand
AAGGGAGCGCCGCTGGCGCCGGAAACGTGTTTCTGGCAGCCGCCACGCGGCAGCGGGCGCATGGAAGGTCCGCCGGAGCCTACCGCACCCGCCGATCCTGCGCGCTTTTCAGCAGCCTGCTAGGCCAGCAGCGTCAGCGTGCGCGGGTCGGGCTCGCCACGGAAATAGCGGTCAAGGGCCGCCTGGAAGGGCGTCCCGCCCGGCCGCGCCGCCGCGAAAAGCGTCATGCAGGACCGGAACTTCATGTCGTCCGGGCTGCCGAAGATCGCATGCGCGGAGTGGCCCTGCACGGCGTTCACCAGCGCGGTGCATTCCTCCAGCCGCGGTCCCAGCAGCGGATGGGCCAGATAGGCCCGCGCCTCCGCCAGGGAGGCGAGGCCGTAGTGCTGCGCCATGGCGCTGTGTCCCAGGCCGCGCAATTGCGGGAAGATGAACCACATCCAGTGCGTGCGCTTGCGCCCTGCTGCCAGTTCCCGTCGCACCTGATCCAGCACGGGATCCTGCGCCACCACGAAACGCTCCAGTTGCATCGCATCCGACATGCGGAAGACCACCCCGAGGAAGCGGCCGGTCGCCATGGCGTACCAGCCTGGATCTGCGATCTGCCGGCCATTGCCTCCATGCGCGCCGGGCAGAGATCGGTCCGCGGCCGGGGGCGCGTCCTGCCATCCCGCCCTGTGATCAAGCCTGGCGCCGGCACGTGCCGGCGCGCATCTATGCCGGCTCCGTCCAGGCCGCCGCCGCCCCCAGCGTCAGCGCTGCCCCCTGGGCGAGGGTTGCCGGCAGGCCCAGCCCGGCCAGCGCCACGAAGCCGACGAACTGCCCGAGGAACACCGCCGCGCCCAGATTCAGCGCGGCTGCCGGCGCCGCCTCCTGCCGGCGCAGCGACAGCGCCGCGACCAGCCCGGCCAGCAGCGCAAGCGTCAGGAAGGCGCAGTGGGGCGCCAGCTCGTTGAGGAGATGCATGGCCCGGCAACGCCCGGGCCCGCCGCGGGTGCCCGGCCTCGCCGCCGCGTGACGCCCGGCCTATGCTCCCCGGAATGGCCCGCCGTCCCGCCGAGACCCCGCCCGCCGCCGACCTCTTCGGCGGCCCGCCCGAGCCACCGCCCGAACCCGCCCCGGACGGCCCGCGCCCGCTCGCCGATCGGCTGCGGCCGCGCAGCCTGGAGGAGGTGGTCGGGCAGGACCACCTGCTGGGACCGCAGGGCGCGCTCTCCGGCATGCTGGCGCGCGGCAGCCTGGCCTCGCTCATCCTCTGGGGGCCGCCGGGGGTGGGGAAGACCACCATCGCCCGGCTGCTGGCGCAGCGCGCGGGCCTCGTCTTCGTCTCGCTCTCCGCCGTCTTCTCCGGCGTCGCCGACCTCAAGCGCACCTTCGACGAGGCGAGGGCAAGGCGGCGGGCGGGGCAGGGGACGCTGCTCTTCGTCGATGAGATCCATCGCTTCAACCGCGCGCAGCAGGACGGCTTCCTGCCGGTGGTGGAGGACGGCACCGTCACGCTGGTCGGCGCCACCACCGAGAATCCGTCCTTCGCCCTCAATGGCGCGCTGCTCTCGCGCTGCCAGGTGCTGGTGCTGCGGCGGCTGGACGACGCGGCGCTCGACCTGCTGCTGGCGCGCGCCGAGGCGGAGGCCGGCCGGCCGCTGCCGCTGGATGACGCCGCGCGCGCCACGCTGCGCGCCATGGCCGATGGCGATGGGCGCTACCTGCTGAACCTTGCCGAGCAATTGCTGGCGCTGCCCGTGGATGCGGCGCCGCTCGACCCCGCCGGCCTTGCCGAGCTGCTGGCGCGCCGCGCCGCGCTCTACGACAAGGACCGGGAGGAGCACTACAACCTCATCAGCGCCCTCCATAAGTCGCTGCGCGGCTCGGATCCCGATGCCGCGCTCTACTGGTTCGCGCGCATGCTGCAGGGCGGGGAGGACCCGCGCTACATCGCCCGCCGCCTGACGCGCTTCGCCGCCGAGGATGTCGGCATGGCCGATCCGCGCGCCCTGCCGCTGGCGATCGCCGCCTGGGAGACCTATGAGCGCCTCGGCAGCCCGGAGGGCGAGCTGGCGCTCGCGCAACTCGTCGTGCATCTCGGCACCGCGCCCAAGTCGAATGCCGTCTATGCCGCCTGGGGCCAGGCGCGGCGCGCGGCGAAGGAGACCGGCAGCCTGATGCCGCCCGCGCACATCCTGAACGCGCCGACGAAGCTGATGAAGGAGCTGGGCTACGGCGCCGGCTATGCCTATGACCATGACGAGGCGGAGGGTTTCTCCGGGGCAAACTATTTCCCGGACGGCATGCCGCGTCAGCAATTCTACAGACCGACCGATCGCGGCGCTGAGGCCGCCATCGGCGAGCGGCTGCGCCACTGGGCCGCGCTGCGCGCGAGGAAGGCTCGTGGATGACGACGCTCACCTTCGGCCAGCTGCTGCTCGTCGCGGCCGGCGGCGCGCTCGGCTCCGTGCTGCGCTTCCTGGTCTCCACGCTGTCCGCCCAGGCCTTCGGCGCCGCCTTTCCCTGGGGGACGCTGCTGGTGAACCTGCTGGGCAGCGCGGCGATCGGGCTGCTGGGTGGCCTGGGCATCGGCGGCGCCTGGCGGCTGCTGCTGGTCACCGGCCTGCTCGGCGGCTTCACCACCTTCAGTGCCTTCAGCCTGGAGACCGGGCTGCTCTGGCAGCGCCACTGGTCGCTCGCCCTGCTCTATGTCGCGGCGAGCCTCGCGCTCGGCCTCGCCGGTTTCGCAATCTGCTACGCGCTGGCGCGCCGCATGGGAGGAATGGGATGAAGGAGAGGCTGATCGGCATCTGGCGCCTGGTGCAGGTGACGGCGCGGGATCCGGAGGGGCGGGTCATCCCCTCGGAATTCGGCCCGGCGCCGATCGGCACGGTGCAGTTCGGGGAGGAGCGGATGATGGCCGCCCTCGGCGACAGCCGTCCCCCGGCCGAGGGCGAGACGCGCTTCTGGGTGGCCTATACCGGCACCTGGCGCTTCGACGGCCAGGTCCTGTCCACGCGCGTGGACGCGGCCCATCCCCCGAACCGCATCGGCACGGACCAGGTGCGGCAGGTGCGGTGGGAGGGGGAGCGCGTGGTGCTGAGCCCGCCGCCGCGGATGGTGCAGGGGGTCATGAACCACCTGGAACTGGCCTGGGAAAGGGTGGGGTAGGGCGGGCCACCGTCACCCGCACATCCAGCGTCCTGCCAGTTGCAGGCCCGCCCCGAGCGCCTTAACGGACGGGCCGAAGCCATCGGTGACGACGGGGATGTGCCCGTACATCGGACACCCCCGCAGGTGGGGGCTCGCCGGGCATCCTGGACGCCTGCCCGCCGGGGCAGAACGGAAACCGCCGGAACCGGCCCTCGCCGCCCGTGCCGCCCGGCTCCCGCTCCCGGAACGCCTGCGGGTCAGCCCTCGGCGCGGGATGCGGCAGGGGCCAAGGCACCTCACAGGCGGGGCGGCGGCAGCCGGGGAGGGACGGGAGCGCAATTATCGTGCTGCCACCCGCTCGTCCCGATCCGGCACCTGCAGCGGCCGCACCTCCACCGGCACGGTGCCTTCGCGCTTCATGCCGAGTTGTTCCGCCGTGCGCGGGCTCACATCGATCACCCGTCCCGGCACGAAGGGACCGCGGTCTTCCACCTTCACCTCCGCGGTGCGGCCGTTCTGCAGATTCGTCACCTGCGCGGTCGTGCCCAGCGGCAGCGTCTTGTGGGCCGCGTTATTGGCGTTGGGGTTGAAGGGCCGGCCATTCGCCATGCGCCGGCCGTTGAATTTCGGCGCGTAGTAGCTCGCCTTCCCGCGCTGCGGCTTGGCCTGCTGTGCGCGCTGCGGCTGCTGCTGGGTTGCCGCCTTCCGCTCCGCCGCAGCGGCCTGGTTCATGGTGAGATCCGGGGCTCCGACGCCGAGGATCAGGAGGGCCGCGCCCGCGGCCAGAGATGCCATTCGCGTCATGGGGCGGCATGACGCTTGACGCCGGCAATGGTTCTACTTTGGCCCTGATCAGCCCACGTCGTCGTGACCGCCAGCGGCGCCCGGTACCCTGCCGCCCGGCCGGGCGCCACGCCATCTCCCGGACCGGAGCCGCTGGCCAAGGGGCGGAACCGCCCGGAGGCAGAAGCCGGCTCCGCCGACAACCCATGCGAGTGTCCTGATGCGCTTTGTCCGGCGTGAGGATGCCCGGCCCGCCCCGAGGTGGTAAGCCTCCCCCCATCATGACCATCGTCCATCGCATCGTGGCCCCCGCCGAGGCCGATACCCGCCTCGACCGTTGGTTCCGCCGCCACTTTCCCCAGCTTACCCAGGGCGCGCTGCAGAAGATGCTGCGCACCGGCCAGATCCGCGTGGACGGCAAGCGGGCGGAGGCCAATACGCGCCTCGCCGAGGGGCAGGAGGTCCGCATCCCGCCCCTGCCGGAGGGGCCGAAGCCCGAGCCGGGCCGCCGCCCGGTCTCCGAGGCCGATGCCCGGGAGCTGGAGCGGATGGTGATCTACCGGGATGCCAGCGTGCTGGTGCTGGACAAGCCGCATGGCCTGCCGGTGCAGGGCGGCCCGAACATCGCGCGCCACCTGGATGGCATGCTGGACGCCCTGCAATTCGAGGCGGAAGAGCGCCCGCGCCTGGTCCACCGGCTGGACCGCGACACCTCCGGCGTCCTGGTCCTCGGGCGGACGGTCCAGGCCGCGGCCTTCCTCGCCAGGGCCTTCCGCGGGCGGGATGTGGAGAAGACCTACTGGGCCGTGGTCACCCCCCAGCCGGAGATCCCCGAGGGCCGGATCGACCTCCCCCTCGCCAAGATCGGCGGCCCGCGCGGTGAGCGGATGGAGGCGGTGGAGGACCCGAATGAGGGCGCCCGCGCCGTTACCGATTTCCGCACGCTCGACGCCGCCAAGCGCCGCGTCGCCTGGCTGGAGATGAACCCGCTCACCGGCCGCACCCACCAGCTTCGCGTCCACTGCGCCGAGGGACTCGGGGCGCCGATCGTCGGCGACGGCAAGTATGGCGGCGCCGCGGCGCATCTGGACGGGCTGTCGAACCAGCTCCACCTGCATGCCCGTGCGCTCCGCCTGCCGCATCCGGATGGCGGGGTGCTGGAGGCGGCGGCGCCGCTGCCGCCGCACATGAAGGAGACCTTTGCCTATTTCGGCTTCGAGGCGCCGAAGACCCCGAAGCCCCGTCGCCTCGCCCCGCCCTCCCGGCGTTAGGCCCGCATGCCGCGCGAGACTGCTCTCCCCGAGCCGCAGCCCACGCCGCCCGCCCGGAGGCGCCGCTGGCCCTGGGTGGCCGCGGCCGTCATCGCCGTGCCGGTGGTGGCGGGCGCGGTCTTCCTCGCCAGCTTCGACCTGAACGACCAGAAGCCGCGCATCGAGGCCCTGGTGAAGGAGAGGACGGGCCGCGACCTGACGCTGGCCGGCCCGATCGGGATCAAGCTCTCCCTGGTCCCGACCATCACGGCGGAGGATGTCGCCCTCTCCAACATGCCGACCGGCAGCCGCCCGCAGATGGCGACAATACGGCGGGCGGAGCTGGAACTGGCCCTGCTGCCGCTGCTCTCGCGGCAGGTGGAGGTGCGGCGGCTGCGGCTGGTCGCGCCCGACATCCTGCTGGAGACGGATGCGGAGGGGCGGCCGAACTGGGTCCTCGCCCGCCCGGCCGCTGCGCCGGCGCCGGACCGGCCGCCACCCGGGCCCGCGCCGGCCCCCGCCCCGGCGCCGGAGGCAGCGCGGCCCCGCCCGGCCCTCGGCTTCGGCCGCATCAGCGTGGAGGAGGCGCGCCTCACCTGGCGCAACGGCATCAGCGGCGCCAGCCGCACGCTGGAAGCCCCCCGGCTGGAGGCGGAGGCCGGCGACGGCAACGGGCCCATCCGCGGCCGCGGGACGCTGGCGCTGGAAGGCACCCCGATCGCGGTGGAGGGAGAGACCGGCCCGCTGGCCGGCCTCATCAGCCCCACCCCCGGCACCCCCTGGCCGGTCCGCGGCACGGTGGAGGCCGCCGGGGCCCGCTTCGGGCTGGAGGGCAGCATCGGCCGCCCGGCCGAGCGGCGCGACTGGCAGGCGACGCTCACCGCGGAGGTGCCGGACACCCGGCGCCTCGTGCCGCTGCTGCCGGATGTCCCGATCCCGCCGCTGCGCGACGTGCAGGCGCGCGTCTCGCTGGCCGATGCCGGGCCGGGGCGGCAGGCGCTGACGGGCCTCGACGTCACCATCGGGTCCTCGCCGCTCGACCCCATGCTGCCCGGCCTGGAACTGGCCCGCTTCCATGCCGCGCTGGCCGGGGCGGAGGCGCCGCTGCGCTTCGAGGGGGAGGGGAGGCTGAACGGCCTGCCGCTGCGCCTCAGCGGCACCACCCGCTCCCCCATGCCGCCGCAGGGCGTCGCGGCGCCGGTGCCGGTGGACCTCACGCTGACGGGCGCCGGCGGCAGCGCGACGGTCAAGGGCATAATTGCCAATCCGCAGCGCATGAACGGGGTGGAACTGGCGCTGGCCGCCACCCTGCCGGACCTTGCCGCCCTCACGCCGCTCGCGGGCACGCCCCTGCCGCCGGTGAGGGACATCCGGGCCGAGGCGCGGCTGAACGAGCGGGGCGGCTACCGCTTCTCGGGCGGCGCCTTCCTGCGCGGCATCCAGGTCACCTCCTCGGCCGGCGACATCGCCGGGGACCTCACCTTCCTCGTCGCCATGCGGGCCGGGGTGCAGGGGGCGCTCACCTCCCGCCGGCTCGACCTCGATGCGCTGGTGCCGCCGAAGCCGCCGGAGGCCGCGCCCGCCGGCCCCGCCGCGCCGCCCCCGGCGCCGGATGGCCGGGTCATCCCGGACCTGCCGCTGCCGCTCGAGATCCTGCGCCTGACCGACAGCGATCTCCGCCTCGCGGTCGGGGAGCTGCGCAGCGGCGGCGTGACGCTGCGCGACCTCGCGGCGCATGCCGTGATCCAGGACGGCAGGGGGCGGATCGACCCGCTGACTGTCACCCTGCCCGGCGGGCGGCTCAGCCTCCGCGCCGCCGGGGATATCACCGCCAACCCGCCGGTCGTCCAGCTTGCGGCGCTGAGCGAGGGGATCGAGCTGGCGCCCCTGCTCGCCGCTCTGCGCGCGCCGGGCGGCACCACCGGGCGGGCCGAGCTCGATCTTGACCTGCGCGGCCAGGGGCGGGACCTGCGGGCGGTCGCCGCCACCGCCACCGGCCATCTTGGCCTGGCGCTGACCAACGGCCAGATGGAGGCCGGCCCCGGCAGCCTGCTCGGCCGGGCGCTGGGCGATCTCCGCCAGGCCCTGCCGCAGCTCGGCGCGCTGGCGGAGGGAGGCATCGCGCTCTCCTGCGCCGCCACGCGCTGGCGGGCGGAGAACGGCATCGCCCGCAGCGAGGTGCTGCTGCTCGATGGCAGCCTCGGCAAGGTCGGCGGCGGCGGCACGGCCAACCTGCGGGACGAGACGCTCGCCATGCGCCTCAATCTCGACCTGCGGCTGCCCATCCCGGGGCTGCCCCCGCTGCGTATCCGCGCGCCCGTGCCGCTGACCGGCAGCTTCGCCAATCCCCGGCCCGATTACCGCCAGGCGGTCGGGCGCGCCGCTGCCGGGGCGGTGGCGGAGGAGGTGCTGCGCGACCGGGCCGGCATCGCCGGCGAGGTGCTGGGCGCCCTCGGCGCCGGGCGCGGCGGGGAGGGGGGGGAGGCCGCCATTCCGGAATGCGGCCCGGCCCTCGCCCTGGCCCGCGGCGGCCGCCCCGGCCCGGTGCCGGCGCCGGGCGCCCCGCCGCCCGCCCAGGCGGCGCCTGCCACGCCTGCGCCTGCCACGCCCGCGCCGGCCCCGCTGCGGGACCTGCCGCGCGAGCTTCAGGCGCCGGCGCAGGAGCTGCTGCGCGGCCTCTTCGGGAGGGGCCGCTAGCCCGTGCCCGTGCCGCGACCCTGCGCCGTACCGAGGCCTCGCCCCTGTGCCGCGGAAACCTGCCGCCGCGGAGAGCAGCGTGACCCGCCTGGCGTCTCGCCCGCAGGCCGCTGCCAGGGCCGGCGCGGGCCGATCCCCCGTTCCCACCCGCCGGGCGCCCGCCGCCCGGCCCGACTTCGCCTGACGGCGCTCTGAGGATTGGAGCCATGAAACGCTTCTGGGACACCGCCGCAGCCGAGCCCGAACCGGGCGGCTTCCGCGTGCTGCTGGACGGCAAGCCGGTCCGCCTGCCCGGCGGCACGCCGCTGAAGGTCGAGGCCGCCGCCCTGGCCGAGGCGATCGTCGCCGAATGGGCCGCCGCCGGCGGGCAGAAGGGCGGCGAGATGTCGCCGGCCGACATCCCGCTGACACGCCTCGCCGGCACCGCGCAGGAACGCATTGCCCCCGACCCCGGCCCGACCGTGGAGGGGCTGGCGAAATTCGGCGAGACCGACCTGCTCTGCTACCGCGCGGAGGACCGCAAGCTGGCCGCCCTGCAGGCCGCGGAGTGGCAGCCCCTGCTGGACTGGGCCGCGCTGCAGCATGACGCGCCGCTCCGCGTCACCACCGGGCTGATGCCGGTGCCGCAGGACCCGGCGGCGATCGCGGCGCTGCGGCGTGCGGTCGCGGCCCTCTCGGCCGTCGAGCTCACCGCGCTCGGCGTGCTGGTCCCGGGCTTCGGCAGCCTGGTGCTCGGCCTTGCCGTGGTGCAGCGCCGGCTGGAGGCGGCGGAGGCGCACCGCCTGGCGATCCTCGACGAGACCTTCCAGGAGGAATTCTGGGGCCTGGACGAGGAGGCGGCGGCGCGCCGCCGGCGCATCGCCGCCGAGGCGGCGCAGGCCGAGCGGCTGCTGATCCTCGCCCGGACCGGCAGGGCATGAGGCCGCGGCACCTGCTGATCACCGGCCGGGTGCAGGGCGTCGGCTACCGCGACTGGATGGTGCGGGAGGCGACGCGCCTCGGCCTGTCCGGCTGGGTGCGGAACCGCGCGGATGGCGCGGTGGAGGCGGTGGTCGACGGGCCGGAACCGGCCGTGCTGGCGCTGCTCACGCTCTGCCGCCGCGGGCCGCTGCTGGCGCGGGTGGACGCGCTGGAGGAGACCTTCTGGGACGGGGAGGTGGCGCCGGGTTTCTCCAGGCGATAGAGCAGATCGCCGGAGGCCGTGAACGACCGAAGGCGTGAATCTGCTCGGAAAACAAGGAGCTACAGCGGATGAGCGTTCAGTTCTGAACGCCATCCGCTGTAGCGTCCTTCGCCGGCGATCCGCCCCGGCCGCCGGGCGGCCCTCAGCCCCCGTGCAGACGCGCCCAGCTCAGCAGCAGCAGCATCGCCAGTGCGGCGGAGACCATGCGCCAGAACAGCAGCGGGTCCCGGTCGTGCAGGGAGCGCGGCCGCGGCCGCGCCGGGGCACCGCCCGCCATGCCGCGCTCCAGCGCGAAGAGCAGTTCCACCGCATCGCCGAAGCGCTCCGCCGGATCGGCCGCCACGGCGCGCGCCAGCACCTCGTCCAGCCAGGCCGGCAGGTCCGGCCGGCGGGTCAGCAGCGAGGCCGGCGCGCCGAAGCGCGGGCGGGAAAAGGCCTCCACCTCCCCATAGGGGTAGCCGCCGCAGAACAGCCGGTAGAGCGTGACGCCGAGGGCGTAGAGGTCGGATCGCTCATCGCCCTGGGACGTGCCGGCCAGCAGCTCCGGCGCCATGTGGCTCGGCGTGCCGGGGATGTCGGCGGGCGCGGAGTCCTCGAGCCGCGGCAGCCGCGCGATGCCAGGATCGATCAGCCGCAGCCCGCCGCCCGGCGGCAGGATGACATTGTCCGGCTTGATGTCGCGGTGGATCACGCCGGCGCGGTGCAGGGCGGCCACCGCCTTGCAGAGGCCCGTCGCGATCCCGATCCCGGCGGTCAGCGAGGGCGGCGGCCCGCGCAGGATGCGGCGCTCCAGCGTCTCCCCGCCGTAATCGGGCAGCACGGCATAGAGGCAGCTCTGGCGCTCCGGCGGCGGTTCCAGCATCTCGCCCAGGAAGGGGCTGCGGATGCGCGCGGCGATCCAGCTCTCCCGCAGATGGGCCTGGCGGAAGCTCGCTTCCGCCGCGGCGCCGGGCTTCGGGAATTTCAGCACCACGGCGCGGCCCTCGGCCGAGAGGGTGTCGCGGCCGCGGAAGACCCGGCTGTACCGGCTGTCCGCCAGCATCTCCTCCAGCGCGTAGCCGTCCAGCATGGCGCCGCGCTTCGGCGGCGGGAGGATGGGGCGGGCCTCGATCGCCGCCTCCAGATCCGCCCGGTCGGGCACCGGCAGGTCCAGCAGGTCGAGCACGAGGGCGGTCGCATTGTCGCCGACCGCGGTGGCGAGGGCGGCCTCCACCAGCCGCCGCGCCGTGTCCTCCGGTGCGCCGCGGCGCGCCAGCTCGGCGGCGATCGCGGCGTCGGACAGGCCGCCATGCACGCCGTCGCTGCAGAGCAGCAGCCGGTCATGCGGCAGCGCCGCCTCCTCGGCATAGTCGACGCGCACGCTCTCCACAGCGCCGATGGCGCGGGTCAGCAGATTGGCGCCGCGTTGCGCATGGTCGGTGGTGAGCCGCGCCAGCCGGCCGTCGCGGAACCTGTAGAGGCGGGAATCGCCGACATGCAGCACATGCACCCGCCGCCCGCGCAGCACCACGGCCGTCAGCGTGCAGGCCATGCCGGCGAGTGCGGGGTCGGTCTGGCCCTTGGCATGGATCCAGCGGTTCAGCGCCTCGATCGCGCGGCCGGCGGTCCTGCGGGGGCCGAGCGCCTCGCTCTGGCCGAGCACGCCGTCGATCAGGCCGCGGACCGCAAGCTCGGCCGCCACCCGGCCGCCCCTGGCACCGCCCACGCCATCCGCCAGCGCGGCGATAGCCCCCTTGCGCCCGGGCTCGCCGAGCCAGGCGGCGGCGTAATCCTCGTTGTGCGCCCGGGCGCCGCGTTCCGAGCAGAGGCCGGCGCGCAGCGCCAGCCGGCCGGGTGGCGGCGCAGGCCGGTCAGGCGGCATGTCGCGCCGGCATGGGCGCGGAATCCGCCTCGGCCAGCGCCACCACCTCGCCGATCAGGGTCAGGGTCGGGCCCTCCACCGCGGCGTCCCGGATCGCCCCCGCGATATCGGCGAGGGTGCGGCGGATGCGGCGTTCGTTCGGAAGGGTCGCGTTCTCCACCGCTATGGCCGGGGTGCCCGGCGACATGCCGGCATGGAGCAGCGACTCCGCCACCTGCGGCAGGGTGCGCGCACCCATATACACCGCGAGCGTGCCGCCCGCAGCGGCCAGCGCCCGCCAGTCATGCTCCGGCACCCCTTCCCCGTCGCGGCCATGCGCGGTGATGAGGTGCAGGCTGCGGGAGGTGCCGCGATGCGTCAGCGGCATGCCGAGCCGCGCCGCGGTGGCGAGCGCCGCGGTGATGCCGGGCACCACCTCCACCTCGGCGCCGGCCTCGCGCAGGGCCGCCAGCTCCTCCCCGCCGCGGCCGAAGACGACGGGATCGCCGCCCTTGAGGCGGACGACATGCGTGCCGGCGCGCACCTGCTCCACCAGCAGGCGGTTGATCGCCGCCTGGCTCATGGCGTGGCGGCCGCAGCGCTTGCCGACATCGATGCGCCGCGCGCGGGCCGGCGCGAGGTCGAGCACGCGCGGGTCGATCAGCTTGTCATGGAGCACGATATCGGCGGATTGCAGCACGCGCACGGCCCTGACCGTCAGCAGCTCCGGATCGCCCGGCCCAGCGCCGACCAGGCTGGCGCGGCCGCGCGCGGCCCTGGCGGGGGCGGCGAGGGCATTCAGCAGGACGCCGCGGCGGCGCGCCTCGGCGGCGATCGCCTCGACCGTTGCCCCGCCCGGAACCCCGTCCGGCGCGACGAGGCAGAGGCGCATGCCGTCCAGGTCGGTTGCCTCGAAGGCGCGGCGGTGCAGCGCGAGGCGTCCCTCCGCCGCCAGGGTGGCGAGGGCCGCGTCGGGCGCGGGCGCCACCACGCGCAGCCTGGCGCCGGCCGCGAGCAGCCCTTCCGCGGTGGCCTGATCGCCACTGACGAGCAGCACCGGGATCTCCGTGAGGTCGAGCGAGAGGGCGAAGCCGCTCATGGCATCTCTCCTGCTGGCCTTCGGCGCCGGGCGACGGGGCGGCTTATGGCAGGCTGACGCATGTCCTGCCTCCGCCGGCGGACCTCCGGGCCTCGGCTCCGCGGCATCGGCCGCGGCGCGTCTTCGCGCGCCCGGTCCGCTCCGCGGGCCGCAGGACGGGACGTCATGCGCCAGGTATCAGGCCGCCGCTTCGGCACGGGCATCGCGCAGCACCTCCCTGATCTCCGGCAGGCAGGAGCCGCAATTGGTCCCGGCGCTCAGCGCCTCCCCCACCTCGGCGACGGTGGTCAGGCGCCGGTCCAGGATGCAGGCGCGGAGCGTCTGGATGCCCACGCCGAAGCAGGCGCAGACATTGCGCTCTGCCGGTCTCGCGGCCAGCGCCCGGCCGGCGAGCAGCCCGGGGCGCGCGGCCTCCGCCACCATCCCGTCCAGCAGCCCGGCCAGCGCGGTGCCGGAGGGCAGCGCGGCGCGGCTGCCCTCGCGCAGCAGGAAGAGGCAGGACTCCACCCGCCCCTCGGCCAGCGTGGCGAAGCGCCAGGCGCCGCGGGCGGGGTCGGCGATGTGCAGCAACTCGGCGCCCTCCGGCGCGGCCAGCAGGCGTCCGACCAGGGGCGCGATCTCGGCGGGCAGGGGTTCGGCGCCGGTCAGTTCCAGCACATGGCCGGCGGCGACCGGGGCGCGGGACCAATGGAGGCCCGGCTCCTCCGGCCGCACCGCCCGGCGGTGCAGCAGCAGGCCGCGCCAGCGCACCGGCAGGGCCTCGGCCCGCACTGGCGTCGCCTTCAGCTCCGGCTGGCCGGAGACCGGGTCCACCGCGGCGCCGACCAGCCGACCCACCGGGCCGGAGGAGGTGAAGGCATCCGTCCAGTGCATGGGCACGAAGACCTCGCCCGGGCGCTGGCCCGGATCGATGGCCACGCGCAGCACCGTCTCGCCATGCGGGGAGGCGAGGCGGAGCAGCCCGCCGGCCTCGGCGCCCAGCGCCTCTGCATCGCCGGGCGAGAGGGCGGCGGCCGGCACCGGCGCGTGTTCCGAGAGGCGCGGCACCTGGCCGGTGCGGGTCATGGTGTGCCACTGGTCGCGCAGCCGGCCGGTGTTCAGCAGCAGCGGGTAGTCGGCACCGGGCATGGCGGCGGGGCCGCGGAAGGGGGTCGGGACGAGGCGGGCGCGGCCATCCGGCGTCGGGAAGCCGCCCGCGGCGAAGAGGCGCCCGCCTTCCTCGGTGGCGCCGGCGGGCAGCGGCCAGCGGAAGGGGGCAAGCGCCTCGTAGCCCTCGTCGCTCAGCATCGCCATGGCGCCGATATCGAAGCTCCGGCTGCCGCCATTCTCGAAGCCGGAAAGGGCGGCGTGCTCGCGGAAGACCGCGGCGGGGCTCTCCCAGGCGAAGTCCTTCGCCCAGCCCATGCGGCGGCCGATTTCCGCCAGCATCCACCAGTCCGGCCGCGCCTCGCCCGGGGCGGCGCGGAAGGGACGCTGGCGGGAGATGCGGCGCTCGGAATTGGTGACGGTGCCGCTCTTCTCGCCCCAGCCAGCGGCGGGCAGGATGACGTCGGCATGGCGGGTGGTGTCGGTTTCCCAGCAATCGGAGACGACGAGGAAGGGGCAGGCCGCCAGCGCCTGCCGCACCCGGCCGGCGCGCGGCAGGCTGTCGGCGGGGTTGGTCGCCATGATCCAGAGCGCCTTCACGCGCCCGTCCAGCACCGCCTCGAACAGTTCCACCGCCTTGAGGCCGGGCCGGGTGGCGAGGTTCGGCGCCTGCCAGAAGCGACGGAGGCGGTCCGGCGCGCCCGGCATGTCGAAGCGCATATGCGCGGCAAGCTGGTTGGCCAGCCCGCCCACCTCCCGCCCGCCCATGGCGTTGGGCTGGCCGGTGACGCTGAAGGGCCCCATGCCGGGGCGGCCGATGCGGCCCGTCGCCAGGTGGCAGTTGAGGATGGCATTGACCTTGTCCGTCCCGGCCGAGGACTGGTTCACGCCCTGGCTGTAGACGGTGACGGTGCGCTCGGTCGCGGCGAACATCGCGTAGAAGCGCGCGATCTCCTCGGGCGAAAGGCCGGTCAACGCGGCGACGCGTTCGAGGGTCGGCGCCGTCTCGCGCGCCGCCGTCAGCGCCTCGTTGATCCCCGTCGTGTGCGCCGCGACCCAGCCCTGGTCCACGCGCCCAATGCCGGCGAGATGCGCGAGCAGCCCGGCGAAGAGCGCGACGTCGGAGCCGGGCGCCAGCGCCAGGTGCAGGTCTGCGCCGGCGGAGGTCGCGGTGCCGCGCGGGTCGATGACGACGAGCTTCGTCCCCCGCTCCCCGCGCGCCGCCTGCAGGCGGCCATGCAGCACCGGATGGCACCAGGCGAGGTTGCTGCCGACGAGGATGACGAGGTCGGCCTCCTCCAAATCCTCATAGAGGCCGGGCACCACATCGGCGCCGAAGGCGCGGGTGTGGCCGGCGACCGAGGAGGCCATGCAGAGGCGGCTGTTGGTGTCGATATTGCCGCTGCCGATGAAGCCCTTCATCAGCTTGTTGGCAACGTAGTAGTCCTCGGTCAGGCACTGGCCGGAGACGTAGAAGGCGACCGAGTCCGGCCCGTGCGCCGCGATGGTCTCGCGGAAGCGCGCCGCCACCAGGTCCAGCGCCGTGTTCCAGGAGGTGCGCGCGCCGGCAATGCCGGGGTGGAGGAGACGCCCGGCATCGGAGAGCGTCTCGCCCAGCGCGGCGCCCTTCGCGCAGAGCCGGCCCTTGTTGGCCGGATGCGCCGGGTCGCCCTTCAGGCTGCCGTCCGGCTGCGCCAGGACCCCGCAGCCGACGCCGCAATAGGGGCAGGTGGTCCGGACGGCCGCGGTCATGCCGCCGCCCCCGGCAGGGAGAGCAGGACGCGCCCGTCCTCGACCTTCACCGGGATGCGCTTCACGCAGCCCACATCCGGCGCTGCGGCCTCGCCGCTCTGCAGGTCGATGACCCAGTTGTGCAGCGGGCAGGTCACGGCATGGCCGTGCACGATGCCTTGCGACAGCGGGCCGCCCTTGTGCGGGCAGCGGTCCTCGATGGCGAAGACCGTGTCGTCCAGCGCGCGGAAGACCGCGATGTCGCCGATGCTGCTGGCGACGACACGGGCGCCCTGGCGCGGGATGTCCGTGAGGCGCCCGATCTCGGCCCAGCCGGAGGTCAGAACCATGCCGTCCATGTCGGTCACTCCGCCGGGACCAGGGTCTTGAAGGGCTCGGCCGGGGCGCCGCCCGCGGCGCGCTCGGCCCAGGGGTCGACCTGCGCGAATTGCTGGGAATAGAGGAACTTCGCGTGCAGCGCCTTTCGGCCCTCCGCGTCCCCGACGATCCGCTTCTTCACGTAGTCGATGCCGACGCGCTTCACCCAGGGGGCGGTGCGCTCAAGGTAGCGCGCCTCCTCCCGGTAGAGCTGGAGGAAGGCGCCGCAATATTCCAGCACCTCCGCCTCCGTCTCCACCTTGCAGAGCCTGTCGGTGGCGCGGACATGGATGCCGCCATTGCCGCCCACGCTCAGTTCCCAGCCGCTGTCCACCGCGACCACGCCGAAATCCTTGATGGTCGCCTCGGCGCAATTGCGCGGGCAGCCGGAGACGGCGAGCTTGACCTTGTGCGGGTGCCAGGAGCCCCAGGTCATCTTCTCCAGCTTCACGCCCATGGTCGTGCTGTCCTGCGTGCCGAATCGGCACCAGGTGGAGCCGACGCAGGTCTTCACCGTGCGCAGCCCCTTGGCATAGGCGTGGCCGGAGACCATGCCGGCGGCGTTCAGGTCCCGCCAGACGGCCGGCAGGTCCTCCCGCCGGATCCCGAACAGGTCGATGCGCTGGCCGCCGGTGACCTTCACCTCCCGCACCTGGTACTTCTCCGCCACATCGGCGATGGCGCGGAGTTCCTTCGCGCTGGTCAGGCCGCCCCACATGCGCGGGACAACGGAATAGGTGCCGTCCTTCTGGATGTTGGCGTGCATGCGCTCATTGACGAAGCGGCTCTGCGCGTCGTCCACATATTCGCCGGGCCAGGCGCAGAGCAGGTAGTAGTTGAGCGCGGGGCGGCAGGAGGCGCAGCCCTCCGGGTTCGTCCAGCCGAGGCGCGCCATCGCTTCCGGGATGGACTTGATCCTCTCCTCAAGGATCGCCTTGCGGACAACGTCGTGGCCATGCGTGGTGCATCTGCACATCGGCTTCTCGCCGGCGGCCTTCCGGAAGCCGTCGCCCAGCGCCAGGGCCAGCAGGCTCTCCACCTGCGGGGTGCAGGAGCCGCAGGAGGCGCTGGCCTTGGTGTGGGCGCGGACGGCGTCCAGCGTGGTCAGGCCCTTCTCGGCGATGGCCTTGCCGATCGCGCCCTTGCAGACGCCGTTGCAGCCGCAGATCTCGGCGCTGTCGGGCAGGGCGGCGACGGCCGCGTGCGGGTCCGGCGCCGCCGAGCCGAGCGCCGCGGTGGCGACGGCGCGGCCGAGGATGATCGTGTCCCGCATGGCGGAGACATCCGCCCCCTCCCGCAGCATCTGGAAATACCAGCCGCCATCGGCAACGTCGCCATACATCACCGCGCCGACGATCTTCTGCTCGCGCAGCACCAGCTTGCGGTACACGCCGCGGGCCGCATCGGCGAAGGTGATCTCCTCATCCGCCTCGTCCGCCGCGTTCAGGCTGCCCGCGGAGAAGACATCGATGCCGGTGATCTTGAGGCGGGTGGAGAGGGCGGGGGTGACATAGGCCGCCTCCTCCTCTCCGGCGAGCTGGGCGGCGCAGACCTTCGCCTGTTCCCAGATCGGTGCCACCAGGCCGAAGATCTGGCCGCGATGCTCGATGCACTCGCCGACGGCGAAGATGTTCGGGTCCTCGGTCGTCCGCAGGCCGTCATCGACGACGATGCCGCGATTCACTTCCAGGTTCATGGCGCGGGCGAGGTCGATATTCGGCCGGATGCCGATGGCGACGACGACCAGGTCGGCCTCGATCTCCCGGCCATCCGCCAGCCGCACACCGGTGGCGCGGTCCGTGCCGGTGATCTCCTCGGTCTGGCCATTGGTGAAGAAGGCGATGCCGCGCTTGTCCAGGTCGCGCTGCAGCAGCGTGCCGGCATGGGTATCGAGCTGCCGCTCCATCAGCGTCGGCATCAGGTGGACGAGGGCGACGGACATGCCGCGGCGCTTCAGGCCCCAGGCCGCCTCCAGCCCCAGCAGCCCGCCGCCGATGACCACGGCACGCCGGTGGGTCCGCGCCGCTTCCAGCATCAGCTCGACATCATGGATGTCGCGGAAGGCGCAGGTCCCGGGAAGCCCGAGGCCGGGGATGGGCGGCGCCAGCGGCTTCGATCCCGTGGCGATCAGCAGCCTGTCATAGCCGGCCGTGATGCCGGAGGCGGAGGTGACCGTCCGCCCCGGCCGGTCCACCGCCACCACGGGGTCGCCGGTGATCAGGCGGATGCCGTTCGCCGCATACCAGTCGCGGCTGTTGATGACGATCTGCTCCAGCGTCTTCTCGCCGGCCAGCACCGAGGAGAGGGCGATGCGGTCGTAGTTCGGATGCGGCTCGGCGCCGAAGACGGTGATCTCGTAGCGCTGCGGGGCGCGCTTGAGCAGTTCCTCCACCGTCCGCATGCCGGCCATGCCGTTGCCGATGACGACCAGGCGCTGGCGCCGGGGGGACATCATGTTCATGGGCGAGTGTCCTTCTGCGTCAGATGCGGGCGGAGGTGACGGCGGCGGCGCCCCAGGTGCTGCGCCAGCGGCGCTTCACGCCGGTGAGGCCCACCAGGGCGATGGCGGCGAGGGTGGCGAAGACCAGGAAGCCGGCCTGGTAGCTGCCGGTGACCTGCCTGGAGAGGCCGAGCGAGGAGGCGAGCCAGAAGCCGCCGATGCCGCCGGTCATGCCGACCAGGCCGGTCATCACCCCGATCTCGCCGCGGAAGCGCTGCGGCACGAGCTGGAAGACCGCGCCATTGCCCATGCCGAGCGCGAGCATGGCGAGGACGAAGACCGCCAGCGCGAGCCAGGCGGAGGGCAGGCCGAGGGAGATGATGCCGAGGGCGAGGGCCGCGACCGCATACATCGCGGTCAGCGACCGCACGCCGCCGACCCGGTCCGCGACCGCGCCGCCGACCGGGCGGACCAGGGAGCCGGCGAAGACGCAGGCGGCGGTGAAATAGCCGGCGACCACCGGGCTCAGCCCGTAGACGTCGTTGAAATAGATGGTGAGCGAGGCCGCGAGCCCGACGAAGCCGCCGAAGGTCACGCTGTAGAAGAACATGAACCACCAGGCATCGGCGTTGCGCAGCACGGCGGCGTACTGCGCCAGCGACTTCGCCGCCGGGCGGTCCGGCGCATCCTTCGCCATCACCAGATAGACGGCGAGGACGATGGCCAGCGGGATGGCGGCGAGGCCGAGGACGTTGTTCCAGCCGAAGGCGAGGGCGAGGCCGGGGGCGAGCAGCGCGGCGAAGACCGTGCCCGAGTTGCCGGCGCCGGCGATGCCGAGGGCGGTGCCCTGGTGTTCCGGCGGATACCAGCGGGAGGCGAGGGGGAGCGCGACCGCGAAGGCGGCACCGGCCATGCCGAGCACGACCCCGACCAGCAGCACCTGCGCGAAGCTGGAGATGCCGAACCACCAGGCGGCGGCGAGGCCGGCGATGACGATGCCCTGGCCGATGGTGCCGGTGCGTTTCGGCCCGATGCTGTCCACCAGCACGCCGTTGACCAGGCGCAGCAGCGCGCCGGCCAGCACCGGCACGGCCACCATAAGGCCCTTCTCCGCGGCGGAGAGCCGGAGGTCGGCGGCGATCTGCACGGCGAGCGGGCCGAGCAGCACCCAGACCATGAAGCTGACATCGAAATAGAGGAAAGCGGCGATCAGGGTGGGAAGATGCCCCGCCTTCAGGAAGCCCTTGTTCACGATGGGGAGCTCCGCGGACCAGCTGTCCGCGCGCGGGTCGCCTTTGGCCCGCAGGTCATGAACGGGACGGCGCCCTGGCCGCCCATGGCAGCGGCCCCCCGCCTTTGGGGTGCCTCCGGGCCGGCATCTGCGTCGGGGCTCGATCAGCGCGGCCGGCTATTGGGTAGCAGCATGCCCAGGCGGTGATCAATGCCCTTGTTTTAATCGAATATCAGGCCTTATCGCCTAATGATCATATATTGGGCATTAACTGCGCATAAATAAGCCAAATGGCGCAGGGTATGGGCAGAACTGGCCGGGTGCCTGCCGGCAGCCGGGCGCCACGCCACGCACTCGGGCACCGCAGGCCGGCCGGCACCGGCTGCGCCCAGGGGGGCCGCCCCGGTCCGGGCGGGCCTTGCCGGGCCTGCCGGAGGGCGCCTCAGCGCCGGGTCAGGCTCAGCGCTGCGGCAACTGCCGTGCCATGCGCAGATGCTCCTGCAGGACCGGCACATGGCGGGCGGCGAAGGCCCTCACATCCGGGTCGGTCCCTTCCTGGGCCTCGGTCTGGAAGGCCCGCAGGTCTTCCTCATGGTCCTGCACCATGGCCCGCGCATAGGCGCGGTCGAAGGCCGCCCCGCGGAGCTGGGCCAGGCTGTCATAGGTCGCCTGATGCTCCGCGCCCATCGTGCTCGGCGGTGTGATCTGCTTCTGCTGCGCCAGCGCCAGCATCTCCTGGTTGGCCCTGCCATGGTCCCGCATCATGGTCTGGGCGAAGCGCTTCACCGCCGGCGACCGCGAATTGCGCTCGGCCAGGCGCGCCATCTCCACCTCCGCCAGGCCGCCGCGCGTCGCGGTGGTCATGAAGGCCGCGTCGCTGGTCGAGAGCGTCGGGTTCACCTGCGCCTTCGCCGCGGCGACGGTGGTATCGGCCGCCCGCTGCGTCTCCGCGCAGCCCGCCAGCACAAGCAGGGCCAGTCCCGCGCCCCAGTATGTCCGCGCCATCCGTCTCCTCCGTTGCTGCAGGCGTCCCGGGGCAGCGGCAGCACTGCCCCATGGCGACAACGTTCGCAGGCGAAAACCGTTCAGCCCTGGCGCAGCCCGGCGCCCGGTTGACGCCGCGGCAATCCGGCTGCCAGCATCGCCGCAACGGGAGGAACGAGATGACGCAACGGCGCGGGACCTGTCGCGATGTGTGAGCCGGCACCCCCGCGCGGCACCGGCTGGCGCGGTTGGATCGATCTGCCGGAAGCGGCGCCGGTCATGCCGGACGGCCCCTGGATCGACCTCTCCCATCCGGTGGCGGAGAGCATGCCACGGGTGCCGATGTTCCCGCCGCCGACGATCCGCCGGCTGATGTGCCAGCCGGCCGATCCGATCAACGTCACCGAATTCGGGATGGTGGTGCATACCGGCACGCATCTCGACGCGCCCTTCCACTTCTTCAGCGACGGCCCGACCTGCGAGGCGATCCCGCCGGCGCGGCTCAACGGCCCCGGCGTGGTCTGGCGCCTCGACCTGCCGCCGGACAGCCTGATCGAGCCGGCGCATCTGGAGGCGGCGCGGCCGCAGCTGCGGCCGGGCGACATCCT
The DNA here is from genome assembly GCF_020523605.1 of Roseicella aerolata. GTDB lineage: Bacteria > Pseudomonadota > Alphaproteobacteria > Acetobacterales > Acetobacteraceae > Paracraurococcus > Paracraurococcus aerolatus. The sequence goes on along the minus strand of NZ_JAJAQI010000041.1, from coordinate 32,027 downwards.
GGCGCTCGATACCGGCTCCGCCGCGCTCGCCGGCACCCCGGCCTATGACCACCATCCCTGCCTGAGCCTCGCCGCGGCGGAGTGGCTGGTGGCGCGGCGGGTGAAGCTGCTGGCCTGCGACTTCCCGACGCCGGACCTGCCGGTGCATCGCCGCCCGGCCAGCGGCTTCGACTGGCCGGTGCATCGCAGGCTGCTGAGCGAGGGCGTGCTGATCGTCGAACATCTGCGCGGCGCCCGGCCGCTGGCGGGCCGGCGGGTGGAGGTCATGGTCGGCGCGCTGGCGATCGCCGGCAGCGATGGCGCGCCGGCCCGCATCATGGCGCGCGCCATCCAGGATCCCGCATGAGCAACACACCCACCCTGCTGGTCGTCGGCGCCAGCGGCGCCGCCGCCACCCGCGTGACCGAGCAGGCGCGGACCTCCCGCGCCTTCAACCTTGTCGGCCTCTCCCGCCGCGTGCCGGAGGGCGCGGGCGACTGGGTGCCGGCGGATCTGACGGATCCGGACGGGCTGCGCCGCGCCCTGGCGACGCGGCCGGACGTCACGCATATCGTCTATGCCTCCCGCGCCCCCTTCGGCGAGGGGGGCGTCGAGGACGTGCCCGCCAATCTCGGCATGCTGCGCAACCTGCTGGACGCGGCGGAGGCGAGCCTGCCGCGCTTCGCGCACATCCACATGATCCATGGCGGCAAGTGGTACGGGCTGCATATCGGGCCCTTCCGGACGCCCGCGCGGGAGGACGACCCGCGCCATCTGCCGCCCAATTTCTACTACGACCAGCAGGACCTGGTCGCGGCGCGGCAGGAGGGGAAGGCCTGGTCCTGGAGCGCGAGCCGGCCGAATTTCGTGCTGGATGTCGCGCCCGGCCGTGCCCGCAACATGGTCTCGACCCTTGGCGCCTATGCCGCGATCTGCCGGGAACTCGGCGTGCCCTTCGACTTCCCGGGCAAGCCGGGCGCCTGGGAGCGGCTGCACGAGGTGACGGATGCCGGGCTGCTCGCCCAGGGCGTGCTGTGGATGCTGACCGAGCCGCGCGCCGCCAACCGCGCCTTCAACATCACCAATGGCGATTGCTTCCGCTGGTGCGACCTCTGGCCCTTTCTCGCCGACCGGTTCGGCCTGCCCTGCGGCGTGCCGCGGCCGATGCCCATGCCGCGGTGGATGGCGGATAAGGGCCCGGTCTGGGAGGCGATCCGCCGGCGCCATGGTCTCCTCCTGCCGATCGAGCAGGTGGCGAGCTGGGACTTCGCCGATTTCTTCCTCGGGATGGAGTACGACGTGCTCGCCTCCATGACGGCGGCGCGCAAGGCCGGCTTCACCGGCTTCGTGGACAGCTGGGAGATGTTCGCGGCGCAGATCGAGGGCTATCGCGCGGCGCGGGTGCTGCCGCCGCGATAGCGATGCCGCATCCCGACTCTCCGCCGCGCCGGCGGGGGCGGGGCCTTGGCCCCTACGCCCCCGGCGCCAGCAGGGCCGAGAGCGCCTCGACCGTCTCCGCCTCCGGCAGGTTCAGGATGGCATCGCGCAGCCGCGCCGCCTGCGCGTCCGGCAGCACGCCCGCACAATTGCCGCGGAATTTCTCCTCCAGCTCGGCATCCGAGAGGGGAGCGCCCGGATCGCCCTTCGGCAGCAGCACCGTCTCGGTGAAGCTCTCCCCGCTGTCGAGGGTGATGGTGACGCGCGCCGGGAAATTGGCGGGGTAGAGCCGGTCCAGCGCCTCGTCGGCAATCACCTCGGTCCGGTCCAGCACCTGGCGCACCAGCGGGTCGGCGATCCGCGCCGGCGCGAATTGCGCCTGGCCCAGCGCCCGGTCCACCGCCGCGACCGCGATGCAATAGGGGACGGAGACGCGCGCGGCCATGGCCGAGCCGACCTCCTTCGCGGAGAAATGCGTCGTCACCGTTCGGTAGGTCTCGTTGGTGATGCGCGCGATCCGCCGCGGGTCGATCGGGTGCCTGTTCACGATCGCCAGGGTCGCCTGGATGGGCGAGTGGCTGGCGAGGATCGAGGGGAAATACTTGAACCCGTTCTGCAGGATCTCCCACTCCATCCCGAGGCCCGCCACCAGCGCCTCGGCCCGGGGCTCCAGCGAGAAGGCCGCGAGATAGCCCTTCGGATGTTCCAGGATCCCCGGCGGGCTGGTCATGCCGAGCCGGGCGAGCTGTGCCGAGAGCACGCCGTTGAGCGCCGCCTTCCCCGGATGCAGGCTCTTCGTCATGTCGCCGGATTCGAAGAAGGTGTTGAGCCCGGCCGCCTGGGTGCCGGCGAGGCCGAGGGTCCGCCGCACCCCATCCGCATCCAGGCCGAGCGCCTTGGCCGCCGTCGCCGCCGCGCCGAAAGTGCCGTTGGTCGCGGTGCTGTGCCAGAAGCGGTAATGCGTGGGCATCACCGCCATGCCGACGCGCACCGCCACCTCATAGCCCGCGACCAGCGCCAGGATCAGGTCGCGGCCGGAGAGCCGCCCGGCCTGCGCCAGGGCCAGCGCCGTGGGCACCACGACGGAGCCGACATGCAGCAGCGCGCGCTTGTGCGTGTCGTCATTGTCGGCGGCATTCACCAGGATGCCGTTGGCCAGCGCCGCGAAGGCCGGCTGCGCGGCGAGGCCCGCCACGCCGATCACGCCGGCGCCGGGGGAGGCCGGGTACATCGCCGCGATCCCGCGCGCGATCCGCGCTTTCTCCGGATCCTCCGCCCAGGCGGCAACGGCGCAGCCGACCGCGTCCAGGACCAACCGGCAGGCCTGCGCGACGACTGGCGCCGGCAGGTCCTCATGGCGCAGGCCGGCGGTGAACTCGGCCAGGGCCTTGGTGGTCATCGCCGGCTCAGCCCGGCAGGCGGAAGCGCTTCGCCTCCGCATCGTAATCGTCATAGCCCAGCAGGCTGCGCAGCGCCGCCGGCGGCAGCGCGCTCCCGGCCTCCGACTCGCCGGCCTGCAGCGCGGCGATGCCCGCCTGCATCCCTGCCGCGGCCGGGGAGAGCATGCCGGTCGGGAAGGTGCCGATCTTGAAGCCGAGCGCCGCCGCCTCGGCCTGGCTCGGCGTCGCCCGCGCGCCGCCGGGCGAGAGCACGACGAAGGAGGGCCGGCCCCGCGCCGCCTCGATCGCGCGGCGGATCTCCCCCTCATCGGCCGGGCTGTCGAGGAAGAGGATGTCCGCCCCTTCCTCCACATACATCTCGATGCGCGCGACGGCCTCGTCGATTCCCTGGGTCGGGCGGCAATCGGTGCGGGCGAGGACGAGGATGCCGCTCTCCTTCGCCGCCTCCACCGCGGCGCGGATCTTCATCCGCGCCTCCTCCCGCGGCAGGCAGGGCTTGCCGGCGGCGGTCAGTTCCCGCGGCGTGATCTTGTCCTCGATCAGGATGGCGGCGGCGCCGGCGCGGCCATAGGCGCGGACGGTGCGCTGCACGTTCATCGCGTTGCCGTAGCCATGGTCGCCATCGGCCAGGATCAGCGTCTCCGGTGCCGCGTTGCGCACCATCTGGAAGCTGTCGAACATCTCGGCGAAGGAGAGCAGGTCGAGATCCGGGCCGCCCAGCCGGCTGGCGGCGACGCAGGAGCCGGAGAGGAAGGCGGTGCGGAACCCGGCCTGCGCGGCGATCCTGGCGCTGAGCCCGTCCCAGGCCGCCGGCATCACGACGAAGCCCGGCTCGGCCAGCAGGGCGCGCAGGCGCTCGGGGGGTGTCATCACATCCGCTCTCCTCGGTCCGTTTCCGCCGCGCAGGATAGGGCAGTTCCGGATTCCGGCCAGGGGCGGTGTTGCAGCCCGGAGCGCAGGGCCCGGGACCGTATCTCAGGACATTGTTTGAAGGAGTGGATTCACGCCTCCGGGCGTTTCCGCCCTGCGGCGATCTGCTCTAGCCTGCCCCGGCCGGCGAGGCCCGCGGCCATCGGCCCGCCCGCCGGCGCAAGGGCGGCCGGCTTCGACCATGGCAGCCCCATCACGAACCGAAGGGAGATGCGCCATGGATGTCGGCATGATGATGATCTATGCCAGTTATGGCTGGGAGAACTGCCCGGACCAGCAGGTCTGGGACGAGGAGCTGCACCTCGCCAGCCTGGCCGCCGATCTCGGCTTCACCTGCCTCTGGTCGGCCGAGCACCATTTCAACGACTACTCCTTCGTCCCCGACAACATCCACCTGATGACCTGGCTGGCGGCGAAGCACCCGCATATCGATGTGGGCACCGCCGCCGTCATCCTGCCCTGGCACGACCCGCTGCGCGTGGCCGAGAATGCCGCGGTGCTGGACCTGCTGAGCAAGGGCAGGCTCCGCTTCGGCATGGGGCGCGGCCTGGCGCGGCGGGAATTCGCCGCCTTCCGCCTCAGCATGGATGAGTCGCGGGAGCGCTTCGACGAGGCGGCGCCGATGATCATCAATGCGCTGAAGACCGGCTTCATCGAGGGCGACGGGAAATTCTACAAGCAGCCCCGGGTCGAGATCCGCCCGCGGCCGCAGCGCAGCTTCGACGGCAGGATCTATGCCGTCGCGTCCTCGGAGGATTCGGTGAACTCCGCCGCCAAGCTCGGCGCCCATATGGTGATGTTCGCCGACCGCCCCTGGGAGATGCGCCTGCCCGTCATCGAGCGCGGGCGGGAGCTGCACCGGCAGTACCACGGCACCGAGCCGCCGCACCTGATGATGACCGAGTTCGTCATCTGCGGCGAGGACCTGGCGCAGTGCGAGGAGGAGGCGCTGCGGTACCAGGGCAAATTCGTGGAGAGCAATTTCTACCACTACGAGTTCCTGGGCGAGCATTTCGCCACCGTGAAGGGCTATGATTCCTACCAGCAGAAGGCCGACCTGGCGCGGAAGGCCGGCGGGCTGGAGGGCGCGGTGAAGGGCTTCATGCAGGCGGCAAGCTGGGGCACGCCGGACAAGATCCTGCGCGGGCTGGAGCAGCGGCGGAAGGTGATCGGCGATTTCGAACTGAACGTCTCCTTCCGCTTCGGCGGCACGCCGCTGCCGGTGGCGGAGCGCGGCCTGAAGCTTTTTGCGAAGGAGGTGCTGCCGGTGCTGAAATCCTGGGGGCCGGCGCGGGCGGCGCAGGCGGCGGAGTAGAGGCTGGCAGGAAGGGGGAGGTTGGGGGCGCTGCGGGGTCCCCATCGCGCGAGGCGCGAGGGGGTGCCCCTGCCTCCCAATCCCCCGCCAGCCCAGAACCCGGACCGGACCGGTGTGGGTTGGCGGGCTGCACCGCATCGCAGCGGAGGAGAATCTATTTTTTCCGCCTACTGCCTTGCTCTGAACCCAACCCTTGCTTTCGCACCTGCGAAAGCGCATATCGTCTGCGCCGGGGCCACCACGCCCCGGCGGTGCCCGGCCGCGTGAGCGGCCCGCGCAGCCGCCCCTTCCGGGGCCGCGCGGAAAAAGCCGAACTGCCGGCGCACGCGACAGCTTCCCACCGGACCGGCCCAGCCACGCGGGGTCTCCACCTGCAACACGCGGCGCGCCGCCCCCAAGCGGGCGCGCCTGGCGCCGCGCGACCGGAAATATCCTCACTCGTGACCACCTTCACCGATCTCGGCCTCGCCGCGCCCCTCCTGCGCGCGCTCGAGGAGGCCGGCTACACCACCCCCACCCCGATCCAGGCCCAGGCCATCCCCACCGTGCTGGCGGGCCAGGATCTGCTCGGCATCGCCCAGACCGGCACCGGCAAGACCGCGGCCTTCTCGCTGCCCATCCTGCATACCCTGAACGCCAAGGGCGGCCGCCCGCCGCGCGGCGGCTGCCGCGCCCTGGTGCTCTCCCCGACGCGGGAGCTCTGCTCCCAGATCGCGGAGAATGTCCGGGTCTATGGCGGGCATCTCGGCCTTTCGGTTGCCGTCGTCTTCGGCGGCGTGCCGCATGGGCCGCAGCGCCGCGCCCTCTCGCAGGGCGTCGATATCCTCGTCGCCACTCCCGGCCGGCTGCAGGACCACCTGGATGCCGGCACCGCCCGGCTCGACCGGGTGGAGGTGCTGGTGCTGGATGAGGCCGACCAGATGCTGGACAAGGGCTTCCTGCCCGCCATCCGGCGCCTGGTGAAGGCGCTGCCCAGCCAGCGGCAGACGCTGTTCTTCTCGGCCACCATGCCGACCGAGATCGGCCGCCTGGCGAATGAGCTGCTGCGCGACCCCGCGCGCGTCGAGGTCGCGCCGGTGGCGACGACGGCCGAGCGCGTGGCGCAGCGCATCATCCACCTGGAGCAGGGCAACAAGCGCCGGATCCTGGCGGAGCTGCTGCGCGGCGAGGGCGTCGGCCGCACCCTGGTCTTCAGCCGCACCAAGCACGGCGCCGACCGGGTGGTAAAGCAGCTCGCGCAGGATGGGCTGGCCGCGAACGCCATCCATGGCAACAAGAGCCAGGGCCAGCGGGAGCGGGCGCTGGCCGAGTTCAAGGACGGCTCGGCGCCGATCCTGGTCGCGACCGACATCGCGGCGCGCGGCATCGACGTGGACGGCGTGACCCATGTGGTCCAGTACGACCTGCCGGAAGTGCCGGAGACCTATGTCCACCGCATCGGCCGCACCGCCCGCGCGGGCGCCTCGGGCGAGGCGGTGGCGCTGGTCTCGGCCGAGGACCTGGACAAGCTCTGGGCGATCGAGAAGCTGATCCGCCAGGTGATCCCGGCCGAGGACAAGCGGGAGGACAAGTCCGGCTCCCTCGCCAAGCCCGGCCTGCTGCAGCGCCAGGGGGCGAATGCAGGCCGAGGGAATGGCGGCGGGCAGGGCAGGGGGCGTGGCCAGCCCGGCGGGCATGGCGGCCAGCGCCAGGGCCAGCCGCGGCCGCAGGGTCACGGCCAGGGCGCGCCGCGCCAGGGTCAAGGCCAGGGCGGACGCCCCCCGGCCGCCGCGAAGCCGCAGCATGCCGCGGGTGGCGAGGCGACGCGCCGCCGCAGCGCGGCCGGCGGCGGCGACGGCACCCGGCGGGACCGCGATGCCTTCCGCAGCGGCGATTTCCGCGACAACGCCCCGGCCTTCCTGACCCGCGGGCGGTAGCCTGCCCCGCCCCGGGCCCACGGACCCGGGGCGTGACCGGCGGCGCGATCTGCGCCGGGGGCGCAGGCTTCGCGCCCCCGGCCATACCGGCACGACGGTTGCCGCACAGCGCTGCCGGGCCCGGACAGGGCCGGCGCGTTCCGCTGGCGCCGGCCGCGCCGGCTCTGGCATCCTCCCGCGCAACAACACGCCTCGGGAGGCTTCGCCATGTCCATCCTCACCCGCCGGGCCGCGCTCGGCCTGCCGCTCGCGCTCGCCGCCGGCACGGGGGCAGCCCAGACCGGCTCCTGGCCGGACCGGCCCATCCGCATCATCGCGCCCTATCCGCCGGGCGGGCAGACCGACCTGGTCTCCCGCTGGCTGGCGGACCAGCTCCGCACCGTGCTGCCGCAGCCGATCGTCATCGAGAACCGCGCCGGCGCGCAGGGAATCATCGGCACCCAGGCCGCGCTGCAGGCGCCGGCGGACGGCTACACGCTGCTCTACGTCAATGCCTCCACCACGCTGATCAACCCGGTGGTCCATGCCAATCCGGGCTACGACACCTTCCGGGACATGGCGCCGGTGGTGCAGTTCGGCACCGCCGCGCTGGTGCTGACGCTGCGGCCGGACCGCGGCATCCGCAGCCTGGCGGAGCTGCTGGCGGAAGCGCGCCGCCGGCCGGGCGAACTGACCTATGCCAGCTTCGGCATCGGCTCGGCCAGCCATCTCTATGGCGCGATGCTGGAGAAGGTGGCCGATGTGCGGATGAGCCACGTGCCCTATCGCGGCTCCGCCCCTGCCGTGCTGGATGTGGTGGCGGGCAATGCCTTCCTCTCCATCAATGACGAGGCGGTCAGCGTGCCGCAGATCCGCGATGGCCGGCTGCTGCCGCTGGCGGTGACCGGGCCGCAGCGGGTCGACACGCTGCCGGAGGTGCCGAGCTTCGTCGAGCTCGGCTATCGCGGCGGGCTGGAATTGCTGGGCTTCAACGGCCTGGTCATGCGCGCCGGCACGCCGCCCGCCATTGTGGAGCGCTTCGCCCAGGCGGTGCTCGGCGTGCTGCGGACGCCGGAGGGGCGGGCGAAGATCCGGGAGCTCGGCCTAGTGCCGACCGCGCTGGGCCCGGCGGAATTCGCGGCGCAGCTCCGCGCCGATGCGCCGGTCTGGGCCGCGGCGGCGCGGGCCAGCGGGGCGAGGGTGGAGTAGCGTGCCGGCCCGTGCCGGCTGGTGCGCGGCCGTGGTCATGGCATGGTGCGGCCCAAGGACGCCCAAGGAGGAACCGCCATGCGCCGCCGCCACCTGCTCGCCAGCCCCGCCCTGTTCGCCGCGCCTGCGCTCGCGCAGGGCCAGTTCCCTGACCGCCCGGTCACCATGGTGGTGCCCTTCGCGCCCGGCGGCTCGCCCGATATCGCGGGGCGGCTGGTGGCCCCGAAGATGGCGGAGGTGCTCGGCCAGCCCGTGGTGGTGGAGAACCGCGCCGGCGCCGGCTCCACCATCGGCACCCGCAGCGTGCTGCAGGCGCGGCCGGACGGGCATACGGTGCTGATGGGCAGCATCAGCTTCATGATGGCGCCGCTCACCATGGACCCGCCGCCCTTCGACAGCGCGGCGGGCTTCCGCGTCATCAGCCTGCTGGCGACGGTGCCCTATATCCTGGTGGTGCGCGCCGATGCGCCGCCGCGCGACATCGCGGGCTTCCATGCCTGGGTGCGGGACAATCCGGGGAAGCTGAACTACGGCTCGGCCGGCAACGGCACGCCGCTGCATCTGGGCGGCGCCATCTATTCGCTGCTGACGGGGGCGCAGATGACGCATGTCGCCTATCGCGGCACCGGCCCGGCCATGGCGGACCTGCTGGGGGGCAATGTCCAGATGGTCTTCGCCGATCTGCCGGGGGCCGCACCGCATATCCGCGCCGGCACCGTCCGCCCGCTCGCCTCGCTGGTGCAGCAGCGGCTGTCCGGCTTCCCGGACCTGCCGACCATGGCGGAGAGCGACCCGCGCCTGGCCGAGTACGAGATCTACACCTTCACCATGCTGGTCGCGCCGAAGGCGACGCCGGACGGGCCGGTGAACCGGCTGCATGAGGCGCTGGCCACCGCCGCGCGCGCGCCGGAACTGCAGCCGCGCTTCGCCGATCTCGGCTTCGACATCGTCATGAACAGCCCGGCCGAGGGCGACGCCTATCTGGCGCGGGAGCAGGCGAAATGGGCCAGGCTGATCCGGCAGGCCGGCATCAGGGCGGATTTCTGAGCCTTTCGCCGACGCACCCCCCAACGCCGGCCGGCAAGGGGTCGCCCTGTGCCGGGCCGGCGGTGGCCCGGCCAGCGGCGGAGAGTGGCGGGGGAGGCCATCCGCCCATCGCGGCCTGGCTTCGCATCGCAACGCCGATCCGCAGTCAGAACAGCGTCACGCCCTGCCGCGATCCGGGCCGGGCCGCGGCATCCGCCCTTCATCCAGGGCTGGATGTTTCCAGGACGTTTCGTGACCGCACCTGGATGGGCACAATCAGAACGGAACGAATACGCCGTCCCGCCGGACCTGCCGGCGGTGCAGGCCGGGCCGGAGCTTCGCCAACGCCGCCCGGCGAACCCGGGCGCCCCGCCGGCGTTCGGCCGCCATGCGGGAAACGATTCTGGAGAAGGCGGGCGACCGCCGCGTGATGCGCACCGACGATGCCGGCACGATGGTGCTGGACGAGGCCGGCATGGTCGCCGCCCGGCACGGCACCGACATGCATGAGACGCTGCTGGCGTCGCTGCGGGAGGAGGGCTGGCAGGTGACGGCCGATGGCGACCGTGTCCCGCCCGGCGGCCCCGCGAACTCCCCCGGCGCCGTCGCCGGCGACAGCGGCGCGCCGGGGCTGAAGGCGACCGAGAACGACGCGATTTCGAGCTGACGCGCCGTCCTCGCCAGGCCTGCGCGGAGCCGCTTCCGCCGGGCGCCCGGCCCGCGGCGGACGGCGTTCACGACCGAACGCCCGTCCGCTGGTGCTCCTTGTTTCTCGGGCAGCCCCACCTGCCTGGCCGATCGCGGCCTTTCGCGATCCGCTCTACGCCGCCAGCGAGGCCAGGGCCGCGTCCACGCCGCCCGGCTGGTGCGGCACGCCGCCGACCTTTATGGCCAGTTCCACCGTCGCCAGCGTGCCGAGGATCATCGGCTCGTTCAGGTCGCCGAGATGGCCGATGCGGAACAGCCTGCCCCCCAGCGGCCCGAGCCCGCCGCCGAGCGAGAGGTTGAAGCGCTGCATCGCCACGCGCCGCAGCGCATCCGCGTCATGTCCCTCCGGCATCAGCACCGCGGTCACGCTGTCCGACATGCGCGCGGGATTGGTGCAGAAGAGCTGCGGGCCGTTGTTGCCGGACCAGTGCTGCACCGCCGCGCGCACCGCCCGCGCCAGGCGGGTGTGGCGGGCGAGGACGTTGTCCAGACCTTCCTCCTGCTCCATCAGCCGCAGGGATTCCTGCAGGCCGAAGAAGAAGCTGGTCGGGACGGTGCCGAGGAAGCTCTTCAGCGGGCGCTGCATCATGGCGCCCCAGTTGAAGTAGTGCTTCGGCAGGCGCGCGGTCTCATGCGCCTTCAGCGCCTTGCGCGAGACGCCGGTGAAGCTGAGCCCGGTGGGCAGCATCAGCCCCTTCTGGCTGCCGCCGACCGCCGCATCCACGCCCCACTCATCCATGCGGAAGTCGAGGCTGCCGAGGGAGGAGATGGTGTCGGCCAGCAGCAGGGCCGGGTGGCCGGTGGCGTCCAGTGCCGCGCGCACCTCGGGCAGCGGGATCATCATGCCGGTCGAGGTCTCGTTGTGCACCACGCCGACGGCCTTGATGGCGTGCTCGCGGTCCGCCGCCAGCGCCGCCTGCAGGTCGGCGATCTCGACGCCGCGCCGCCAGTCCGCCGCGACGGTCCGCACCTCGAGCCCGAGATCCTTCGCCATGCGGCCCCAGGACTGGGAGAAATGGCCGCTCTCCAGGATGAGGATGACGTCGCCGGGCGAGAGCAGGTTGACCAGGCTCGCCTCCCAGGCCGCATGGCCGGAGCCGGTATAGAGGAACACCTCCTGCCCGGTCTTCAGCACGCGCTTGAGGCCGGCGATGCAGGCCCAGTAGACCTCGGCGAAGGCCGGGTCGTTGAAGTCCACGGTGTGATGCGCGGTCGCCAGCAGCACGCTGTCGGGAATGTTGGTCGGGCCGGGATTGGCGAAGAACTGGCGGCCCCGGGGCTTCGGCGGCGTCTGGCTGGCGCTCATCTCATGGTCCTTGATCCGTCACGACGGCAGGCTAGACCGGGAAGGGATGCTTGCGGAGATAGGGCATGTAGCTCTCCTCCACATCCACCTCCAGCGAGGCCAGCACGCGCACCACGGCGCAGTAGAAGCCCGCGGTGACGGTCAGGTCGACGATGCTTTCGTTGTCCAGCGCCGCGCGCAGGGCGGCGAAGGTCTCGTAGCCGATTCCCGGGCCGGCATAGACCTCCCGCGCCGCCTTCAGCACCAGGCGCGCCAGCGGCTCGAGCGCCGAGACCTCGCCGCGGCTCTCCTGCTTCACCGCCTCGATATCGGCATCCGTCACGCCGAAATCGTAGCCGATCTTGACGTGGTGCGACCATTCATAGGGGGAGCGGGCGAGCCAGCCGATCTGCAGGATCGCCAGTTCGCGCAGGCGCGGGTCGAGCTTCGCGCCATGGCGGATGTACTGGCCGAGCGCGCCGAAGGCGCGCGCCGCGCCCGGGCTGTTCACCAGCGCCTTGTGCAGCGTGATCTCGCGCTTCAGCAGGTCCTGGTCCTCGGGCTTGAGATCGGATTTCTCCAGATAGGGCAGGCGGGCCATGGGACGTCTCCGTGGTCTTGCTCAGAGGAATTTGTAGTCGAAGCCGGCGGCGCGGCCGGTGATGCGGCCGGCGGTCGTGCCGGGGAAATGGATGGGCAGCACCACGGTTGGCGTGTCCACGACATCGGCGAGGAATTGGCGGCGGGACTCGGCCGCCATCGCCGGGTCCCAGTCGAAGATGGTGGACCAGCCCGGCTCCCGCACCTGCAGCGCATGGTGCATCAGGTCGCCGGTGACGACGGCGCGCTGGCCGCGGGAGTGGATGTTGATGCAGCAATGGCAGGGCGCATGGCCCGGCGTCGGCGTCAGGGAGATGGTGTCGTCGAGCTGGAAGCCGTCATCCACCAGCAATGCCTGGCCGGCCGCGACGACGGGTTCGCAATTATAGCGCCAGACATTGCCGGGTGGGTTGGCGCCGCGCCGCGTCGCCTCTTCCCAGAATTCGTATTCGCGCTTGTGGAAGACGTATCTGGCCCGCGGGAAGGTCGGTACCCAGCGGCCGTTCACCAGCCGCGTGTTCCAGCCGCAATGGTCGATATGCAGGTGGGTGCAGAAGACGTAGTCGATGTCCTCGAAGCGCAGCCCCTGCGCGGCGAAGCCCTTCAGCCAGGGGGCCTTCGGGAAATCCATCGGCGGCGGGTAGCCCTTGTCCTCGCCGGTGCAGGTATCGACCAGGATGGTGTGCCGCGGCGTGCGCAGCACGAAGGTCTGGTAGGTGATGACCATGCGGCCCGAAGCGGGGTCGAAGACCACCGGGTCGAGCTCCGCGAGGTGGCGCGCGCCGGCCTCGGGGTCATAGGCCGGGAACATGTCGGCCGGGCGGCGCCAGGGGCCGTCACGCTCGACGATGCTGGTGATCGTGACGTCGCCGATCGCGAGCGGCCGCATGCTTGCTTCCCCCTTTTGCGGCCAGCCTAGAGCAGAATGCAGGGGGGCGTGAACGACCCGGGGTGCCAATCTGCTCGAAAAACGGAGAGCCGCGGCGGGTTGGCATCCAGTCTCGGGCGCATTCCGCCGTAGCGCCGGCCGCGGTGGCAGGCCAGGCGCAGCGGATCGGCCCGGCTGCGGTCCCGTACCGGCCTCACCGCACGGCGGGCGTCCTCCGCGCTCAGGCGTCCAGATGCTCCGTCGCCTGGACGGAGGGGCGGCGGGTGAAGCCGGCATGCCATTCGGCCAGCGCCGGATGCGCCGCCCGCCAGCCCGCCTGCGGCCAGCGGAAATCGACATAGGAGAGGGCGCAGCCGATCGCGATCTGGCCGATGCCGAAGGGCCCGGCGGCGAGCGCCGGCGCCTCCCGCTCCAGCGCCGCCAGCACCGCCGCATGCTTGTGCGCGAAGCCGTCCAGGATGCGGCGGTCCGGCTGCTCCCGCGCCATCTCGCCCCGCCAGAGCAGCAGGAAATCCATGAAGCCGTTGCCCAGCGCATGGCGCCGCAGCGCCTCGATCCGCGCCGGGCCGGGGGCGGGGAAGAGCCGGGGGGTGCCGCCCAGCCCGTCCAGGTATTCGCAGATCACCACCGAGTCGTAGAGGGCGCTGCCGTCCTCCAGCACCAGGGTCGGGATCTTCCCCAGGGGGTTGAGCGGCAACAGGTCCAGATCGGGCCTGGTCAGGGCCACCAGGGTCGGCACGCGCTCGATCCGGTCGGCCAGGCCCGCCTCATGCGCGACGACCATGACCTTGCGAACGAAGGGGGAGCGGGAGGACCAGTGCAGGCGCATCATGGCGCGGCGCCCCGTCCCCTGCCGTGATGCTGTTCCATGGGCGCTACCTCCCTTGTCGTCCGGCGCATCCTGCGCCGGGCCGACCGTGGGATGAAGCCCCCGCTCCGGACCTGCCGGCAAGGCCGGCCCCGGAAAAAGCGAAGCCGCGGCCCGCGGGTTCACCCCGCGCCGCGGCTGCTTCGGTCATCGTCGCCCGCCGGGATGGCGGGCGGGGTCGGCTCAGAAGCCCTCACGCTCCAGGCGCTTGCGCTCGACCTTGCGGGCGCGGCGGACGGCCTCGGCGGCCTCGCGGGCGCGGCGCTCGGACGGCTTCTCGTAATGCCGGCGAAGCTTCATCTCACGGAACACACCCTCCCGCTGCAGCTTCTTCTTGAGCGCCTTCAGCGCCTGGTCGATGTTGTTGTCACGGACGACGACTTGCACGCGGCCCAACCTCCTATCGCTGTGGGACAAAAGCAAACAGCCGCAGAAGGCAGGGGGTTCCGGCTGGCCCCGATCGCCGGGACCCCGCGCGGTACCCCCTACCGAAATGCGGAGACGGCGCGTCTAGCACGATTATGGGGGCGGCAGGAAGCCCTCGCCGCGGCCGCAAACCGATCCTATGTGCCGGAACGGCAAGAGCCTCGGCCCGGAGATCCCCATGCCCATCCTGAAGATCGCCCGCATGGGCCACCCCGTCCTGCTGCGGGAGGCCGAGCCGGTGGACGACCCGACCCATCCCGAGATCCGGCGGCTGATCGCCGACATGGCCGAGACCATGCAGGACGCCTCCGGCATCGGCCTGGCGGCGCCGCAGGTGCATGTGCCCCTCCGTCTCTTCGTCTGGCGGGGCACCGCCGGCGTCTCGGTGCTGGTGAACCCGGAGCTGGAGCCGCTCGGCGAGGAGACCGAGAGCGCCTGGGAGGGGTGCCTCTCCATCCCCGGCCTGCGCGGCTGCGTGACCCGGCCGAAGCGGATCCGCTTCCGCGGCCTGGATGCCGAGGGCAATCCCGTCTCGGGCGAGGCGGAGGGGCTGACCGCCCGCGTCATGCAGCACGAGACGGACCATCTGGACGGAGTGCTCTATCCCATGCGCATGGAGGATCTCTCCCTGTTCGGCTTCACCGAGGAACTGGCCCGCGCGGCCGGGGGGACCACGCGATGACCGAGCGCAGCGACATCCGCGACCGGGCGATCCGCGCCATGCTGCCGATCGCCGGGGAGCAGGGCTGGAACTGGGGCACCCTCCGCGCCGGCCTGCGCGCGATCGGGGAGGACCCGGCGCTGGCGGAAAGCCATTTCCCCGCCGGGCCCGTCGGCGCCGTGCGCGCCTGGATCGACCTGCTGAACCGGGAGATGGAAGCGGCGGCGGCGGCCGAGGGGGTGACGGCGCTGCGGGTACCCCAGCGCATCCGCCGGGTGGTGGAACTCCGCCTGATCGCCATGGCGCCGCACAAGAAGGCGCTGCGACGGGCGCTCAGCCTGCTGGCGCTGCCCTGGAATGCGCCGCACGGCCTGCGGGCCACGGCCGAGGCGGTGGATGCCATGTGGCATGCCGCCGGCGATACCTCGGCGGATTTCTCCTGGTACACCCGGCGGGCGACTCTGGCGGGCATCTACACCGCGACCATCGCCTGGTGGCTGCGGGACGAGGATCCCTCGATCTTCGGCGCCATGGAGTTCCTCGACCGCCGCCTGGCCGAGCTCGGCCGGTTCCAGAAGCTGAAGGGCCGGCTGCGGCGGCCCGGCTCGGCCGCCGCCTGAACCCTGCCGAACCCCGCCCCGCCTGCCGCGCTTTGGCCGCGACGGGGCGGGGCGAAGGTCGATGGTTACAAGGCGGGCGTGGCGATGGGGGCTGGGGCTCGGGCTGCCGCTGGCGGTGCTCGTGCTCTTCCTGGCGTTGTTCCGCTGGGACTGGCTGATCCCCATCATCGAATCGCAGGCCGCTGCCCGGCTCGGCCGGCCGGTCACGCTGCAGCACCTGCATGTCAGCCTCGGCCGGACCATCACCGTCACGGCGGAAGGGCTGCGGGTCGGCAATCCCGAGGACTTCCCCGAGGACCCGCCGCTGGCCTTCCTGCCGCGGACCCGGATCGATGTCGCGCTGAAGCCACTGCTGCGCGGCGACATCGTCATCCCGGCGATCGAGCTGGAGGAGCCAAGGGTCGAGCTGATCGGGCGTGAGGATGGCCGCACCAACTACGCCTTCGACACCGGCGGGGCGGGCGGCGGCGGCGAGGAGGCGGGCGGACCGCAGATCGGCGCGCTCCGCATCCGGGATGGCCAGGTCCATGCGGCCATCGCCGGGCTGCAGGCCGATTTCAACATCGCCCTGAATACCGAGGACCCGCCGGAAGGCGAGCCGGCGCTGCTGGCCGAGGCACGCGGGACCTATGCCGCGCAGCCGATCACCGCCCGGTTCCGCGGCGGGGCGGTGCTGAACCTGCGGGATGCCGAGCGGCCCTGGCCGGTGAAGCTGACCCTGGCGAACGGCCCGACCCGCATCGCCCTGCGGGGCACGGTGCGGGACCCGATCAAGCTGGCCGGCGCCGACCTGCGGCTCGACATCCAATCGCCGGACGCGGCGCGGCTCGGGCCGCTGACCGGGGTGTCCATCCCGCCCACGCCGCCCTTCCGGGCGACCGGCAGGCTGGACTATGCCGAAGGCCGCTTCCGCTTCACCGATATAGAGGGGCGGCTCGGCAACAGCGACATCGCCGGCACCACCACCATCAGCCTCGGTGGCCGGACCGTCCTCACCGCCGATCTGCGCTCCCGCCGGGTCGACCTGGCCGACCTCGCCGGCGTGATCGGCGGTACCCCGGGCCGGGCCGGCACGCCCGGGCAGACGCCGGAGCAGCGCCGTGCCATCGCCGAGCGCCAGGCGAGCCCCCGCCTGCTGCCGACCTCACCGATCAGCATTCCGCGCCTGCAGAAGGCCGACATCCACGCCCGCTACCACGCCGACCAGATCCGCGGCGAGGGCATGCCGTTCGACGGGCTGGAGGCGATCGTCGACATCGAGGACGGCGTCATCCGCCTGCATCCCGGCAAGTTCCGGGTCGGCCGCGGCGAGATCACCGCCGATGCCACCCTGACGCCGCAGGAGAACGGCATGCTCCGCGCCAAGGCCGATATCGAACTGCGGCGCGTGGACATCTCCCGGCTCATGC
Organism: Roseicella aerolata; assembly: GCF_020523605.1. GTDB lineage: Bacteria > Pseudomonadota > Alphaproteobacteria > Acetobacterales > Acetobacteraceae > Paracraurococcus > Paracraurococcus aerolatus. The sequence goes on along the minus strand of NZ_JAJAQI010000041.1, from coordinate 15,370 downwards.
AGGCGGCGGGGGCGGGGGGCGCCGGCACCATCGGCGGCGTCGGGCGGATCGAGACGGCCGGCCGGTCCGTCTCCGAGATGGCCGGCAATGCCGATGGCGAGCTGACCATGGTGACGGTGGGCGGCAATATCAGCTCGCTGCTCGCCGATCTCTCCGGCCTGCAATTCGGCAAGGCGCTGCTCTCGGCCCTCGGCATCCCCGAACGCGCGCAGATCGAGTGCCTGATCGGCGATTTCGGCCTGACCCGCGGCGCGCTGCGGATCCGCACCCTGTTGCTCGACACCGACAGCCATGTGGTGACCGGCAGCGGCGTGGCCGGGCTGGGGCGGGAGGTGCTGGACCTGCGGCTGCGGACGGAGAGCAAGCGCTTCACCATCGGCTCCCTGCCCACTACCATTGCGATCACCGGCAGCTTCAAGGACCCCACCATCGCGCCGGAGGTGGGGGAGCTGGCGGCGCGGGCCGGCGCCGCGGTCGGGCTCGGCGTGCTCTTCGCGCCGCTCGCGCTGCTGCCGACCATCCAGCTCGGCGTCGGCGAGAACAGCCAGTGCGAACGCCTGACCGAAGCCGGCCGGGGACAGGAGGCGGAGCGGCTGCGTTGACCGCATGTCGCGGCAAGTTGTCTGTCGAGGCATGCAACCAGAGGGCAGGGTCCGCCTAACGTCATTTCGTCTTTAGTCCCGATCCGCCCCTGCGATGAGATGCGATGAGCCCTATACCTACCGAGAAGTCAGTCGGCGGCACCATGCCGGCCCTGCAGGACGGCCTGCCCTTCGATCCCGGCAACCGCCACAGCGAGGTCTTCTTCGCCGCGGTCGAGACGACGCGGATGCCGATGATCGTCACCGACCCGCACCGGCCGGACAACCCGATCATCTTCGCCAACCCGGCCTTCCTGGCGATGACCGGCTATGGCTGGGACGAGATCGTCGGCAGCAATTGCCGTTTCCTGCAGGGGCCGCAGACCGACCGGGATACGGTGGATGCGATCCGCGAGGCGGTCGTGACCCGGACCGAGCTGGCGACCGAGATCCTGAACTACCGCAAGGACGGCTCCTCCTTCTGGAACGCGCTCTACATCTCCCCGGTGCACGACAAGGATGGGCGGCTGCTCTACTTCTTCGGCTCGCAGCTCGACGTCTCCCGCCGGCGGGATGCCGAGGACGCGCTGCGCCAGGCGCAGAAGATGGAGGCCCTGGGCCAGCTCACCGGCGGCATCGCGCATGACTTCAACAACCTGCTGCAGGTGGTGCTGGGCTATCACGAGCTGATGCTGCAGGGGCTGGACCGCACGCCGCTCGATATCGCCCGGCTGAAGCGCGGCCTCGCCAATGCCCAGGCGGCGGCGGAGCGGGCCTCAATGCTGACGCAGCAATTGCTGGCCTTCGCGCGCAAGCAGCGGCTGCACGGGCGGGTGCTGAACCTGAACCAGGCGATGCGCGGCATGCACGACATCGCCAGGCGCACCCTGGGCGATGCGGTCGAGCTGCACCTGGCCCTGGCCGAGGATCTCTGGAACTGCCGCGTCGATCCCAGCCAGTGCGAGGTCGCGCTGCTGAACGTGCTGATCAATGCGCGCGACGCGCTGGCCGGCCAGCCGGTGCGGCGCGTCACCGTCGAGACGGCGAATGTGACGGTGGGGCCGGAGGATGTGGCGAATTTCGCCGGCCTGCCGCCCGGGCGGTATGCCACTATCGGCATCACCGATACCGGCTGCGGCATGCCGGCGGAGGTGAAGGCCCGGGTCCTGGAACCCTTCTTCACGACCAAGGAGGAAGGCAAGGGGACCGGCCTCGGCCTCTCCATGGTCTATGGCTTCACCAAGCAGTCGGGCGGCGCGGTGCGGATCTATTCCGAGGAAGGGGTCGGCACCACGGTGCGGCTGTATTTCCCGGCCGCCGAGGCGGAGACGCGGCCGGCGGCGGAGCCGGCGGCCCGTGCCATGGACCGCCAGGGCTCCGAGACCGTGCTGGTGGTGGACGACCGCATCGATGTGGGCGACGTCACCCAGGCCTTCCTGGAAGGCTTCGGCTATCGCGTGCTGCGCGCCGGCAATGGGCGGGAGGCCCTGGCGGTGCTGGAGGGCGGGGAGCCGGTGCAGCTCCTGCTCTCCGACCTCATCATGCCCGGTGGGATGAACGGGGTGGTGCTGGCGCGCGAGGCGCGCCGTCGCCGGCCCAGGCTGAAGGTGCTGCTGACCACCGGCTATGCCGAGGCCTCGATCGAGCGGGTGGATGCCGGCGGCTCGGAATTCGAGGTGATCAACAAGCCCTATCGCCGCCTGGAGCTGGGTCGGAAGGTGCGGCTGGTGCTGGACGGGCCGACGGGCGTGGGGTGAGGGCGCGCGGCCTTGTGGCCAGCGGCCCGGATGCGTGACCGCATCCGGGGCCGGAGCGCCGCACTGGCGGCCGGGAGCACCGAGCGAAGCGGAACTCCGTTGGATACCCTGAGCGGCCGCGGCGCAGGGGGGGGCGATGATCGGCGCTGGTGGTGTCATCCCGCCGCGCGCTTCGCCAGGCATTCCTTCATGAAGGCCTTGCGTGGATCCGCCCGCAGTCCCTGCTGCCTTGCCGTCGCGCTGCACTGGCGCATGCGTTCCTGCTGCGCCTGCTGGGCGGGGCTCGGCTGCCGGCGCGTCTCGGCGGCGGCGGGCAGGGCGGCGAGCGACAGCAGGGCGAGGGACAGGGCGAGGGGGCGCATGACGGGACCTCCTGGTCGATCGTGGACGAATAAGTTCCGATTCCGAGTCGGTTCAACCCTTGCGTGCGGGCGCCAGGCAGGCACGGGCTTTGCTACCCTCCCGCCGGAGGCGCCGCCCCTGGCGCCGCTGCCGGAAGGGAGTGCCATGCCGACCGAACCGCAACTCGTCCTACCGACCATGGAGGCGATCAGCCGCTGGAGCGGCATCGCCGTGCCGAATGCCGCGGCGCGCCATGGCCTGGCGGATTTCGCCGCGCTGATCGCCGAACTGGAGGCGCTGCGCGGCACCATGCAATTCGAGGAGGAGCCGAGCGGCTTCGAGGCCGCGCTGCGCGACTGCCAGGAGCCCGGCCAGGGGGGCGCGGCATGAACGCCCCCGTCGCCGCCGCCAGCGACCTGGCCGCCCTCTCCATGACCGAGGCTGCCGATGCCTTCGCCCGCGGCGAGGTGAAGGCCGAGGCGCTGGTGCGCGCCTGCCTCGCCCGCATTGAGGCGCATGACGGCAGGATCAACAGCGTCATCCGCCTGGACCGGGAGGCGGCGCTGGAAGCCGCCGCGGCGCAGGACAAGGCGCGCGCCGCGGGCAAGCCGCCCGGGCCGCTGGCCGGCGCGCCGATGATGCACAAGGACATGTACTACCGTGCCGGCAAGGTGAGCACCTGCGGCTCGAAGATCCGCAAGGACTTCGCCCCGAAGGTCACCGCGACGGTGCTCGAGCGGCTGGACGCCGCCGGGGCGATCGACATGGGCACGCTGAACATGGCGGAGTTCGCGCAGAACCCGACTGGTCACAACGCGCATGTCGGCCATTGCCACAACCCCTGGAACCTCGACTACTGCACCGGCGGCTCCTCCTCCGGCTCCGGCGCGGGGGTGGCGGCGCGGTTCTTCACCGCCGCGCTGGGCAGCGATACGGGCGGCTCGATCCGGCTGCCGGCGACGCTCTGCGGCGTGACGGGGCTGAAGGCGACGCAGACCCGCGTCTCGCGGCACGGCGTCATGCCGCTCTCCTTCTCCTGCGACAATGTCGGGCCGCTGGTGCGGACGGCGCGGGATGCGGCGCGGTTCCTCCGGGTGACGGCGGGCAGGGATCCGAAGGACCCGACCAGCGCGCCCGAGCCGGTGCCGGATTACGAGGCGGCGCTGACCGGTTCGGTGAAGGGGATGCGGATCGCGGTCTGCGAGACCTATTTCCTCGACGGCGCCGATGCGCCGGTGGTCACGGCCTTCGAGGCGGCGCTGGACGCGCTGAAGGCGGCGGGGGCCGAGGTCACGCGGGTGCAGGCGCCGAGCCTGCGCGCCGTCAGCGCCTATGTCGCGCTGATCAGCCGGGTTGAGGGGGCGGCGATCCACGCCAATTGGATGCGCGAGCATCCCGGCGACTATGCCATCCACCTCTCCGCCCGCCTCTATGGCGGCTATGCCATCCCGGGGCATCTGTATGTGGAGGCGCTGTCGCGCCGCGGCCCGCTGCTGCGGCAGTTCGTGGCGGAGACGCTGACGGGTTTCGACCTGGTGGCGACGCCGACCCTGCGCACCCGCGTGCCGACGCTGGCGGAGACCGATATCGACGCCGACCCGGCGAACTGGTCGCGCTTCATGGCGGTCTCGGCCAATACCCGGCCCTTCAACTATCTCGGCCTGCCGACCATCAGCATCCCCTGCGGCTTCGATGACCGTGGCCTGCCGGTGGGGCTGCAACTGGCCGGGCGGCCCTTTGCCGAGGCGACCGTGCTTCGGGCGGCGGATGCCTATCAGCGCATCACCGACTGGCACCTGGCGTCGCCGGTCCTCTGATCCGGGCCGAGGCAGGCCGGCCACCGGCCTGCCGCAGGGGGGGTGGCGTTCGGAACCGATCGCCGATCCGCTGCGGGTTCCTGCTTGCCGGGCAGGGATCCGCTCCGCGGCCTTCACGCCCGTCCGCGATCCGCTGTAGGCCATGGATTGTAGAGCAGATTCACGCTTCCGGGCGTTCACGCCCGTCCGCGATCTGCTCTAGCGGGTCATGATGACCGCGACCTGCTGGTGCGACGGGACGAGGGACAGGTACTCATAGGCGCGGCCGGTTTCGGCCACGAATTCCTGGAAGGCCCGGAACTCATGGCCGCGCCAGCCCGGGTAGTTGAAATACTCGTCGAAGACGAGGACCGTGCCCCTGCGGATCCGGGGCGCGCAGGCGCGCAGCACCGTCCTGGTCGAGGAATAGAGGTCGCAGTCGATGTGCAGGAGCGACATGTCCTCCCGGTGCCGCGCCAGGAAGTCCGGCAGCGTGTCCTCGAACAGGCCGACAATGAGGCGGACATTCGGCCGTACCACCGGGACGTCGCGGCTGAAGGTGCCGCGGGGGAAGCCCGGTCGCCAGTCCTCCGGCAGGCCCTCGAAGCAGTCGAAGCCGAAGACCGTCTCCCGCGTCTGCTCGGCGATGAAATTGATGGTGCGTCCCTCGAAGACGCCGAATTCGGCGATCATGCCGTCGCAGCGCCTCGTCTCCAGCGCTTCGCACAGAAGGGCGTATTTGTCCGGGTGGGGCCTGGCCCGGCCCATCCGTTCCGAGAAATAGTTTGCGGCATCGATCGAGGCGGCAAGCTCCGCAAGCCGGTCGACCGGGAAGCAGTCGGCCTCCCCCGGCGTCGCGCCGCGGACGACCCGGTGGAGGAGCGCGTCCAGGGGCGATCCTGGTGCCGCCGTGCCGTCCGATGGTGCCATGTCACCTCCCCATGCCCTCGCGCTGCGACGGCCCTGCTCGGTTGCCCGGGCGGCAAGCGGCGCGGCGCCGGCCCGGTTGCAACGGATGGCGCAGCGGTGATCGAAGTGGCGACAACTCGCCCTGCAATTTCACTCACTTTTGAGTAATGAATGCCGAGTGTATACGATCCTCTCCCAGGTCGCGCGAAGAGGCAGGACATGCAGGGCGGGGTGGAACAGCAGGGGCCGGCACTGGGCCATGGCGGGGCGCGGACCCTTCCGGCCTTCATGTTCGCGACCGGCATCGAGAACAGTGCGCCGACCATCGAGGGCGGCCGCGTCCGGCGCGACCAGATGGCCGAGCTCGGCCATTACCAGCGCTGGCGGGAGGATTTCGCCCTGGTGCGGGAGCTCGGCATCGATGTGCTGCGCTACGGGCCGCAGCTCTACAGCACGCTGACCGGTCCGGGGCGTCAGGACTGGCGCTTCGCCGATGAGACCTTCGCCGAGATCCGCCGGCTCGGCATCACCCCGATCGTCGATCTCTGCCATTTCGGCGTGCCGGACTGGATAGGCGATTTCCAGAACCCGGATTTCCCGGCCCTCTTCGCCGACTATGCGGAAGCCTTCGCGCGGCGCTTCCCCTGGGTGCAGCTCTACACCCCGATCAACGAGATGTTCATCACCGCCGTCTTCTCCACGAAATACGGCTGGTGGAACGAACAGCGCCACGACGACCGCAGCTATGTCACCGCCATCAAGCACATCGTCCGGGCCAACCTGCTGGCCATGCAGGCGATCCTGCGCGCGCGGCCGGATGCGATCTTCGTGCAGAGCGAGAGCACCGAGCATTTCCACCCGGAATGCCCCGCGGCCATGCCGCATGCCGAGCGGCGCAACGCCGAGCGCTTCCTCACCCTCGACCTCAATTACGGCCGGCGCGTGGACAGCGCGATGTACGAGTTCCTGGCCGACAATGGCATGACCCGTGCCGAATACCACTTCTTCCTGCGGGAGGCGCCGCGGCTGAAGCGCCACTGCATCATGGGCAATGACTGGTACGTCACCAACGAGCACCTGATCGGGGCCGATCGCCACAGCCGCGCGGCGGGCGAGGTCTTCGGCTACGACACCGTGACGCGCGAGTACCATGTCCGCTACGGCCTGCCTGTCATGCACACGGAGACCAACTGCATGGAGGGGCCGGCGGGCGACGAGGCCGAGCGCTGGCTCTGGAAGCAGTGGTCCGGCGTGATGCGGCTGCGGAGCGAGGGCGTGCCGGTGCTGGGCTTCACCTGGTATTCGCTGACCGACCACATGGACTGGGACGTGGCGCTGCGCGAGGTGCGGGGCCGGGTCAACCCGCTCGGCCTCTGCGACCTCGACCGCCGGCCGCGTCGCGTCGGCCTGGCCTACAAGCGCCTGATCGAGGCGTGGCGCCCGGTGGTCGCGGCGCAGGCGAGCTGCCTCCGCCTGCCGGTCGCCGCCTGACCGCGGCCGCCGAGGCAACCCGCCGCGTCATCCCGCCGGCCGCCCCGGGCGCAATGGGCCCGCCCCCCGGGCCCATCCAGTGTCGGTCAGCCGGCGCGGGCGGATCGAGGCCCCCGCGCCGGGCGGTGCCCGGGGCGGCGGCAGGGCACTCCGCCCGCGTCCCTGCCGCGCTCCGGCCCGCGGCAACCCGTCCCGGGCCATGGCCTGTCAGGGCGTCGCCGTGCCCGGCCCATCCTGCCCCGGCATGCCGATGCGCCCGAGTCCCGGCAGCTTGAGGGCCGGCCGCCGCAGGTCGAGGCCCGCTACGGCGCCGAGCAGGTTCAGCTCGATTCCCTCCACCCAGGCCAGGGTCAGCCCCGCATAGCCCCCGAGGGTGAGGCGAAGGCCGGTGCCGGAATGCGTCGGCCTTATCCAGCGCCCGTCATAGGGGTAGTCCTTGCCGATCGCGGTCGGCGGCAGCGCGACGCGGATGCCGGGCGCGGCATCCAGCACCGCGGCGACGAAGGTGTTGGAATTCGGCCCCGGCCAGGGGCGGTAGTCGCCATGGTTGCGCCAGGCATAGCCCTCGATCGCCGCCAGCATGGGCGGGATGAGGGCGGCGGCCGCCTTCCCATCCGCGGCGAAGACCACCTCCGGCACCTGGCCGAACCAGCGGCCATCCGGCTCGAAGCCGTTCATGCGGATCGGCGCGCCCCAGGCGGTGTAGTCGTAGCGCGTGTAGCGCGCGGCGCCTTCCGGCTTCAGGACGAGCCAGCAATGCACCGCGAAGATGCCGCGCCAGCGGACGGTGCGCGCCGCGAAGACGCGGACGACGGCGGGGCTGTGCTGCGCGGCGGGCGGCAGCAGCCCGGCGCTGGAGCGGTCGGCGGCCCACCAACCATCCCCGTGGCCGGCCATCCGGTGGCGGGCGGCGGAGAGGCCGAGAGGCAGGAGGAAGAGGAGGAGGAAGAGGAGCAGCGAGGCTTTCAGGACCGGCATCGTCCGGAAGCATGTTTGGTGCCGCAGCGGCGACCGCAACCGGCTCGAGGCACCCGCGCGCATATGGGCGCGGCCGGGCTGCCGCCATGCCTGGCCGGAGGCGGGACGGGGCGCGGATGGGCCCGGCATCCGGGAAAGCCCCGTCAGGCTCCCCGGACCTTCGGCGCCCCACGGCGCGGCTTGCATCCCATCCGGCCTGCCCCATATCTTTGCCTGTAACAGGGTCAAATCACGGGGCAGCCATGAGCGTCGCAGTCGGACATGCCCTCATCGAGACGCTGGAGGCGGATGGCCGGGTGCGGCCCGACCGGCTGAGCGACTGGCTCGGCACCAGCCGGCAACAGCTCGCCGCCGCCGCCGGGCTCTCGCGCGATGCGGTCTCCAAGACCGCTCGGCTCCAGGCGCCGGCGACCCAGCAGCGCCTGCGCGACCTGGTCGAGATCATCAACCGCATCCGCGGCTGGGCCGGCACGCCGGAGGTCGCCTTCGCCTGGTACCGCTCCGAGCCGATCCCGGGCTTCGGCGACCTGACGGCCGAGGACATGGTCCGGCAGGGCCGGGCGGAGGCGGTGAAACGCTACCTCTCCCGCGTCGCGGCCGGCGGCTACGCCTGATGCGGCGTGACGGTCGGCACGGCCCATCGCCGGCACCGTCCCGGCCCGGCCGGCGGGACCGCCCGGCGGGCGCCTTCGGCTGACCTTGCGGCTGACCACCACCGTCTATCGCGCGCACCATCCCGGCTGGGCCTGGGCGCCGGATTCGGGGGAGGGGGCGCGGATCCATGGCGGGCGCTTCAACCCGCCGGGCATGGCGGCGCTCTATACCTCCCTGCGGCTGGAGACCGCCTGGCTGGAGGCGCAGCAGGGCTTCCCCTTCAAGGCGCAACCCATGACGATCTGCGCCTATCGCGTCGATTGCGCCGACATGCTCGACCTGACCGATGCCGCGGTGCGGGCGGCGGAGCGGATCGACGCCGCCGACCTCGCCTGCGCCTGGGAGGCGCTGGCCGATCGCGGCGAGAGGGTGCCGGGCTGGGAGCTGGCGCGCCGGCTGCGCGCGGCGGGCCGGGCCGGGATCGTCGTCCCGAGCTTCGCGCGTGGCGCCGGGCCGCGCGACATGAACGCGGTGTTCTGGGACTGGTCGCCCGAGCCGCCGCACCAAGTGCTGGTGGTGGACGATTTCGGCCGGCTGCCGCGCGACGGGTCCTCCTGGCGGCGCTGATCAGTACATCTGCGCCCTGATCCGCGCCTGGTACTCCGCCTCGTACTGCTCCGGGTCGATCCGCCCGCCCGCGCTGTGCGCCGCGATCATCTGCCCGTTGGTCGGCACGCCCGGCGGCCTCTCCCGCCCGCCCCAGAGCTGCGCGCGCAGGATCGACTTGGCGCAATGCGCATAGACCTCCCGCACCGCGACCAGCAGCACCGTGGCGGGCTCCTTCCCATCCACGGCGAAGCGCGCCCGCAGCGCCGGGTCGGCGGTGATGCGCGCGCTGCCCTGCACGCGCAGCGTCTCGCCGACCCCGGGGATGAGGAAGAGCAGCGCGACCTCCGGATTCTCCAGGATGTCGTGCAGCCCGTCGAGCCGGTTGTTGCCGCGCCGGTCGGGCAGGGCGAGGGTCCGCTCGTCCAGCGGCACCACGAAGCCCGGCGCGTCGCCGCGCGGCGTCGCATGCGGGCCGCGCGATCCGCTGGTCGCCAGGATGCAGAAGGGGGAGGCGGCGATGAAGGCGACCGAGGTCGCCTCCAGCCGGTCCGTCACCTTGGCGAGGAAGCGCGGATGCGGCGGCTCATAGGCCGCCGCCAGCTTCTCCGGCGTGTCGATGACGAAGGGGTCCGTCATCCCCGCAGCGCCTTGATCTGCGCCGGATAGCTGCCGGGATCGACCCGCACATCCACCAGCGCCGGGCCGGGCGCCGCCAGCGCCTCGGCCAGCGCCGCATGGTATCCCGCCGTATCCGCCGCCCGCAGCCCGATGCCGCCGAGCGAGCGCATGACGCCGGCGAAGTCGGCCAGCGGCCAGCCCAGCGCGCCGCCCGGCAGGTCGCGCCCGCCCTTCTTGATGTCGATCAGCGAGAGCGTCGCATCATTGAAGACGACGATGGTCAGCTTCACGCCGAGGGTCGTCGCGGTGGCCAGCTCGCCGAGCGCCATGAGCAGGCCGCCATCGCCGGTGAAGGCCAGCGCGCCGCGCACCGGGTCGTGCAGCGCCGCGGCAATGCCGGCCGGCAGGGCGAAGCCCATGGTGGCGAGGCCGTTCGAGATCAGCAGATCGCCCGGCCGCTCCGCCTGCCAGAAGGTGGTGCAGGGGAACATATGCGCGCCCGCATCCACCGAGATGCGCGGATCCCGCCCGGCCGCGCGGCAGGCGGCCTGGGCGATCTCCACCACCGCCTGGGGCGAGAGGCCCTGGTTGCCGCCGGGGGCATTGGCCAGGCAGGCGAGCCAGGCGGCGCGGCGCGCCTCGATCACGCCAGCCTCCCAGGCGCCCCGTGCCGCAACGGCCGCCAGCGCGCCGAGCGCCGGGGCGAGCGGCCCGTAGAGCGCCACCGCCGGCGCGCGGTAGTGCAGCGGCCGCGGCGCGGTGCCGAGATCGATGACCGGCGCCGCAAAGCGCCAGGGCTGCGGGATGAACTCCACCGGATCGGCCCCGGCCAGCAGGATCAGGTCGGCCTCGCGCAGCAGCGGCGCCTCGGCCTCACCGCCGGTGAAGACGCCGCCGAAGAGCGGATGCGCATCCGGCAGCACGCCCTTGGCCTTGTAGGTGACGAGGACGGGGCAGCCGAGCCGTTCGGCGAGGTCGCGCAGGGCGGCGCAGGCCTCGGGCTCCGTCGCTTCCAGCCCGGCGACCAGCACCGGGCGGCGCGCCCCGGCCAGCAGGCGGCGGGCGGTCTCCAGCGCCGGGCCCTCCGGCACCATCGCCGCCATGGCCTGGGCGATGGCCGGCAGCGGCGCGGCCGGGGCGCGCGCGGCGCCCCCCGAGACCTCCAGCAGCACAGGGCCGCGCGGCGCGGCCAGGGCCGTCTCCAGCAGGCTCGCGGCGATCGCGCCCGGCGCGCCGCCCGGCTCGGTCGCGCGCGCGGCGGCCTTGGTCACCGGCGCCAGCATGCCGGCATGGTCGAAGAACTGGTGGTTGGCATAGGCCCGCTCGGCACCCGTGAAGCCATCCGCCAGCAGCAGCACCGGCGCGCGGTCCAGCGAGGCCTGCGCCATGCCGTTCACCGCATTGCCGACGCCCGGGCCGCGCGTGACCACCACGGCGCCCGGCCTGCCCGAGAGCTCGGCCTCGGTCGCCGCCATGATGACGGCTGCCGTTTCCTGCCGCGCCAGCACGAAGGGGATGCCGCGGGCCGCCGCCGCCTCGATCAGGTCGAGGCTCGACCCGCCGCCCGGCACGCCATAGAGCCGCGGCACCGCCGCCGCGCGCAGCGCTTCCGCCACCGCCTCCGCCCCGGTCAGCGCGCCCTGTCCCTGCTGCGGCATGCTCATGCCGTTCCCCTCCCGATCCGTGACCGGGACGCAGCATAGGGCGGATCGGTCGGCTGCCCAGCCCGGCCTCCGCCGAGGATTGCCGCCTGCATGGGCGCCCCTGGTCAGGTCTTGGGCAGCGCTGGTCACCCCGCCCTATTTCCTGGCGCATCGCGGCTTGCGGCCCGGCAGGCGCCGTGCTGCTTTCCGGTATCGGACCATGGAGCAGGGGGCCCGAGCCGCGTGTCGCTATCGAAACCCGCCGCATTCGACGAAATGCGCGCCGAGGACGGGGTCCGGCGCGCCTATGCCGAGATCGAGCGCTGGCTCCGCGCCACGCCGCGCGAGATGCTCGACCGGAAGCGGCACGAGGCGGAACTGCTGTTCCGGCGCATCGGCATCACCTTCGCGGTCTATGGCGAGGGCGGGGATCCGGAGCGGCTGATCCCCTTCGACATCATCCCCCGCATCATCCCGCGGTCGGAGTGGGAGCGGCTCTCGGGCGGGCTCAGGCAGCGGGTGCGGGCGCTGAACGCCTTCCTCGCGGATGTCTATGGCGGGCAGAAGATCCTGCGGGCCGGAAAGATCCCGCGGGCGCTGGTGCTGGAGAATGACGGCTACCGCAAGGAGATGGCCGGCATCCTGCCGCCCGGCGGGGTCTATACCCACATCTCGGGCATCGACATGGTCCGCACCGGGCCGGACCAGTTCTATGTGCTGGAGGATAATTGCCGCACGCCCTCGGGCGTCTCCTACATGCTGGAGAACCGGGAGGCGATGCTGCGGCTCTTCCCCCGCCTCTGCGCCCGGCACCGGATCGCGCCGGTGAGCCGCTACCCCGAGGAGTTGCTGGAGACGCTGAAGGCGGTGGCGCCCGCCCGCGCCGGCGCCGACCCGACCGTCGTCCTGCTGACGCCCGGCCCCTACAACAGCGCCTATTACGAGCATTGCTTCCTGGCCGATGAGATGGGCGTGGAGGTGGTGGAAGGCGCCGACCTCTGCGTGCAGGACCAGGTGGTCTACATGCGCACCACCGCCGGGCCGAAGCGGGTGGACGTGATCTATCGCCGCATCGATGACGAGTTCCTCGACCCCGAGGCCTTCCGCCCCGACAGCCTGGTGGGCGTGCCCGGGCTGATGGCGGCCTACCGCGCCGGCAATGTGGCGCTGGCCAATGCGCCGGGCGGCGGCATCGCCGACGACAAGGCGATCTACCCCTATGTGCCGGAGATGGTGCGCTTCTACCTGGGCGAGGAGCCGCTGCTGGCCAACGTCCCCACCTGGCTCTGTGAGCGCGCCGATGACCGCAAATACGTGCTGGAGAATCTCGACAAGCTGGTGGTGAAGCTGGCCAAGGGCTCGGGCGGCTACGGCATGCTGATCGGCCCGCATGCCAGCCGGGCGCAGCGGGAGGAATTCCACGCCCGCATCCTGGCCAGGCCCGCCGACTACATCGCGCAGCCGACCCTCGCGCTCTCGACCGTGCCGACGGTGGTGGAGCAGGGCATCGCGCCGCGGCATGTGGACCTGCGGCCTTTCGTGCTCTCGGGCAGGGAGATCCGGATCGTGCCCGGCGGGCTGACCCGCGTGGCGCTGAAGGACGGCTCGCTGGTGGTGAACTCCTCCCAGGGCGGCGGCACCAAGGATACCTGGGTACTGGAGGATGAGGGGCCCGATTCCGGCCCGGACCAGAGCCAGAGCCAGAGCCAGTCGGCCTCCCTCGGATGCTGAGCCGCACCGCCGACAGCCTGTTCTGGCTGGCCCGCTACACCGAACGTGCCGGCAATGTCGCGCGCGGCCTCGCCGTCGCCTCCCGCATGGCGGCGATCTCGGCCCGGCTCGGCGACGAGGTCGCGGAATGGCGCGACCTGCTGACCGCCTCCGGCGGCGATGCCGGCTTCTACCGGAAGTACGAGGCGCCCACGGCGGAGTCCGTGGTGCACTGGCTGGTCTTCGACCCCGACAATTCCTCCGGCATCCTCTCCTGCTTCGAGGCGGCGCGGCGCAACGCCCGCGCGGTGCGCACCGCGCTGACGGTCGACATGTGGGAGGCGCTGAACGACAGCTGGAACCATCTGCGCAACCTCTCGCCCGACGCGACCGAGGGCGAGAACCTGGCCGACTTCCTGGGCTGGGTGCGGGAGCGGGTGACGCTGTTCAACGGCGCGGCGCATGACACCATGCTGCGCAACGAGCCCTGGCGCTTCGTGCATCTCGGCACGATGCTGGAGCGCGCCGACAACACCGCGCGGCTGCTCGACGTGAAGCACCAGCTCTTCGCCCCGGGAGAGGAAGGCGCGGTGGACTATGTCCAGTGGCAGGCCGTGCTGCGCTCGGTCTCCGCGCTGCGCTCCTACCAGTGGATCTACCGGGACCGGCTCTCCGCCCGGAGGATCGCCGAGCTGATGATCCTACGGCCGGAACTGCCGCGCAGCCTGGCGGCCTGCCATGCCGAGGTCTCCGACACGCTGGAGGCGATCGCGGTGGAGCAAGGCGGCCGCACGGGGGAGTGCCACCGCATTGCCGGGCTGCTGAAGGCGCAGCTCCGCTACGGGCGCATCGAGGACATCTTCGCCGAGGGCCTGCACGAGTACCTGACGGGGATGATCACCCGCACGGCGGAGCTCGGCGCGGCAATCGACGCCTTCTACATCCGGCACTGATACCAACGGCCCGGATGCGTGACCGCATCCGGGCCAGAGCGCCGCAGTTGCGGCGGGCCGCAGAAGCGGCCTCGGCGTGGGCTCGCGCCCACGCTGCAGGGGGCCATGATCGGGGCCGGTCGTATGATCCTCAGCCCGGGTCCTTCCGGTAGAGCCGGATGACCGAGACGCTGTCGGCCATGGCATGGCCCTGGCTGACATAGTCGTCCACGCGCCCGGCCGCGGCCCCGACCACCGGCAGGTCGAGGCCCAGGCCGCGGGCGAAGTCCTCGACCGCATGCATGTCCTTCTGCAATTGCCGGGCATAGCCGAGCGGCGGGTCGAAGGCGCGGCGCTGCATCAGCGGCCAGATGCGCTGCAGCAGCGCGCTGTCGGCGAAGCCGCCGGCCAGCGCCGCCGGCACCGCGGCGGCATCCAGCCCCGCGGCCTCCGCCATGGCCAGCGCCTCCGCCATCACCAGGAAGCCGGTGCCGACGATCGCCTGGTTGATCATCTTGGCGGCCTGGCCGGCGCCGACCTCGCCGAGGCGGGTGATGTTGGTGCCAAGCTCCCGCAGCAGCGGTTCGGCCACCGCGACGTCCTCCGGCGTGCCGCCGGCCATGATGGTCAGCGTGCCCGCGCGCGCGGCTGGCGGGCCGCCCGAGACCGGGGCATCGACGAAGCCCATCCCCGCCTCCGCCCGCAGCCGCGCCGCGAACCCCCGCGCCGCCTCGGGCGGGATGGTCGAGAGGTCGATCAGCAGCCGGCCGGCAGAGGCCGGGGCGGCGGTCGCGACGCCCCCGGGGCCGAAGAGGCAATTCGCCACCGCCTCGGCATGCAGCACGCAGGAGAGCACGATGTCGCTCGCCGCCGCGACCGCGGCCGGGGAGGGGGCGGCGATGGCGCCATGCGGCACCACCCGCTCCAGCCTCTCGGGCTCCAGGTTCCAGGCGGTGACCTGGTGCCCGCGCTCCAGCAGGCGGCGCACCATGGCCTCGCCCATCAGCCCGATGCCGAGGAAGCCGATCCGCGCCATGCGCCTCAGCTCCGGTAGATGCGCTGGGCGCGGCGCTCGGCGCGGGCGGCGGCCTCGCGCGGCGTCGCCTGGCCGCCCACGGCCTCGGCGAACATGTCGGCCACCACGCTGTCGGCGAGTGCCGCCGAGGCCTCCGGCCCCAGCCTCCCGGCATGGGAGACCGGCCGGCCGCGCGCCGCCACGTCGCGGAACAGCCTCACCTTCGGGTCGCGCCTCCAGACCGGGCTGTCGTCATAGGCGTGCAGCCCCTGGCTCAGTGTCCGTCCGGGAACAGATCGCCTGATTTGAATGGGTTGTGACTGGCCTGCGGGCGGCTGAGGCGGGCAGACCTGCGGTCATGTGGACGCAGGAGAACCGGGCTCGGTACGACCGCA
>NZ_JAJAQI010000040.1 GCF_020523605.1 Roseicella aerolata | reverse complement strand
TCGAAGGCAAAATCGGCGCCCCTGCCGGCGCTCATATCGCCCAAACCTCCGCATTGCCGAGCCATCTGCTCGTTCTGGTGCGCTGGGCCCGTTCTGGCGCATCCGCGCACAGCTCTCATAAGACCTGCGGTTTGCAGGGCGATCTTGCGGCAGCCACCCCATCTCTGGCGCTTCCTTCCGCCCCGTCGCTCTGGTCGGATGCGCGCGTCGCGTGGCGCGCCCGCTGCGCTCGCCTCCTTGCGCTGCTTGAGAACACCAGCCTCGCCGATCAACGGCACCCCTTCCGGTTTGGCCAGCATCTTCGGCGCATGGTCGCGCACCATCCCGCGCAGGGCTTCCGCCTCCCGGTGGCTGCGGCCGAGGATGGCCTGACGCCGCCTCGGCGCGGGATCACCAGCGGCCTCGCCGCTCCGGCCCGGGCAGGGAACGGGTGATGCCGCGACCCGGTCCTGCCTGAATGGGAGGCCTGACGCCGCCCTGGCATCCCGCAGCGAGGACGCCCATAGCGCCAGCCTCGGCCTGATGGATGCGCCGCGCATCCACGCTGGGCAAAGGCGGGCAACGCCAGATCGGGAACGATGCGGCGGTGCCCTTAGCCCTCCGCACCTTCCTTCCGGAAGGGCGAGTACTCCGCCAGCGCCTCCATCTCCCGCAGCATTGCCGGCCGCTCGCGCCTGAGGAAATCCTCCACCGCGCGCCGCAGCCCGGGGTGGCGGATCCAGTGCGCCGAATAGGTCGGTGCCGGCAGGTAGCCGCGCTGGATCTTGTGCTCGCCCTGGGCGCCGGCCTCGACGCGGGCCAAGCCGTGCTCGATCGCGAAATCGATCGCGCGATAGTAGCAGAGCTCGAAATGCAGGAAGGGCGCATCCACCACGGCGCCCCAGTTGCGGCCATAGAGCGCCTCCCGCCCCAGCAGGTTCAGCGCGCCGGCCACCGGCTCGCCATCCCGCTCGGCCACCATCAGCACCACCTTGTCGCCCAGTGCCTCCGCCAGCAGCGGCCAGAAGCGCGCGGTGAGATAGGCGCTGCGGCCCCATTTCTTGTCCGTGGTGCTGCGGTAGAAGCGGTGGAAGGCCCTCCAGTGCCGCTCCGTGATCTCACGCCCGCGCAGCGTCTTCAGCACGAAGCCGGACGCCGCGGCCTCCCGCCTCTCCCGCTTGATGGCCTTGCGCTTGCGAGAGGCGAGGGCGCCGAGGAAATCCTCGAAGCTGGCATAGCCCTTGTTGTACCAGTGGAACTGGGTGCCGAGCCGCCGCAGCCAGCCGGCCTCGCCCAGCGCGGTCCATTCCGCTTCCTGGCAGAAGGTGATGTGGACCGAGGACAGGTCGAGCTGCTCGCAGGCCTGCACCAGACCCTGGCCGAGCGCGACCGGCCCGATGCCGGCGCCCGGCCGCACCAGCAGCCGCGGGCCGGGGACCGGGCTGAAGGGCGCGCAGACCTGCAGCTTCGGGTAGTAGCTGCCCCCCGCCCGCTCAAAGGCATCCGCCCAGCCGTAATCGAAGACATATTCGCCCTGGCTGTGGCTCTTCGCATAGGTTGGGCAGCAGGCGAGAAGCTGCCCCGCCGCATCGCGCAGCGCCGCATGCTGCGGCAGCCAGCCGGTGCGGGCCGTGGCGCTGCCGCTCTCCTCCAGCGCCGCCAGGAAGGCATGGCTGACGAAGGGGTTGTCGTCCCCGGCGCAGGCATCCCACTCGGCCCGGGGGATCTCCGCGATGCTGGGATGGAGCGAGAGGGTGAGGGCAGGGGCGCTGTCGGGCATTCGCCCCAGCATGTGCGGCCCCTCCGGCGAAGGGCAAGGGCCCGGGACGCCTAGAGCGGATCGCGGAGGGGCGTGAACGTCCCGCAGCGTGAATCTGCCCTGCAAACAGCGGTCTGCAGCGGATTGACGTTCAGTCTTGAACGCAATCCACTGTAATTGCCGGGCCAGGGACCTCGCCTCCACGCCGGGCGGCGAAAAAGGCGACGGCCATCGGACGCCATGGGGCCGGAGCCGCGGGCCAGGGACACCATTCCGGCCCGCTGCCCCTGGCGGGAGCCGCCCGGCGCGGCCGGGCGCGCATCACGCGCCCGCCGGCAGTTCCAGCGTCGCGCCGAAGGGCAGCGTGACGAAAGCCTCCTCGGCCAGGCCCTGCTCCGCCCGGGCCCTGGCCAGCCATTCGACCGGCTCCGCGATCGGCTCGTCGGTCAGCCCGGCGAAGGTCCCGAAATGCATCCCGATGCTGCGCCGCGCCCCCAGCGCGCGATGCGCCATCACCGCCTCATCCGGGTCCATGTGCTGGGTGCGCATGAAGAAGCGCGGCGCATAGGCGCCGATCGGCAGCAGCGCCAGGTCGATGCGCGGGAAACGCCGGCCGATCTCGGCGAAGAAGGGGCACCAGCCGCTGTCGCCCGCGAAGTAGACGCAGGCCCCCAGGGGGGCATCGATCGCCTCGATGACGAAGCCACCCCAGAGGCTGCGGTTGCGGTCCCAGGGCGTGCGGGCCGAGAAATGCTGCGCCGGGACGTAGGTGATGCGCAGCCCGGCGAGCTCGACATGCTGCCACCAATCCAGCTCCCTCGCGGCATGGATACCGGCCTTGGCTAGGTGCCGCGCATTGCCGAGGCCGGTCGCGGCCGGCGGCGCCCAGCGCTGCCGCACCGCGCGCAGCGTCGGCAGATCCATATGGTCGTAATGGTTGTGGCTCACCAGCAGCAGGTCGCAGCCTGGCAGGTCCGCCAGCCGCTGCCCCGGGGCGCGCACGCGCTTCGGCCCGGCGAAGGGCAGGGGGCTCGCCCGCTTCGACCAGACCGGATCGACCAATACGCAGCGGCCGCCGATCTGCAGGAGGAAGCTGGCATGGCCGATGAAGGTCGCGGCGATCCGCCCGGGGCCGAGCCTCGCCGGCGGCGGCTGCGGCGGGTCCTCGATCCGGTCCGGCCAGGGCGCCGGCACCGCCTCCCGCCGCCAGCGCCAGACATCGCGCAGGGTGCGGATGGTCGGGTCATGCGGGTTGCGGAAGCCGCGCGCGTCGTGGTGGTCGGCACAGGGGGGTATCCGCCCCGGTGCGGTCATTTGCAGTCCAGCACCCGCACGTCATAGACGGGGTGCTCCAGCATGTTCACGCCGGGCGCGTTGGCGAACATCCAGCCGCGGAAGGCGGTCTCGCCCGGGCGGCGGCTGTCGCTGATCTCCATCCAGACCGCGGCATCGGGCACCTCGCCCACCGGCCGGGCATTGCAGGCGCGCACCGTGATGGTCAGCGTGCCATATTGCGCGGGCTGGTTCACCGCCGCCCGCAGCACCGCGACCCGGGCCGTCACCTTGTCCAGCATCTGCAGCTCGGCGCTGCGCTTCGGCTCCCAGTCCTGCGCCGCGGCCGGCAGGGGCGCGAGCAGCAGCGCCCCTGCCAGCGCCCCCAGGAAGCGCCTCATGCCTTGCGCTTCGGGCTCGGCAGCGCCTGCACCAGTTCGGTCAGGATGTGACGCATCGCCGCCTCGTCCACGCCCATCAGCACCGCATCCTCGAAGGCGTCGCGCATGACCTGCGCCAGTTCGCGGTGGTTCTCCGTCAGCACCTTCAGCTTCTCCCGGCAGGAGAGGGGGGCGCCATCGGCGCCCGGCCAGGTTTCGGGCGGGCCGAGGCTCACCGCGGCGCGCCGGCGCCCTGCGCGGACCCCGCCCCCTGCTCTCCACCCTGGCCCTGAGGACCCGCGTTCATCTGAGTGACCGAGAAGATGAACCGGCCGAGCAGCGATTCAAGGCTGACGGAGCCCTGTGTTTCCGTGATCCTCCCGCCATCGGCGAGCAGCCTCTCGCTGCCGCCCGGCACCAGGGAGACATACTTGCCGCCGAGCAGCCCTTCCGAGGTGACCTCGGCCGAAGTGTCGGAGGGCAGCTTCAGGGAGCGGTCCACCCGCAGGGTGAGCTCCGCCCCGAAGGTTTCCGGGTCGATACGGCTGGCCGTGACCGCGCCCACCTTGACGCCGGCGATCCGCACATCGGCGCCATTGGCCAGGCCGTCGATGCGGTCGAAGCGCGCGGTCAGCTGCATGCCCTCGCCCATCACCGGGCCGCGGCCGCTGTGCAGCACGGCATAGCCGAGGAAGATCGCGGCGACGGCCAGCACGATCGCGCCGGCCGCGACCTCGACGAGGCTCCGTCCCTTCATGAGGTCAGTGTCCGTGCCGCCGGGTCACGCACCGGGCGTCCAGGCCTCGTAGTCGCCCCCGGTGACGCGGCGCGTGCCGCCGACATAGTCATGCCCGGCCGGGCGATAGGCATGCGGGGTGCCGGTCAGGTTCGGCCGGTGCTCCTGCTGCCAGGGATAGAGCCTGGTCTCGGGCAGCGGCTCGGGCGTCGTGTGATGCAGCCAGGCATGCCACTCGGGCGGGACCGTCGTCGGCTCCTTTCCATGGGCGAAGAGCACCCAGCGGCGCGGCCGGTCGTAGATCGGCTGGCTGGTCTTGCCTTCGTAATAGACATTGCCGAAATGGTCGGTGCCGACCTTGCGACCCTTGAGGGACGAGGTGAGGCGAAGCAGGAAGGACATGGGGCCGGAAAAGCTCCTCGGGATCGGCACGCTCGGGGCGCACAATCGCACAACGCCTGCTGCGGCGCAAAGTCGCACCGGCCGGATGGGAAACCACCGCATCTTGGGGTCTCGGAGTCTGAGACTCACCAAATATGGCTTCCCCCGTCGCAACGGTCCCCCTACCATCGGCGCATGGCACGCATCCAAGGCACGCTGTGGGAAGGGGTGGCGCTGCGCCGGAGGCGCGCAGGGGCCGATCCCGATGCCCCCCTTCGTCAGGTCGCCCTGCCCATCGCCTGGGAGGCGGAAGCGGCCGAGGCCCTCGCCGCGCTGGCGCCCGGCGAGGGCCCGGTCTCTCTGCCACGCGCGGCCGAGGTCTGGATCGCGCGCGTCAGCGCCCGCGGCCAGCGCGCCGGGACCTTCGACGAGGCCGGCGCCGCCGCCCTGGCGGAAGGCCTGCGCGCCCTGCTGCTGACCCGCCGCGGCGCGCCCGGCGCCGAGGTCTGGCGCAATGAGACGAAGCCCGCCCGCGCGGCGGCCGAGACGCGCTTCGTGCTGAACCTGCCCGCCTTCCTCGATCCCGAGGGCGGCCTCGATCTGGAAGGCTATGCCGAGGCCTGCGCCCTGGCGGTGCGCGCGCTGGAGGCGCTCTCCTCTGGCAAGGCGACACGCCTGCGACTCGGCTTCGCCGATCTGGCCGGGCTGCTCTGCGGCCTCGGCCTCCCCTACGACTCGGCCGAGGCGCGCGCGGTCGCCACCGGCATCGCGGCGCTGACCCGCGGCGCGGCGGAGGCCGAATCGGGCCGGCTCGCCGCCTGGCTGGGGGCGCGGGAGCCGGTCGCCCTGCTCTGGCCCGCCCCGCCCGGAGAGACGGTGGTGCCCGGCCTGGCCGCCGCGGCGCGCGCCGCGCTCGATGCCGCCGCCGGCGCGCCCGGCCTCCGGCATCAGGCGCTCGTCGCGCTCGCCCCGGCCGATGCGGTGGAGGCGCTGCTCGGCGCCGAGACCGCCGGCATCGCGCCCGCGGCCGGCACGAGCCGCAGCGTGCTGACCGTCGCCGGGCTGGCGGAACGGCCGACCCGCGCCGCGCTGCGGGCCGAGCGCGACCATGCCGCCCGCGCCGGGGAACTGCTCGGGCCCGTCCCGGAGACGGCGCGGGAGGCGATGCGGCTCGCCGTCGCGCCCTTCCTGCATGTCGCGCCGCCCGCGCCCGTCGCGCTGCCCGCCCCGGCCCGCCCGGCGCCGAAGCCGGCCCAGCCCATGCGGCGCCATGCCGGCACCACGCTGCATGTCACGGTCGGCGGGCATCGCGTGGCGCTCCGCACCGCCGAGGACTCGCAGGGCCGCCTGCTGGAGATCGCCTTCACCCTCTCGAAGGAGGGGGCAGCCTTCCGCAGCCTCATGGACGCCTTCGCGCACTCCGTCTCGCTCGGCCTGCAGCGTGGCGTGCCGCTCGCGGACTATGTCGAGGCCTTCGCCTATACCCGCTTCGGCCCCTCCGGCCTGGTGGAGGGCGACCCGGCCATCCCGCGCGCGACCTCGGTGCTGGACTGGGCCTTCCGCCGGCTGGCGCTGGATTACCTGGGGCGGCGCGACCTGCCGCAGCCCTCGGAGGAGGATTGCCTGCCGGATGCGGTCGGCCAGGCGGCGCAGGTGGCGCCGCTGCTGCCGCTGGACCTGCCGGCGGCCGGCACGCCGCGCGGCCGGCGGCGCTCGTTGCGCGTGGTGGGCTGAAGGCGGCCGGCACGGCGCCCGGGCCCTCCGGGCGAGGCCTGCAACCGGACCTCGACGGCACCGTGGGCATGGACCGAGTTGGCGTGGAACGCCGCTATGCCGGGGCGCCTCACCCGGCATGGTCCCACGGGGGCGGGCATTCCTGGCGATGCGGCTCCGGGGGCACCCAATCCCGGGGCTTGCCGTCGCGCCGGAGCCCGGCCATGACGGTGCGGCATAGTCCGGAACGGAGGACGCCATGGCAGGCAGGATCGAGGCGCGGCTGCAGGAACTCGGCATCACCCTGCCGGAGCCGGCGGCGCCGGTAGCCAACTACATTCCCTTCAACGTCACGGGGAATCTCGTGGTGGTCTCCGGCCAGATCCCGCTGCGGGACGGCCGGATCGCCCATACCGGCAAGCTCGGCGCCGGCGTCTCCCTGGAGGAAGGTCGGGCCGCGGCGCGGCTCTGCTTCATCAACCTGGTCGCGCAGCTCCGGGCGGCCTGCGGCGGCGATCTCGACCGGGTGCGGCGGGTGGTGCGCCTCGGCGGCTTCATCGCCGCACCGGCGGAATTCACCCAGCATGCGGTGGTGATGAACGGCGCCTCCGACCTGGCGGTCGAGCTCTTCGGCGAGGCCGGGCGGCATGCCCGGACGACGATCGGCGTGCCCTCCCTGCCCGGGGATGCGGCGGTGGAGGTCGAGGGGATGTTCGAGATCGCCTGACGGATCGCTGCGGCCAACTGCCCGCCCCCGAGGGCACCGGGCCGCGGCCTCCCGCAGCGGATTGCGTTCAGGACGGAACGCCAATCCGTTCCAGGCCATCAACCGCGGAGCGGGTTGACCCTCCCGGGCGCCCGCTGCCGGCGATCCGGTGTCAGCCGTTGGCCAGTTCCGCCAGGGCCTGGGCCAGCACCCGCGCACCCTTCGCGAGTTGCTCGGGCGAGGAGTATTCCGCCGGATTGTGGCTGATGCCCCTGTGGCTGGGGACGAAGATCATCCCGGCCGGGCAGAGCGGCACCAGGAATTGCGCGTCATGGAAGGCGCCGGACGGCATGCGCTTCGCCGACAGCCCCTGTGCCGCCGCGGCGCGCGCCACCGTCTCCGTCACCTGAGGCGCGAATTCCACCGGCAGGGCGTGGAAACGCTCGGTGACCTTCACTTCGCAATTCCTCACCGCGCCGCGGATCGTCGCCTCGATGGCGTCGCCGCGCCCGGTCAGCACCGCAGCATCCGGGTGGCGGAAGTCGATGGTGAAGCGGACGGTCTCGGCGACGCTGTTCGAGCTGTTCGGGGCGACCTCGATCCGCGCCACGGTGAAGCGCAGCACATCGGTCGGGTCCTCCATCAGCCGGTTCAGGGCATTGATGGCGCGGACCATGTCCTGCACCGCGTCCTTGCGCAGCGATACGGGCGAGGTGCCGGCATGCGCGCTCTCGCCCTTCAGCTCCACCAGGAACCAGCGGCTGCCCTGGATGCCGGTGACGATGCCGATGTCATGCCCCTCCTGCTCCAGCACCGGCCCCTGCTCGATATGCGCCTCGAGATAGGCATGCGGCGCCGGCCCATCGACCACGCCGAGGCCGCGGCGGGGAATGTCGGCCTCCGCCGCCAGGTGCTCGCGCAGCGCGTCGCCGAAGCGGATGCCCTCTCCATCCGTCACGTCGTCCCAGGCATCGGCCGGGCGATGGCCGGCATAGGCCATGCTGCCCATGCAGCCCGGGGCGAAGCGGCCGCCTTCCTCATTGGTCCAGGCGACAATCTCGATCGGGCGTTTGGTGGTGATGCCGGCCTCGCGCAGCGCCTGCACCGCCTCCAGCGCCGCCACCACGCCCCAGATGCCGTCGAACCGCCCGCCGGCCGGCTGGCTGTCCATATGGCTGCCGGAGAGGACGGGGGCGAGGCCGGGCTCCGTCCCCTCATGCCGCAGGAAGAGGTTGCCGAGCGCATCGACCGAGGGCGTGAGGCCGATGGCCTTGCCCCAGCCGATCAGCAGGCGCCGCGCCTCGCGGTCCAGCGGCGAGAGGCAGGGCCGGTTGACGCCAGGCGCGCCGTCCGCGCCGGTGATGGCGCCGAGCTTCGCCAGCTCCATCAGCCGGTCCCATTGCCTGGCTTCGCTCACCGCCGCCACGGCGTTCGGCGCCACACGCGTGCCCATTCTGACCTCGTCCCGGTTGTGCCTGCGCTACAGCCCGCGCCGCCCCCCGGCGTCAAGCGCCCCCGCCACGGAACATGGTATCGCTGCGGCCTCGGCAGGAGCGGCAACGCATGGCACAGGACAGCTATCTTACCACCCATATCCTCGACACCGCGCGCGGCCGGCCGGGCGCCGGGGTGACGGTGGAGCTCTGGCGGCTGGAGCCGGAGCCGGGGCATGTCGTCACGACGGTGACGAACGCCGATGGGCGGGCACGTGACCCGCTTCTGCCCGAGGCCGCGTTCATGCCCGGCCGCTACGAATTGCGCTTCCACATCGGCGCCTATTTCCGGGAGGCCGGGCTCGCCGCGGACCCGCCCTATCTGGATGTGGTGCCGGTCCGCGTGCACCTCGCGGCCGGGCAGGGGCACTACCACGTGCCGCTGCTCTGCGCGCCCTGGAGCTACACGACCTATCGCGGGTCCTGACCCGCGCCTTTGCCCGGCCTCGGGACGATGCGTGGCGGCCGGGGCACCGGACCCGGCCGCGGGGGCAGGGGGGGGGCGCTGCCGGGCGCCACCGGCAGCCGGTGCGCCGGGCGCGCCCTTGCGGAAGCGCTCCGGCAACCCGCGCCCGCCGCCCGGGGCGATGGCGGCGGTAGAGGCGTGGCCGGGCCGCAGGACGGCGCTGGCCGAGGCAACCGCCGCGGCTCGCCGCGCGTCAGGCACGGGACAGCGAGGGATTCCCGACAATGGCGCGCATTCTTGTCCTCTATTATTCGATGTACGGTCATGTGGAGACGATGGCCGGGGCGGTGGCCGAAGGCGCCCGCGGCGCCGGCGCCGAGGTGACCATCAAGCGGGTGCAGGAACTGGTCCCGCGCGAGGTCGCCGAGAAATCCGGGGCGAAGCTCGACCAGCCGGCCCCTGAGGCCTCCCCGCAGGAGCTTGACCAGTACGATGCCGTGATCGTCGGGTCTCCCACCCGCTACGGGCGGATGGCGGCGCAGATGGCGCAGTTCTGGGACCAGACCGGTGGGTTGTGGGCGCGCGGCGCGCTGATCGGGAAGGTGGGCGCCGCCTTCACCTCCACCGCCAGCCAGCATGGCGGGCAGGAGACCACGCTGATCGCGATCCATACCATGCTGCTGCATCACGGCATCGTCCTGGTGGGGCTGCCCTACAGCGCCGCCGGTCTGACCCGGCTGGACGAGGTCACGGGCGGCACGCCCTACGGCGCCAGCACCATCGCCGGCGGCAAGGGAGAGCGGCAGCCGAGCGCGAACGAGCTGGAACTGGCCCGCTTTCAGGGGCGGCATGTGGCGGAGATCACGGCGAAGCTGTTCGGCTGACCGGGGCGCGCCGGCTTCGGGAGGCGCCGCGGCGGGCTGGCCGTGCGCGGCGCCGGCCCCGGAATGCCCGCCCCGCGTCACGGGAAGGGCTTCCCGGTGCAAACGCGCTTGCAAATCGGGGCGGGAGGGGGCATCTCCCGGCGCGATAGCACACCGACGAGTCAGACCGTTCGGCGGGCGGCACGGGGGAACCCCGATGGCCGGGCCCGCTTTCGCCTATGGAGGCCCACGTGGCGCGCACCCCGCTCGAGAGAATCCGCAATATCGGCATCACGGCGCATATCGACGCCGGGAAGACCACGACGACCGAGCGGATCCTGTACTACACCGGCAAGTCCCACAAGATCGGTGAGGTGCACGACGGCAACACCACCACCGACTACATGGCGCAGGAGCGCGAGCGGGGGATCACCATCACCTCCGCCGCCGTCACCGCCGTGTGGAACGACCACCGGATCAACATCATCGACACGCCCGGCCACATCGATTTCAACATCGAGGTGAACCGTTCCCTGCGCGTGCTCGACGGCGCGGTCTTCATCATCGAGGGCGTGGCCGGCGTGCAGCCGCAGTCCGAGACCAACTGGCGCCTCGCGGACCGCTACAACGTCCCGCGCCTCATCTACATCAACAAGCTCGACCGCACCGGCGCCGACTTCTACCGCGCGGCGGCGACCCTGACCGAGAAGCTCGGCATCAACTGGGTGGCGCTGCAGCTGCCGATCGGCATCGAGGACACGCTGAAGGGCGTGGTCGACCTGATCGAGATGAAGGCGATCATCTGGGAGGGCGACGAGCTTGGCGCCGCCTACCATGACGCGCCGATCCCGGACGACCTGAAGGACAAGGCCGCCGAGTACCGCACGAAGCTGCTCGACACCGTCGTCGGCATCGACGAGGCGGCGATGGAGGAGTATTTCGACAAGGGCGACGTCTCCGTCGAGACCCTGAAGCGCTGCATCAAGAAGGGCACCATCTCCGGCGAATTCCGTCCGGTGGTTTGCGGCTCCTCCTTCAAGAACAAGGGCGTGCAGCCGCTGCTCGACGCGGTGATCGACTACCTGCCGAGCCCGGTCGACATCGAGGGCATCAAGGTCGCCCCGGAGGAGGGCCAGGAGGAGGACGCCGACCGCCGCGTGATCCCGGCGGATGAGAATGCGCCCTTCGCCGGCTTGGCCTTCAAGATCATCAACGACAAGTACGGCAACCTGACCTTCGTCCGGGTCTATCGCGGCGTGCTGCGCAGCGGCGACCAGGTGCTGAACACCACGAAGGGCCACAAGGAGCGCATCGGCCGCATCTTCCAGATGCACGCCGACAAGCGCGAGGAGATCAAGGAGGTCTTCGCCGGTGACATCGCCGCCTTCGTCGGCCTGAAGGACACCGGTACGGGCGACACGCTGGCCTCGCAGGAGGATCCGGTGGTGCTCGAGCGCATGGCCTTCCCGGTCCCGGTCATCGACATCTCGGTCGAGCCGAAGACCAAGGAGGGCATCGAGAAGATGACCCTCGGCCTGCAGAAGCTGGCCGGCGAGGACCCGTCGCTCCGCCTGCGCACGGACCAGGAGACCGGCCAGACCATCCTGTCCGGCATGGGCGAGCTGCACCTCGAGATCATCATCGACCGCCTGAAGCGCGAATACGGCGTGGATGCCAATATCGGCGCCCCGCAGGTCGCCTACCGCGAAACGATCAGCCGGTCGCACACCGAGACCTACACCCACAAGAAGCAGTCGGGTGGCTCGGGCCAGTACGCCGAGGTGAAGATCGTCTTCGAGCCGAAGGAGCGGAACGAGGGCATCGAGTTCGTCAATGCCGTGGTCGGCGGCGCGGTGCCGAAGGAGTACATCCCGGCGGTCGAGAAGGGCATCAAGGTCCAGGCCGATACCGGCGTGCTGGCCGGCTTCCCGACGGTGGACTTCAAGTACACCCTGGTGGACGGCAAGTACCACGACGTCGACTCCTCGGCGCTGGCCTTCGAGATCGCGGCCAAGGCCTGCTTCCGTGAGGGCATGAAGAATGCCGGCCCGGTGATCCTGGAGCCGATCATGGATGTCGAGGTGACGACGCCGTCCGACCATGTCGGCGACGTGGTCGGCGACCTGAACCGCCGCCGCGGCGTGATCCAGTCGCAGGACATGGCCGGCACCTCGGTCATCGTCCGGGCGCATGTGCCGCTGAAGGAGATGTTCGGCTACATCTCCAACCTGCGGGGCATGACCAAGGGGCGCGCCTCCTTCTCCATGCAGTTCCACCACTACGATCCGGTGCCGCGCAACGTGGCGGACGAGATCATGAAGAAGTCGGCCTGAGCCTCTTCCGGAGGACAGGCCGGGCGGCGGCGCGGGGGGCAACCCCCGCGCCGTTTGCTTTTTCGGACCCCAAGGGTCTATTCCGCGCCCATGCTCGACTTCACCGGCCTCCGCATCCTTGTCCTCGGCGACGTGATGCTCGACCGCTTCCTCTACGGCGCGGTGGAGCGGATCTCGCCCGAGGCGCCGGTGCCGGTGGTGCGGCTGGGCCGCACGCTCGCCATGCCGGGCGGGGCGGGCAATGTCGCGCGCAACATCTCGGCGCTCGGTGGCGAGGCGATCCTCACCGGGCTGGTGGGGCGCGACCCGGCGGCGGCCGAGTTCCGCGGCCTGCTCGCGGCCGATGCGGGCATCACCGACGGCCTTGTCGCAAGCGCGAGCCGGCCCACCATCTGCAAGATGCGCGTCATCGCCGGCAACCAGCAGGTCGTGCGGCTGGATGACGAGGTGGCGGCGCCGGCCGATGCGGCCGAGCAGGCGGCGCTCGTCGCCGCGGTCGAGGCCGCGTTGCCGGGCTGCGCCGCGCTCATCCTGTCCGACTATGCCAAGGGCGTCCTCACCCCCACCGTGATCGCCGCCGCCGTGGCCGCCGCCAAGGGCCTCGGCATCCCGGTGCTAGCCGATCCGAAGAGCGACGATTTCGCCCAGTATCGCGGCGCGGACTGCCTGACCCCCAATGCCCGTGAACTGGGCCGCGCCGCCCGGCTGCCGGTCGGCAGCGAGGCCGAGGTCGCGGCCGCCGCCCGCAAGGTGATGGCGGAAGCCGGCCTGCCCGCCCTGCTCTGCACCCGCGCCGAGAAGGGCATGATGCTGGTCCGTGCCGATGGCGCGGTGGACAGCGTCCCGGCCGAGGCGCGCGAGGTCTTCGACGTCTCCGGCGCCGGCGACACGGTGATTGCCGCCCTTGCCCTGGCGCACGCCGCCGGCCAGCCCCTGCCGGAGGCGATGCGCATCGCCAATGCCGCGGCCGGCATCGTGGTCGGCAAGCTCGGCACCGCGACCGTCTCGGCCGATGAACTCGCCCATGCGCTGCGCGCCGGCAGCGGCTCCACCCCGGGGGAGGAGGCGCTGCTCGACCGGGATGCCGCGCTCCGGCTGGTGCGCGAATGGCAGGCCCATGGCCTGCGCGTCGGATTCACCAATGGCTGCTTCGACATCCTGCATGCCGGCCATGTCGCCCTGCTGCGCGCCGCGCGCCGGCGCTGCGACCGGCTGGTGGTCGCGCTCAACACCGATGCCAGCGTCGCCCGGCTGAAGGGGCCGAGCCGGCCGATCAACAGCCTGGCCGACCGCGCCGCTGTCGTCTCGGCGTTGGCCGCCGTGGATGCGGTGGTCGCCTTCGGCGAGGACACACCGCTGGAACTGATCCAGTTCCTGGTGCCCGACCTGCTGGTGAAGGGCGCCGACTACACCATCGATCGGGTGGTGGGCGCCGATATCGTCCAGGCGGCGGGCGGCGAGGTCGCGCTGATCGACCTGGTGCCCGGGCGCTCCACCACCGGTCTCGTCACCCGCCTTGCCGCTGCGCCGACCTTGCGATGAGCAGGCCCGGCCTGCATCCCGCGCGGGACAGGCAGGCTGGCGGCCCGTTACAGCATCCTGAAGAGCGGAACCGCGGCAGGCGCCGCATGACCTGCCAGAAGGGAGAATGATGCAGGCCGCAGCCTCCCGGCTCCTCCGGTCCCGGCGCTTCCTGCTGGCGGTCGCCCTCGGCGCCGTCCTGCCGCTCGCCTTGCTCGCGGGCTTCGCCATCCGCGAAGCCGGCCGGTCCGACCACGCGGCCGACGAATCCCGGCTGCGCGCCACGGTCCGCGGCCTGGTTGCCGTGGTGGATGCCCAGCTCGGCGCCTATGTGGCCGCCGCCCGGGCGCTCTCGCATGGCCCCATGCTGGATGAAGGCGCCGATCCCGCGCAGTTCGAGGCCAATGCACGGCCGGTCGGCCGGGAGTTCGGCGGCTGGGTGGTGGCGCTCGGGCCGCCGCCTGAACTGCGCATGCTCGCCAACACGCTCCGCCAGCCAGGCCAGGAACTGCCCGACCTGCGGCAGGCCGGGATGCGCGAGGCCCTTGCCCTGCCGCTCGGCCGGGTGTTCGGGCAGGGCCGGCCGGGCGTCTCCGACCTCTTCCTCGGCCCGCTGGTCGGCCGGCCTGTCATCTGGTCCCTGGCGCCGGTCCGGCGCGGGGAGAGCGTGACCCGCGCGGTTGCGCTCGGGGTGGAGCCGGCGGCGCTGCGCGACCTGCTGATGCGCCAGGAAACGCCGGAAGGTGGCCATGCCGTCGTCGCCGATGGCCGGCTCCGCATCCTCGCGCATTCTCTCGACCCGGCGGGCCTGCGGCTCGGCCTGCCGATGCCCGACTGGGTGACGCGCGCGGCGGAGGGCCGGCCGCACGGCATCCTCCGTGGTCCGGATGGCGCCGGGCAGGAGATGGTCTATGCCTTCGAGCGGCCCGGCCTGGCCCCGGGCTGGATCGTTGCCGTCGCGGCGCCGGCGGCGGCGCTGGGGGCCTCCGCGCGGGAGGCAATGGCCTGGCTGCTGGCGGGCGGGGCGTCGCTGCTGCTCGGGCTCGGCATCATCGGCTGGGCGGGCTGGCGCCAGGCGCTGCTGGCCGCGCGGCAGGAGGCCGAGGCGCTGCGCGCCGGGCGGGGCGAGATCGAGCGGCTGCATGCCGGCCTTCCCGCGCTCATCTTCCTGCGCAGCGTGGAGCCGGATGGCCGGTCCACCCTGCTCTATCGCGGCGGCGACATCGAAGCGGTGATGGGCTGGCCGCGCGAGGTCGTGGCGCGCAGCGCCGAGTTCGCGGAATTCGCCGCGCCGGGGGCCATGCCCCTGCGCGACTTCCTGTGCCTTATCCTGCGGGCGGGCAGTCTGGCGGGAGAGTGGCGCATGCGCCAGCCGGACGGCTCCTGGCGCTGGATGCGCACCCATGGCCAAGTGCTGTCGCGCCGGCCGGATGGCGGCGGGGAGATTGTCGGCTATGTCCTCAACGTGCAGGCGGAGCGCGAGGCGGCGGCGCGCGCCGCCGCCTCCGGCCGGCTGGCCGCGCTCGGGGAGATGGCGGCCGGTCTCGCGCATGAGTTGAAGCAGCCGCTCGCCATCATCACGCTCGCTGCCCAGAACGCCGACAACGCCCTGCGCAACGGCCGGCCGGAAGGGGCGGCGGGGCGCCTCGGCCGCATCGCCGCGCAGGCAAGGCGGGCGGGCGAGATGATCGAGCATCTCCGCCGCTTCGCCCGCGGCGCGGCGGAGGATGCGGCGCCCCAGCCGGTGCCGCTGCAGCAGGCGGTGGAGGGGGCGCTGGCGCTGGTCGGAGGGGCGCTGCGCGAGGCGGAGGTGAGTCTGGACCTCGCGCTCGGCCCGCCGCCCGGGCCGGTCGTACTGGCGCAGCTCGTGCCGCTGGAGCAGGTCCTGGTGAACCTGCTGGCCAATGCGCGCGATGCGCTGGCGGCGCTGCCGCCGCAAGCCCCGCGCCGCGTGTGCATCGCCGCCCGCACCGACGAGCCGTCCGGCCAGGTGCGCATCACGGTGACGGACAATGCGGGCGGGATCCCGCAGGCCGTGCTCGAGCGGATCTTCGAGCCCTTCGTGACCACCAAGGATGTGGAGAAGGGGACCGGCCTCGGCCTGTCGATCTGCCACGGCCTGGTCGGCGGCATGGGCGGCACCATCACCGCGCGGAATGAGGCCGATGGTGCGGTCTTCACCATCCTCCTGCCCGCCGCGCCGGCCGTCGCCGCGGCGGAGCCTGCCCGCACCTGATCAGCGCTTCAGGAAATGCGTCCCCAGGATGTCGAGCACCGTGACGCCATCGGCGACGCGCCGGCCGGTGTAGCGGATCCTGGCAACACCGCGGTCGGGCTTGCTGCGCGAAGGAATGAGCTCCTCGACGCGCGCGGAGAGCGCGATCTCATCGCCCGGCCGCACCGGCGCCGGCCAGCGCACCACCTGCTCCGTCCCGCCGAGCGAGACCCGCTCCACCCAGCCCGTCCGGATGATATGGCCGAAGGCCGCGGCCTGGGTGTGCAGGCCGCTGGCGATGATCCCGCCGAAGATGCCGGCCTTCGCCGCCGCCTCATCGGTGTGGAAGGGTTGCGGGTCGTAGCGGCGGGCGAAGTCCAGGATCTCGGCGAGCTCCATGCGGAAGCTGCCGAAGTCGAATTCCTGCCCGAGGGCGAGTTCGTCGAAGCTGCGGAGCGGCTCTGGCATGGCGCGCGCCTCAGGCCAGGGACTGCATGTCGCCATCCACGGCCAGTGCCTGGCCGCTGATGGTCGCGCCGAAGGGCGAACAGAGATAGAGCGCCATGTTGGCGATGTCCTGCGGCGTCACGTAGCAGCGGAGCGAGACGGGATTCAGCGCCTCCGCCTCCTGCTCGGCGAAGCTGCGGCCATTGGCCTGCGCCTTGGCCTCGATGACGCGGCGGATGCGGTCGCCGGCGACCAGGCCGGGCAGGATGGCGTTCACCCGGATGCGCTCCGGCCCGAGTTCGATGGCGAGCGACTTGGTGAAGCCGACCACGCCCCATTTGGCGGCCGCATAGGGGCTGCGCAGCGGGAAGCCGAAGCGCCCGGCGGCGGAGGAGATGTTGATGATGGAGCCGCCCCCAGCCGCGCGCAGGGCCGGCACGGCGCGGCGGGCGCAGTGGAACATGGCTTCCAGGTCGATCTTCAGGGTGCGCGTCAGCGCCTCCGGCGTCACGTCCTCGACCCGGGCCGTCGGGCCGGCGATGCCGGCATTGTTCACCAGCACGTCGAGGCCGCCGAGATGGGCGATGGCGGCCTCCACGAAGCCCTCGCAGCCCTCGACCGTTTCCATGTCGGCGAGCATGGAGGGGTAGGGGGAGGCGGCCAGCGCCTCCCGGTCCAGGTCGCAAAGGAACACCCTGGCGCCGCAGCTGGCGAAGCCATCCGCCATGGCCCGGCCGATGCCGCCGGCGCCCGCCGTGATCGCCACCCTGAGCCCGTCCAGCCGCACCGTCAGCGGCGCCGTGTTGCCCTGCATCCCCCGTCTCCTTCCAAGTCGGGCGATGGTAGGCGGTGGCTGGGCGGGCGCAAGCCGCCCGGGCACCCGAGCGTGCGTGCCGCCCGGCCGCACGGCGTGCTACCGAAGGGCGTAATGACCTGTCTGGGGGACCCGGATGACCGGCCTTGAGATCGTCCTGATCGTCCTGCTGCTGCTCGCGGTGGTGACCGCCGCGCGCGGCATCCGCACCGTGCCGCAGGGCGAGGTCTGGACGGTGGAGCGCTTCGGCGCCTTCACCCGCCTGCTGCAGCCCGGCCTCAACATCATCATCCCCTTCATCGACGCCGTCGGCCGTCGGCTGAACGTGCAGGAGGTGGTGCTGGACATTCCGGAACAGTCCGTGATCACCCGCGACAATGCCTCGGTCGCGGTGGACGGCATCGTCTATTACCGCGTCATGGACCCGGCCAAGGCGGCCTATGCGGTGCAGAACCTGCAGCAGGCGCTGACCGCGCTGACCATGACCAACATCCGCAGCGTGATCGGCGAGATGGACCTGGATTCGACCCTTTCGGGGCGGGAGAGGATCAACTCCTCCCTGCTGACGATCCTGGACGGCGCGACCGAGCCCTGGGGGGTGAAGGTCAGCCGGGTCGAACTGCGCAAGGTCGAGCCGCCGGAGAACCTGGTGCGTGCCATGAACCTGCAGATGACGGCCGAGCGCGAGCGCCGCGCGACCGTGGTGCGGGCGGAAGGCGAGAAGGCGGCGCTGATCCTGGCGGCCGAAGGGCGTCGCGAGGCGGCGATGCGCGATGCCGAGGCGAGGGAGCGACTGGCCCAGGCGGAGGCGGCGGCGACGCGCATGGTGAGCGAGGCGGCTTCCGGCGCCGGCGAGCAGGCGCTGCGCTACTTCATCTCCGAACGCTATGTGAAGGCCTTCGAGGCGCTGGGCACCAACCCGGCAAGCAAGCTGGTGGTGGTGCCCATGGAGTCCGCCGCGCTGGCGGGCGGGATCGTGCAGGCGCTGGAACTGCTGCGGCCCCCCGGCGGTGCGCCGCCGCCGCGGCCGGCCACGACCGTTCCGGGGAGCGGGCCGTGGAACCAGGGCTGATCTGGATCCTGGCCGGGCTGCTGCTGCTGGCGGCGGAACTCGCGCTGCCGGGCATCTTCCTGGTCTGGGTCGGGCTGGCGGCGATCGGCACCGGCATCGTCGTGCTGGCGGCGCTGCCGCCCTTCGAGGCGGTGGTGGCGGTCTTCATCGCCCTGCTCGCCGGCGGCATCACGCTGTCCTTGCGGCTGAAGGGCAGGCGGCCGCCGGTGCGGGTGAATACGCCGGATGCCGGGCTGGTCGGGCGGCACGGGATGCTGCTGCCCATGGACGGCGCGGAACTGCGGGTGCGCATCGGCGACAGCGACTGGCCGGCGCGGCTGCCGCGCGACGTGAAGGTGCCGGACGCGCCGATGCGGGTGCGGGTCGAGGGTGTGGAGGGGACGGTGCTGGTGGTGCGGCCGCTCTGAAACCCGGGCCGGGCGGCCGCCCGGCCCCGCGCAAACCGGGGGCTCCGCCCTTGCACAGAGCGGGCGACCCGCCCCTTTGTCAACCCGCCGGCCGTTCCTTCCTCGCCCGGCCCCGCAGCGGGAAGACATCCACCGGCCCGCCGAGATTGGCGCCGCTCTCGGAGAGATCCCCCGCCTGCGCCTCGCCGGGTGCGGTCGGGCTGTCGATGCTGCCGGTCGCCGGGTCCTCGCCCCGCTCCTGGCTCAGCGCGGGATGGGAGTGCTCGGTGCCGTGCCGGGCATCCTTCGGGGGCTGCGCGTTGCGCGCGTCATCATCGGAACGTCTGTCGCTCATGAAATCGGTCTTTCCCAGAGGCGAGGGCCAACGCCGCCCACTGCAGGGCGGTTGCGCGCGCCCCCACCCACAGCGGCCGGGGCCGGGGGCCCGAAGGCATGCCGAAGACGGTCATCGCGACCGCCAGCCTCGATCTGGCCGCGACAGCCGGGCCGAGTGGCGGGGAGGCGATGACGACAATGCCACCCAGCGGCCGACCGCGGACATCCTCCAGCACCTCGACAGCCTCCGCCGCGGCGAGGATACGGAGCGGGGTTGAACCCGGCCCCAGGGCGGGCAACATCAAGGCCATGGACACGCACCGGCGCCCCGGATCGCCATACCGGGACCCGACCATCCTGGACATGACGCCGGAGGGTGAGTTCCGCGACCCGCCGCCCCGCAGCGGGCTGGACCGCGCCCTCGGCAAGCTCGGCGGCCTGGCGCTGCTGGTCACGCTGGCGGCCGGCGGGCTGCTGCTGGTTGCGCTCGCCGTCGTCTTCATCGGGCTGCTGTTGCCAGTCGCGATCGGCGCAGGGCTGGTCGCCTTCGTCTCGCTCTGGTGGCGGATGCGGCGGCTGCGCCGCGCTGGCGGCCAGCCTGTCCGATTCGTCATCCTCCGGCGCTGAGCCCGGCCGCATGCCGGGCGGAGGTGCGGCCTGCCTACGCCTTTCGAGATCGACCCCAGGCGTCTCTATGACGTCGCGCCGGACGGCACACCCCGCACCGGCACGGAGGCGGGCCAGCCGCCGCAATGGCTGGATGCCCGCCACCGGCGGGTGCTGGGCTGGGTCGCCCTGGGCGCCGGCACGACCGGGGCGCTGGCGGGGCTGACCGTGCTGACCTTCGCCCTCGGCGCCCGCGTGGTCTCGGCCGGTTTCGCACTGGCGACCCTGGCAGCGACGCCGCTGGTCGGCGTCGGGCCGGCGCTCGACTGGTGGCGGCACCGCCGGCCGCACCGGCAGCGGCATACGACGCGGCCGGAGGATTTCCCCTCGGGATAGGATGGATCGCGGGCGGCCGGCCCCCAGGCCGGCGCGACATCCGCCGTAACCATTCCTCCACTGGGCTCCGCCCATGTCTGGGCAAGCCCTACGCTTCCTGTAGAGGAGGCTGCGGGCCGCGCCGTCGATTCCGGCGCGGCGAAAAGAGTCCGGGGAAGGAAAACCATGACCCATTGCATCGGGCGCCGGACGGCGCTCGGCCTGGCCGGCGCGGCACTGGCCGCGCCCGCGCTCCGCGCCCAGGGCACGGCGCCCCTCCGCATCATCGTCCCCTTTGCCGCCGGCGGCTCGACCGATGCCGTGGCCCGGCTGGCCTCGCCCGGCCTCACCCAGCGGCTCGGCCAGCCGGTGGTGGTCGAGAACCGCTCCGGCGCCGCCGGCGCGATCGGGACGGAGGCGGTGGCGAAGGCGGCACCGGACGGGCTGACCTGGCTGCTCACCTTCGACAGCCATGCGGTGCTGCCGGCGCTGCTGCCGAACCTGTCCTTCAACCTGATGCGCGACCTCGATCCGGTCATGCTGATCGGCGGCGCGCCCTATGTGATCGCGACCCGGCCGGACCGGCCCTACCGGACGCTCGCCGACCTGGTGGTGGCGGCGAAGGCGCGGCCGGAGGCGGTCTCCTACGGCTCCACCGGCAATGGCACGATCGGCCATCTCACGATGATGCTGCTGCAGTCCCGCACCGGCACGCGCATGCCGCACATCGCCTATCGCGGCGGCGGGCTGGCCGTGAACGACACCATCGCCGGCCATGTGGAGGTGATGATCGGCAGCGCAGCGCTGCTGGCGCCGCATATCGCCGGCGGGACGCTGCGCGCCATCGCGCAATTCGGCCCGGCGCGCCTGCCGGCGCTCGCCCAGGTCCAGGCAGCGGAGGAAGCGGGCTTCGCCGGCCTGCAGGCGGAGGCCTGGTGGGGCGTCTTCGCCCCGGCCGGCACGCCGGCGCCCCTGGTCGCGCGGATGAACGCGGCGCTGCGCGAGAGCCTCTCGGAGGAGCGGGCGCGGCGGCAGATGGAGGAGGCGCAGCAGGCCCGCCTCGTGCTCTCCGACCCGCCGGCCCTGCAGGCCTTCCTGGAGCGGCAGGTGGAGGTCTGGGGCGGGGTGGTGCGCGCCAACGGCATCCGCGCGGACTGACGGCAACGGCCCGCCGCCGGGGCGGCGACCCGGCCCGGCCTGCCCGTGGCCGGGCAACCGCCTCGCCGCGCGCGGCGTTCGCCGCCGGAGCGATGGAGGAGACGGCGATGCGGGCAGTCACGATCTTGGCGGCGCTGGCACTGACGGCGGGGCTGCCCGCCCTGGCCACGGCACAATCCGCCCGCGAGACCGCGCGGCAGACCCCGCCGCCGGCGACCGCGGCCGCCGCCGACCTGCAGGCCTATGCGCTGCTGCTGCAGGATGCCGAGGCGCGGCTCGCCCGCGCGCGGGAGGAGCATGCAGCCGGCCGGACCGAGAGCCAGACCGGCGCCTTCTCGCAGGAACGCATCAATCTGATGCAGACGGTCCGCAGCGCCTGGCAGGACATGCAGCGGGTGCCGGAGGGTTTCGCCGAGACGGTCGCCTATCAGGAGGCGCAGCGCCGCATGCGGCGGGATTTCAACCAGGTCGGCCCGGACCGCTCGCTCTCCAAGGAAAAGGCGGATGAGGCGGCGCGGGACGCGCTGCAGGTGCTCGCCGAACTGCGCGGGCATGTGGTCTCGGCGGCCGGCCAGGCCGGCGGCAGCATGCCGGCGCCGGCGGTGCAGGGCGGCGGGGCGAATCGCTGACCGCACGGGCGCCGGGGCGGCATAGGCCAAGGATGGGTGCGGCCGCATTCGGCCGCATTCCGGGTGTCCCGCCGCCCGGCCGCGCTCCGGCCCCTATGCCGCGGCGGCCGGCAGCGGCGCGGTGGTCAGGCCGAAGGCCTCGGCCAGCAGCCGGTAGCTGCGCTGGCGCGCCGCTGGATCGTGGCAGGGCGTCAGCACCGCCACCTCCTGCGTGCCATGCGCCGCCGCCAGCGCCTCCAGCTTCCCCTTCACCTGCTCCGGCGCGCCGACGATGGCGCGGGCGCGGAGGCGGTCGAGATGCGCCCGCTCCGCCTCGGTAAAGGGATAGGCCTCGGCCTCCTCGACCGAGGGAAGGGGCGGGAAGCGGCCGGTGTCACGGAACAGCCGCCAGAGTTCGCGCGACCTGTAGAGCCGCCAGGCCTCCGCCTCGGTGTCGGCAGTCAGGGCGAAGACGCCGAGCGCGCCATGCGGCGCCGCGAGGCGGCCGGGCTGGCCCGGATGCGGCCGGAAGCCCTCGCGGTACAGCCCCATGACCTGTTCGGAGCCGCGCTCCCCGATGAAATGCGCGAAGCAGTAGGGCAGGCCGAAATAGGCGGCGACCTGCGCGCCATAGTCGCTGGACCCGAGGATCCAGACCTCCGGCCGGGTCGGCACCTGCGGGTTGGCGGCGACCGCGCGGAAGGGATGGCCTTCCGGCAGGCCATCCCCCAGCCAGCCCAGCAGGTCCATGACTTGGTTCGGGAAGCGCTCGGCCGCCTCATTCGCATTCGGGTTCAGCGCAAAGGCGGTGCGCCCGTCGCTGCCCGGCGCCCGGCCGAGGCCGAGATCGATCCGGCCGGGCGCGATCGCCTCCGCCACCTTGAACTGCTCGGCGACCTTCAGGGCGGCGTAGTGCGGCAGCATGACGCCCGCCGTGCCGACGCGGATGCGCCGGGTGGTGGCGGCGATGGCGGCCACCAGCATCTCGGGCGCCGAGCCGGCATGGGCGCCGCTGTTATGGTGTTCGGCCAGCCAGTAGCGGCCATAGCCCCACTCATCCGCCAGCCGGGCGAGGACGAGGGTTTCCCGGATAGCCTCGTCCGCGCCGCGGCCCGAGGCGATGGTGGACTGGTCGAGGATGGCGAGGCCGAGGGTCATGCGCCAAGTGTAGCCACGCCGCCCCGGCCGGGAAGGGGGCGGCCGCGCCTCGGCCGGTTGCCGCCCGGGATGTCCCGACTTCCCGGTGGACGGACCCTGGTCCCCCCGCAGCAGCGGCACGGGCGATGCACCAGCCGGCGATGGTCGGGGCGTGGGTCCGCCGCGGGGGCGGGGCCCAGGCCGCAGGGCCGGCTGCGGCGCGACGGGGAGCATCCCTGCCCAGCGCCCGCCCGGGCTCAGAACGCCACCCGGCCGAACAGCGCGGTGAGCACGGCGAACAGCACCCCGCCGACCAGGAAGCCGACCAGGGTGCCGTTCATCCGGACATACTGAAGGTCGCGCCCGACCCGCAGCTCGATCTTCTCCGTCACCTGCGCGGTGTCCCAGCCCGCGACCACCTGGGCGATGAAGCCCGCGAGTTGCATCCGCGCCGCCGGCATCAGGCGCACCAGCACCCGCTGCACCGCGAGGTTCAGCCGCTCCCGCGCCCTCGGATCCTCGGCCAGCAGCGTGCCGGCATTGGCGAAGGCGCCCTCCAGCAGGGTCACCGTCCGGCCCTGCGGATTGGCCGCATCGGCCTCCAGCGCCGCCCGGAGCCGGCCCCAGACATCGCCGAGCCAGGCGGCGACGGTCGGGTGCGCCATCGCCTTGCGCATGGCCCGGCCGAGCGCCGCGGCCCGCTCCGGGTCGGTCTCCAGCCGCTCCACCTCCGTCCGGATCCACTGCTCGAAGGCGCGGCGCAGGTCGCTGTCATCGGCCTCCATCCGGGCCAGCTCGGCATTCACCCCGGCCAGCGCCCGCCGGGCGACGGCGGCGCCGAGTGCCCAGCCGACCAGGCGGCCGCCTTCCTCCCGCACCCGGGCCTCGATGGCGGCGCGGAGCTGGTCCTCCTTCTCCACCAGCAGGCGGCGGAGCTCGGTGATCGCCAGGTCGAACACCTCCTGGTGCTTGCCGCCCTCCATCAGGCTGCGCAGCGCGCGCGCGACGATGCGGGCGCCGCCCGGGCCGCCCGCCAGCCGCGGCAGCAGCCGCCCGATCAGCCGCCGCGCGCGGCCATCCTCCAGGCTCGCCA
Source organism: Roseicella aerolata (assembly GCF_020523605.1). Lineage (GTDB taxonomy): Bacteria > Pseudomonadota > Alphaproteobacteria > Acetobacterales > Acetobacteraceae > Paracraurococcus > Paracraurococcus aerolatus. The sequence goes on along the minus strand of NZ_JAJAQI010000040.1, from coordinate 32,879 downwards.
GCAGCCGGGGGAGGGAGGCGGCGATCGCCTCTGCCGCCGGCCGGGCGGTCGCCGGATCAGCCATGAAGCTGCGCACGATGCCGGCCAGGTCCAGCCGGCTGAGCACCCGCGCCACCTCGGCCTCGGTGAAGACGTGGTTGGCGACGAAGCGGCCGAGGCCCTGGCCAAGCCTCTCCTTCTGCTTCGGGATGATGGCGGTGTGCGGGATGGGCAGGCCGAGCGGCCGGCGGAACAGCGCCGTCACCGCGAACCAGTCGGCGATGCCGCCGACCACGCCGGCCTTGGACGCCGCCTGCAGCAGATCGGTCCAGTAGCCCGGGGGCAGGGCGTAGCTGCCGACGGTCAGCCCGGCCATCCCGGCCAGCAGGCCGGTGGCGATGGCGCGGTGCCGGGCGAGGGCGGCGCGCAGCGGGGCGTCGGGATCGGGCAGGCTGGCCTGGCGGTCCGCCTGGCCGGCGGGCGGGGGGAAGACTGTCATCGGCGGCCCAGATGGGGTGGCGCGGCGCCGGCCGGGAGGGCGCCACGATTGCATGCCCGGTTTCCGAGAGCCCTGGCGAGGCCCGGCAGGGGGCCGCGGCGCCCCGCGCGGAGCGGGGCGTCGGGCGGCGGTATCCCGCCTGTCCCGACGGCCTGCCTGTCGGGCCAGGCGGGCCCCTGCCCTCCGCCGCCCGGGGCGGCGGAGGGTGGGGGGAAGGTCAGCCCTTCGCCTTCTTCGCGCGCTCGATCGCCTCGACGATCATGCGCTTGGCCTCGGCGGCGTCGCCCCAGCCCGCGACCTTCACCCACTTGCCGGGCTCGAGGTCCTTGTAGTGCTCGAAGAAGTGCTGGATCTGGTCGAGGGTGATCTGCGGCAGGTCCGAGTAGTTCGTGACCTTCTCGTAGCGCCGCGTCAGCTTCGGCACCGGCACGGCGATGATCTTCTCGTCGCCGCCGCCGTCATCCTCCATCCGCAGCACGCCCACGGGACGGACCGCGATCACCGCGCCGGGCACAATCGGGCGGGTATTGGCGATCAGCACGTCGATCGGGTCGCCATCCTCGCTCAGCGTGTGCGGGACGAAGCCGTAATTCCCGGGATAGCGCATCGGCGTATAGAGGAAACGGTCGACGATCAGCGTGCCCGCCTCCTTGTCCATCTCGTACTTGATGGGCTCGCCCCCGATGGCGACCTCGACGATGACGTTGACGTCCTCGGGCGGGTTCTTGCCGATGGGGATGGCGTCGATACGCATTTGTCTCTCCAGATGATGCGCCGTGCGGGCGAGCGGCCGGGCCGCGGGGCTCCATGTCGCAGTGCAACATAACAGCCCCGCGCCGGGTGACGAACCCCCTCCTTTGGGGGCAGGGCTACAGCAGGTCGAGGAAATTGGGCTGCCCGGTGGCGGCGGTAATGCCACCATCCACGGCCAGCGTCACGCCGGTGATGTAGGAGGCGTCCTCGGAGGCGAGGAAGGCGATGGCGGCCGCCATCTCCTCCGGCCGCCCTGGCCGGCGCATGGGAATCCGGCGGTCGTACTCGGCCATGATGTCGGGCCGGTCGGTGAATTTCGTCGTCAGCGGCGTCGCGGTCAGCCCCGGGCAGACGGCGTTCACCCGCACGCCGTCCCGCGCATGGTCGATCGCCATGTTCCGCGTCAGGTTCACCACCCCGCCCTTGGCCGCGTTGTAGGCGGCGAAGCCGTAATCGCCGCGCAGCCCGCTGATCGAGGCGGTGTTGACGATGCAGCCCTGCCGCGCCTTGAGGTGCGGCATCGCCGCCCGGCTGCCGAAGAAGACGCTGTCGAGGCAGACCGCCTGCACGCGGCGCCAGTTCTCTGTCGTCAGTTCCTCGACGCGGGCGAAGCTGCCGAAGCCGGCATTGTTCACCAGCACGTCGAGCCGGCCGAAATGCGTGGCGACCTCGGCAATGAGGGAGTTCACTGCAGCCTCATCGGTAACGTCGCACTCCACCGCATGCAGCCGCGGGCCGGCATTCAGCGCCTCCACCTGCGCCGCCAGCGCCTCGGCCCGCAGATCGGCGATGCAGACCGCGGCGCCATCCGCGAGGAAGCGCACCGCCGCCGCCGCGCCGATGCCGGAACCGCCGCCGGTGACGAGCACCACCTTCTCCGAGAAACGGGCCATCTCCCTTCCTCCCCCATCCTTGACCGCCGGCTTGCGGTGCCGGCGGCCGGAAGCCTAGCTTGCTATCGAAGGAAGGAAACGTCCCATGCGCGCCGCCGTTTTCGAAGGCATCGGGCGCCCGCTTGCGCTGCGTGCCCTGCCGGAGCCCGAGGCCGGCCCCGGCGACCTGCTGCTGCAGGTGGCCCTCTGCGGCATCTGCGGCAGCGACCTGCATGCGACCGAGGTGCCGGACTACCGGCTGCAGCCCGGCACGGTGCTGGGCCATGAATTCGCCGGCACGGTCATCGCCTCCGGCGATCCGGCCTTCCGCCCCGGCGACCGCATCGCCGGCATTCCCTTCGCCCCCTGCGCCGAATGCGAGCCCTTCGGCGAGTGCCGGAAGGGCCTGGCGGCGGTCTGCCCGGGCATCACCGGCCTCGGCTTCTCCCCCGCCGCGCCGGGCGGCTATGCGGAGCGCGTGCGCATCCGCGCCAGCCAGGCGCTCCGCCTGCCGGAGGACGTCGGCTTCGCCGAGGGTGCGCTGCTGGAGCCGCTGGCGGTCGGCGCGCATGCCGTCGTCATGGCGGAGATGCCGCCCGGCGCCCGCGTGCTGGTGACGGGGGCGGGCCCGATCGGGCTTGCCGTCGCGGTCCTGGCGCGGCTCGGCGGGGCCGGCGCGGTGGTGGTGAGCGAGCCGGGGGCGGCGCGCCGGCTCCGGGCGGCGCAACTCGGCGCGACGGCGGTGCTCGACCCCGGGGCGGCGCCGCTGGCCGAAGCCTTCGCCGAAGCGGCGGGCGGTCCGCCCGACCTCATCTTCGAATGCGTCGGCGTGCCCGGGATGCTGCAGCGCATGATCGAGCTGGCACCGCCGCGCGGGCGCATCGTCGTGGTCGGCGTCTGCATGGAGGAGGACCGCCTCCGCCCCCGCATGGCCATCCGCAAGGAGCTCAGCCTCCGCTTCGTCCTCGCCTATGCCCGCGCCGATTTCGCCCGCGTGCTGCGGCATCTGGCGGCGGGGGAGATCCGCGCGGCGGATTTCGTCACCGAGGTCATCGGCCTGGAGGCGCTCCCCGGAGCCTTCGAGTCGCTGCGCCGGCCGGGCAGCCAGGTGAAGGTGCTGGTCGAGCCCGCGCGCTGAGGATGCGAGACAGGGGAGGGAAGGGACCATGCAAAGACGCACCGCCTTGCTGGCCGGCGCCGCCGCGCTCGCCGCGCCGCGCCTCGCCCGGGCGCAGGAGGCGCCAGGGGTGACCGCGACGGAGATCCGCTTCGGCGGCACCACCGCGCTCTCCGGCCCGGTCTCCGCCCTCGGCGTGCAGTGCCGCGCCGTGGAGGGCGTCTGCCGCATGGTCAACGAGGCGGGCGGCATTGCCGGCCGGAAGCTCACCTACATCCTCTATGACGACGGCTTCAGCCCGCCCAAGACGCTGGAGCAGGTGCGGCGGCTGGTGGAGCAGGATCGCGTCGCCTTCCTGTTCAACATGCTGGGGACCGCGCCCAACAACGCCGTGGTGCGCTATGTCAACCAGCGCAAGGTGCCGCACCTCTTCCTCTCGGTGAACGGCGACAAATGGGGCGACTACCAGGCCAATCCCTGGACCATGGGCTTCGCGCCCTCCGCCCGGACGGAGGCGCAGGTCTTCGCCCGCCATGCGCTGGCCGGAAAGCCGGATGCGCGCTTCGCGCTGCTGTACCAGAACGATGATTTCGGCCGGGACTATGTCCATGGCCTGCGCGACGTGCTGGGCGTGGCGTATGAGAGCCGCGTCCGCGCCGCCTCCTACGAGGTGACGGACCCGACGGTGGACAGCCAGCTCATCGCGCTGCAGGGCGCCGATGTGCTGGTCTCCGGCGTCACGACGAAATTCGCCGCCATGGCGATCCGCAAGCTGCATGAGCTGGGCTGGCGGGCGCCCCACTACATCCCGAGCGGCGCGAGTTCCGTCGCCGGCGTCATCACCCCGGCGGGCGTCGAACGCGCCATCGGCACGCTCTCCTCGGCCTATCTCAAGGACCCGAACGACCAGGCCTGGGCCGGGGATGCCGGCATGGCGGAGTACCGCGCCTTCATGGCGCGCTGGCTGCCGGAGGCCGACACCACCGACATCTACTACACCTATGGCTATACCGTCGCGCTCGCGCTGATGCAGGTGCTGCGGCAATGCGACGGCCATTTCAGCCGCGAGCGGATCATGCGGGAGGCGGCGAACCTGCGTGGCCTGGGGATTCCGACGCTGCTGCCCGGCATCCGCGTCGATACCTCGCCCACCGACTACCGGCCATTGCAGCAGTTGCAGCTCATCCGCTGGGACGGGCGGATGTGGCAGCGCTTCGGCGAGGTGATCGATGGGGCCGTCAGCTGAGCGGGCGCCCGCCCCGCCATGTCCGGCGCCGCGATCATCGGGGGCGCGGCGACGCGCCCCCGGCGGCCCGGCCTCCGGTTGGGCGCGCAGGCCGGTCCGGCGGCATTTGCCCGGCCGCATCACCCTTCCGGGCGTTCGCGCCCCGCCGCGGCCCGCTCTATCCCTTCGCCCCCGAGAAGGCGTTGAAGGTCTGCAGCGTGTAGGTGTCCTTCACCCCGGGCACGGTCTGCAGCGTCTCCACGACGAAGAGCCCGATATCCTGGTCCGGCTCCAGGTAGAACTTCCCCATCAGGTCATACTGGCCGGAGATGGAGTGCATCTCGGACAGCGCCTCGACCGTGTCCGCCATCTGGCGCGCCACGCGATAGGCCTGGCCCATCTCGCATTTGATCATCACGAAGATCGCCCGCATGGGCCGAACCCCCTTCCGCAGTAAAGGCAGGAGCCTGCACCGGGACGGGGCGGCGGGAAAGCGCCCGGCAGCCCTGCCGTCCTTGCGCGGCTGTCATGCGGAGAAATAAATTATCAACGACACCTGGTCGTGCGAAGGCGGCGCCGTATCGGATGCCGTGCCGGGAAACCGCCGGGCCGGCATCCCGCTTCCGGATTGCGCATGATGCTCGACCAGCCAGGACCAGACCTGCCGGTGGCGGCGGGGAGGGTGCCACCCGCCATCCGCCTGACCGGCCTCCGCCGCCATTTCCGCGGCGCGCCGGCGCCGGCCCTCGACGGCATCTCGCTCGAGGTCGCGCCGGGCGAGGTCTTCGGTGTCATCGGCCGCTCCGGCGCGGGCAAGTCCACCCTCATCCGTTGCGTGAACCTGCTGGAACGACCGGATGCGGGCCGGGTCGAGGTGCTCGGCGGCGACCTGACCGCCGAGGGCGAGGCCGGGCTGCGCACGGCACGGCGCGGCATCGGCATGGTCTTCCAGCACTTCAACCTGCTGGCCTCGCGCACCGTTGCCGGCAACATCGCCTTCCCGCTGGAGGTCGCGGGCGTGCCGCGGGCCGAGCGCGAGGCGCGCGTCGCCGAATTGCTGCCGCTGGTGGGCCTGGCCGAGAAGCGCGATGCCTGGCCGGCGCAACTCTCGGGCGGGCAGAAGCAGCGGGTCGGCATCGCCCGCGCCCTGGCCTCCGCGCCCTCGATCCTGCTCTGCGACGAGGCGACCTCGGCGCTCGACCCGGAGACCACGACGGAGATCCTCGGGCTGCTCGCCGATCTGCGGTCGCGGCTCCGGCTGACCGTGCTGCTCATCACGCATGAGATGGCGGTGGTGAAGGCGCTCTGCGACCGGGTCGCGGTGCTGGAGGCGGGGCGGGTGATCGAGCAGGGGCCGGTCTTCGATGTCTTCACCCGGCCGCGTGCCGCCACCACCCGCCGCTTCGTCGCCGAGGTGATCGGCCATGACGTGCCGCCCGGCACGCTCGCCGCGCTGCCCGCGCCCGGCCCGGGCGAGGCGCGCCGGCTGCTGCGCGTGCTCTTCGCCGGGCCGCACAGCACCCGCGCGGTGGTGAGCGAGGCGTCGCGCCGCTTCGCGCTCGACCTCAACATCGTCGCCGGCCGGATCGATGCCATCGGCGCGCGGCCCTTCGGCATCATGGCGCTGGCCGCCTATGGCGTGCCGGAGGCGGTGGAGGCGGCCATCCTCTGGATGCGCGGCCTCGGCCTCACGGTGGACGAGCTTGCCTGGGAGGAGGGCTGACCATGCTGCCCTGGCTCACGCCCATGCTCGAGGACCTGCTGGTCGAGGCGGCGCTCGAGACCCTGGTCATGGTGGGTGGCGCCGCCGCCATCGCGGTGCTGTTCGGCCTGCCGCTGGCGCTGCTGCTGCACGCGACCGCGCCGGGTGGCCTGGCGCCGAGCGCCGCGCTGAACCGGCCGCTCGGCCTCGTCGTCAATGCTGTGCGCTCAACGCCCTTCATCATCCTGATGGTGGCGATCGTGCCCTTCACGCGGCTGGTCGCCGGCACCTCCATCGGCACCGGCGCCGCCATCGTCCCGCTGGCCCTGGCGGCGACGGCCTTCATCGCGCGTCTCTTCGAGAATGCCCTGCGCGAGGTGGACCGGGGCGTGGTGGAGGCGGCGCGCGCCATGGGCGCGAGCCGGCTGCAGATCGTGCTGAAGGTCCTGGTGCCGGAGGCGCTGCCGGGGCTGCTGGCCGCCATCACCGTCACCCTGGTCTCGCTGGTCGGCTATTCCGCCATGGCGGGCGCGGTGGGCGGCGGCGGCCTCGGCGATCTCGGCATCCGCTTCGGCTACCAGCGCTTCATGCCGGAGGTGATGGCGACCGTCGTCCTGATCCTCATTCTCTTCGTCCAGGGGCTGCAATCCCTGGGCGACTGGCTGGTGCGGCGGCTCCGCCGCCGCTGACCGGCAGGCCTGACTTCATCTCGAGAGCGCGAACCGCTGAGGTTCGCCGAGGGAGACCCCGCATGATCCAGCTGACCCGCCGCGCCGGCCTTGCCGCCGCGCTCCTCCTCCCTGCCGCCGCCCGCGCCCAGGCGGCGATCGGCACCGCGGCCCGGCCGCTGCGGGTCGGCGTGAGCAGCGGCGTCCATGCCCAGGTGCTGGAGAAGGTAAAGGAGGTCGTCGCGCGCGACGGCCTGGTGCTGCGCATCACCGAGTTCGGCGACTTCATCCAGCCCAACGCGGCGCTGGCCGCCGGCGAGCTGGACGCCAACACCTACCAGCACCTGCCCTTCCTGGAGGCGCAGAAGGCGCAGCGCGGCTATGATTTCGTGCCCGTGGGCCGCACCGTGCTGACGCTGCTGGCGGTCTTCTCCCGCAAGCACAGCTCCCTCAACGCGCTGCCGCAGGGCGCCCGCATCGCCATCCCCAACGACCCGACCAATGGCGGCCGCGCTCTGCTGCTGCTGGCCAAGGGCGGGGTGATCGGGCTGCGCCCCGGCGTCGATTACCGCGCGACCATCGCGGACATCACCGCCAATCCGAAGCGGGTACGGATCGTCGAGCTGGAGGCGGCGCAGATCGCCCGCAGCCTGGAGGATGTCGATGCCGCGGCCGTCACCGGCAACTACGCCGTGCCGGCCGGGCTGAACCCGCTGAAGGATGGGCTGGTCGCGGAGGGTGCAGACAGTGTCTATTCCGTCCTTGTGGTGGTCCGCCGGGCCGATGCGGAGGCGCCATGGGCCAGGGCGCTGGCCGCGGGATACGCGCATCCCGAGGTGAAGGCCTTCGTTGAGGCGAGCTTCGGCGGCGCGGTGATCCCCACCGCCTGACGACAGGGCGCGCGGGCGCGGCTGCACAATATCGGGGCAGCGTGACCGGATCGGGGCAGCGGGAGTGGGGTCGACTCGCCCCGCCACCCGCCATCACCCTGGCACGCGGCTTGCTGCTCGCTCCTCCATGAGCATCGCGCAGAGCACCCAAGAGGATCGCGGCGGCCCCGCCCAGCCCCTGCTGATCGTCCAGGACCTGAAGAAGCATTTCCCGATCAAGGGCGGCATGTTCGGCGCCACGGTGGCGACCGTCCGGGCGGTGGACGGCGTCTCCTTCGCCGTCCGCAAGGGCGAGACGCTCGGCATCGTCGGCGAGAGCGGCTGCGGCAAATCCACCACCGCCCGGCTGCTGATGCGGCTGATGGACCCCGATGCGGGCTCCCTGGTCTTCGATGGGGAGGGCGTCGGGCAGAGCACCCAGACCGGCGGCCTAGCCCTCAAGGAATACCGCCGCCAGGTGCAGATGGTCTTCCAGGACAGCTACGCCTCGCTCAACCCCCGCCTGCCGATCGAGGACAGCATCGCCTTCGCCCCCAAGGTGCATGGCGTGCCGGATGCCGAGGCACGGTCCCGGGCGCGCGACCTGCTGGCGGCGGTCGGGCTCGCGCCGGCGACCTTCGCCCGCCGCTACCCGCATGAGCTCTCCGGCGGCCAGCGCCAGCGCGTGAACATCGCGCGCGCCCTGGCCCTGCAGCCGCGGCTGGTGCTGCTGGACGAGCCGGTCTCCGCCCTCGACAAGTCGGTCGAGGCGCAGGTGCTGAACCTGTTGGTGGACCTGAAGGAGAAATTCGGCCTCACCTATGTCTTCATCAGCCACGACCTGAACGTGGTGCAGTACATCTCGGACCGCGTGCTGGTGATGTATCTGGGCGAGGTGGCGGAGATGGGCCCGGTGGACGCGATCTATGATCGCCCGGCGCATCCCTACACCCAGGCGCTGCTGGCCAGCCGGCCTTCCATGGATCCCGGCAAGCGCCGGATGGAGCCGCCGCTGACCGGCGACCCGCCCAACCCGATCAACCCGCCCTCCGGCTGCCGCTTCCGCACGCGCTGCCCCTTCGCCGAGGCGGTCTGCGCCGATCGCAAGCCGGTCGCGGCCGATCTCGGGGGCGGGCATCTGGCCGCCTGCCACATGGCGGCGCCCGGCAGCGGGCATAGCAGGGCGGGGAGGCTGGCGGCATGAGCATCATGCGAGGAGCAGGCGTGAGCGTCCTGCGAGGAGCGCGCCGATGAGTGAAGTCCTGGAGCGCCCGGCGGTGAGCGAAACCCCCGTCACGCCGTTGGTGAAGATGCGGGATGTCGGCGTGACATTCGTCACGCGCGACCGCACCGTGCATGCGGTGAACGGGGTCGATATCGACCTCGCCGCCGGCGAGGTGCTGTGCATCCTCGGCGAGTCCGGCTCCGGCAAGTCCGTCACCATGCGCGCGCTGATGCGGCTGCTGCCCAAATTCGCCAGGGTCTCGGGCAGCATCGAGGTCGCCGGCCGCGACGTCATGGCGATGGACGAAGGCAAGCTGCAGGATTTCCGCGGCGGCGACGTGGCGATGATCTTCCAGGAGCCGATGACCGCCCTGGACCCGGTCTTCACCATCGGCCGGCAGATCGCCGAGACGGTGCAGCGGCATGAGGGCGTCTCCCGCGCCGCGGCCGATGCGCGGGCGCTGGAACTGCTGGAACTGGTGCAGATCCCCTCGGCCAAGCGCCGGCTGGCCGCCTATCCGCATGAGCTCTCGGGCGGTCTCCGCCAGCGCGCCATGATCGCCGTGGCGCTGGCCTGCCGGCCGAAGCTGCTGCTGGCGGATGAGCCGACCACGGCGCTGGATGCCACGGTGCAGATCCAGGTGCTGCTGCTGCTGCGCAGGCTGCAGGAGCAGCTCGGCATGGGCGTGATCTTCGTCACCCACGACCTGGGCGTGGCCGGTGAGATCGCCGACCGGGTCGCGGTGATGTATGCCGGCAAGGTGGTGGAGGGGGGGCCGGTCGGCGCGCTGATGCAGGGGCCGCTCCACCCCTATCCGCGCGGGCTGCTGGGCGCGACGGTGCATCCCGGCATGCGCGGCAAGCGGCTGACCACCATCCCTGGCGCGCCGCCGAGCCTGGAGACGGCGCCGACCACCTGTCCCTTCGCCCCCCGCTGCCCGGAGGCCGAGCCGGCCTGCCTGGAGGAGCAGGGGCCGGCGCCGCGTCGCCCGGTGCCGGGGCGGATGGCCCGCTGCGTCAGGGTGCCCGCGGCAGGGTGATTCCAGCCCTCCCCGCCGGCCGCTAGAATGGCGGCCAAAGGGGAGGCGTTCATGGCGGAGATCGGTGCGCGGGCACGGCGCAATACCATCGGCGATGCGGTGCGGCGGGCCGGGGCCCGCTTCCGGGACCGGCCGGCGCTCCGCTTCGGGGAACGGCTCTGGCGCTTCGCCGATCTGGACCTGGCCGCCGACCGGGTCGCCCGGATGCTGCTCGACAGCGGTCTCAGGCCGGGCGAGCGGGTGGTCGCCTTCGGCAGGAACTCGGACGCCTACCTGCTGCTCTGGCTGGGCTGCGCGCGGGCCGGCCTGGTGCATGTGCCGGCCAATTTCGCCCTGACCGCGGCCGAGCTCGACTACATCCTGCGGCAATGCGGCGCCTCGGCGCTCTTCGTCCAGCCGGCCCTGCGCCCGGTGGCGGAAGCCGCCGGGACCGGGCTCACCGGCCTGCTGCGCGGCACCATCGATGCGGGCGAGGGGCAGCATGACATCCTCGCCGCGGCGGGCGAGGCACGCTGGGGCCGGCCCGGCAACCCGGAGGTGGGGGAGGGCGTGCGGGACGAGGACCTGGTTCAGCTCCAGTACACCTCGGGCACCACCGGCCAGCCCAAGGGCGCGATGATGACCCACCGCGCCATCCTGGCCGAATATGCCAGCGTGACCATCGAACTGGAGATGCGGCGGGACGACCGGGCGCTGGCCGCCCTGCCGCTCTATCACACCGCGCAGATGCACTGCTTCACCATGCCGCAGATGCTCAACGGCGCCTTCACCCTGCTGATCGAGGCGCCGAACCCCGCCCTGGTGCTGGAGCTGATCGAGCGGGAGCGGATCACCTCCTTCTTCGCCCCGCCGACCGTCTGGATCACGCTGCTGCAGCACCCGGATTTCGGCCGGCGCGACCTCTCCAGCCTGCGCAACATCTACTACGGCGCCAGCATCATGCCGGTGCCCATCCTGCAGGAACTGCGGCAGCGCCTGCCGGGCGCGCGGCCCTTCAACTGCTATGGCCAGAGCGAGATCGCGCCGCTGGCGACCGTCCTGCGGCCGGAGGAGCACGATGCCCGCCCCGGCTCGGTCGGCCGGCCCGTCCTGAACGTGGAGACGCGCGTCGTCGATCCGGAGATGCGGGACGTCGCGCCCGGCGAGCGCGGCGAGGTCATCCACCGCTCGCCGCAGCTCTGCCTCGGTTACTGGAACATGCCGGAGGAGACGGCGCGGGCCTTCGAGGGCGGCTGGTTCCACAGCGGCGATGTGGCGACCATCGACGCGGAGGGGTATCTCGCGATCGTCGACCGCACCAAGGATCTGATCAATACCGGCGGGGTGCTGGTGGCGAGCCGGGAAGTGGAGGAGGCGCTCTTCACCCACCCCGCCGTCGCCGAGGTGGCGGTGATCGCGGTGCCCGACCCGAAATGGATCGAGGCGGTGGCGGCCGTCGTCGTCCTCCGCCCCGAGGCGCCGGCGGATATCGAGGAGGCGCTGCTCGCGCATGCCCGCGCCAGCCTCGCCCCCTACAAGGTCCCGAAGCGCATCATGCTGGCCGAGAGCCTGCCCAAGAACACCGCCGGGAAGCTGCTGAAGCGGGAGTTGCGGCAGATCCATGCCGGGACCGCGAGCGGCGCGCTCGGGGCGGGGTGACGGCCTTCGCACCCAGGGCTATGGTCCGCCACCTTTTCGAATGACGGGACGGGAGCGGACCAGATGACGCAGTCGGCGGGGCGCGAGGCGCGGCTCGGTGGGCATATCCTCGCGGATGCGCTGGTGGCGCAGGGCGTGACCCACGCCTTCTGCGTGCCGGGCGAGAGCTATCTCGACCTGCTCGACGGCCTCTATGCCCAGCGCAACCGCATCCAGCTCGTCACCTGCCGCTTCGAGGCGGGCGCGGTCCATATGGCGGAGGCCTATGGCAAGCTGACCGGCAAGCCCGGCGTCGCCCTCGTCACCCGCGGCCCCGGCGCCTGCCATGCCGCGATCGGCGTGCATGTGGCCTTTCAGGATTCGACGCCCCTGGTGCTGCTGGTCGGCCAAATCCCCTTCGAGGAGACGGACCGCGAGTCCTTCCAGGAGGTGGACTACCGCAAGATGTTCGCGCCGCTCGCCAAGTGGGTCACGCAGATCGACGATGCGAAGCGCATCCCGGAACTGATGGCGCATGCCTTCGACGTCGCCACCTCCGGCCGGCCCGGCCCGGTGGTGGTCGCGATCTCCGAGGAGATGCAGAAGGAGATGGCGGCGGTGGCGGACCTGGCGCCCGCGCCCGTCTTCCCGCCGCATCCCGCGCCGGACGCGCTGCCGCGCATGATGGAGATGCTGCGGAAGGCCGAGCGGCCGCTGGTGGTGCTCGGCGGCGGCGCCGGCTGGTCCGCGCAGGGTCGGGCGGATATCAGGGAATTCCTCCTCGCGAACGACCTGCCCGTGGCGGTTGCCTTCCGCCGGCAGGGGCTCTTCGACGGCACGCATGCCAACTTCGTCGGCGATCTCGGCGTCGGCGCCGATGCGGCGCTGGTGAAGGCGGCGAAGGAGAGCGACCTCTTCCTCGCCATCGGTACCCGCATCGGGGAGACGGTGTCGCAGGGCTACACGCTGATGGACATGGCCGGAGCCAAGCCGGTCATCCATGTCTATCCCGAGCAGTCCGAGATCGGCCGCGTCTATCGCCCGGCGCTCGGCATCACCTCCGACCTCAATGCCTTCGCGGCGGCGGCGAAGGCGACGAAGCCGGTGGAGAAGCCCGTCTGGTCCGGCTGGCGCGCGGAGCTCCGCGCGGCGCGCGAGGCCCAGGCCAAGCCGCAGGCCTATGAGGGGCCGCTGAATCTCGCGGTCGCGCTGCAGGAGCTGGAGAAGGTCCTGCCGCCCGACACCATCTTCACCACCGATGCCGGCAATTTCGCGACCTGGCCGACGCGCTTCATGCATGTGCGCGAGGGCCAGGACTTCCTCGGCCCGACGAATGGCGCCATGGGCTATTCGGTGCCGGCGGCGATCGGCGCGAAGATCGTCCATCCGGAGCGCACCGTCATCTCCTTCGTCGGCGATGGCGGCTTCCTGATGACGGGGCAGGAGATCGCCACCGCCTTCCACCACAACGTCAACCCGATCATCCTGGTCTTCAACAACGGCATGTACGGCACCATCCGCATGCACCAGGAGAAGACCTACCCCGGCCGCGTCTCCGCCACGCAGCTCACCAACCCCGACTTCTCCCGTTTCATCGAGAGCTTCGGCGGCCATGGCGAGATCGTCGAGGCGACCGACCAGCTGGTGCCGGCCTTCCAGCGCGCGGTCGCCAGCGGCAAGCCCGCGGTGATCGAGGTGCGGACGAATCCGGAGCAGGTGACGAACCGGGCGACGATCGCGCAGCTTCGGGCGCAGGCCGCGAAGGGCTGACCGCGCGCGGCGCGGGCGTGCCACGCAGGCATGCCCGCGCCGCGTCCGATCATGCTCTGCAAGGCCGCTGCCGGGTCGGTCCTGCAGTTTGGCGCGCCGCTGCCATTCCGGATTGTCCACGGCGTGCTGCGATGCGGTCCGCCGCGCAGCCGCGCGAGACCGGGATCGCTTGCGCCGGCGAGCCTTCCCCGCAGGCGTCAGGCGCTCATTGCGTCATGTGCGGGGGGACCGCTTCCGCCTCCGCGCGCCGGCCCGGCGGCGCTTCCGCCGCACCGGTGGCCGCGGTTGATGCCGGACGCCCGGCAATCAGCGCCTCCCGCTCCGCCAGGCCCATGACATCCCAGGCCGCCTGCGTCTCCCCCGGGCTGGCGGTGCGCGGCAGGGAGCCACGGCGCAGCCTGGCCGCGACCAGGCGCCGCTGGGCGGGCGTCAACTCCTCCCAGAAGCGCGTGACCCAGCGGCCGCGCTGCGCGCCTTCCGGGGCGGCGGAGCGCGCCGGGGTGGCGGGCGGGTTCGGCCTGGGCGCCATGGCGCGCACCGGCCCCGGCCGGGGATCCTGCCAGGCGGTGCAGGATGGGGCCAGCAACGCGGCCAGCAGGGCAGGAAGGGTCCGCCGCCTCACCGCCCGACCGCGTAGCCCTGCATGCCGCGCGGATTGGCGCCGGCGAAGATCTGCCCGTCCGGCTCCAGCCGCGCGCCGGTCAGGCGGCCTTCGGACCACTCGCCGCCCATCTCCGCCGCATGGCCGCGGGCCTGGAGGTCGGCCAGCACCTCGGGGGCGAAGCGGCCCTCGATCACCACCTTCCCGGGGCGGGCGCCACGCGGCCAGAAGCTGCTGATCCAGTGCTCGGAATGGAAGCTCGGCAGGTCGATCGCCTGCTGGATGGTGAAGCGGTGATCCAGCATGCGCATCAGCATAATGGGCTGCCACTGATCCTGCTGCTCGCCGCCCGGCGTGCCGAAGCTCATCCAGGGCTTGCCGTCCCGCAGCACCATGGAAGGCGAAAGGGTGGTGCGTGGCCGCTTGCCGGGCTTGAGGCCGTTCGGCAGCGACTCGTCCAGCCAGAACATCTGGCAGCGGCTGCCGAGGCAGAAGCCGAGGCCGGGGATGGCCGGCGAGGACTGCAGCCACCCCGCCGAGGGCGTTGCCGAGACCATGTTGCCCCAGCGATCGATGACGTCGATATGGCAGGTATCGCCGCCCGAGGCACCGAGCCGCGCGACGGTCGGCTCCCCGGTGCCGGCGGCCGCTGCCATCTCCCGCGCCCGGCGCAGCGCACCCTCATAGTCGGTGCGCGGCGTCCGGCCCTCCGGCGAGCCCGGGCGCCAGTCATTGTTCGCCTTGGGCCCGATCAGCCTGCGGCGCTCGGCGGTGTAGTCGGCCGAGAGCAGCGTTGCCATCGGCACATCCACGAAATCCGGGTCGCCGTAATAGGCCTCGCGGTCGGCATAGGCGAGCTTCATCGCCTCCACCACCGTGTGCACGAACTCCGCGCCCACCGGGTCCATGGCCGCGATGTCGAAGCCCTCGAGCAGCGCCAGGGTCTGCAGCATGGCCGGGCCCTGGCTCCAGGGGCCGCATTTCAGCACCGTGTGCCCGCGGTAGTCGCGCGTCACCGGCTGCTCCACGCCGGCGCGCCAGCCGGCCATGTCGTCCGCTGTCAGCAACGCGCTGTGGCGGCGGCCCGAGGTGTCCAGCGCCTCGAAGCTGCGGCCGAAGCGGTCAATCGCCTCGGCGACGAAGCCCGCATACCAAGCCTTGCGCGCCGCCTCGATCTGCGCCTCGCGGTCGGGGCCAGCGGCCTCGGCTTCCCGCACCACGCGGCTGTAGGTCTCGGCTAATTCGGGGTTGGTGTAGAGCTGCCCGGGCTTCGGCCCGCCATCGCGCAGCCAGAGCGCGGCGCTGGTCGGCCAGGCGGTCTCGAAGAGCGGCCGTACCGTCTCCAGCGTCGCGCAGATCCGCGGCACCACATGCGCGCCGCGGGCGGCGTAGCCGATCGCGTATTCGAGCACGTCCCGGAGCTTCCAACTGCCGTGGTCGCGCAGCATCAGCGCCCAGGCATCGAAGGCGCCGGGGACGGGCGCGCAGAGGAAGCCCGTGCCGGGCACGATATCGAGCCCGAGTTCCTGCATCTTCGCGACCGTCATAGCCCTGGGCGCCGGCCCCTGGCCGCAGATCACCTGCTGCGTGCCGAGCTTCGCGCTGTGCAGGATGATCGGGCAGTCGCCGCCCGGGCCGTTCAGGTGCGGCTCGACGATCTGCAGGGTGAAGCCGGCGGCGGCGGCGGCGTCGAAGGCATTGCCGCCGCGTTCCAGCACCGCCATGCCGACCTGGGAGGCGATCCAGTGGGTGGAGGCGACGGCACCGAAGGTGCCGGCGATCTCGGGGCGGGTGGTGAACATCGGGTCTGGCTCCGCGGGCGCTTCCGGGCCGGATAGGGACAGGCTCCGGGCCCGTGGTCAACCGCGCAGCGGCAAACGCTCCGCGATCAGGAAGGGCGCACCCGGCGCGGCCTGGGTGAAGAGGCTGATCGCCGTGACCCGTCGCGGCCGCGCCGGCGCCTCGCCGAGGAACTCGGTGACGGCCGGCAGCACCACGGCCTTCTCCGCGGGCGTGAGGCGCCGCGTGAGCGTGACGTGGAAGCGCCATTCCCCGAAGACGTAAGGATAGCCCCAGCGCGCCAGCAGCGATTCCTGGCGCGGGCTCAGCCCGGCCCGGCGGCGGCGCGCCAGTTCCGACTCGCCAGGTGGGGCGCGGCAGGGATCGAGCGCCTCGACACAGGCATCGGCCAGCACCTGCAGCGCCGGGCAAGGCGCGGTCTCGCGCAGCGCGAGGAAGCCATGCAGGTCCCGCACCGCCAGCGGCGGCAGGGCGAAGGGCGAGAGCCGTGCCGCGAGCGCCTCCGCCGCCGCCATCGCCTCGGCCCAGGACACCGCCAGGCGGAAGGGGGGCTTCAGCGTAGCGTGCAGCCCGTAGAGCAGCGGATCGGCGGTGATCTCCGCTATGTCGAGCCCCGGCAGCGCCGGCTGCAGCAGCGCGGCCCCTGTCTCCGCATCCCGCCCGAGCCAGGCGGAACCCAGCGCATGCAGCGGGTCATCCAGATCCGGCGCCCAGTAGAGGGCGAGCCGTGCCCCCGGCTGCGGCGCCCCGGTCACGGATACCCTTCCCGCGAGTCGTTCACGAGTGTCTCTCCCGCGCGTTGTTCACATGTTTCTCCCGCGCGTTGTTCACGCGACCCGCTCCCCCGCCCGCCAGACCTGCCGGACGAAGGGCAGGTCGGCATGGACCGCGACGCGGGCGAGGTCGGCGCGCAGCCCCGCCGCGATCCGTCCCCGATCTTCCAGCCGCACCATGCGGGCCGGCGCCTCGGTGATCATGGCGATGGCGGCCGGCAGGGTGATGCCGGTCTCCGCCACGGCGCGCCAGGCCGCCTCCACCAGCGCCGCCGGGACATAATCGCTCGCCAGCGCATCCACCGCGCGGGCGCGGATCATGTCGGCGGCGGCGACATTGCCGGAATGGCTGCCGCCGCGGACGATATTGGGGGCGCCGGCGATGACCGCCACGCCGAGGCGGCGCGCCGCCTCGGCCGCCTCCATCACCACCGGGAATTCGCTGATACGGATGCCGTCCTCCGCGTTCTGCGCCACCATCCCGGCACTGTCGTCGTCATGCGAGGCAAGCGGCAGGTCGCGATGGGCGAGGCGCCGCAGCAGCCAGCGCCGCTGCGGCTCCCGCAGCCGCGCGCGCTGCTCCAGCAGTTCCTCGATCCGCTTCGTCACCTCGGCATCCGAAAGTTGCATCTGCCGCTGCCGCATGGCGCGGTAGCGGGCGATGTCGCGGTACTGGCCGACGCCGGGCGAGTGGTCCATCAGGCTCGCCATCAGCACGCGCGGATGCTCGGCGACGCTCTCCAGCGCCTCCGGCATGTCGCGCGCCGGCAGTTCGCAGCGGAGATGCAGGAAATGCTGGCTCTTGAGCAGGCCGGTCCCGGCCAGCGCATCCAGGTCCCGCACGCCGTCCCGGAAGGTCTGGCCGCGGCCGGCATCGAAGCCGAGATCGCCCAGGCAGAGCGCATCCAGCACCGTGGTGACGCCGGCTGCGGCGCATTGCGCGTCATGCGCCAGCATGGCGGACCGGCTGGGCCAGCGGGCATTGGCGCGCGGCAGCACCTGGCGTTCCAGGTTGTCGGTATGGACATCGACGACGCCCGGGATCAGGTGGTCGCCCTCCAGGTCCTCGGCGGCGCTCAGATGGCTGCGCCCCGGCTGGATGTCGGCGATCGCCTCGCCCTGGATCAGCACCGTGCCGGATACCACCTCCTGCGGCAGCACCAGCCGGGCATTCGTCAGAATGGTCTCCTTCATGCGGCGGCCTGCATGGGGGTTACCTCGAAAAGCCGGTCGGCGACGCAGTCGCGGACCTCCGCATCGTGGAAGATGCCGATGATGGCAGTCCCGGCGCGCTTCGCCTCCTCGATCAGCCCGATGACCACCGCGCGGTTGCCGGCATCCAGGCTGGCGGTCGGCTCGTCGAGCAGCAGGATCGGATAGTGCGGGGCGAAGCCGCGCGCCAGGTTCACCCGCTGCTGCTCGCCGCCCGAGAAGGTGGCGGGCGGCAGCCCGTGCAGCCTGGCCGGCAGGTTGAGCCGCGCGAGCAGCGCCGCGGCACGGGCGCGCGCCTCCCCGCGGGGCATCCCGCGCTCCATCAGCGGCTCCGCCACGATATCGATGGTCGGGACGCGCGGGATCACCCGCAGGAACTGGCTGACATAGCCGAGCGTGTCCCGCCGCACCTCCCGCACCAGCCGCGGATCGGCGGTGGCGAGGTCGGTCTCCGCGCCGTGGTGGCGGAGCAGGATGCGGCCCTCGCCGGCCCCGTAATTGCCGTAGAGGCAGCGCATCAGGGTGGACTTGCCGGCGCCCGAGGGACCCGCGAGGGCCACGCATTCGCCGGGCGCGACCGCCAGTTCCACCCCGTGCAGCACGGGTATGCGGGTGCCGCCCTGGAGATGCAGGGTGAATGCCTTGCCGAGGCCCTCGGTCCGCAGCGCCCAGCTCATGCCGCGAGCACCGAGGCGACGAGAAGCTGCGTGTATTCGTGTTGCGGATCGTCCAGCACGCGGTCGGTCAGCCCTTCCTCCACCACGCGGCCCTGGCGCATCACCAGCATGCGGTGCGCCAGCAGCCGCGCCGCGGCGATATCATGCGTCACCAGCAGGACCGAGAGGCCCAGATCCGCGACCAGCGCCCGGATCAGGTCCAGCAGCCGGGCCTGGACCGAGACGTCGAGGCCGCCGGTCGGCTCGTCCATGAAGACGAGGCGCGGATGCGTCACCAGGGTGCGGGCGATCTGCAGCCGCTGCTGCATGCCGCCGGAGAAGGTGCGCGGCAGCCCGTCGATGCGCGCCGGGTCGATCTCGACGCGCTTCAGCCATTCGGTCGCGGCACCCCGGATCGTGCCGTAATGGCGCGCGCCGGTCGCCATCAGCCGCTCGCCGATATTGCCGCCGGCGGAGATGCCGAGGCGCAGCCCGTCGCGCGGGTTCTGGTGGACGAAGCCCCAATCGGTCCGCTGCAGCCGGCGCAACGCGGCCTCGCCCATGTCATGGACCGCATGCGTGGCGCCCGCCGGGGCGCGGTAGAGCACCGTGCCGGCCTCCGGCCGCAGCAGGCCGGAGAGGACGCGCAGCAGGGTGGTCTTGCCGGAGCCGGATTCGCCGACGATGGCGACAACCTCACCCGGCCAGATGGAAAGCGCGACGTCATCGAGCGCCGGCACCGCGCCATAGCGCAGGGACAGTCCGCGCGCCTCCAGCAGGGGCGGGCTCATTCCGCCGCCTCCCGGGGCTGCGCCGCCTGGCGGGTGTGGCAGTAATCCGTATCGGAGCAGACGAAGATCCGCCCGCCGCGGTCGTCCGTCACCACCTCGTCCAGGTAGCTCTCCTGGCTGCCGCAGAGCGCGCAGGCCGCCGGGGCGCGGACCGGCTGGAAGGGGTGGTCCTCGAAGTCGAGGCTCTTCACCGCGGTGTAGGGCGGCACGGCGTAGATCCGCTTCTCCCGCCCGGCGCCGAAAAGCTGCAGCGCCGGCATCCGGTCCATCTTCGGATTGTCGAAGGACGGAATGGGGGAGGGCGCCATGAGGTAGCGGCCATTCACCATGACCGGGTAGTTGTAGCTGATCGCGACCTGGCCGTGGCGGGCAATGTCCTCATAGAGCTTCACATGCATGAGGCCGTAATCGGCCAGCGCATGCATGCGCCGCGTCTCCGCCACGCGCGGCTCCAGGCGGAAGAGCGGCTCCGGCATCGGGACCTGGTAGACGATGATCTGGCCCTCGCGCAGCGGTGTTTCGGGAATGCGGTGGCGGGTCTGGATGATGCTGGCCTCCCGCGTCCGCTCGGTGGTGGCGACGCCGGCGACACGGGCGAAGAAGCGACGGATGGAGACGGCGTTGGTGGTGTCGTCCGCCCCCTGATCGATGACCTTCAGCCGGTCCTCCGGCCCGATGACCGCCGCCGTCACCTGGATGCCGCCCGTGCCCCAGCCATAGGGCAGCGGCATCTCCCGGCTGCCGAAGGGAACCTGGTGGCCGGGGATCGCCACCGCCTTCAGCAGGGTCCGGCGGATCATCCGCTTGGTGTTCTCGTCGAGATAGCCGAGATTGTAGCCCGCCAGCCGGCCGGCCGATCCATCGCTCCGGTCCTCACCACCCTCGGCGGCCGCGTCCTCCGCCGGTCGGGCGGCCGGCACGGCGCTCATTCCGCGGCCTCCCGCAGCGCCGTTGCCCGCATCTGCCGGATCTTCTCCAGCTCGCTCTGGAAATCGACGTAATGCGGCAGCTTCAGGTGCTCGACGAAGCCGGTCGCCTCCACATTGTCGCAGTGGTACAGCACGAATTCCTCGCTCTGGGCCGGCGCCGTCGCCTCCTCGCCCAGCTCCGCCGCGCGCAGGCTGCGGTCCACCAGCGCCATGGCCATGGCCTTGCGCTCGCCATGCCCGAAGGTGAGGCCGTAGCCGCGGGTGAATTGCGCCGGCTCGGTCTTCGAGCCGGCGAACTGGTTCACCATCTGGCATTCGGTCACGGTGATCTCGCCGATCTCGATGGGGAAGCCGAGCTCGGGCGGCTCGATCTCCACCGCCACCTCGCCCATGCGGATCTCCCCGACGAAGGGGTGGGCGTTGCCGTAGCCGCGCTGGGTCGAATAGCCGAGGCCGAGCAGGAAGCCCTCGTCGCCGCGCGCCAGCGCCTGCAGGCGCACTGGCCGGTCGGCGGGAAAGGACAGGGGCTCGCGCGTCAGGTCGGGCGGCTCCGCCTCGCCGGGCGTCTCCGGCTGCATCAGCCCTTCCTGCGCCAGAATGCTGGTGACGCGCGGCATGGCCGCGGCCTTCGCCGGTGCCTCGGGGGCGGAGGGCGGCGCATTGCCCTCGGCGGCGGTCAAACCTGGGGCCTGCGATTCACGCCCCGGGTCTGGCGACCCGGGACGATCGCAGGCCAGGGCGAAGTCCAGAAGCCGGTGGGTGTAGTCGAAGGTCGGGCCCAGCACCTGGCCGCCCGGCAGGTCCTTGTAGGTGGCGCTGACGCGCCGGCGGATGCGCATGGCGCCGGTATCCAGCGGCAGGCTGGCGCCGAAGCGGGGCAGGGTGGTGCGATAGGCCCGCAGCAGGAAGGCCGCCTCGATCAGGTCGCCGCGCGCCTGCTTGATGGCGAGCGCGGCGAGGCCGCGGTCGAAGCAGGCGCCCTCCGCCATCACCCGGTCCACGGCGAGGCCGAGCTGCTGCCCGATCTGCTCGACCGAGAGTTCCGGCAGCGCCGGATCGCCGCGCCGTTCCTCCGCCAGCCAGGCATGCGCCGCCTCGATCGCGCGCTCGCCGCCCTTTACCGCGACATACATCAGCCGGCCTCCAGCCTGGTGGTGCGGGGCAGGGCGGCCAGCCGGTCGCCGGCGCAGAGGATGACATCCACCCCCCGCGGGAAGCGGGCGTGGTTGGCCGCCCACTCCGCCTCGAAACCTGCCGGCAGCCCCGCGGCCAGCAGCCGGTGCTCGCGCTCGATGCCCGGGCCGGTCAGCCGCCAGCCGCCGCCCTCCGCCAGCGCCGCCACCTGGACAAGCAGGGTGGCGGAGCGATGCGGCTCCTCCTCCGTGCCCTGGCTGAGGTCGCGCAGGGCGGGCGGCACGCCGCCGGCCAGCGCGAAGGTCGCCTCGGCGGCGCTGGCGGCGATCGGGCAGCCGGCATGGAAGCGCAGCCAGGCCGCGGCCGCCTCGCCGGCATCCAGCCAGACCGGCGTGTCGGCATCGGCCAGGGTCAGCAGCACCGCCGCCGCGGCCGGGGCGAGCGGCGCCGGGGCCTCCGGCAGTGCCGGGAGGGCCTGCACGCGGCCGGGCCGCGCCATCGCCTCCAGCACCGCGCGGAAGCAGCGCTGCGCATCGAGGACGGGCTCGGCGAAGCCCGGCGTCAGGGGGGCGTTCATCGCATCGTCGCCATGGTGAAGAATTGCACGCGCGTCGCGGCCGCCCTGGCGGCGTCCTTCGCCGCCCGGGCTGCCTGGAACGTGGCCAGCGGCTCTACCACCGCGGCCAGCAGGGCCGGCTGCCGGGCGGGGTCCTGCAGCGCCGCATCCAGCACCGCGGCCAGTTCCGCCTGGCGGGCATCCCGGCCGGCGACATAGGCGTGGCCAATCCGGCCATCCTCCAGGCACACGCTGCAGCGCGTGACGGTGACCTCGCCCAGATTGAACGGCGCGCCGTCGCCGCCCTGCCGGCCGCGCGCCATCACCAGCCCGGTCTCCGGGCCCCGCAGGCGGCGATGCGCCGGCAGGGCAGGGGCGGCGGCGAGGCGCCCGGCGATCTCCGCGCCGCTTGCCCTGGCGAGGATGCCCATCCAGCGGCGCCGGGCCGCGTTCCGTTCTGTCTCGGGATCCTGCATCTCTGCGGCCTGGGTCATGCGGCTTTCTTAAAGGTCTAGACAACCAGATGTCTAGCCGGATATTCAGGCCCCAACATTGCCACGGCAGGATGCGCGCATGGTTGAAACTTCCATGACGGCGGCCGCAGGCCCGGTGATCGCGTCACCCCTGGCCCGCGGCCAGGGGGTGGCGCTGTGGCGGCAGATCGTCGGGAGCCTGGAGAAGGAGATCGGCTCCGGCCAGTTGCCGCCCGGTGCCCGGCTGCCGACGGAAGCCGAGCTCTCGGCGCGCTTCGCCGTCAACCGCCACACCGTCCGCCGCGCCATGGAGGAGCTGCAGTCGCGCGGCCTGGTGCGGATCGAGCAGGGGCGCGGCAGCTTCGTGGCGGAGGATCTGCTCGACTACCCCCTCGGGCCGCGCACCCGCTTCTCCGAGACCATCCGCCGCCAGAACCGGGAGCCGCAGGGCCGCATCCTCCGGCTGGAGGAGATCAATGCCGATGCCATAGTGGCGGAGGCGCTGAAGCTGCGCCGCGGCCGTCCGGTGGTGGCGGCGGAGCGGCTGGGCCTGGCGGATGGCCGGCCGGTGGTGATCGGCACGCATTACTTCTCCGCCGCGCGCTTCCCCGGCATTGCCCGGCTGCTGGCCGAGGATTCCTCCATCACCAGGGCGCTCGCGGCGCTCGGCCTCGGCGACTACCGCCGGCAGGTGACGCGCATCACCGCCCGGATGCCGACGGCGGAGGAGGCGGCGCTGCTGGAGCAGGCCCGCACCCGCCCGGTGCTGGTGACCGAGGCGGTCAATGTCGACCCGGCGGGCGAGCCGGTGGAACTGAGCCTGGCCTGCTATGCCGCGGGCCGCATGCAGATCCTGGTGGAAAGCTGAGCATGGAACAGCCCTCCTGGCGGATCACCGGCGGCACCGCGCTGCTGGACGGCGCGCTGCGCCCCGCCGACATCGCCCTGGCGGATGGACGCCTTGCCGAACCGGCATCCGGCGGGCGGGTGCTGGATGCGCGCGGCCTGCTGGTGCTGCCGGGCCTGGTGGACCTGCATGGCGACGCGCATGAGCGCTGCCTGCAGCCGCGGCCGGGCATCGGTTTTCCCGCTGCGCTGGCAGTGCGGGACATGGCGGCGCAACTGCTCGCCTCGGGCATCACCACCGCCTATCTCGGCGTGACCCTGTCCTGGGAGCCGGGGCTGCGCTCGCTCGCGACCTGGCGGCTGCTGATGGCGGCGCTGGAGGAGGCGAGACCGCGCCTCGCGCTCGACCTGCGGGTGCATCTGCGCTTCGAGGCGGACAACCTCGATGCGCTGGACGACGCGCTGTCGGGCATCGCCACCGGCCAGGTGCATCTGCTCGGCTTCAACGACCACACGCCGCCGATCCTCTCGCGCCTCGATGATCCGAAGCAACTGGCCAAGTATGCCGGCCGGGCCGGCCTGTCCCCGGAAGCGTTCAGGGCGCTGATCGGGCGGGTCGCGGCGCGGCGGGATGCGGTGCCGGAGGCCCGCGCGCGGCTGGCCGCCGCAGCGGCGAAGGCCGGCCTGCCGATGCTGAGCCATGACGATGCGACGCTCGCGGATCGCGCGCTCTATCGCGGCCTCGGCGCCCGCATCTGCGAATTCCCGATGGCCGAGGCAGTGGCGGAGGATGCCCGCGCCGCCGGCGAGGCGGTGGTGATGGGCGCGCCCAATGTGGTGCGCGGCGGCAGCCATCTCGGCTGGGCCAGCGCGGCGCCGCTGGCGGAACGCGGCGTCGTGACGGTGCTGGCCAGCGATTACCACTGGCCGGCGCTGCTCGACGCGCCCTTCGCCCTGGTCAGGCGCGGCCGCATGGCGCTGCCGGAGGCCTGGGCGCTGGTCTCCGGCAACCCGGCGGCGGCGGCCGGGCTGCATGACCGCGGCGCCTTGCAGCCCGGCCTGCGGGGCGATGTGGTGGTGGTGGATCCGGCGGGGCCGGAGGCCCTCGCGGTGTTCTGCGGCGGGCGCCTGTCCCATCTCACCGCGGCGGGCGCCGCGCGATTGGTGTAGGTCGGGGCGTCGGCCCGCGCCTTCGGCCGCATCGAAGGCGACCCCGTGCCGCGGCCCTGCCCGAGCGGCGGCAAGGCCGTAGCCGCGTCCCGCAGGCTGCGGCGAAGCGGCTTCGGTCTCGCAGTGCCGGTGCGTGCCGCGCTCGGCAATGTCGAGCGCGGGATGGGCGCGTCCGCTACTCCGCCGCCAGCCGCTCCAGCCCTTCGGTCTCCGCGACTGCCGGCCGCACCCAGACCGCCGTGTCGTGGAACACCGCGCCGCCCTTGGGCGGGCCCGGATCATCGCTGACCAGCAGGTTGATGCCGATGCCGCCCTCGAAATCGGCATTCGGCCAGATGCTCTCGACGATCACGACGCCTTCCTGCTGGCCCTCCGCCAGCTTCGCCGTCACCACCACCTCGCCCTGCGCATTGCCGAGCCGCACGCGGCCGCCCTCCGTCACGCCCAGCCGCTCCGCGTCGCGCGGATGCAGCAGGGCGGTCGGCCGGACCTCGCGCTTGCGGGCCCCCGGCGTCTCGGTGAAGGTGGTGTTGAGGAACTGCCGCGCCGGCGCCGTCACCATGCGGAAGGGGTGCTCGCCATCCGCCGCGTCGATCGACGCCATGTGGTCCGGCAGGCGCGGCATGCGGGCATGGTCGGCGCCAATTGCCGCCCAGTCCGGCGCGAAGCGGAACCTGCCGTCCTGGTGGCCGAAGCCCGTCTCGAAATGCGCCGAGGCGAAGTCGGGCTGCGCGTCCAGCCAGCGCCCGGCCGCGATCTCCTCCCAGCCCGGCCAGCCGGAGGCGCGCAGGGTGGCATCGGCGATCTCGCGCGCCGTCATGCGGAAGCCGCGGTGTTCGGCCCCCAGCCGCCGCGCCAGGCCCTGCAGCACCTCGTGGTTCGAGCGGCACTCGCCCGGCGGCTCCACGATCCTGGGGCCGAGCTGGATATGGCTGTGCCCGCCGGACTGGTAGAGGTCGTCATGCTCGACGAACATGGTCGCGGGCAGCACCACATCGGCATATTTCGCGGTGTCGGTCAGGAACTGCTCGTGCACGCAGGTGAAGAGGTCCTCGCGCGCGAAGCCGCGGCGGACCGTGCCGCTGGCCGGCGCCACCACCACCGGGTTGGTGTTCTGGATCAGCAGGCCGGTGACCGGCGGGCCGTCGCCCAGGTCGCGGCGGTCGCCGGTGAGGACGGCGCCGATCCGGCTCTGGTCCAGCACGCGGATGGCGGGGTCGCGCGCGTCCAGCCCTTCGATCAGCGTCTTGTCCCAGTGATAGATCGCACGGTTGGACCAGAAGGCGCCGCCGCCCTTGTGGCGCCACTTGCCCGTCACGGTCGGCAGGCAGGTGACCGCATGCAGGGAGGCGGCGCCGTTGCGGCTGCGGGAGAAGCCGTAGCCGCAGCGGATATAGGCCCGCTCCGTCTCGCAGTAGAGCCTGGCGAATGCCTCGATCTCCGCGACGGGGAGGCCGGTGATGGCGCTGGCCCAGTCCGGCCCGCGCGCCGCCAGATGCGCCTCGAGATCGGCCGGCGCGTCCGACATGCGGGCGATGTAGTCCCGATCGGCGAAGCCGTCCCGGAAGGCGATGTGCATGACGGCGCAGGCGAGCGCGCCGTCCGTCCCCGGCCGCACCGCCAGGTGCAGGTCGGCCGCCGCGGCGGTGCCGGTGCGGTAGGGGTCGACGACCACGAATTTCGCCCCGCGCCGCTTCCGGGCGCGGCTGACATGGGTCATGACATTGACCTGCGTCGCCACCGGGTTGCCGCCCCACATGACGATCAGGTCGGCCTCCGCCATCTCCCGCGGGTCGGGGCCGCCATAGCGCCCGACGCCGGCCATCCAGCCGCTCTCGCACAGCGCGGTGCAGATGGTGTTGAGCTGGCCGGAATAGCGCATGACATGGCGCAGCCGGTGGATGCCGTCGCGCTGCACCAGGCCCATGGTCCCGGCATAGTAGTAGGGCCAGACCGTCTCGCTGCCATGTCGCGCGGTCCGCTCGATGAAGGCCTCGGCGACGCGGTCCAGCGCCTCCTCCCAGCCGATCTCCCGGAACTGGCCGGAACCCTTGGGCCCGGTGCGCAGCAAGGGGCGCAGCAGGCGGTCCGGGTGGTGGACGCGCTCGGCATAGCGGGCGACCTTCGCGCAGATCACCCCGGCGGTGTAGCTGTTCGCCTCCGCCCCGCGGACCGTGCCGATCCCCCGCCCGACGCCCTGCGCGTCCCGCAGCACCTCCACCTCCAGCGCGCAGGTCGAGGGACAGTCATGCGGGCAGGTGCTGCCCTGGAACTCCCCACGCGGCGCGCTGGCCACGAGCCCATCCGTCATTCCTGGTTATCCCGTCCCGGCCGAGAACCCTGAAGATAGGGCAGGGGGGCGGGGGCGGCTACCGGTCCTCCGGCCCGCTCCACTGCATCCGCCGCAGGTCCAGGGCGCACAGGCCCGTGACGCCCCATGCCTTCGCATAGGCCTCGATCGAGGGGAGGTAGCCCGGGTCCTCCGGAATCCCCGCAGGCCAGTGCGGCGGGTTGAAGGTGGAGATGCCGTTGATCGTCGGGATGTGGCGGACCGCCGCCACGATCATCGCTTCGGTATTGTGGTTGTAGGGGTCGGCCACCGCCTCGTCGAACCGGCTCTCGGCCCGGGCGGCCGAGACATAGAAGGCGCGGCAGCCGGCGGGGGCGGGCGGCACCGCCTCCAGCCTGCCATTCTCCAGCGGTCGGTCGAGGAAGAGCGGGGCATAGCCATTGGCCTGCTCAAGCAGCAGCAGGCCGGCCAGGGCCGCGACCACCGGCCGCGGCCAGCGGCGGGCCGAGAGGAAGGCCAGCGCCAGCACGATGACCGCGAGCGTGAGGAAGATCTGGTACCGCGCCACGGCCCGCGGCGCCCTGGCCCCGGGGACATAGGCATAGACCAGCGACCAGGCGGTGACGCCGCCGACCTGGATGGTGAGCAGCCAGGTGACCAGGCTGGCCAGGCCGAGGGCCCGCAGAAGGGCCAGGCGCCGCGGCGGCAGCCCCTCTCCGCCGCGCAGCAGCCAGAGCAGGGCGGCCGCATAGCAGGCCAGCAGCAGCGGCGGCAGGCCGGTCATCCGCTCGCTCCAGGCCGGGAAGCCGGGGCGGAAGGCATCGTTCAGCGCCCGGACCAGCCAGCCCCAGAGTAGGTTGTCCTGCCCGACATTGAGCATGTCGATCGGCTCCGGCGTGCTGCGGATGACATCGGACCAGGGATGCATGCCGGTCTCGGCCGCCTTGGGCAGGTAGAGCCAGAGGAAGGGCAGGTTGAGCAGCACGGCGAAGCCCAGCAGCCCGGCGACCGGCAGGGCCTGCGCCCGGAGCGCCGCCAGCAGGTGCCGCCGCGCCGCGCCGCCCGCGACGGCCAGCCAGGCGAGCAGCAGCGCGCCGCCCAGGAAGGCGCTGTACCAGGCCATGTAGAAGCCGGTCAGGAGCATGGCGGCGAAGAGCAGGCAGAAGCCGGCGCCCCAGGCCATCAGCGCCGCGCGCCGGCCCTCCCACAGCGCCGCCAGCGCGCCATGCGCCAGCAGCGCCAGCAACGGCACGAAGGAGACGCTGAAGAGCTGCACATGGCTGCCGCGGATGAAGAGGTTGTTGCTGATGGTGAAGAGCGCGGCGCCGAGCAGCGCCCAGCCGAAGGGAAGGCCGAGCATCCGCCGGCCGAGGGCCAGGGTCGCCGCGAAGCCGATGGCGCGGGTGGCGACATTCACCAGCTCGCCCGAGAGGAAGGGATCGGCGCCCAGCGCCCGGAATCCGGCATGGATCAGGCCGAAGAGCAGGTAGCCGTCATTGTAGCCGAGGGTCGCCGGCACCGGGTGGAAATAGGCCGTCCGGTGCCAGGGCTCGATCCCCCGCAGCACGTTGTACCAGTGCTCCAGGATCGAGAGGGCGATGACGCCGTCATGCCGGTCCCCGAGCAGCAGCGTGAAGCCATTGCCGAGCTGGCCGCGGAAGAAGAAGGCGAGGCAGAGCGACGCGCAGGCGGTCGCCACCAGGACCCGCGTGGCGGGTCTCGTCATGCTGTCGGCGCTGGTCATGCTGTTCCCGGACCTCACCCTCTGGGACGCGCAGGAAAGCTGCCTGGGGCAGCGGCGCGAAGGCGGAAATGAGGAGGGAAGATGGCTCCGGCGGTTGGAGCCGCAGTCCCGCAGCCGTAAGGCACTGAAATCAAACCACGTTCTCGACCGGCGGGTTCGCGATGTGGGGCCATTGTGGGACCCTCCGGGCCGGGGGTCAACGGCGCCGGAACGTGAGCGGGATCACTACCGGGGGTGGGCGACAAGCCTCGGGTGTTCCTCTGGTGATCTCCTGCGCATATGCCCTTTCCCGGCGTTCCCGCTGCCGCTGGCGGGGTCAACATCACAGGGGTAGTGCGACCAGGGGGCGAACCCTTGGCGGCCTCCAGGACGATCCTGGGGCCGTCCCGGAGTTGCCCGGACGATCAGGCCGAGGGCGGCGCACCCGCCATGCTCCCTGCCATCGTCGCCTCTACCCGGCGCAGCATCGCTACTCCCTTGGGCGTCCGCTGCACCATCACCACGCGCCGGTCCCGAGGCCACAGCTTGCGCCGCGCGAGGTCCAGCTCCTCAAGCTTGTCCAGCGCCCGAGTGATGGATGACTTCGTGATGCCGACCTCCGCCGCCAGCCCTGCAACGGTATGCGGGCCGGCAGTGAGGTACAGGGTCAGGAACAAGCCGAGGTGGCGGGCCGACAGATCGGGACCGTCCCGCCGCACGACCGCCAGGATGGTATTCCGCAGGGCACCCATAAGCGGGTTCCCCAGGGTTTCCGGCGGCACTTCCGCCTCATGCGCCAGCGGGCGCTTCCTCCGGGCGGCGCTCACCGGATGGGGTCCTGCGGGCAGCTCACCGCCTCCACAGCGGGGCGTCTCATGCCCCACCACGCACCGAGGGGACGCGGGCGATAGTGACGCGGTACCGCCCCGTCGCCACCTCCACCGATCCCGGCTCCCGGAGGACGAACCAAGCGCCAGGGCACTCGGGACGGGCATAGACCTCCAGGCGGCCGAAGCGGGCGAACAAGGCACCGCCGCCCCACTCAAGGAACGGCATGGGAAAGCGGCGGCTGGCAGTAGGGCGCGGGGTGGGGTTGAAGGCGTTGGGTGCGGTGGTGCTCATGGCGGCCTCATGACGCGCGGGGTTGCGCGGCAGGGCTGATTATCTCCCATTTAGTTTATTTCGGACACAGAAATAAACTCTCAGTTGTGGGATTGTGGCTGTGGTCGGGAAGGCATCTCGCATCAGCATCTTGCGGCCTGCCAGCCCCTCGCCCCTCCCGTGAGTGGGAGCGGAAGGCGACAAAAAGAACATGCCCTCCCGCCCATGCGGCTCACAGTTCAGATCGGGAGAGCGCAGGGCTGGACGCCGGGGAGGACGCAACCGATTGCCGCTCGGCTGCATCTGCTGGACTGGCGCCGGGCACCCCCGGTCATCGGTGCAGCCGACTGCACCTGTGGGGCCGTCGCGTCAGGCGATCCCGAGGTAGGCCAGCACCAACCATCCGAAGGCGCCCCATCCGGTCAGCCCGAAGGCGAACGTGACGAGGACTTCGGCAGCCTGTGGGACAGGGCGGCCGGCGATGGAGTGGGGCAGGAGACGCGGGTTGATGTAGTCCTCAAACTCCTCTGGCGTCATCGGCTTCCGGCCGCGCACTCCGACGGGGCGAGATGCCTGCGGGTTGAGGCGCTCGGGCCGGCGCTGAGGGCGGGAGCGAGGAACGGGCATCAGGCAGCCTCCTTCCCGGCCCGCAGGAGCACCCTGCGAACGGCCGTGGCGGTCCAGCTCCCGTCGCCTCGGGGCGTCGGGATGCCCCGCGCGTTGAGGCCGGCGGCGAGTTGATGGAGCGAGCTGGCCCCCTCCGCCCGCAGCTCCTCCACGATGGGAAGGACTGCATGGGCGCGGTGGTCAGCGGTCATGCTGCGGGCCTCGGCCGATGCCTTCGCCCCGCTGCGAACGCTCTCCTGCGTCGCGGCCGGACGTGTCCCCTTCGGCGCCCCGAGCTTCACGCCTCGCGCCTTCGCGGCGGCGAGGGCGGCCTTGGTGCGGGCGGAGATGGCGCGGGCCTCCTCCTCCGCTACCAGCGCCATGATGCCGACAGTCAGCCGGTTTGCGTGGGGCATGTCGGCCGCGACGAACTCCACTCCTGCCTTCGACAGCCCGAGGAGGAAATGCGCGTCACGAGAAAGGCGGTCGAGCTTGGCGATCAACAGAACGGCGCCAGTGGCGCGGCATCGGGCAATCGCCTTGGCCAGCTCGGGGCGATCCGTGCGCCTGCCACTCTCCACCTCCACGAAGATCGGAGCCAACAGTCGATCCTCGGGGCGGAGGAAGGCGCGAATGGCTGCCTCCTGGGCCTCCAGGCCGAGGCCGCTGCGTCCCTGCTGCTGCGTGGAAACTCGGGCATAGGCGACGAAGGTGCGGCCGGGGAGCGGTGAGGTAGCGGAGGACATGGCAGGTAGGTCCAGGAGCCAGTGGTTCCGGCAGCGTGCCGTCCTGACCGCACCGTGTCAATAACTCATAACGTCCGACACGGGCATCCGACACAGAACACTCCAGTGGGGGATAGCAATGAAAATCGCCTTATGGGATCATTTCGCGCCCTCATGGAGGCCCGAAGGTTGTGAGCAAGGCAATGGTTCGGAACGGCGCTGTCTCGGTAGCAGCCTTGTTGATCCTGGGCGGATGCAGCCTGACGCTACCCATCCGAGGACACGTCGGGGACGCAGGCGAGACGTTCAGCGGCAGCGCGACAGGCTACATGGACGGAGCGGGCGGCTTGGCTTTGGTGTCCAGTAGCGGCACCCGCTGCACCGGGGCCTTCGTCTATGTCAGCAGCCGACAGGGCGAAGGCACCTTCAACTGCGATGACGGCCGGACGGGGCCGTTCACCTTCGTGTCTACAGGGCAGCGCGGAACCGGGACGGGCAGGCTCGGCGGTCAGCCTGTCACGTTCACCTTCGGGCATATCTAACCGCAGCCCCAGAGGTGGGACCGGCGGGCGAGGTCGACACCCCCACCGGGGGGTAAAGCCGCCGCCCGTACCGGGGGTAGCCGCTCAGATTTTTGCAACGAAATCCTCGGGACCGCCCAAGGGTCAACCCCGGGCGGCCCGCAGGCGCATCGCCCACCCTCCCACGGTGCAGCCGACTGCACTTTTGCAGCCGGCCGCAAGGACAACGGATGGGGAGCCGTCAGCCTGCCGGGGCGGGCGTGATGCTGAACTGACGCCCCATCCATTTGCCGAGGTCATTCACAGTGTCGGGCACCTTCTGCCCGGAGTAGGTGCTGTAGTTGGTGATGCCCTGGATGCCCGCGCCGGCAAGGCCGGTCACGAGGGTGCCGACGTTGGGCGACGCCACGGGTGCAGCCGGGTTGACCGGAGACACGGGCGAGGGCTGCCTGATCTGCGCCTGCGGGGCATAGGTCTTGAGCTGGATGTTGGCGAGCTGCTGATCGCCTTGGGCGTCCAGGGCCACGGCCTCGCGGTTGAGCTGGCGGATCGTGCCGGCGCGGTTCATCGCCATCACGTTCAGCACCTCGCCCTCCTGCCGCGACACGTCCTGGAGGATCGCATCCACGGAGTTACCCTCGACGCCCCGGTCGCGGGCGCTGGCGGAGGCACGGGCCTGCTGACCCTGCCGGCCGACCTCCATGCCCTGCGCCACGACGCTCATGTCCTCCTCGACTTGGCGGAGGAGAACCTGACCGATACCGGCGAGGGTGTTCTTCTCGATGGCCTGCCGGGCGCGGACATCGTACCGCTCTTGGCGGTTCCACTCGCCCTGCGCCCAGGAGAGCAAGTCCTCGGAGTAGGCCAAGTCCTGCTCCCACACCTGGTTCTGGTACTCCATCACCTCCTGTCGGTACTGGAGCTGCTGCTTCTCAGTCTCGGCGTTGTAGCTGTTCTGCGCCTTGGAGGCGGACTTCGCGGCGGAGTAGGACATCGCGGTGCCAGCCGCAGACACCGCCACGCCGGCCAAGGCGATGCCGGCGGCAAGCGGGATGCACATGGTTATGCCTCCCCTGCCTGCGCCGATGCGCCTTGGTCGTCATGGACAGCCCCGAGAACCTTGAGGTTGTCCCGGCGGAGGTTGAGGGGATCGCCGTCCCGGTAATGGACAACGCTGCCGGGCGGGGCCTGCGTGATGAGGCGGGCGACGGTGGCGAGGTTGTTTCGTGTACCGGCGGCGTTCAGCATCCCAACCCGGACATAGGCACGGGACCGCTGCCCATTCTCGTTGAAGGTCCAGTTGAGCGACACCCCTTCGGCCTCCAGCGCGGCGAAGCTCTTCGGGTCGGTCTTGGCGGAGGCGCCGCAGGGCAGCGCCACGCGGACGATGGGTGCGCCGTCGCGGTCCCTCACATGCTCGATCTTGCGCCGGGGCGGTAGCGGCTTGGATCGGGAGGGACGGGTAGAGGTCGGGGAGCGGAAGGCGTCAGCCGACGTGTGCGGCGTGCCGACATTTGCTGCTGCGCGGCGATCAGGGTGAGAACGCGCGGCGATCTGGATGAGAAACGCCTGCATGGCGCCGTCGGGAGGGCGTAGCCCGACCGGCGGGGCCATGCAGGCGAGCGCCCACCCGTTCT
>NZ_JAJAQI010000039.1 GCF_020523605.1 Roseicella aerolata | reverse complement strand
CGCCATGTCCAACACTCCCACCGCCCCCGACCAAAGGCCCGAGGCTAGCGTCCGAACATGGGTCAACTCTCAGTGGCAACTTAACCCCAAACCGGGTCAGCTCTCAGTGGCAATCAACACCCCGAGGTCATCGGTTCTCCTTTCCAACCTCGACGGCCATGGCGCGGTCCGGAAAGTGCCGGGAGACCCAGTCCCGGGCGTAGCTGGGGACGACGTACACAGTGATTGCGTGGCCCTCCATGGTCGCGGGCAGCGCCGCCCGCTCGAATTCGGTGTGCGCCTTCCTGAGGGCGGCCTTCTCCTCCTCCTGCGCGCACGGCTGCATCCGCAGGACGACCGCGACCTGATGGGGGAAGTCCGGAGCCGGGCGCACCGGCAGAAGGAGCACAACCTGTTCCACCAAGCCGGGGAATGCCTTCGCCGCTGCACTGGCGAATCCCTGTAGGTGCACCGCACCGACGGGACCAACCGCGTCCTCGAGGGTCATGAATCCTGGTCCTCCTCCGCCTCGTTACGGCCGAGCAGCACGTCCAGTGCATGGTCCATCTCGCGCTTGCGCGCGGCGTGGGTGGCGGCCGCAACCGTCAAGCGGCGCAGGGCTTCCTCGCGCTCACCTCGGCTGAGCAGGGCCGAGGGCCGGTGGCGCCGCGGTTCCCGGCTGTCGGCACCCTCGAGCCAGCGGCACGCCTCGACCCGGTCTCCTCCGAAAGCCCGGACGACCTGCTCCATGTTCTCCTCTGGAAGAGGGCCAACGCCGAGCCCTGCATCGATGCTGTCGAAGAACCGCACGGCGGCCGCGGCGTCTCGTACCCCCAGCCCGTCCAGTGCATTGGTCCTGAGGGTCGCGCCCGGCACGACGTCCTCGTCATCGAGCACGAGCCAGGTGCCGTGTTGGGCAACACCGCGCTCCTCGAGCCAGTGGGAGATGTCGGCGCCCTTATCCGGCGAGCTGAAACGGGCCATGGGGCAGGCCCAGTCCTCGTGGAGAAGGCCTGACGGGAATCCTTGCTCCTGCAGCTTGGCGCGGGTCTGCTCGAGGCCAACGGTGTACCGCCAGAAGCTGGCCACCACGACCTGCGCGCCGGTCACCTCGCAGATCCGGGCGAGCAGGGCGATGGCGCAGGGGTCGAAGACCGCATCGCGCCCGATCATCTCGGTCGACTGCCGTCTCGTCAGCCCCGTGCCCCTGGCCTGCAGGCTGAGGTTGGCAGGCAGCAGCCATGCTCGGCCAGAGAGCAGCACGCCGTCAATGTCGAGGAACAGGATGGGCCGCATCACTGCACCCGCTCCCGGATGCCAGCATCCGGCACCGGCCCGTTGGCCGAGGACCGGGGCGACGCGAAGCGCCACGTCATGGGCGACCTCTTCTCGCAAGACGGCGCATGTGGGACCGCGTCCAGAAGCGTACCGCGCCGCCTTTTCCTCCGCCCACCGCCGCGGGCATGTGGTTGAGGAGCATGTTGAGCAGCGCCAGTTCGACCACCTCCTGGATCGTCCGAGCGCCACTGCTCCAGAGCACGCTCTCGACGAGGTCCACGGCAAGCCTGACGTGCAGCGTCACCATCCGCCGTCGGCCCAGCAGGCCTGCGGCCCGCCCCCGCTTCCGCAGCTCCGTCGCCCGTGGCTCCAGGCCTGGCGGCTCCTGCCCGGCGGCGCGGGTGTCGGCCCGGCGGCGCTGGACCCGCTGGAGGGCCGCCCGCAGGTCCGAGTTGACGGTGGGGCCACGGCGTGGCCGCGGCACGAGGCGCCTCCGCCGCCTGCGTTCTCTCCGCCTCTGAAGCATGTCCACCATCCCCCCTGTCGTTGCCCTCGTCGCGCCGCGCCACGCCGCTGCGCCCGTCGGGCCACCTCACCGCCGGTGGAGCCGCCCGCCCTGACGCGGGGGCGCTGGACAGCGATCAGGGGCCAACCGCTCCGGTCACGAGGGGAGGGGCCGGTGACCCCACCACGCCGCGGTCGCGCGGGGCCCGGCGACGCGGACCACACCGGCGAACCCGGCAGCGGCCGCGGCAGGTGAAGGGGGTCCATTCCGTCGCGCCCCGTCATCGGCGGCGCGCCTCGAGCGCGGCGAAGCGCTCGGCCTCCCGCAGGAGGCTGTCGCCTCTGCAACCGACGGGGAACGGCGCCGATTCCGGGTCATAGGCGGTGCAGCCCGGCGACCTCGCCTCCAGCAGCCGCAGCACCCTGACGAGGCCGCGCCAGTCCTCCAGGGCAAGGTGCAGCGGCACGCCGCCGAGCTCGTCGTGCGGGCGTTTGAGCCACCGTTGACCTGCGTCCATGTCGCCGCCATGGGCCACTGTGGCGGCAAGCCTCCCGCGCATGCCTCGGCGGTTGGCCTGGCGGGCGTCCGGGAGGCGGACCGGTTGCCGGTCGACCAGCTCGTGCAGGTCGGGCTCGTCGCGCTCCCAGTACCAGAACTCCTCGAACGTCAGGCCCTGCGGACCGGGTACCGGGATGCCGTCCCGGTCGACGCTCGCCAGCAGCTCCGGGCTGACCTGCGTGGGGTCGGCGGGCAGGCCGAGCGGCGAGACGGGGAAGCCCTCGTCATGGAAGGGAACGGTGAGCAGGTTCAGGCGTCGGCCCTCGCGGTCGCGCTCGAAGCCCTCGATGAAGAGTGCGACGTCCCAGTCGCTGTCCGGCCCGCCGTTCCCGCGCGCCCGCGGCCCGAAAAGGACCATTGCGCGGAGGCGGCCAGGAAAGGCGTCCTCGACGGTGGCGCGGAACCGCCGGAGCATCTCGGCGCCAGCTTCGCCGACGACCGATGGAAGGCGGTCCCAGGGCACGCTCATGGGTCACCACTGTCCTTGGCCCGCACGGCCGGGCGGGACGTCGAGCCCGCCCGGTGCTCGGCCGCGCTCACCGGGCCCACTCCGGGACTCCGGCGTCGTCCACCGGCCCGACCGCACCGGACACGGGATCGACACGGCTCGCCATGGCCCGGACGAATGCGGCGCGGCCCTGCTGCTCGAGAGTCGGCTCGCCGGTCCACGCGATGGCGAGTGCACCGTCCGGAGCGGTGGCGATGGACCTCAGCTCGGCCATTCCCTGTCGAGCGCTCCGCCTGGCCGGGAACCCCACCTCCTCGTGGATGAACTCCTGGACCAGGTCGACCCAGCCGTCCAGCACGTCGATGCCGCCGGGCAGGAGGGCGCCGTATCAGCCCGTTGACAAAATCGGCTGCCGTGCTCAGCGCCACAGTATGTGGGACCATATAGCTCCCGACTGCCGCAACATGTTGTGCTGCCCCTGGGGCGGGGGCATTTTGTCAACGCGCTGGTATCCCTCCCGCAGCCGGTCCAGCGCGCCCGGCTCGCCCACGCCGAGCAGAGGAGTGTCCCTTGGCTCGACCGGGCCGTACCCGGCGCGCTCGCCGGGAGCCAGCGTGCAGTAATGGCCGTCGCCGATCTGCAGCACACCGGGGCGACCCGACAGCTCGCTCACCCTGTAGCTGTAGCGTTCGCCCAAGGCTCTCGCGTAGCCTATGAAATCGTCGGCTCGCCGCATGTAGAATCGGAGCCCACCGAGCTTCTCCTTGACCTGGGAGGCGATGATTCGCTTGCCGGTTCGGTCCATCACCTGGGTGGCGAGGCCGCTCAGAACGTCGACGATGGCGAACCAGCCGTCCCCGTGCGTGAAGCCGAACCCCATCAGGTTCTCGGTCAGGGGCATGTGGCGCCCCACGTAGAAGCCCGGGTAGCGACGGAACAGCAGCTGCTCGAGGGCGTCACGCATGGATGTTGCCTCCTGCCACGTCTGGCGAGGCTGGGCAGGCGAGGTCGATGCGCACGCCCTCCAGCCCGACCTCGTACATGAGCGTGGACTGGACGGCGCGGGCCTCGCGCGCCTCCGTCTCCCGCACGGCGAGGACGTCCGCCACGAGGCCAGCGTCCCGGCCGAGCCGCCAAAGGCGCACCGGCTCGCCCCCATCCTCAGGCAGGTCGTCGGGCAGGATCACCAGGAGATCCCAGTCGCTGTCGGGCCGCTGGTCCCCACGCGCCCTGGAGCCGAAGACCCATACCTCCCGGGCGGATAGGCGCTCCCTGGCCAGGGCCACGAAGTCGGCCAGCCGAGGCTCCTCGCGGAGCAACTCGCCGGGCCGCCGCACCGACGGGAGGTGCGTTCCCTGGCGGTCAATGTCGGCTAGCAGCTCTGGGCTGACGCCGCGCCGGTCGACAGGCAGACCGATCGGCGAGATGGTGAAGCCGTCGTGGTGGAAGGGGGCCACGACGAGGCTCAGGCGGCGCCCCTCTCGGTCGCGGTCGAAGCCCTTGATGAGGACGGCCACCTCCCAATCGCGGCCCGCTTCGTGGTCGCGGCGGGGACGCGAGCCGAGCAGGACCAGCGACCGCAGGCGGCCGGGGAACGCGTCCTCGACCGCGCGGCGGAACCGGCGGAGGGCATCGATCTCGGTCGGGCCGACGGCGGCGGACGGCGGATCTGACGAAACCCGTGTCACCGCGGATCCGCCCTTTCCTTGCGGCGCCGCCGGTCGCACCACCAGAGCTCGGCCAGCCCGAGCCCATAGAAAGCGATGCCACCGGCGCCGAAGGCAGTGGTCGCAATCCCCACGATCCACATGATGAGGATGGAAAGCAGCAGTGCGCCGGAAGCACTTCCGGAACCGAGAGAGCCCACTGCGCATCTGACGGACAGGCTGGCCGCCACGAAGCCAGCGATGACGGCGGCAGACATGCGCCAGCCCATCAGGCACACCGCCCATGGGCGTCCCAAGCGCGTTCGCCTCGCCGACCTGAGGTTGCCCGCATGCATGCTCTCGCGTGGTGACGGCGGCCGTGGCAGCCGCGTGGGAGGACCCCATTGGCATCGAGAACCGGAATGAGGCCCGGATCGCCATCGAGCTAGCGTTCCGACGCTGGTCGGTTGGCGGTCACCAGCTCCGCGCCGATGTGGTCCCGCAGGGCGCCGACGGCCAGGCACGCCACCTGAGTGGCCGCCCCGACTGCGGTGCCGCGTGCGGTGTCCGCCGCCATGGCGAGCTGGGTATGCGCCGCCGAGGCGAGGAGGTGAATGGCTGCGAGGGCTTCCGCGCCGAGTTCTCTGTTCTCGCCTGTCCCGGCGTTCACATTGCCATCCTGGCCCTCGGCGCTGACGACGGGAGGTTCGGCTGGCGGCAGCCCCAGCAACTCGGCCATCAGCGCCGCGCAGCCGCGAGCGCCTCGCTGGCGCGCCGCCTCGCGCATGGCCTGGGCGACAGTCGGCTTGAGGCTGATCTGCATGTCGCCTGCCTCGCGATGGTCGGCGACGATCAGCGAGCCCGAAGGATGACCAGGTGCTGGCCCTGGAGTGCTGTCCACGCGGGAGCGCCAGGCGCCATCGCCATCGTAGCCGCCCCAGGGGACAGGCACCGTGCCGTGCCCGCCTGCCAGGCGTCTCCACCATTCCGGAGACCCGTTGTCGTCCACCGGCCCGCAGGCACCCGTGACGGGATCGATCAGCGCAGCCATGCTGACGGCAAAGGTAACGACGCCGTCCTGGTAAGGGGACGAATGCGCCGTGTCCCAGGCGACGGCGAGTTGACTGACGGCACCACCGTGCCAAGCGCGAACGCAGCCCACC
This sequence comes from Roseicella aerolata, assembly GCF_020523605.1. Lineage (GTDB taxonomy): Bacteria > Pseudomonadota > Alphaproteobacteria > Acetobacterales > Acetobacteraceae > Paracraurococcus > Paracraurococcus aerolatus. The sequence continues at coordinate 52,705 of NZ_JAJAQI010000039.1, read as the reverse complement.
AGATGTGGCGTGTTGGCGAACGCCGTCAGGAGGACGTCGACGACGTCCGCCCAACCCGGCGGGACATCGATGTCCTGGTCCACGAGGTGTCCCCATCGCTGTCCGAGCAATGTGAGAGCCCGCCGTCCGCCTGCACCGACCGGCGGCCGATAGGGCCGCATGGCTCGGGCCGACACGGGCTCGCAGCCGTCCAACTCGCCCGGAGCAATCGTGCAGTACTCACCGCGCTCGTTGAACATCAGCCTGCCGGGCCTCCCGGTCAGCTCGCTCAGGGCGAGGCTCATGTGCAACGCGGCGTCGGTCGCGCCCCGTGCGAAGTGGTCTCCCCCGCTGCAGTAGAGGTGCATGCCGCCACGCCGCGGCGCAATCCGCTGTATTTGGAATTGGTCCAGCCCGGCTTGGTCCACGTGCCGCTCGAGCACGCCGGACACCGCCGACAGGACGGCGAACCGGCCGTCCCCGAGGTCGGGGCTGAACTGCTTCGGACCGCTGTCACGGCGCCCTGCGCCATACCGGTAGAGTACCGGAAACCTCGACCGTAGGAGTTCCTCCAGCTCTGGCCGCATCAGGACGGCCTCCGGCCCGCGCGCGCCAGCATGTATCGCTCCATGTTGCTGCCGAGGAAGTCCCGCACGGCCGCGGGATCGTGGAGCGGCGGGGGCGCGACATTCAGATGCCGCGACATCTTGCACGCGGCCACCCAGGCCGCGCCGGTGGCGGGGTCGCCAGTGGTCGGCGGCGTGGCGGTGTGGACGTCGAGGTGTGGCGTCACCAGCAGGGCGAACGCGATCCGGGCCTCTTCGGTGGGCAACTCCATCGCGGTGACGCGGCGACCCAGCGTGTAGCGTCTCCCGCTGAGGGTGCGTGCCCGGCCAGCCTCCGCGTCCAGCCAGACGACGGAGGTGCTGAGGACCCACGAGAGGCCGCCGGTTCCCCCGTGCTCGATGGCGAACCCGAAGAGGGCCTCGGAGCCATCGGCGAGCTCCACGAGGCACCAGGGGTCCATTACCGCTCGCGTCAACCCGTTACCACCAGCCATCTGGCACCCCCGTCTGCCTTTCGGCCTAGGCCACTATGGGCCGCAGCCGGTCCGTCGAGGTTGGCGGCCGGTGACGGCCTCACTCGGACCAACTGGGCCCCAGCTGGCGGCGGCGCCCTGCGGTCGGTTCCTCAGATGAGGTTCACGCATCGAGTTTGGCCTCGCCGGGTGCCGAGTCGCGGCCGCTCGGACCGATGCGACGTGGCGAGGATGGCGCGCCCGGCCAAACGGGTCAACGCTAAAGCATCATAAAAGGTCGCGAGAGGAATATAATATAGCGCAAAAGGATTCGTCCGGGCCGAAGAGAATTCCAGGGAGCGGGCACGCCGGGAGCGTGCAAAGAAAACCCTCGAATCCTTCGCTTGGGTGCCCGCGTCCGAATGCTCCACGCCCGTCAACTCATAGCCGCGCGCGCCCTCGCCGGGTGGAGCCAGGAAGACCTCGCGGCAGCGGCCGGGGTGAGCCTGAGCACCGTGCGAGGCCTCGAGGGCGCATCCCGCGACACGAAGTTTTCGAGTGTCGTCGCCATCATTGAGGCACTGCGCCGCCGTGGCGTGGAACTCGCTCAGAGTTCGGAGCGCTTCATGGGAGGCGTACTGGTGGTGCGCGGGAGCCCGTCTGACTGGCTGTGTCCGATGCCGTCGGAGGAGGGCGGTGATCCCTCACGGTCTGTCGCGCACGGCGACAACGGGGTCCTCCTTGGCGGCACCGGCCCCGAACCATCCGGCGGCGACGAGGCGGGACGTGACGCCCCCGCCAATCCAGCGGGCTGCGTCGAGGCGCCCGCGCCGCGCCGCGGGAGGAAAGCCGACCCGTGAGTACGCCTGTCGGTTCGGCTCCGGGCCGGAATGGGCCCGGCGGTGGCAGAGGCGGACCGGGGCTTGTCGACGTGGCAGGCCGGTGACCACGAGGTAGCATACCGGCGCCCGGCCCGTCGGATGCTTGTCGATGGGGGAACCCGGGACGGGAAACCGATGCCTGGGGCACAGCCGGAGTCCTCGCCTTTCGCGCGACGCAGGCCGGGAGCGGAATCTATCGTTGTTGGACTGGAGGCAAACAGCAAGTCGCTCAGCGTCCCTACCGGCCGCGTGCGACACCGCGCTTCGTGGCCACTCGCCCCCGGGGAAGAAGCGTGCGTCCGGCGACGACGTTTGGATCTTCCCGCTCGGCACTCCGTTCTGCGCGTCCGACTCTCTCCTTCGCCGCCTCCTCGACCCGAGCCATTCGCAGCACGAGGGCCGCGTTGACCGAGTCACGCAGCTTCAGGGCACGCTGGAGGTTTGCGACTTCCTCTCGCAGCCGCAGCAACGCGTCCTCCGTGGTTCGGGGTTCCACTACCGGCTCCATCGCCGCCACGACGGCCGCCCGTGCGCGCGGGTAGCGGCAGCCGTCGTGCCCGATGAGCGTGCGCGAACGCCCCGCCTCCCGGGCCACGGTCGAGATGGTGATGCGCAGGCGCCCTAGTTTCGCGAGGCGGGCCAACTCGGGATTCGTTGGCCTCTTCGCCTTGAGGCGTTCGAGCGCCTCCAGGAAGTCGCGCTCTACGCCTTCCGGCGGCTGCCAGGCATTGTCACGCCGCACCGGCCACCTCCACGTGCGGAAACTCCCGGCCGAGCGCCCGCAGCATCGCCGCCGCCTGCTCCGCCCTGGCGCGCACGGCGCGGTACCCACGCGTGTCTCCCTGGTTCACCGCGGCCAGCCAGGCGCCCTGGTTCGCCCGGTACCGCGTCTCCCAGTAGTCGCCGTGCTCGCCGTCGACGGCGAAGCAGCTGCATCCTGCGCAGATGCTCGTCTCGCGGGCCGCGTAATTTGGCTTCTGGTTCCTCCAGCTCGTGGTGCCCGCGACCTCATGGCACCGCGCTTCCTTCGGATTGAAGCCCATGAAGCACTTTCCGTGGGCGGCGAACCAGATGCGGAGGTCGTGCTCCACGACCCACTCCTCGACCGCGACGCGGGCATCCGTGCCCGTTCGGCCTCCGACGACGGCCGCGATCTCCGGGCGGTAGCGCTCGATGATCTCGGCGAAGCGCCCCGCCAGCGCAGGGGGATTCTCGCGCGTGGCCTGAAGGAAGAAGTCGACGGTTCGCTGCATGAGGGAGCTGTCGAAGTCCCCGAGCAACGTCGGGTCCGAGCCCACGTAGCCCTCCGTCATCGCCAGCGAGAGGTGGTGGAACTGCTGGGCCAGGGCCGGGACGAGGCGGTTGTCGATCCGGTTCACGTAGAGCGCGAACGTCGCCCGCCACTGGTGTGTCCTGATGCACCTGCCGCGGCTCCTCCTGTACCGGGCAAGGTCCTCCTCGCGCGGGTTCCTGTCGGGCAGGCGCGAAAGGTCCACGTGCCTCTCGACGAACCTCTTCTGCCCGTCCAGAAGGTTCAGGTTGGTGACGGTGTTGACGGTGCCCGGCTTCCACGGGAGCCCGTTCGCCCGGGACGTGACGATCAGTGACCTGCTCGCCCTCTCGTCCGCAGCGAGGTCGCGCCACGGCCTGAACAGCTCCACGAGCACCTCAACCGCACGGACGGGCGGTGGCAGGAAGTCGGTTCCGACCGGGCGGCTTCCGATGAGCCACTCCGCGTCCACCGGCGCGGAACGCGTCTTGTATAGCTTGCCCTTCAGCAGGAACAGGTCCAGCAGGCCACTGTGACTCCTCCGGACCTCGATGCACGAGGGAATCCCCGCTTGCCCGTCGGTTCCGGCCTCCAGGCCGCAGATCTCTCCGATACGCTGGCCCGCCGCCGACTGGAGCACGATCACCGCCGCGTCGCACACGTTGTTGACGAGCTCGCGCAGCTCCAGCGTGGCCTTCAATGCCTCTGCCCGGGCGACGGTCCCGCCGGGCGCGACGGTGGACAGGGGCGGTCGCCAAGGTGCAGACTCGCCAGGCAGCGTCGAAAACCGGAAGGTGGCGAGGAAGGCTCTGCGTTTCTGCGTCTGCTCCGCGTTGGTCCCACTGTTGGATCTCCGGAACTCGTTGTAGGCCCGCTGGATGGCAATGATGTCGTTCGCTGGGCTGCCGATCATCCTGACGGCGGCCTCCATGATCGGCGCGGCGACCTCATCCGGAAGTGGGCGAACCCAGCCGAGGGCCCTGACTGCGACCCGCTTCGAGATGGCGGCTATGCTCGAGTCCCTGTCCGCGAACGGCTGGAACGGCAGGATAGGCAGGCCCGCCTCCGCGAGGGCGGGTCGTTGGCGCCAGAGATAGCTCCAGACCAGAAGGCGATAGTACGCTGTCCAGTAGCCGATCCCCGCGGTGCGGGCCGCCTCTATCTCCAAGTCGCCGTCCGCGCGTCCATCCTCCGGCAGATCCGCGTCGGATTCGAATGCCTCGTTGTCGCCCTCGACACCTGGGTCGTCCTGTCCGGCCAGGTCCGCGGCGAGGTCCTGGAGGAAGATCCGGAATGCGTCCTCGTCGAGCTGTCCGAAGTGGCCATAGCCCCTCTGGATCATCCAGGATGCAAGGTAGCGGAGCGCGGCTCCCAGCCTTCCGGCGCTGGCGGGCGCCAGAGCGGGCCCGCCGCGCGCATCAGCGATCAGCGACCAAGCCAGGCGCCTGAGGGCGTCCAGCAAGGCGGCATGCCTGGGGTCGGTCAGGCGACTCCCGCATCGGAGTTCCGCATCCCACGAGATGGTCGACTGGCTTGCCTGGTGGCTCGGTACCGGATTGTCGAGGATCCACCGTCGATCGCGCCAGCAGCTCCGGGTCGAGATCCACGGGTTTCCAACCCTTGGCCTGAGATGGAACCCTGCGTCAGAACTGGCAAGTATCTCGGCGGTGGTTCTCGGCATCGGTCACTCCAGTGGAGGCAAACGACGCATGTCCAGCGTCCGTGCCTCCGACAGGACGGACTCGGGAAAGCGCGGGAGCCAGTAGTCGACGAGCCGTCGCCTGACCTGCGCCCACCGGGCCAGCCAGGCCTCGGAGATCACGGCGGCCAGCGCCTCGTCCACGCGGGCAAGTAGGTCGTGTGCCCTTGCACAGGCGACGGGAGATGTCGTGTCCAGCTGGGCGTGCGGGCAGATCGGGCAGCGTCCGTAGGCTTGGCACAGCCGTCCCTGGACCTCGCCGTGCATGGGGCTGGAGTACGGGTCGAGGCAGATCCAGCCCGGGGTGGCGGCGCCCGGATCGCCGCCATCATCTCGCTCGCGCCTGGCGTCGGCGCGATGGCGCATGGACCGATCGCGCAGCATGAGGGCCTGCGCGCCGGACAGGCGCTCCAGGTTTCTCTCCCGGGCCGCATCGGACATGTAGTGGTCGTTGATGACCTGGGCGCTCCGCTGCCCTCCGATCGCCGCCACCATGCGGAGATCGCCTTCGAACAGCTCATGCGCGTGGTCGTGCACCGTGTGCCGGACCTGCTTGAGGGTGAAGCGGCGCAGGTTGTAGTCTTTGCAGAACGAATTCAGTGCCGCGATCCAGCGTGCATCGCCGTTGCTCTTCTGCCGTGACGCGAAAGCCTGGGGGGCCCGCGACCCTCGTGCGAGCGTGAACAGGAAGAGCCGGGTGGCGATGTGTGGCTCGGCAACGCGGCGCAGGCGCTCCGTCCAGATCTTGACGAACTCAAGGAGCGTCGCCGAGTTGTCGATGTCGTCCGTGACGGCGTGGGAGCGCATTTGCCTCCGCCCCGAGCGCCGCTTCAGGGCCCTGCCGCCGATCCTCTCTCTCCCGAGGACGGTGACGCGGGGAAAGTCCTCCTGCTCGCAGGTGAGGATGGTTTCCGGGTTGTAGTCGTAATGAACGGTAAGCAGGAGCACGAAGGGGACGAGATCGCGGGCCGTCGGGTGGAAGCGGCGCAGCACCATCGCCGACCCGTGGATCTCCTCGACGGCGCGTGCGAGCGCAGGATCGACGCGCGCGAGCCCGGCGTCGGTGGGAACAACGCCTGGGAACCTGTCGTCGATGACCGAGAGGCAGGTTCCGATGTCGGAATACGCTCCCCGGGCGGTCCCATCCACAGGGAGGCGCCACCGGTTCGCTGCGATGAGCCTCTGCCCGTCGGCGAAAGCCCTTACCGCCGACGTCACTTCCGCAACGCACGCGCGGTACATCCGCTCGAACTCCTGTCGCTGGATGATGCGGGTTGGCTTCTGCTGCCGATGCGCACCCGGCCACAGGCCGCGCGGCATGTGCAGCGTGGGGTCCAGGTCGGAGGCGAACCGACTGCGCCTGAGGACCTCCACGAACCTGGTGAGCGGCGCAAGGTGCTGCTTCCTCGTCTTTGGTGCCCAGACCGCCTTGCCGCTCTTCGGATCGACGCGCTCGAGCCAGGTGACGAACTGGTTCACCACCGGCGTTGTCAGGCTTGAAAGCCCGAACATTCCACGGCGCTTGGCTGGCACGGCCTCGTCCAGGAACGCGTAGAAGCCTCTCGGTAGGCATTTGACGAACTCGCTCCGCGTGGCGGGCGACTGGCTCGCGCAGGACTCGATCAGCGCATACGCGAACTGCTCCTCAAGCGCAGGGTAGCGCAATAGGAAGGAGGCTGGAATCTTCTGGTCGCCATCCGGATCGCCTGGGCGAGGGAAAATAAGCGTGATTCCGGTTACCCTCCCGTCCACGGAATCGCGTTCGACGCGGGGCGAGTTGGGAGGGGCTTGCCCCGCGGCCCCCGGAGCGAGGTTCGCGTAGGCGTTCCTGCGGCGACCGGAGCTGCGCATGCTGCCTAGACCTCGCCCCTTCCCATCTCGCGGTAGAAGGAGGCCATGTAGTCGCTGGCGGTGGCTTCGAGTTCGTCCACCACGCGGACGTAGAATGCCATCGTGATGGCCACCGTCTTGTGGCCGAGGCGCGCCTGGACGTACTTCCATGGCGTTGGATCGCCCATCATGTGCCTAGCCTGGTAGGTCCAGACCGCGAAGGTGTGGCGCAGGTCGTGGAAGCTGTGCTTCGGCACTGCCTTGAGGTAGAGTTCGCCATTCTCGGGATTTACCTTTGGGACGCGCACGATTAGGCCTGCGGCGACGACCGCGCGTCGGAATGCATCCTGTAGCGTGGCTCTGCGGATCGGACGCCCGACGTGGGCACGCGCCTCGATCCCGTTCACGAACAGCGTCCGGGCGCCTGCAGGCAGGCCAAGCTCCCTGGCCCTTTCCAGCGCCTGCTTGCGCTCGCCCTCAATGTACGCGACCAGCTCGCGAAGGAGCCACGTCGGCACCAGCACCGTGCGCGGCACCATCCCCTTTGTCTCCGTCAGGCGGAGAGGCACCACCGCCCTGGCATCGTCGGGATCCGACGGCAGGAGTGCCAGCACGCGATGGACTGGCATCTTGGCGATCTCGTCCACGCGTGCTCCGGTGTTCAATGCGGTTTCACCCGCGAGCCGGTCACGGCACGGCACACCGGGTATGTTTTCTGACGGTAATGGACCCAGCTCCCGCATCACGAGCCGTGCATCGCGGCCGGTGAGGGGGCGGACCTTGTCGTCCGGTCCGCTGTTGTCCCGCGGCATGAGGTCCGATACCGTAACGACCTCGGGCCGGGAGCCGATGTGCGCGAGCGGGTCGGAGTCGAGGCTTCGCCGGACATGCCGAAGCTCGACGTCGTCAAAGTCCCCGGTGAAGAGCTTCTTGCGGCGGGCCCACGCGTACATCGCAAGGACAGTGCCCAAGCGACGCCGCCTGGAACTCAACGAGAGCGGCCCGTGGGTGGCCAGGGAGATCGTCGCCTCCATGGCGCGCTTGTAGTCCAGCAGGTCGGCACGCCCGACCTCATCCCACGCAAGCCCGCGGGCCCCCAGGTACTTCCACCAGTCATTCAGGTCGTGGGCATGGGCCAGGGCCGTGTTCACGACCCACCGCCTGGAAACCTCGAGGTGCCGTTGCACCAGGAAAAGGAGCGCGGCCTCTACGACCTGTCCGGTATCGGCGTCGACGAGGAAGGGAAACCCGGAGGGGAGGGCTGCGGTGCGGATCTCCGGCGCGACCTCGAAGCCGTCGCCGGGCGGCGGTAGGTCCACTGCGGCCGCCACGTAGGTGTCCACCCCACACCCTCTCCAGCTCCGCTTCGTGCACAGCGCGCGAGGCGATACGCGTGCATTCGACGGCGGTGCAGTGGGTTTGGTCAACACAAAGCGGCCTCTCGAATATCAGGCGCTCGCGAGAAGGCGCGTGAACGGCAAATTGCCGCCCCCTTGCGCAGAAAACGTGCCCGCGGAATGTGTTGATGGGTGGATACGGCTGTGCAGCCGTGAACAACTATCGGCCGTGTATAACCCGGAAGAACCGCGACGGCGCGGAGCGGATGGCCGCCCTGGTGCGGGAGCGGGGCGGGCGGGCGCATGTCCTGACCGGCGACCTGGCCAGGGCAGGGGAGCCGGAGCGGGCAGTGGCGGAGGCCGCGGCGGCGCTCGGCGGGCTGGATGTGCTGGTCTCCAATGCCGGCTTCGCCGACCGCACTCCCATCGCCGGGCTGACCGACGAGGCCTTTGCCGCCAGCCATGATTCCATCGCCTTCGCCCTGCTGCGCCTGGCCCGGGCGGCGCGGCCGCATCTGGTGCAGGGGGAGCATCCGCGCCTCGTCGCCGTCTCCTCCTTCGTCGCGCATGTCTTCCGGCTGGAGCAGCCGCTCTTCCCCGCCTCGGCCGCGGCCAAGGCGGCGATGGAGGCGCTGGTTCGGGTGCTGGCCATCGAATGGGCGCCGGACATCACGGTGAATGCGGTGGCGCCGGGCTTCACCAGGAAGGATCCGGGGGCGCATGCCGCGCTGGACCCGAAGGCCATGGCGGACCGAACCGCCCGCATCCCGCTGCGGCGGCTCGGCGAGCCGGAGGAGGTGGCGGCGGCGATCGCCTTCCTGGCCTCGCCGGCGGCCGGCTACATCACCGGCCAGGTGCTGCATGTGGATGGCGGCATCACCGCCTGAGCGACCATCCTGCTGGTCAGGCGCAAAGCCGGCGCGGCGCGGGCTGGCACCATCCCCGGCGCCGGCGCGATAAGCCCGGCATGCGCGCGCTCCTCCTCCTCGCCTTCCTCCTGCTCCCAATCCTTTCCCGGGCCCAGGACCTCGCCGGCCATGGCGGGCCGGTGCGGGCCCTTGCGGTGCCGGAGGGCGGGGGCCTCGCCTCCGCCGGCTTCGACCAGGCGGTGATCCTGTGGGACCCGGCGGCGGGAAAGGCGCGGCGGGTGATGCGCTGGCATGCGGGGGCGCTCTCCGCCCTCGCGCCCCTGCCGGGGGGAGGCCTGGCCAGCGCGGGGGAGGAGGGTCGGATCGCCCTCTGGCCCGCCGGGGGCGCCGAGCAGCCGCTGCGGGTGCTGGAAGGCCATGCCGGCCCGGTCACCGCGCTGGCCGTCGCGCCGGACGGAACCCTCGCCTCCGCGGGCTGGGATGGCACGGTGCGGGTCTGGGCGGCGGATGGCAGCGCACGGGTGCTGGAGGGACATGCCGGGGCGGTCGGCGGCCTCGCCTGGCGGGCCGGGGGCCTCGCCAGCGCCGGGGCGGATGGCACGATCCGGCTCTGGGACGCGACGGGCGGCCGGGTGCTGGCCGAATTGGGCCTGCCGCAGAACGCCCTCGCCGCCCTGCCCGGCGGGGCGCTGGCGACGGGCGGGGCGGATGGGACGGTGCGCCTGCTCTCCGCCGATGGCGGGGTGCGGGAGCTGGCGGCAGGCAGCCGGCCGGTGGTGGCGCTGGCCGCCGCGCCGGATGGGCGGAGCCTCGCCGCCGCCTCCCTCGGCGGCAGCGTCGGCCTCTGGTCCCTGCCGGAGGGGCGGCTGCGCCATACGCTGGACGGGCCCGGCCTGCCCGTCTGGTCCGTGGTCTTCGCCGCCGATGGGCGGACGCTCTGGACCGGCGGGCAGGACCGGCGGGTGCGGCGCTGGGAGGCGGCGACGGGCGCCCCGCTCGGGCCGCTCGCGCCCGAGGCCGAGGCGGCGCTGCCCGCCGGCGTGGACGCGCATGGCGCCCGGGTGTGGCGCGCCTGCAGCGCCTGCCACGCGCTGACCGAGCAGGAGGGGGTGATGGCGGGGCCGCACCTGCACCGGCTGTTCGGCCGGCGGATGGGATCGGTGCCCGGCTATGCCTATTCCGAGCGGCTGGCGCGCGGCGACATCACCTGGACGCCGGAGACGGTGGCGGACCTGTTCACGCGAGGGCCGGATGTGGTGACGCCGGGGACGCGCATGCCGGTGCAGACGGTGGGGGAGCCGGGCGACCTGGCGGCGCTGCTGCGCTTCCTCGAGCAGACGACGCGGTAGGCCATGCCAAGTAGCGGGCGCTCGGTCTTGGTATGACGCAGGCTTGTTAGTTTATCGTAATTGTGTCATTCGCAATTGGGCACGACAACTGCGGCGGAAACCATGCCAAGGATCTTTAGCGTCGATTTCGAGGCTGAAAGGCCTGGCGATCGGGCCGCCTTGCGGCTCGACCCTCTCCCTGACGGCAAAGCCGACCCGCAACTGGTTCCGGACGCGCTCAAATTCGCCCGAGAGATTGAAGCCGTTAATTTTAAGATCTATGCCGTCTTAGAAAAGATGGAGCGGCTTGGGCAATATAATCTTTACGTTAGGCAGATCGAGGCGGCTGCCAATTGCGGCCTGAACTCCGACGCCAAAGATTTCTTGATTGCTAATTATATGGTGGAACAGATCCAGCGGGATTTCGTGGCCCTGGTCGGGCCGCGCTTCCGCCAGGTTTTCATCCGGAAGCTGACGGTCGTCGCAGGTTGCGTCGGCTTGGTGTCGTTGCTGCTGGGAGTCTTCATCGATCGATTGCCGTCCAGGGTTATTGACCCTCAGCTCCTTTCCCTGGTCCAGGCCGGCGGCTATGTCATGTTCGGTGTCTGCGCCTCGGTATGGCTGTCTACCGTGCTGCGGAACCGGCAGATCGACTGGAACAACCTGAATCTCTTCGACCCCGATGGCTTTTCGGCGCCCTGGCGGCTGATGATCGTTGCCATGGTCACCTTGCTGTTCTGCGTCTTGCTGCATTTGCAGATTATCGACATAGCAATCGCAAAGAACAACCTAACCGCCTTCATGACGGTGCCGACGATCGGCATCCTCGTCGGATTCATCGGCGGACTTGCCGAGGACAGCCTAACCAAGCTGGTGATTGGACGTGTCGGGCAGACCATCGCGACACCGAAGGCTGCAGCCTGAAGCGCTTTCCGGCGAGATGCGCGTGATTCGCGGTAGGGAGCGCGGCCAACCTCTGCTGCTTCAGGCCGGCTTCACGCTCACCGTGCAGCGTGAAGCCGGTCTACGCCCCTGGGTGGAGGGTACTGTGATCGGCCGGGGCAAGGGTACAGACCCGCACCAATCGGTTGTCCCGATCCTCCAGCTCCCGCGTCACCGGCACGTCCAGCCGCGCGATCTCCGCCAGCCCCTCCCGCGGGACATAGGCGCGGCCGGGATCGGCCAGCCAGACCTCCGCCCCCGCCGCCGCCATGGCGCGCAGCCAGGGCAGGATATGGCCGGTCATCGGCGCCTCGTAGCAGACATCCCCGGCCAGGATCAGGTCCCAGCGGCAGGGCGCGCCGACCACGTCGCCATCAAGGGCGGAGACCGCGACCCCGTTCAGCGCGGCGTTCAGCCGGGTGGCGGCGATGGCGAGGGGATCGATCTCGGCCGCCTCCACCAGCGCCGCGCCGGCCTTCGCGGCGGCAATCGCGGCAAGGCCGCAGCCGGCGGCGAAATCCAGCACGCGCTTCCCCGCCACCCGCGCCGGATCATCCAGGATCAGCCGCGCCATGGCTTGGCTGCCCGGCCAGGCGAAGGCCCAGAAGGGCGGCTCGATCCCCTCCGCGCCCAGCCAGGCTTCGGTCGCCTGCCAGATCGGGGTGATCTCGGTGGCGAGGTGGAGCGGGATCTCCGGCACCAGCGCCGGCCGGGCAATGGCGGTCTGGGCGCGGATGAAGGCTTCGGGGTCGGTCACAGCCTGCCGAGCAGGAAGGCGAGGGCGACGGCCAGCCCGACCTCCCGGTTCGCCTTGAACAGGCGGAGGCAATGGGCGGGATCGTGGATGTCGAGCGTCAGGACCTGCCGGGCCAGCAGCGCCGCGGGGAGCAGAAGGCCGGGGAGGTAGACCCAGGACAGGCCGGCCGCCCAGCCCGCGCCTGCCAGGAAGGCCAGCGTCGCGGCATAGCAGGCGGCGAGGAAGGGCCGCGTCCGCTCCCCGAAGCGCAGTGCCGTGCTGCCGATGCCGACCGCCGCGTCGTCCTCCCGGTCCTGATGGGCATAGATCGTGTCGTAGCCAAGGATCCAGCAGAAGCCGGCGGCCCAGAGCAGCAGCGCGACCGCATCCAGCCGGCCGGTCGCCGCCACCACCCCCTGCGGCCCGGCCCAGGAGAAGACGAGGCCGAGCATGGCCTGCGGCCAGTTGGTCACGCGCTTGGCCAGCGGATAGAGCAGGATCGGCAGCAGGGCGCAGAGGCCGAAGAGGATGGCGGCGGGGTTGAGCTGCACCAGCACCAGCAGGCCCACCAGGCAGAGCCCGGCGAGGAAGACCAGCGCCTGGAAGGGCGTGACCGTGCCGGCCGCCAGCGGCCGGTTGCGGGTGCGTTCCACCCGCCGGTCGATGTCGCGGTCCCAGAGGTCGTTCACCACGCAGCCCGCCCCGCGCATGGCGATGGCGCCGATGGCGAAGAGCAGGGTCAGCCGGAGCCCCTCGGCCCAGGAGGGCGCGACGGCCGCGAAGGCCCAGAGGCCGGGAAGGACGAGCAGCCAGGAGCCGATCGGGCGGTCCAGCCGCGCCAGCAGCGCATAGGGCCGCCAGGCCGCGGGCAACCGGGCGACGAGCCCCTGGGTTCGGATATCCGTGTAGCCTTGCACGGCGCTTCTCTTCCAGCGAAAGGGCAGCATGTCCACCCCGCGCCTCTATCTCGACCAGCCGCTGGAGGAGGGGAGGGAGATCCCCGCCACCCCCGCCCAGGCGCATTACCTCGGCGGCGTGATGCGCCGCGCGCCCGGCGACGCGGTGCTGCTGTTCAATGGCCGGGACGGCGAATGGGCGGCGACCATCACGGCGCTCCGCAAGGATCGCTGCGCCTTCCGGCCGGACCGGCCGACCCGGCCGCAGGAGGCCACGCCCGCGGCGCGGCTGCTGGTCACCGCCGTGAAGCGGGACGCCATGGACTGGATGGCGGAGAAGGCGACCGAGCTCGGCATCGGCCTGATCCAGCCCGTCCTGACCCGCCGCAGCATCACGGATCGCGTGAATACCGGGCGGCTCGCCGCCATCGCGCAGGAGGCGGCCGAGCAATGCGGCCGGCTGACCGTCCCGCGCGTCGGCCCGGCCGCCCCCTTGCATGCCGTGCTGGATGCATGGGATGGCACCCCCCTGCTGGTCGGCGATGAGCGGCGGGAGTCGCCGCCGCTCATCCAGGCGGCGCAGACCCTGTCGCGCGGCACCGCCTGGGCCTGGCTGGTCGGGCCGGAGGGCGGGTTCGAGCGGGCGGAGCTTGACGATCTCCGCCGCCGTGCCTTTGTTTCGACGGTTTCCCTCGGGCCCCGCATCCTGAGGGCGGAGACGGCGGCGGTGGCGGGCCTTGCGGTCCTGCAGGCGCTGGCCGGTGACTGGAACACTCTCTGATCGTGCGCCGGGCGGCTCGCCCAGGGCCCGACGACACTGGAAGGGCAGGATGTCGAATCCCGGCGAGGCGGACCTGACGCCGATCACCTCCGTGCGGCAGCTCGCCGAATGGTTCGCCGCCGGCAGCAAGCCGCGCGGGAGCTGGAAGGTCGGCACGGAGCACGAGAAATTCGGCTTCTATCGTGAGGGCTACGCGACGCCGCCCTATGAGCCCGACGGCATCCGGGCGATCCTGGAGGGGTTGCAGGCCCGGGGCTGGGCGCCGATCAACGACAACGGCCACCCGATCGGGCTGAAGCGCGGCACCGCCTCCATCAGCCTGGAGCCGGCGGGGCAATTGGAACTGTCGGGCGCTGCGGTGGAGGACCTGCACGCCACCTGGGCCGAGTTGCAGCAGCATCTGCGGGAGGTGCATGAGGTGACGGGGCCGATGGGCATCGGCTTCGCGCCGCTCGGCTTCCACCCGCTCCATAGGCGGGAGCAGATGCCGTGGATGCCGAAGGGCCGCTACGCCATCATGCGGCGCTACATGCCGAAAGTCGGTTCCCTCGGCCTCGACATGATGCTGCGGACCTGCACGGTGCAGGCCAATCTCGACTATGGCGACGAGGCCGACATGGTCGAGAAGCTGCGGATCAGCCTGGCGCTGCAGCCGGTGGCGACCGCGCTGTTTGCCAACTCCCCCTTCACCGAAGGGAAGCCCAACGGCTTCCGCAGCATGCGGGCGCAGGTCTGGACGGATACGGATGGCGCGCGCACCGGCATCCCCGCGGTGGTGTTCGAGAAGGGCTTCGGCTTCGAGCGCTTCGCTGAATGGGTGCTCGACGTGCCCATGTACTTCGTGATGCGCGACGGCCGGTGGCTGGACGCGGCGGGGAAGAGCTTCCGGGCGTTCCTGGACGGCCAGCTGGACGTTCTGCCCGGCGAGCGTGCGACCATGGGCGACTTCGCCGACCATGTGACCACCGCCTTCACCGATGTGCGGCTCAAGCGCTTCCTCGAGATGCGTGGCTCGGATGCCGGCAGCCCGGCGATGATCGTGGCGCAGCCGGCGCTCTGGGCCGGGCTGCTCTATGACGACGCGGCGCAGAAGGCGGCGGCGGCGCTGGTGCGGGACTGGACGGTGGAGGAGATCCGGGCGCTGCGCCTGGCGGTGCCACGCGACGCCCTGGGCGCCACGATCCGCGGCCGGCGGGTGCGGGACGTCGCGCGGGATGTGGTGGCGATCGCGCGGGACGGGTTGAAGGCGCGGGGCCTGGGCGAGGAGGTCTATCTCGCGCCGCTCGACGAGATCGTGGCGAGCGGCCTGACCCAGGCCGACCGGCTGCTGCAACTGCATGCGCGCGCCTGGGGCGGCGATGCCAGCCGGGCGCTGCTGCACGCGGAGGTGTAGGCCCGGGATCAGGCGATCGGCTTCACCATGAAGACCCGCGAAAACCCCTTCTCCTCCCGCCGTTCCGTCTCGGCATAGCCACGCTTCGCATAGAGGCCGATGTTCCGCGCCATCAGCGCATGGGTGTAGAGCCGCACTTCCGGCAGCCCGCGCCTTCGCGCCTCGGCCTCCACGAAATCCAGCAGCACGCGGCCATCGCCCGTGCCCTGCCGCGCCGGGTCCACGGCGATGTTGTCCAGCATCAGGTGGTCCGGATGCGCCTCGATGACCACGAGGCCGCGGATCGCGCCGCCCTCCTCCAGCACCCAGGCCTCGCCGGCGGCGATGCGGCCGGGGTAGTCATCCTCCATCGGCCCCGGGCGCCGGCCGATCACCGGCACCCAGGGGGCGTAGGCGCGCGCGACGAGGGCCGCCAGCAGCGGCGCCTCCTCCGCGCGCGCCGGGCGGATCAAACGGCGGTCCCGCCCACCGTCAGCCCCGCGAGCTTCAGGGTCGGCTGCCCGACGCCCACCGGCACGCCCTGGCCCTGCTTGCCGCAGGTGCCGATGCCGGGGTCGAGCGCCATGTCGTTCCCGACCATCGCCACCTTCGTCAGCGAGTCCGGCCCGTTGCCGATCAGCGTCGCGCCCTTCACCGGCGCGCCGACCTTGCCGTCCTCGATCAGATAGGCCTCGGAGGCGGAGAAGACGAACTTGCCCGAGGTGATGTCCACCTGCCCGCCGCCGAAATTCACGGCATAGAGCCCGCGCTTCACGCTGCGCAGGATCTCCTCCGGCGTATGGGCGCCGCCGAGCATGACGGTGTTGGTCATGCGCGGCATCGGGATGTGCGCATGGCTCTGCCGGCGGCCGTTGCCGGTCGGCGCCACGCCCATCAGCCGGGCATTCTGCCGGTCCTGCAGGAAGCCGACCAGCACGCCATCCTCGATCAGCACGGTGCGGTTGCTGGGCGTGCCCTCGTCATCCACCGTCAGGCTGCCGCGGCGGTCCGGGATGGTGCCGTCATCCACCACCGTCACGCCCGGCGCCGCGATCCGCTGGCCGAGCAGGCCGGCGAAGGCGCTGGTCTTCTTGCGGTTGAAGTCGCCCTCCAGCCCATGCCCGATCGCCTCATGCAGCAGGATGCCGGGCCAGCCGGGGCCGAGCACCACCTCCATCTCCCCGGCCGGGGCCGGGATGCTCTCAAGGTTCACCAGCGCCTGGCGCAGCGCCTCCTGCACCGCGCCCTGCCAGACCGGCTCGGCGACGATGCGGGCATAGTCGAAGCGGCCGCCCATGCCGTGGCTGCCGGTCTCCCGCCGCCCGTCCTGCTCCACCACCACCGAGACGTTCAGCCGCACCAGCGGGCGGAGATCGGCCACGCGGGTGCCGTCGGGGCGCAGGATCTGCACCGCCTGCCATTCACCGGCGAGCGAGGCCATGACCTGCTTCACCCGCGGGTCGCGGCCGCGGGCATAGGCGTCGATCTCGGCCAGCAGCTTCGTCTTGGCGGCGAAATCCAGCAGCGCCAGCGGGTTGGCGTCCTCGTACAGCCGGGCATTGGTGGCGCGCGGCGCGATATCCAGCGTGCCGGAGCGGCCCTGGCGCACCGCGCCCACCGTCTCCGCCGCCCGCTTCAGCGCCGCCTCGGACAGCTCGCCGGCATGGGCGTAGCCCGCGGCCTCCCCGGCCACGGCGCGCAGGCCGAAACCCTTGGTGGCATCGAAGCTCGCCGAGCGGATGCGGCCGTCATCAAGCGAGATCACCTCGCTCTCGCGGTATTCCAGGAAGAGCTCGCCATCCTCGGCGCCCTGCAGCGCCTCCTTCAGGATGCGCTCGGACCCCGCGCGGTCCAGCTCGGCGAAGAACAGGCGGTCGGTGACGGAAAGCGGTGTGTCGAGCGGCATCGGGTGGCTTTCCTTCCTTGCGGGATGGGGCGGTCCGGGCCCCGCGCTGTGGCCAGCGGACCGGTCAGGCGGCAAGCGGTGTCAGCAATCGGGATTTCGGGAAGCGCAGCACCGCGGTGGTGCCATCGCCGGGCATGCTCTCCAGCGTCAGCGTCGCCCCCTGGGCCTCGGCCAGCGCCCGGGACAGATATAGGCCGAGGCCGGAGCCGGAGAAGCGCCGCGCCAGCGACGAATCGAGCTGGGTGAAGGGCTCGAAGGCGCGCGGGATGTCCTCCGGCCGCATGCCGATCCCGCTGTCGGCCACCTTCAGCACCAGGTCGCCCTCCGGCTCCTCGGCGGCGGAGATGGTGACCCGGCCGCCACCGGGGGTGAATTTCACCGCGTTGGAGAGGAGGTTCAGCAGCACCTGGCGCAGCCGCAGCTCATCCGCCCGGACCAGCGGCAGCACCGGCGGCAGCTCGGCCTCCACCGAGACGCCGGCCGCCGTGGCCGTCGCCTGCATCACCCGCACCGCGCCCTCGACCAGCGGGATCACATCGACCTCGCCCTCCATGGTCGGGAAGCCCGTGGTTTCCGCCCGGGTGACATCGAGGATGTCATCGATGAGGGCGAGCAGGTGCCGCCCCGCCTCATGGATGGAGCGGACATACTCCTTGCCCCGCTCCGGGTTCGGATCGGCCGTGATCGCCTCGGAGAAGCCGATCACGGCGTTCAGCGGCGTCCGCAGCTCGTGGCTCATGGTGGCGAGGAAGCGGGACTTCGCCCGGTTCGCCGCCTCGGCGGCGTCCTTCGCCCGCTCCAGCTCGGCGCGGATGCGGCGGTCCTCGGTGACATCCGTCAGCGCCAGCACCCAGCCGCCATCCGGCACGGGCTCGGAGGCGATCTCCAGCACCACGCCGTTCGGGCGCGTGCGGACGCTGCGGCGCGGTTGCCGCCGGTCGCGCGCCTTGAAGGCGGCGGCGATGGCGCGGCCCGCCTCGCCCTCGCCATACTCGCCGCGTGCCTGCAGGTGGTCGACGAAGCCTGCGAAGCTGCCGCCGGGCGCCATGATCTCCGGCGGCAGGTCGAGCAGGGCCAGGAAGACCGGATTGACCGCCAGGATGCGGCCTTCCCGGTCGAAGAGGGCGATGCCGTGCCGGATGTGGTCCAGCATCGCCTGCAGGATGCCGGCCCGCCGCTGCGCCTCCGCCTCCGCCCGCGCCAGCGGGGTGATGTCGGACATGGTGATGACGAAGCCGCCATCCGGCGTCGGGTCGGAGGTCACCTCGATGATCCGCCCGTCGCGGTTGGGCCGGACGTAGCGCGCGGGGCGGGAGCGGTCGAGCTTCCGCGCCATGGCGGCTGTCGTCTCGGCATCGCCGCCGACCGAGCCATGCCGGAGCTGGTGGGCGATGATCTCGTCCAGCGACACGCCCGGGGCCAGGATCTCGCGGGGGTAGCCGCCGAGATCGGCGGCGAGCGCATTCGCCGCGATCACCCGGCGGTCCGGGCCATAGTAGCAGATGGCGTGGCGCATGCTGTCCAGCATCACCTGCAGCACGCCCGCCCGTTGCCGTGCCGCGGCCTCCGCCTCGGTCAGCGCGGTGATGTCGCTGTAGGTGGCGACGAAGCCGCCATCCGGCGTCGGGTCGGTGAAGATCTCGATGACGCGGCCGTCCGGGCGCGGCCGGATATGGCGATGCGGCTTCGAATAGTCGTCCTGCAACCTGGCCTGCAGGGCTTCCGGCGTGATCATGCCGGCGCGGAGCGCGGCCTCGGCCAGCTCCGCCGCATGCGCGCCCGGTTGCAGCAGCGCGGGCTCGATGCCGTTGAACTCGGCGGCCAGGCGGTTCGCCATCACCAGGCGCTTGTCCCGGTCGAACTGCGCGATGCCATGCCGCATGTTGTCGAGCATGAGCTGGAGGATGCCGGCCCGGTCCGAGGCCTCGGACTGCGCCTTCGCGAGTTCGGTGACATCGGTATGGGTGAGGACGAAGCCGCCATCGGGCGTCGGGTCGGAGCCGATCTCGAAGACCCGGCCATCCCGCTGGCGGCGGCGATAGCGGATCGAGCGGCTGCGGTCGAAGCCAAGGATCTCGCGCAGCCGTGCCTCGGCCTCCGCCCCCTCGCCGAACTGGCCGGCTGCGTGCTGCTCGCGTGCCAGGTCGTCGAACAGGACGCCCTGCCGCCCCCGCAGGTCGGGAATCGCGTAACCCGGCCCCGCCAGCCGGTTGGCGGTGACCAGCCGGCGGTCGGGCCCGAACAGCATCAGGGCGTGGCGCATGCTGTCGAGGGCATCGCGCAGCATGCCGGCCTGTTGCCGCGCCTGTTCCTCCGCCCGCACCCGCGCCGTGACGTCGGTGAAGCTGACGACGAAGCCGCCATCCGGCGTCGGCTCGCTGAACACCTCGACCCTGCGGCCATCGGGCAGGGTCCGCTCGCTCCGTCCGGACCGGGTGCGGTCCACGGCGAGCATCGCCTCCATCATCACCGTCGCCTGCGGCTCCGGCCCGAAATGGCCGCGGTCGCGCTGCCGCCGGATCAGCGTCTCCAGCGTGACGCCCGGCACCACATCCTCGGGCGCGAGCCCGGCCAGGTCCAGCGCCAGGGCATTCACCGCCTGCAGGCGGCTGTCCGGCCCGTAGATCAGGAGGCCATGGCGCATGTTGTCGAGCGCCGTCTGCAGCATCGCGGCGCGGGAGGCGGCGGCGGCCTCCGCTGCCGCCAGGGGGGTGATGTCGGAGAAGGTAATGGCGAAGCCGCCATCCGGGGTCGGGTCGGAGACCACCTCGATCAGGCGTCCCGCCGGGTTGCGGCGCTGGTAGCGGATCGGCTGCGCGCGATCCATCGCCAGCATCCACTGCACCGTCGCCTCTGCCTCCGGCCCCGATCCGAAGACGCCCGCCGCCTGTTGCAGGCGCAGGACCTCGGCATGGGTGGTGCCGGGCCGCAGCGCCTCCTCAGGCGCGCCGCTGAGGGTCGCGGCCAAGCGGTTGGCGGCGATCAGGCGGCGGTCGGGGCCGAAGAGCTGGATGCCGTGCCGGATGACATCCAGCATCACCGCCTGGATCGCGGTGCGCTGATTGGCCTTGGCTTCCGCCCGGGCGCGGGCGGTGACGTCGGTCCAGGTGACGACGAAGCCGCCATCCGGCGTCGGGTCGGACTCGATCTCGATGGTCCTGCCTTCGGGCGTGGTGCGCTCGTAGCGGGCCGGATGGGCGCGATCGAGGCCGATGATGCGGGCCGCCTCGGCCTGCGCCGCCGGGCCGCTGCCGAAAGCGCCGGCCCGGCACTGCGCTGCGACCACCTCCTCGAAGGGGGTTCCCGGCAGGGCGGCCTCCAGCGGCGTGCCGCTGAGGGTGCTGGACAGGGTGTTGGCCGCCAGCAGCCGCCGGTCCGGGCCGAAGAGCGCGATGCCGTGCCGCATGTTGTCGAGCATCGCCTGCAGCAGGCCGGCGCGGGCGGTCGCCTCGGTGCGCGCGGCGTGCAGCGCGGTGATGTCGGTGGTCACCTGCACCGTGCCACCATCCGGCATGGGCGCGTAGCGGATATCGATCACCTTGCCATCCGGCCGGGTCCGCTGGCGCGGGGCGAGCCGGCGCGGCGGCGCGTTCAGGTGCGCCAGGGCCAGGGCGTGCGGATCGCCCGGCCCGTACTCGCCCTGCTCGGCGCGGCGGCGCGCGATCGCCTCGCGGTGCTCGCCGACCGCCGCCTCGGCCCCGGCCATGATGGCCTGGTGGGCGGCATTGACCATCGCGACCCGCCCGTCCCGGTCGAAGACCACGACGCCATGCGGCAGGGAGGCGAGCACGCCGTCCAGCATCGCGGCCCGGCGCTGCGCCTCGTCCTCCGCCCGCGTCGCGGCGGTGATGTCGGTCACCTCGAGGATGTAGCCGCCATCGGGCAGGGGCTGGCTCTCGAAGCGCAGGACCTGCCCGTCCGGCTGCCTGCACTGGCAGGTGCACGGGCGGGCGCGGTCGAGGCCGAGGCAGTCCGCCACCGCCGCCTCGCCGAAGGCACCGCGCTCGGCCAGGAGGCGGCAGAGGCTTTCCTGGGAGGTGCCGGGCCGGACGGTGCCGCTCGGCAGGCCGAGCAGCGCCTCGAAGGCGGGGTTGGCGAAGACCAGGCGATGCTCGGCGTCATAGGCGGCCACGCCCCCATGCAGGCGGGAGAGCAGGCCCACCAGCTGCCGGTTCGGGGCCTCGGCCGTCGCCGTCGCGGCGGCAGGGTCGCTCACCTCCATCAGGATGGCGACGAAGCCGCCCTCCGGCAGCGGCGTCGTGATCTGGTCGAAGCAGGCGCCGTCGGCCCGGCGGAACCGGCGGCGGGAAGGGCGGGTGGGATCGGCCCCGGACTGACCGGCGGCCAGGGCGTCCGGATCGCCGGGGCCATGGACGCCATGACGGGCAAGCTGCCGGACCAGCGCCTCCAGCGGCGTCCCCGGCGGGACCGTATCGGCCCTGAGGCCGGTGATCCGCCAGGCCGCGGCATTGGCGAAGGCCAGGGTCCGGTCGGGCCCGATGACCCAGACCCCGAGGGGCAGCGCCGCGAGGGCGGTGGCCAGCGCCGCGTCGGCGGCCCCGTGCTGGGTCATTTGGCTCTCCGGGGTTCCCGCAGGGCATGCAGGGCGATGAGGGCGGCGGTCAGCACCAGCACCGCGCAGGCCTGGTGCAGCGTGCCGAGCCAGACCGGCACCACCAGCAGCAGCGCGGCGACGCCGAGAGCATATTGCAGGCAGGCGGCGCCGGCGAGGCCGAGGCAGGCCTGCCGCGCCGGGCCGGCCGGCAGGCGCCGCCAGCCGGCGAAGGCCGCGCCCAGCGCCGCCAGGGTGGCCAGCGTCGCCAGCAGGCGGTGGTTGAACTGCACCGCAGGGATATTGGTGGTGAGATTGGTCCAGAGCGGCTCGAGCCGCCAGTAGCCCTCCGGCACCCAGCGCCCCTCCATCAGGGGGAAGGTGTTGTAGTCGAAGCCGGCCCGGATGCCGGCGACGAAGCCGCCGGCCAGCATGGTGGCGACCAGCAGCCAGACCGCCGCCTTGACCTGCCGCCGGACGGAGCGCGTCGCCGGGTGCGGCGCCGCCGGCTGCGGTCGCAGCAGGGAAAGCCCGGTCCAGAGCAGGGCGGCATAGAGCACCAGGGCGAGGCCGAGATGCGTGACCAGCCGATAGGGCGAGACGGCGGTGCGGTCCGCCTCGAAGCCCGAGGCGACCATGAACCATCCGACCGCGCCCTGCAGCCCGCCGAGCGCGAGCAGCAGCAGCAGGCGCGGCTTCAGCCCGGCCGGGATGCGCCCGCGCAGCCAGAACCAGAGCAGCGGCAGGGCATAGGCGAGGCCGATCAGCCGGCCCCAGAGCCGGTGGAACCACTCCAGCCAGAAGATCTCCTTGAAGCCCGCCAACCCGAAGCCCTGGTTGACCAACGCGTACTGCGGAATGGTGCGGTACAGGTCATAGAGCCGCTGCCACTCCGCCTCCGACAACGGCGGCAGGGTGCCCGAGAGCGGCGCCCATTCCATGATCGACAGTCCCGACCCGGTCAGGCGCGTGGCGCCGCCGATGGCGACCATGGCCCAGACCATGCCGGCCACGGTCAGCAGCCAGAGCGCGATGGGGCGGGAATTCGGCTGGGTGCGGTCCGCCGCGGCGGCGGAGGTCTGGACGTCGAATGGCATGCCGGAAGTATAGGGTGCCGGTGCGGCTGACGCATCCGTGGGGGCTGCGGCTTGCAGGGGGGGCGGCAGGCTGCTACCCGCGCGGCCAT
The DNA here is from genome assembly GCF_020523605.1 of Roseicella aerolata. GTDB lineage: Bacteria > Pseudomonadota > Alphaproteobacteria > Acetobacterales > Acetobacteraceae > Paracraurococcus > Paracraurococcus aerolatus. The sequence continues at coordinate 30,123 of NZ_JAJAQI010000039.1, read as the reverse complement.
GCCCTCCGCCGAGACCGCGGCGCCGGCTGCCGCGGCGCTGGCATCGCCGGGTGCCACCGGCAGGCCCGCCGCCCCCGATCCGCTGCCGCTCTCCGTCGTCATCCCGGTCCGCAACGAGGCGCCGAACATCGCGCCCCTGGTCGCGGAGATCGAGGCGGCGCTGGCCGGCATCGGGCATGAGATCGTCTATGTGGATGACGGTTCCTCGGACGGGACGGTCGCGGCGCTGCGCGCGGTGGCGGCCGGCGCGCCGGTGCGCTTCCTCCGCCACCGTGCCAGTTGCGGCCAGTCGGCGGCCATCGTCACCGGGGTGAAGGCGGCGCGCGGCATCTGGATCGCGACCCTGGACGGGGACGGGCAGAACGACCCGGCGGACATCCCGCGCCTGCTGGCGCGCGCCCAGAGGGAGGCAGGGGCCGGGGGCGGCGCCATCCTGGTCGCCGGCCATCGCGTCACGCGGCGGGATTCCTGGGTGAAGCGCCGCTCCAGCCGCATCGCCAACCGGGTGCGCGCGCGGCTGCTGAAGGACAACACGCCGGATACCGGCTGCGGCCTGAAGGTCTTCCCGCGGGCGCTCTTCCTGGAACTGCCGCATTTCGATCACATGCACCGCTTCCTGCCGGCGCTGGTGCTGCGCCAGGGCGGGCGGGTGGTGAGCGAGCCGGTGAACCACCGGCCGCGGACCCGCGGCGCCTCCAATTACGGCACGCTCGACCGGCTGGCCGTCAGCCTCTTCGATCTGGTGGGCGTCGCCTGGCTGCAGCGCCGCTGGAAGCGGCCGGCGGTGGAGGCGGGGGAATGATGCTTGGCGCATGAAGGCCCGACCCGCCGGCCGGTGGGGCGGGCCGGGCGCGCGACAGCGCGCCGCGGCACCTGCCGCGAAGCCAGGGCCCGAGGGGCCGCCGGCATCCGGGGCATGACATGCGCCAGCATGCCATGAGCCGGGCATGACCGAAGGCGCCGCCGCGCCCGGCCCGGCGAGGCTGCGGGCGGCCGGCAAGCTGGTGCTGCTCGCGGCCGGGCTGGTGCTGGGCGGGCTGCTGCTGCGGGCGCTGGGGGCGGCGCCCGGCACCGACTGGGTCGATCTGTACATCCGCGACCAGGGCCTGACGGGGGAGGCGCTCTTCCTGCTGGCCGGGGCCGCGGCCGCGGCCGCCGGGCTGCCGCGGCAGGGCGTCGCCTTCCTCGGCGGCTACGCCTTCGGCGCCGTGCTCGGCACGGTGCTCGGCCTGGCCGCGCAGGTGCTGGGCTGCGCGCTCGCCTATGCCTGGGCGCGACTGGTGGGGCGGGACTGGGCGGAGCGGCGCCTTGCCGGGCGGTTCGGCCGGCGGCTGCGGCCGGTGCGGGACGTGCTGGCGGAGAGCCCCTTCGGCGCCACCCTGGCGCTGCGCCTGCTGCCGGTCGGCAACAACCTGGCGCTGAACCTGCTGGCCGGGCTGGCGGGCATTGCCGCGCTTCCCTTCCTGGCCGCCTCGGCGCTCGGCTACCTGCCGCAGACCATCGTCTTCGCCCTGCTGGGCAAGGGGGTCCGGGTCGATGGCCTCTGGCAACTCGGGCTTGCCGGCCTGCTCCTGCTGGCCTCGCTCGGGATCGGCCTCGTGCTGCTGCGGCGGGCGCGGGCGGGGCGGGCCATGGCCGAATCCTGATTGCGGCCCGGAAGGCACACCACAACTCTGGATTGCTGTGCTGCGCTGCAAAATCTTGTAGTTTGCCTGGGACTCTGTAGGTTCACGCCCTCGTGAGTCCGGCCGTGGCGGGTACGGGCAACGCACGCACAAGGGTGCCGGGCCACATGCAGATGACGGACTCCTCCAGCGCGGCCGATCTCGCGCGCCCCTATGATGCCGTGGTGGTCGGCACCGGCGCCGGCGGCGCGAGCCTGGCCCTGCGGCTCGGCCAGCACGGCCTGCGCGTTCTGCTGGTGGAGCAGGGGCGGCGGCTGGAGGTGCAACGGGAGGCGCCCAGTGCCCCGGTCGGGCGGTTCATCTCCCAGGTGATGGGCAGCCGCGAGACGCCGCTCGAGATCGTGGGCGGCCGGACCAAATTCTACGGTGCGGCGCTCTACCGCTTCCGCGAGAGCGACTTCCGCGAGGTGCGGCATGAGGGCGGCACCTCCCCCGCCTGGCCGATTACCTATGCCCAACTCGAACCCTATTACGAACAGGCGGAGAGGCTGTTCAAGGTGCATGGCGCGCCGGATGGCGACCCGACCGAGCCGCCGCGCGCCAGCCCCTATCCCCACCCGCCGATCCCGCACGGGCCGATCGTGGCGAGGATGGTCGAGCGGCTGGCGAAGACCGGCACCCGCACCGCCGCCATCCCAAGCGGCCTCGACTACGGGCCGGGCGGGCAGTGCGTGCTCTGCCCGACCTGCGATGCGCATTACTGCACGCTCGACGCCAAGATGGATGCCGATACCGCGGCGCTGCGGCCGGCGCTGCGCACTGGCAATGTCCGCCTGGCGACGAACACGGAATGCCTCGCGGTGCTGACCGACAGCGAGGGCCGCCGCGCCACCGGCATCCGGGTGCGGCATGCGGGCGAGGAGCATGTGGTCCGCGCCGATGTCGTGGCGATCTGCGCCGGCCTGCCGGGATCGGCCACGCTGCTGCGCCGGTCGCGCACCGGCCACCATCCGGAGGGGCTCGGCAATGCCGGCGGCGCGCTCGGGCGCTATCTGGGCGGCCATTCCGTCGGGATGATCTTCCCCTTCGTCAGCCTGAAGACGGTGCCGGCCTTCTACACCAAGACCTTCGCCATCAACGAGTTCTACGACGAGGCGCCGGGCTGGCCCTATCCGGCCGGCGTCATCCAGGTGGCCGGCCAGATGCCCTTCTGGGAGGAGGCCGGGCGGCTGATGCGGCCGATCGCCAGGCTCGTCGGCACGCACAGCCTGATGTGCTTCTACATGACCGAGGCGCTGCCGACCCGCGAGAGCGGCTTCCGCTTCGATGGCGACCGCCTCGGCGCGAAGACCGAGCCGGTGCACAACTTGGCTACCTTCAACAAGCTGCGGGACCTCGCGGTCGCCGCCTTCCGCCGCGCCGGCTATCCCTCGCTCGCCCGCAAGCGGCCGCCCTATCTCTGGCACGAGGTGGGCACGGCGCGGTTCGGTACGGATCCCGGCCACTCGGTGCTCGACCCGGACTGCCAGGTGCATGGCGTGCGGGATCTCTATGTCGTGGACGCCTCCACCCTGCCTTCGGCCGGGGCGGTGAATACCGCGCTCACCATCGTCGCACTCGCGCTGCGGGCGGGCGACCACATCGCCCGCCGCTCCACCCTCGAGGCCGGCCGCGGTGCCGTGCCGGCCGGCGCATTGCACGCGCCGCATTGACCCACCCGCCGGGCAGCCGAACCTCCGGCGCGGCTGCCCGTCCCACCGCCCCTGCGGCGCCGAGGTCGCGAAAGGCCCTTCCATGCGACTCATTCACTACCGCACCAAGGTCCCCAATTTCGGGGACGACCTGAACGCCGTGCTCTGGGAAGGGCTGGTGCCCGGGCTGTTCGACGGTGATCCCAGCACCGGCTTCACCGGCATCGGCACCATCATCGGCATGCCCTGCGGCGAGGTGCCGCGGCTGCATGTCTTCTCCAGCGGCGTCGGCAACGATCCCATCGAGCGCTGGCGGGACAAGCAGGTGGAGTACTGGTGCGTGCGCGGCCCGATCTCGGCCCGGATCCTCGGCCTGCCGGCGGACCGCGCGATCACCGACGGCGCCCTGCTGGTGCCGCTGCTGCGGGACTATCCGAAGGCCGCAACCGGCACCGGCGGCACGCTGGTCATTCCGCATTTCCAGACGCTGGACCATCCGGGCTGGCCAGAGGTCGCGGCGCTGACCGGCTTCGAACTGCTCGACCCGCGGGCCGATCCGCTCTCCGTCATCCGGCGGATCGCGGGGGCGCGGCTGGTGCTGACCGAATCCCTGCATGGCGCGATCCTGGCCGATGTCTACGGCATCCCCTGGATCGCCTTCGCCACCTCGAAGCATTTCGGCATCCCGAAATGGATCGACTGGACGGCCTCCATCGGGCGGGATCTGGACCTGCACATCGTGCCGCCGCCCGATCCCGGGCCGGTCCTCGCCTACGGCCGCCCGGCAGGACCCTATGGGCAGCGCCTGCGCTTCGACGCGGCGGCCGGCCTCGCGCAGTTCCGCGAGCGGATCGGGCCGGTCGCGGCGCCCGCGCCGGTCTCGTTGAAGGCCAGGCTGAAGGCGGCGCTGAAGCGCTCCCCCCTGGCCCGCAGCCTGCTGGGCCTCAGCCCGGCCCGCACGGCCGAGGCGCTGACCCGCCTGGCGGGAGCCGAGCCGGCCCTCAGCGAGGCGCGGCTGCGGGAGGAGTTGCGGGACCGGATGGTGGCGCGGCTGGGCGCGCTGGCCGCCGCGCAGGGTCGCCGGCTGGCGGCGTGACACCGAAGGCCCGGATGCGTAGCGCATCCGGGCAGGAGCGCCGCCTTTGCGGCGGGCCGCGGCCGGGCGTCCCGGCGGAGCGGCGCTGCGTTGGGGGGGCCGGAGCGGCCGCGGCGCCGGCCGGCGCCCGCGCTGCGCGGGTGCGGCGCAGCCCTGCGGCCGCTGTGGCTCCGGAGCAGCGCGGGTCCGGCCCTTGTGCTCCTCTCCTGCCGCGACCCGCGACGGCGCCCGGCGTCGCGGCCGCCCGGCTCAGTGCAGCAGGAACTGCCCGTTGGCGTAGCGCAGCTCCGCCGGCCGGATCAGGGCCGAGGAGGCGACGCGCACCGAATGCAGCGGCCCCTCGATCTCGCGCTGCCAGAAGGCGAGGAAGCGGGACAGCTCCGGGAAGACCGGGGCGCGGTCCAGCTTCTGCCAGATGAAGCTCTGCAATACGCCGGGGTGGTCGGGCATGTGGTAGAGGATCTCGGCGGTGGTCAGCCGCCAGTCGGGCACATTGAGTCCGGGCACGCGAACGAAGCTCTCGATCTGCTGCAGCACGCCTGTCGTCCTTTCCTGGCCTTCTCGGTCCGCGATGCGGTGCGAACCGGCGCGGTTCCTCCCTTGTGACAGAAGGAAGCTTGCCATGGGGGGCGGGGTTTCCTGCAACAAAAACCTTTTGAATCAGGCTGTTGGCACTCACGCTGGGTGAGTGCTGCAATGTCTTGACGGCCGCGCGCTGCTCCCCTAGGTGTTTGGCACTCCTCCGGGGGGAGTGCTAGCGGGCTGCCAAGGCGGACGCTGGCCGGACCTGCCGGTTGAGGAAACGCATGGCAAAGGCATCAGGAGAGGACCGTATGAGCTTCCGTCCCCTGCATGACCGCGTTCTCGTTCGCCGCGTGACGGCCGAAGAGAAGACCGCGGGTGGCATCATCATCCCCGACACCGCCAAGGAAAAGCCGCAGGAGGGTGAGGTCATCGCCGTCGGCTCCGGCACGCTGAACGACCGGGGCGAGCTGCGTCCGCTCGACGTCAAGGCCGGCGACCGCATCCTGTTCGGCAAGTGGTCGGGCACCGAGGTGAAGCTCAATGGTGAGGAGCTCCTGATCATGAAGGAGTCCGACATCATGGGGATCCTCGACAACCCTTCCGTCGCGAAGGCCGCCTGAGGCTCTTGCCGCCCAAGGCCGCGGCGCCCGGGGCGCGGCGGCCGGATCCGGCGGCAGGACCCGATCTTCGGCTCATCGTCAATCCTGGCGATCCGCCACGGGCCGGGGGCTGACCCCGGGCACGAGGCGTGAGCGCCTGTTCAAAGAGGATACGCACTATGGCAGCAAAGGACGTCAAGTTCGGCGCCAGCGCCCGCGAGCGGATGATTCGCGGCGTCGACATCCTGGCCGATGCGGTGAAGGTGACGCTCGGTCCGAAGGGCCGCAACGTGGTCATCGACAAGAGCTTCGGCGCGCCGCGGATCACCAAGGACGGCGTGACCGTCGCCAAGGAGATCGAGCTGGCCGACAAGTTCGAGAACATGGGCGCCCAGATGGTGCGCGAAGTGGCCTCGAAGACCAACGACCTGGCCGGTGACGGCACCACCACCGCGACCGTGCTGGCCCAGGCCATCGTCCGCGAGGGCGCGAAGGCCGTGGCCGCCGGCATGAACCCGATGGACCTGAAGCGCGGCATCGACAAGGCCGTGGCGAAGGTCGTCGAGGAGCTCGAGGCCAAGACCAAGAAGATCACCACCTCCGCCGAGGTCGCCCAGGTCGGCACGCTGTCCGCGAACGGCGAGTCCGAGATCGGCGAGATGATCGCCAAGGCGATGGAGAAGGTCGGCAACGAGGGCGTGATCACGGTCGAGGAAGCCAAGAGCATCCAGACCGAGCTCGACGTCGTCGAGGGCATGCAGTTCGACCGCGGCTATGTCTCCCCGTATTTCATCACGAATGCGGAGAAGATGATCGCGGAGATGGACAACCCCTACATCCTGATCTTCGAGAAGAAGCTGTCGCAGCTTCAGCCGATGCTGCCGCTGCTCGAGGCGGTGGTGCAGTCCGGCCGTCCGCTGGTGATCATCGCCGAGGATGTCGAGGGCGAGGCGCTGGCCACCCTGGTGGTCAACAAGCTGCGTGGCGGCCTGAAGATTGCCGCCGTGAAGGCCCCGGGCTTCGGTGACCGCCGCAAGGCGATGCTCGAGGACATCGCGATCCTGACCGGTGGCCAGGTGATCAGCGAGGATCTCGGCATCAAGCTCGAGAACGTCACGCTGAACATGCTCGGCCGCGCCAAGACCGTGCGGATCGAGAAGGAGAACACCACCATCGTCGACGGCGCGGGCGAGAAGTCCGAGATCAACGGCCGTTGCGAGCAGATCAAGGCGCAGATCGAGGAGACCACCTCGGACTACGACCGCGAGAAGCTGCAGGAGCGGCTGGCGAAGCTGGCCGGTGGTGTTGCCGTCATCCGCGTCGGCGGCTCGACCGAGGTCGAGGTGAAGGAGCGCAAGGACCGCGTCGACGACGCGCTGCATGCGACCCGTGCCGCGGTGCAGGAAGGCATCGTGCCGGGCGGCGGCGTGGCGCTGCTGCGCGCCTCCGAGAACCTGTCCTCGCTGAAGGGCCTCAACAACGACGAGCAGGTCGGCATCGAGATCGTCCGTCGCGCCATCCAGGCGCCGGCGAAGCAGATCGCGGCCAATGCCGGCAAGGACGGCGCGGTCGTCGCCGGTGAGGTGCTCCGCAAGTCCGACTACACCTTCGGCTACGACGCCCAGAAGGACGAGTACAAGGACCTCGTCGGCGCCGGCATTATCGACCCGACCAAGGTCGTGCGTACGGCGCTGCAGGACGCGGCCTCGGTCGCGGCGCTGCTGATCACCACGGAAGCGATGGTGGCCGAGCGTCCGGAGAAGAAGGCCGCGCCGGCCGGTGCCGGCGACATGGGCGGCATGGGCGGCATGGACTTCTGATCCCTTCCAGGATCGAAGTACCGGAGGGGCGGGACCGAAAGGTCCCGCCCTTTTTCTTTTTCCCGGCCTGGAACGCTTTTTTCTACGCCGCTCCCGCTACTCACCGAATCGCGTATCTGCGATCGTTGACTTCACCGGGTCGATCTGCGCTGACTGCCCCCGCCAGCCGCTCTTGGCCCGCCTTGCCGTGCCTCCCCGGGGAAAAACTCCGGGCGCCCTCAAGCGATCCAGCCCGGTGGGTTTCTTCGCGCGGGCGATCGGCGTCCGCGCACCAGGATAAGGAGGGTGCGTCGCATGGCGACCGGCACCGTGAAGTGGTTCAACGCAACGAAGGGCTTCGGCTTCATCGTCCCGCAGGACGGCGGCAAGGATGTGTTCGTGCACATCACCGCCGTGCAGAAGGCCGGCCTGCAGGGGCTGAACGAGAACCAGAAGGTCAGCTACGACGTGGTGATGGAGCGCGGCAAGGCCGCCGCCGCCAACCTGAAGCCGCTGTAAGCAGCAGGCTTCCAGGGCGATGGCGCGGCAGGCCCGCGCCATCCGCCGCGGGGCGCCTTGCCGCGGCGCCCCGGCCCGGACGGGGTTCAATCCAGCCGCGCCCCACTGATCCGGACGATCTCCGCGTGGCGGCGAAGCTCCGAAGCCAGATAGCCGGCCAGCCGCTCCGGCGGGCCGCCCAGGATCTCCAGCCCCGCCTCCTCCAGGCGCCGGCGCGCCTCGGCATCCGCCAGCACCTCGCCCAGCACGGCATTGGCGCGCGCCACCACTGCCGGCGGCGTGCCGCGCGGCGCCAGCACGGCGAACCAGGTACCAAAGACGAGGCCCGGCAGGCCCAGCTCCGCCGCCGTCGGCACCTCCGGCAGTTGCGCGATGCGGTGCTCGGACAGCACGGCGAGCGGTACCACCTCCCCGGCGCGGATCTGCGGCATGGCGCCGGTCACCAGGTTGAACATGGCCTGGATGCGGCCGGAGAGCAGGTCCGTCACCGCCGGGGCCGGGCCGCCATAGGGCACATGCACCAGCTCCGCCCCGGTCTGCTGCCGGTACAACTCCCCCGCCAGGTGCATGGAACTGCCATTGCCGGTGGAGCCGAAATGCAGGCGCCCCGGCTGCGCCCTGGCCAGCGCGGTGAACTCCGCCAGGCTGCGCGGGCCGAGGCCGCGATGCACCACCAGGATGTTCGGGACATTGCCGACCAGCATCACCGGCTCGAAGTCGCGCTGCGGGTCGAAGGGCAGGTCGCGGTAGAGCGCCGGGTTGGTCGCCAGCGTGCCGGCCCAGCCCCAGAGGAAGGTCGCGCCATCCGGTGTGCTGCGGGCGACCAGGCCTGCGCCGATATTGCCGTTGGCGCCGGCGCGGTTCTCCACCAGCACCCGTTGCGGCAGGCGTTTCTCCATCTCCTGCGCGGTGATCCGCGCCAGCGTGTCGGCCGTGCCGGCGCCGCCGAGCGTCGGCACCACCAGCCGCACCGGCCGGTCCGGCCAGGCCTCCTGCGCCATCGCCGGTGTCGCCGCCAGGGCGAAGAGGCCAAATGCCGCGCGCCTCGGAACCCCTCTCATCGCCGACTCCGCCGCTGCCGCGTGCATTCTGCCGCGGCAGGGCGGGGCGGTCAGCCCGAGGGTGTTTCCTGCACCCAGACCCGCTTCGCGCCGGCCTGCTGCAGGAAGGCCTCGGCCTTCTCGCGCAGGTCCTGCGTCGCGGCATGGATGCCGAGTGCCGGGCCTTCCGAGCGGGCTGCCTCTTCCGTGCCCTCCGGCCGCCGGCCGGTGCCGGTCTCCGGCACCGCTGCACCCGCGGCCTCACCGGCCGCCAGCGTCGCGCCGCCGGCCGCGGCCGCGGCGGCCACCGCCGGCAGGGCCGCACCGCCCGTCGCGATCACGATCCCGGCCGCGAGCATGGAGGTGGAGGCCGTGCCGATGCCGACGAAGTTCTGCCGCAGGTTGCGCCGCTCGGCGCCCTTCGGGTCCTCGTCCGGCATGATCACCTGCTCATTATCGGCCGGTCCGGGCTGGCCGGTTTCGGCCTCGGCGATCGATTGCCGGAACCATGCCTCCGACTGCAGCCGCTCCGCGGCCTGGTCGAGCGCCGCCCGTTCCGCGAATTCGCCCCAGACGATCGGGCTCGCCATGGGCTGGTCGTCGTAGGAACCGGTCCACTGGCTGCTTTCCACCTCGATGGGCATGCGGGCTCCTTTCGCTAGACTGCGCCGTTGCACGGGCAACGCCCGCCGCCCATCGCCGTTCCGGAGTCCCGCTTGTTCGACCTGCCCGCCCTCGAGGCCGCCGCCGCCCTGGTGCACCGCGCCTTCCCGCCGACGCCGCAATACGCCTGGCCGCTGCTGGCCGCCCGGACCGGGGCGGAGGTCTGGGTGAAGCACGAGAACCACACGCCGACCGGCGCCTTCAAGCTCCGCGGCGGGCTGGTCTATATGGACCGCCTGAAGCGCGAGCGGCCGCAGGTGCGCGGCGTCGTCAGCGCGACCCGCGGCAACCATGGCCAGAGCCTGGCCTATGCCGGCGCGCGGCACGGCGTGCCGGTGACGATCGTGGTCCCGCAGGGCAACAGCACGGAGAAGAACGCGGCGATGCAGGCGCAGGGCGCGCGCCTGCTGGAGCATGGCGCCGATTTCGATGCCGCGCGGGCATATGCGGCTGCGCTGGCCGAGGCGGAGGGGCTGGAATTCGCGCCGTCCTTCGCGCCCGACCTGGTGCTGGGCGTCGCCACCTATGCGCTGGAATTCTTCCGCGGCGCGCCCGCGCTGGACGCGCTCTATGTGCCGATCGGCCTCGGCTCGGGCATCTGTGGCTGCATTCTGGCGCGCGACCTGCTCGGCCTCCGCACCGAGATCATCGGCGTGCAGAGCACCGAGGCGCCGGCCTATGCGCTCTCCTTCGCCGCCGGCCGGGTGGTGACGGTGGAGAGCGCGCAGACCCGCGCCGACGGCATGGCCGTGCGGATCCCGGACCCGGCGGCGCTGGCGATCATCCGCCGGGGCGCGGCGCGGGTGGTGACGGTGACGGATGCCGAGGTGGCAGCGGCGATCCGGGCCTATTGGCAGGACACCCACAACCTGGCGGAGGGCGCCGGCGCCGCGCCGCTGGCCGCGCTGCTGCAGGAGCGGGGACGGATGGCCGGCAGGCGGGTCGGACTCGTCCTTTGCGGCGGCAATATCGACCTGGCGCTGTTCCGCGACTGGGTGCTGGGGCGGGAGGCCGGGGAGGGAGGCGGCCGGGCCGGCTGAACCCGCGCGGCCGGGCCCCGTTCCCCTCGGCTGGAACGGAGGGACGGCCGATGCGGATTCACCACCTCGATTGCGGGCCGGCGCGCCCGATGGGCGGCGCGCTGATGGATGGCGTGAGCCCCGGCGCGATCGGCCGGCTCACCTGCCATTGCCTCGCGGTCGAGACGCCGCGGCACGGCGTAGTGCTGGTGGATACCGGCCTCGGCCTGCGCGACATGATCCGCCCGGCCGGCCGGCTGCCGGCGGTGAACAGCGCCCTGCTCCGCTTCCGCTACGATCCGGACCGCACGATGCTGCGGCACATGAAGCGGATGGGCCTGCACCCGAGCGATGTGCGGCACATCATCATGACGCATATGGATTTCGACCATGCCGGCGGGCTGGTGGATTTCCCGCAGGCGACGGTGCACCTGATGGAGGCCGAGGCGCGCGCCGCGCGGGCGCGGGAGGGCGTGCTGGGCCGCACCCGCTACCGGCCGGTGCAATGGGGCGATACGAGCCGCTGGCGCACCTATTCCGACCGGGAAGTCGGGCGCTGGTTCGGCTTCGATGCGGTGCTGCGGCTGGACGGATTGCCGCAGGAATTCGCGCTGGTGCCGCTGCCGGGCCATTCGCCGGGCCATGCCGGCGTCGCCATCGAGGGGCCACGCGGCTGGATGCTGCATGCCGGCGACACCTATTTCAACCGCGCCGAGATCCATGCCGAGGCGCCGCACTGCCCGCCCGGCAGCGCGGCTTATGAGGCCGCGATGGCCTGGAGCGGCCCGCTGGTCCGGGCGCAGCAGAAGCGGGTGCGGCTGCTGGCGCGCGACCCGGACTCGCCGGTGGTGGTGTTCTGCACCCATGACCCGGTGGAGTTCGTCGCCCTCTCCGCCTGGTCGGAGCGGCAGGCCGCGCCGGTGAACGAGAACGCAACCGCCGCGGCGGCCAGCGCCGCCTGAGCGGTTCGACAGCGGCGGCGGCGCGCGGTAATTTCGGCGGGACCAGAGGGGGAAGCAAGCATGGCAGCCTGGCACCGTGTCGCCGCCGAGGCGGATCTCGCCGAGAACATGCCGCTCGCCGTCCGCATCGGCGATCTTTCCATCGCCGTGGTGAAGCTGGAGGACGGCATCTATGCGGTGAACGACATCTGCACGCATGAATACGCGCTGCTGTCGGACGGCTATTGCGAGGACGGCAAGCTCGAATGCCCGCTGCACCAGGCCTGCTTCGACATCCGCACCGGCGCCGCGCTGAACGAACCGGCGGAGGTGCCGGTCGCGACCTACCAGGTGAAGGTCGAGGAAGGCGAGGTCTTCGTGGAGGCGTAGTGGCCGGGGCGAGGCCGGGGTTCGGTCCGGGCTGAACCCCGCTTCCTCCAGCGCCCGCGCCGATGTCCCGGCCTTCGCCGCGATCCGTCCCGGGATCGCCGCCAATCCCGTTTCCGGCGGGTCGAGGCCAGCGACGATGATCCGCTCCCGCCCCCTCAGGCCGGCGTGGTGGCGGTGCCCCAACCGGCCAGGTCGGGGATCATGCTGTCCTGCACGAATGCTGGCGCATCCATGCGGCCTCAGGCGCCGGCGCCGCTTCCGGCGACCGCAGGCCGGTCATCGTGCAGCCTGGCATTGTGCCGGGCGGCATCGCGCCCGGCCCGGGCGGCTACCCGTGCACCCGTGCCGCGCCGCGCCGGCGCCAGGCGCTCATCTGCTCGGCCGAGCTGTGGACATGCACCACCACCGGCCGGTCCTTCACCGCGAAGGCGCGGGCGATGGCGTCCTCCACCTCCGCCTCGGAGGCGATGGTGATGCCCTCCGCGCCGAAGACGCGGCCCCAGGCGGCGAAGTCGGGGTTGGTCAGCCGCACCGCGCTCTCATAGGGCCGGTTCGGATAACGCACCTCATGGTGCATGCCGATGGTGCCGTAGCGCTTGTTGTCGGAGATGATGATGATCGGCGCCGCGCCATACTGCATGGCGGTGGCGATCTCGTTGCCGGTCATCAGCGCGCCGCCATCGCCGACGAAGGCGACGGCCTGCCTCCCCGGCCGGCGGATGGCGGCCGCGACCGCCATCGGCACGCCCGCGCCCATGGCGCCGACGACCGAGGAGAGGAAATTCTGCCCCGGCCGGAAGCCGATATAGCGGTGGATGAAGGAAGAGAAATTGCCAGCATCCGAGGTGATGGCGGCATCCGGCGCGAGGTGCCTGGCGACTGCCACGCAGACAGCGGCGAAATTGACCCCATCCGGCATGCTGTCCCAGTCCGGCGCCATCAGCCGGCTATGGATACCGTGCAGCCCGGCGACCCAGCCGGCACGCTTCGCGGCGTCCGCGGGTGCGCCGCGCTTCAGCAGGGCACGGATCACCGCGGCCGGTTCGGCCGCGATGCCGAGATCGGGGCGGAAGACGCGGCCGATCTCATTGGCATCCGGCCAGACCTGCACCAGCGGAAGCTGCGGATCCGGTGCGGTCGGGAAGCTGTAGGACTGGCTGACGGAATCCGTGATGCGCTCGCCGAGGGCAACCAGCAGGTCGGCCTTCCGCATCTCCTCCAGCAGCTGCTTCGGCACCCGGATCCCCATATAGCCGCCGTAATGGGGATGCGTGGCATCGAAGAGCTGCGGCCGGCGATGGGTGGGGGAGACGGGCAGCACCCATTGCTCCGCGAGCTGCCGTAACGCCTCCAGCGTGGCGGCATCGGCATTGGCCAGCGCCCCGCCGACCCAGACCAGCGGCCGCTCGGCCCGCGCGAGCATGCCAGCGAGCTGGTCCAGGTCTTCCTCGCGCGGTCCGCCGAAGACCCGCGGCCGCGGCTTCGCCAGCGGCGCGTCCGTCGGCTCGTCGAAGATGTCTTCCGGCAGGATGACGGCGACGGGGCCGGGGGTGCCGCTCTCGGCCAGGTGGAAGGCGCGGGCGATGCTCTCGCTGGCCTGCACCACCTCGTTCACCTCGATCACGTCCTTGGTGACGTCGGAGAGGAATTTGCCGTAGTTCTGCTCCTGCAGCGCCAGCCGGCCGAAATCCTTGCGCTCCACCTGGCCGCACAGGACGACCAGCGGCGTCGCGTCGTGCCAGGCCGTGTGCAGCGCGACCATGGCGTTGGAGAGGCCGGGGCCGCGCGAAACCAGCAGCACGCCGGCGCGGCCGCCCTGCATGCGGCCATCGGCGACGGCCATGAAGCCGGCGCCGCCCTCATGCCGGCAGACGATGAGGCGGACCTCCGGCGTCTCGGTCAGCGCATCGGTCAGGCCGAGGAAGCTCTCGCCCGGCACCATCCAGATGGTGTCGATGCCATGCGCGATCAGGCTTTCCGCGAGGACGCGGCCTACGGTGCGGCTCATCTGCTCCTGTCCCTCCCTTGCCTGCGGATGCCCCCGGCCGCGCTCAGTCCCGCCAGGACGGGTCGGCGAGATCCAGCTTGCGCAGCAGCCCCGGCCATTCCAGCAACCCGTAGCGCCGGCTGTTCGGCGGGTCGTACATGGCACAGGATCTCGCCACGACCTCGTCGGAGGGGATGTTCAGCTCCGTGTTGCAGGCCATGGCCTGAAGCTGGGCCTGGCAGGCGCGCTCCATCCCCCACATCGCGATGAAGGCCTCCGCCACGCTCTCACCCAGCGTCAGCAGGCCGTGGTTGCGGAGGATGCAGTAATTCAGCGGGCCGATGGTCCTGGCCAGCGCGTCGCGTTCGGACGGGTCGCGCTCCGGCCCGCGGAAGTCGTGATAGGCGATGCGGCCGTAGAAGCGCGTTGCGGTCTGGGTGAGCGGCAGCAGCCCGCATGTGAGGGCGGAAACCGCCATGCCCGCGACGGTGTGGGTGTGCATCGCCGCCATGGCGTCCGGCCGCGCGCGGTAGATGGCGCTGTGAATGGTGAAGCCCGCGGGGTGCAGGCCATAGGGCAGGTCCGGCCTGTAGAGGATCTCGCCCTCCAGGCTGACCTTCAGCAGGCTCGATGCCGTGATCTCGCCGAAGAGCATGCCGTTCGGGTTGATCAGGAAATGTCCCGGACTGTCCGGCACCCGCGCGGTGATATGGGTGTAGATCATGTCGGACATGCCGTAGCCCTCGCAGAGCCGGTAGCAGGCGGCGAGGTCGAGGCGGGCCTGCCATTCGGCCTCCGAGACGGAGGCGCGGACCGGGGCGATCCGCAGCGCGGCATGGGACGTCATCCTCGGACCCTCCAGCATGTTCTTGCAGGCATTCAACCAGCCTTCGGGCAGGGCGCGAAGGGGGTGTTGCGCGGGTGCGGGAAGCGGCGGAAGCTTCCCGCCCCCAGGGAAACCTCCGGAACAACCGCCATGAGCGACCATGCCCCCGTGACCGATGCCAGCGCCTGGCGCGGCGCGGAGATCGCCAATGATGCCGGCTGGATCGGCACCCTGACCGCGGCGGAGGTCGAGGATCTGGCGGCCGCGCTGCGCGGCGTGCAGGCCCGTGGCCTCGCCACCACCGCCATCAGCCGCGCGGATTTCCCGCTGCCCGTGCTGGCGCCGCGCCTGGCGGCGTGGCTGCGGGAGGCCCAGAGCGGCCGCGGCTTCTTCGTGCTGCGCGGCCTGCCGGCGGGGCGGTTCACGGAAGCCGAGCGGGAGGCGATCTTCTGGGGCATCGGCACGCATCTCGGCACCGCGGTCTCGCAGAACTCCCATGGCGAGATGCTGGGCCATGTCTTCGACCAGGGCCGCACCTACGGTTCCGCCAATACCCGCGGCTACCAGACCAGGGCGCGGCTGGATTTCCACACCGACCGCTGCGACCTGGTCGGGCTGCTCTGCCAGAGGCGGGCGAAGGCGGGCGGGCTCTCCTCCGTCGTCAGCACCATGGCGGTGCATAACGAGATCCTGCGGACGCGGCCGGACCTTCTGCCGGTCCTCTATCGCGGCTTCCACTATTCCGAGCGCGAGGCGGCGGACAACCCGAACGGCGTGACGCCGCGACCCATCCCGGTCTTCAGCCGCTGGCCCGATGGCCCCGGGGGCGTGCTCTCCTGCCGCTTCATCCGCAACCCGATCGAGACCGGCGCGCAGCGCCGCGGCGTGCCGCTGACGGAGCAGGAGCGGGAGGCGCTGGAGCTGATGTCGGACCTCTCGGCGCGGGAGGACATGCGGCTCGACATGATGCTCGAGCCCGGGGACATGCAGTTCTGCAACAACTACGTCACCACGCATGCCCGGACGGAGTTCGAGGACTGGCCCGAGCCGGAGAGGCGCCGGCTGATGGTGCGGCTGTGGCTGACGGTCCATCCGCGCCGGCCGCTGGCGCCCGATTTCGGCGAGCATGACGGCATCCCGGCGCGGCTGGCGCCGGAGGCGGCGCCGCTGCCGGCGTGAGGCGGCGATGGCTCAGGGCCAGCCATAGCGCGTGATCAGCCGGGCCGGCACCAGCAGGCCGACACAGAGGATGAGCGCGACGATGCCGAGGCCGGCGGCCGGTCCCGACCAAGGCCGCGGCGGCACCAGGCGCGGCAGGAAGGGCAGCGCCAGGAGCAGGAGCGGCAGCAGATAGCGGCCCTGGATGCCCTGCACGACCGGATGCCCGACCGGCGAGTAGGACAGGTAGAGCGCCAGTGCGATGGCCGTCACGGTGCCGGCCAGAACCACGGCGGCGAGGAGGACCGCCCGGCCTTCCGGCCCGGGACGACCATCCAGGCCGCCGCCATCCGCGGCCAGCGCCAGCACCAGTGCCATGATGGCGGCGAGGTAGACGAGACCCGGCAGCGGCGTGTCGAGCCACCCCAGCACGCCGATCGCCTGCCGTAGGATGGATGCGCCCGAGACGGCCGCGGTGCGGGCCAGGATCTCCGGCAGGCGCAAGGGGTGTTCGAGCAGGAACCGCGCCTGCGCCGTGAGGTCGGGCTGCACCTCGGGAAGCTGGACCGGCACCATGACCGGTGCGGCTGTGGCCATCCAGCCCAGTGCCGCCAAGCCTGCGGGCAGCAGCACGGCGAGCCGCAGGAGGCGGCTCGGCCAGGATCCGGCAGGACCAAGCGGCGTCGCCGCCGGTGCCGCCAGCGCCAGCAGGCCGAGCAGCAGGTATGGCGGGCGCGCCAGCGCCAGGGCCAGCACCACCGCGCCGAAGCCGAGGATTGCTCCCCAGGACAGACCCGCTTCGCGCTGCATGGCCCGGGAGAGGATGGAGGCGCCGAGCGCGGCACCCGCAATCAGCATGCCGTCCGGTGCGATGGACCCCCCCAGGGCGAGCGTCATCGGCAGCACCAGCAGGACCGCCATGCTGGCCCGCCCGCGCCCGCACAGGTGGAGCGCCAGGGCCGCCAGGCCGATGGCGATGAGGAGGTTGACCGCGCGGGCGAGGCGGAACGCTGAGGGCGGCGGCATGCCGGCCATGCGCGCCGTGCCCAGCGTGGCCGCGGCGGGCAGGTACAGCAGCGGCGGGTAGACGGCTGTGTTGGTGAAGGCCGCCGGATGCAGCCGGCCGGTCCAGCCGATGCGCATCGCGGCATCCGCCATGGCCGGTGTGGCCTTCCGGTCCCGCTGGAAGGGGAGGTCGCGATAGACCGCGGCGAGTTCGAGCAGCCCGGCATCCACCATCCCGCCGGTCGTCGCACGCCCCGGTACCACTCCGAACGCGACGTCGTCGCTGAGCCGGCAAAGACCCGGATCCGGCGCGGCGGCGCAATCGACCCGCTGGCCGAGCCAGATACCGCGCGAGACCTGCTCCGCCCGCAGCAGATGGGCAAACTCGTCGGGGTTCTGGAAGGGGGGCGTCAGCCGCGCCAGCAGCAGCCCGAGCGCGAGTGCCACGGGGACGAACAGCGCAGGGAGCAGCCGGCGCCTCATCAGCGGGGCCGCAAGCCAGCAAAGCATGAGGATTGGCAACCTGAAGTTGAGATTGCCTGCAGTTAGCCCATATGGAACTGCAACGACAGCATGGGCCGGGAGAGCCCGGCCTGTGCTCAGCCCGGGGTGGTGACGGGCCTCGGTGCGCCCAACTCTGCATTCGCCTCGCCCAGCGCCGGCGCACCGGTCGTGACCGGCGGCCTTTCCCCGTCGAAGGAGACCGGCAGCGCCACCCCCTCCAGCCCATAGCCCGGCATGGGCTGCATGATGCCGAGCGCCGCCGTCTGCGGATGCGCCTTCACCGCCGCGATGTCGTGGATGGGGGAGCAGGGGATGCCCGCCGCCTCCAGCGCGTCGCTCCATTCGGCGCTGGTCTTCTTCGCCATCTCCGCTTCCAGCAGCGGCAGCAGGATGTCCCGATGGGCGATGCGGTCGGCATTGGTCCGGAAACGCGGGTCGCTCCCCCATTCCGGGTGCCCCAGCACGGCGGCGAATTTGGCAAAGAGCCGGTCATTGGCGGCGGCGACCACGATCTCGCCATCCGCCGTATCGAAGGCCTGGAAGACGATGAGCTTCGGGTTGCCGGTGCGGTGGCGCGGCGGCTGCCGGCCGCTCTCGTTGAAGCCGGCGACATGCTGCGCCATCCAGCCCAGGCCGGTCTCGAAGAGCGAGGTATCCACGGTGCAGCCCTGGCCGGTGTGGTGCCGGCGCTGCAGGGCGGCGAGGCAGCCGAGCGCCGCCCAGACGCCGGTGCCGAGATCGAGCACCTGCATCCCCACGCGCGCCGGCGGCGCCTCGGCCAGGCCGTTCACGCTGAACATGCCGGCGAAGGCCTGCACGATCGGCTCATAGCCCGGCTTCAGCGCCATCGGCCCCTTGGCGCCGAAAGCGTGCAGCGAGCAGTAGATCAGGCGCGGGTTCAGCGCCCGGAGCGCCTCCGCCCCCAGGCCGAAGGCGTCCAGCGATCCCGGCCGCATGTTCGGGACGAAGATGTCCTGCGTACGGACGAAGTCGCGCAGCCAGGCAAGCGCCGCCTTGTCCTTCAGGTCCAGCGCGACGCTGCGCTTGTTGCGGTTCACTGCATGGAAGCTGCAGGCGATGCCGGCATGGAAGGGCGGCCCCCAGCCGCGCGCGTCGTCGCCCTCCGGCCTTTCGATCTTCACCACCTCGGCGCCGAGCATCGCGAGGATCTCGCTCGCATAGGGGCCGGCCAGGTTCTGGCCGATCTCCAGCACCTTGATGCCCTGCAGAGGCAGCATCGCGGCATGTTCCTTCCCGGACGTTCCGTGGCAGGCTCGCCCTGGCGGCGCGGGCGGTCAAGCGCGGGGCCGCCGGGGCCGGCACCGCAGCGGATCGCGGAGGGGCGGGGAGGCCCGGGCGCGCGGATCGGCTCTATGGCCAACAAGCCGGGGGGGATCGGCGTTCAGGATCGAACGCCGATCCCCCCGGATACCCGCAGAACAAGGGGAAGTCCGACATGCTCTCGCCCGATACCCTCGCTGGCCGCCGCATCCTGGTCACCGGCGGCGGCACCGGCCTCGGCCGCAGCATGGCACGGCGCTTCGTCGAACTCGGCGCCGCGGTCACGATCTGCGGCCGGCGCGCCGAGGTGCTGGAGGCGACGGCCGCCGCCTTCCGCGCGGAACTCGGCGCCGAGCTGGCGACCGAGCGCTGCGATGTGCGCGACGCCACGGCGGTGGAGGCGATGCTGGACCGCATCTGGGCGCGCGGGCCGCTCGACGTGCTGGTGAACAATGCCGCCGGCAATTTCCTGGCGCAGACCCATCGCCTCTCGCCGCGCGCCGTGGATGCGGTGGTGGATATCGTGCTGAAGGGCAGCGCCTGGTGCACCCTGGGCTGCGGCCGGCGCTGGATCGAGGCAGGGCGCGGCGGCACGGTGCTGTCCATCCTGACCCTCTCGGCCCTGCAGGGCGGCGCCTTCACCGTGCCCTCGGCCATGGCGAAGGCAGGGGTGCTGGCGATGACGCAGTCGCTGGCGGTGGAGTGGGGGCCGAAGGGCATCCGGCTGGTCGCCATCGCACCCGGCAACGTCCCGACGCCGGACGCGACGGCCCGGCTGCAGGTGGAGGCGGCCGGCGCCGTCGAGCGCGGCATCCCGCTGCGGCGCGTGGGAGAGCACCGGGAGCTCGCCGACCTAGCTGCCTTCCTCGTCTCCGACATGGCGGCCTACATCACCGGGGAGACGGTGGTGATCGATGGCGGCAAGCGCTTCCTGGGCGGCGCGCGATCGGGCAGCGACGCCATGCTGGACTGGAGCGATGCCGACTGGGCGGCCTATCGCGCGCGGCAGGGGCGTTAAGCGCGCCTTCAGCCCTGGCCATGCAGGCTGCAGGCCCCGGAGAAGGGTCAGGGAGGATGCCCGAGAGCGACACGCTGATGGAGGAGGCGCGGGAGGCGCGGCTGCAGATCGCCCGCCATCTGGCCGAGTTGCACCGGCTGCACCTGACGCTGGCGCGGGACAGCCGGGCGCTGAAGCGCTTCACCCAGGCCGGGCGTCCGGGCCTTGAGATCGAGATCGCAGCCGAGTTGCTGGAGCAGTATCTCGGCGCCAGCGACGCCTTCCTGGAGAATATGCGCGGGCGGTTCGAGGCGCGGCTCGGCCTGCTGCGCCGGGGCGAGCCGCGGCAGGGCCCCGATCCGGAGGAGGCGCCGGGCCATGGCGCCTTCTGGCTCAGCTTCTCCCGCCTCTGCGCCGTGCTGCGGCGGGCCGGAGGGCACAGATAGGGGTGCCGGCTCAGCCGTAGCCGCGGCCGAGCGACTGCTCCGTTGCCTTGCGCTCCTGCGGGGAGCCGCCCTCGTCGCGCTTCGGGATGCCCTCGCTGGCGAGGGCTTCGCCTGCCTCGCCGGCATCCCCGGCGGGCGCCCCGCCCTGCGGCTGGTCTCCGCCGGTGGCCTCGCCCTCGGCGATGTGGAAATCGAACTGCCCCTCATGCGACTGCCAGGACTGCACGGTCAGCACCTGGGCGCCGCCCTCGCTCTCATGCGGGCCGTGCACCACGCCGGGCGCATGGGTGAGGAAGGCGCCGGGGGCGAGCCGCTCGCCGTGCTCGATCAGGTCGCCGGACAGCACGAAATGCATCTCCGGCCCGGCCTCGTGGAAATGCGCCGGGATGAAGCCGCCGGGGGGGATGTGGACGATGCTGGTGACGACGCCGCGCCCGGCATCCTCGTTCAGGATCTGGATGCGGAACTGCCCGCGCGATCCGGGGATCTCAAAGGGGGTGGCTGCCACGCCCTCCGCCTTCAGCTTCATCGGCTCCGCCATGCCTGCCTCCGCCCTGTCCGGCGGCCAACGCGGTGGGCGGAGCACCGGTTGCCCGGCCGGAAGCAGTGGCGATCCCCCGGCCTGACGCCGCGCCGCGCGGAACAGCCCGGGCATGGCCTGTGCGGCGCGGCCGGAAGGAATTGGGTTCCGCGATCACAGAGCGGCCGAAGGGGCTTCCTTTGCGCCGCAAGGCAGGTTAGAGAGCCCCTCAACGGACCCGTAGCTCAGCTGGATAGAGCGTTGCCCTCCGAAGGCAAAGGTCGTACGTTCGAATCGTATCGGGTCCGCCAATCTCCTCAATGGGTCGCAAGGCGTCTGCCTGCCCGCCTCGGTGCTCCAGGCAACAGAACTGGTAGCGGTGGGGGGAGGCCATGTCCGGCCTCATCTGTCGAACCAGGACCGACCAGGCCCTTCATTCGGTGCATCGGGCCGGGAAGATGCCCCGGGGGCGGCTACCGGCCCCCCGCTCCCGGAAGCGTGCATGATCCACTACGGCCGGGTGGCCCCCCACGACCGGGACTGAGGCCGGCCGGATCGCAATCCGATCGAAGGCTCTGTCGAGAACCGGAATTCGGGTTCGTGCGGCCCGGGACGGGGCCATCGGCACCGCGCGGCATGTCAGCTTTCAGGAAAAGCGGTGCTCCATAACATCAAGCAGGCGACAGAGCGCCCCGTCGGTATCCTCGCGCGCACGGCCTGGAGCAGGTTGCGGACGATCGTGAACGCCCGGGAGCGTGACTCCTCTCTGCAATCAATGACCTGCAGCGGATTGGTGTTCAGTTCTGAACGCAATCCGCTGTAGCAGCCATCGCACCAAGCCGGCGGCAGCGCGGGCGACCCACGCCCAGGCCCTATGAGCGCGGCCGGCATCTCAGCGAGCATGGCCGATCCGTCGTCCTTCGCTCGGGAGACTGCGCCATGGCGACGGCGCCGGCTTCGCCGCCGGACCGGCAGACCACGCCGGTCGTCGCCGTGGAGGTGCCGAAGGCTGCCTGACGTCATCACCACGAACTGTGAAGCCACCCGCCAGCCTGCCTCCCGGCCACGAGCGGGCCGGGAAGACCATGCGCAACTCCGGATGGCCGCTCCGGCTGAGCGCGTCGGATCCACTCAGCGGAAGACCAGCACCGGAATCCGGCAGGCACGAAGCATCGCTGTCGTGGTGCTGCCGACCAGCAGGGTGCGGATGCGGCTGTGGCCGTAAGCACCCATGACGAGAAGATCGATCTCGACGGCGCCCACATGGGCGGCGATCGCCTGCTCCGGCTCGCCATGCAGGGTCTGCGCCGTCACCGTCAGCCCGCCACGGCGCAGCAATTCGGCCGGCTGGTCCAGGATGGCGCCCGCGCCACCCTGCGGCGCCACGGTGACCAGGTGGCATTCCAGTCCTCTGAGTGCTGCCTGGCGCGCGGCGAAATCCACTGCCTTCAGTGCCGCCGGCCCGCCATCATAAGCGATCAGAAAGCGCCTGATCGGGCGGAAGGCGCGAGAGGCCACGAGCACCGGTCTTGCACTTGCCCGTACCACGCGCTCGAGATTGGCCCCGAGATGGCCGATTGCGAAGTCGGCCGCCTCTCCCCGCTTGCCGATGACAATGAGATCGGCGCCCGCCTCGAACTCCGTGACCGTCTCGACCAGGGAGCCGTGTCGCTGCGTCAGGACCACCTCGGCGACGCCGGCAGCCTTCAGCCGCGCCTCCGCGGCCGCAAGCAGGACGCGGGCACGGCGGATGGCGACCCGGCCACGCGCGGCGTCCAACTCGGCCAGTTCACGCAGCAACTCCTCGGAGGCGTCGAAGCCGAGGGTACCGCTGCGGTCCGCCGGGGTCTCGGCGGTGGCGCGGTCGAGCACGTGCAGCACCTGCACGACGGCGCCACCGAGCTGCTGTGCCGCCCAGGCGGCGTGGTCATAGACGCTGTCGGCGTAGATCGAGCCATCGGTGCAGGCCAGAATGCCGGGCATGGTGCAAGGCCTCCTCAGTGGGCCGTCAGGCGCTCAAGCGCGCCCGGCTTGTCATGGGTGGCGAGGCGGTCGACCAGGGTCGCGCTCGCCTCGTTCATCCCGAGGATCTCCACCTCGGTGCCTTCGCGGCGGAACTTCAGCACCACGCGGTCAAGCGCCGCCACCGCCGTCAGGTCCCAGATATGCGCACCGGAGACATCGATCGTGACGCGCTCGATGGCCTCGCGGAAGTCGAAGGCCTCGCTGAAGGCCTCGGCCGAGGCGAAGAATACCTGCCCCGTCACGGCGTAGGTGCGGGTCAGGCCGTCGGCCGAGAGTTCCGAGCGGATGCGGAACAGCCGCGCCACCTTGCGGGCGAAGAAGATGCCCGAGAGCAGCACGCCGACCAGCACGCCCTGCGCCAGGTCATGCGTCGCCACCGTCACCGCGACGGTCGCCAGCATGACGATGCTGGAGCTTTTCGGGTGCAGGCGGAGATCCGTCAGGGACTTCCAGGAGAAGGTGCCGATCGAGACCATGATCATGACGGCCACCAGGGCCGGCATCGGGATCTGCCGCACCATGTCGCCCAGCACGAGGATCAGGAACAGCAGGAAACCGCCAGCCCAGAGCGTCGAGAGCCGCCCGCGGCCGCCGGATTTCACATTGATGACCGACTGGCCGATCATCGCGCATCCGGCCATGCCGCCGAAGAAGCCGGCGACGATGTTGGCCGTGCCCTGGCCGAGGCATTCGCGGTTCTTGTCGGAAGGGGTGTCGGTCAGGTCGTCGACGATCGACGCCGTCATCAGGGATTCAAGCAGCCCGACCACGGCCAGGGTGGCGGAGACCGGCAGGATGATCCGCAACGTCTCCAGGGTCCAGGGCACCTCGGGCAGGAGGAAGGTCGGCAGGTCGCTGGGCAGTTCCCCCATGTCGCCGACCGTCCGCACCTCGAGCCCGAAGATGATCGAGACGGCTGTCAGCGCCACGATCGCCACCAGGGGCGAGGGCACCGCCCTGGTCAGGCGTGGCAGGAGGTAGATGATGGCGAGTCCGGCTGCGACCATCGGGTAGGTCATCCAGCCGACCCCGATCAGTTCCGGCAGTTGCGCGAGGAAGATCAGGATCGCCAGGGCATTGACGAAGCCGGTCATGACTGAACGCGAGACGAAGCGGATCAGAATGCCAAGCCGCAAGGCGCCGGCGATGAGCTGCAGCAATCCGGTGAGGAGGGTGGCCGCAAGCAGATATTGCAGACCGTGGTCGCGCACGAGGTCGACCATGACCAGGGCCATGGCGCCGGTCGCGGCCGAGATCATGGCCGGCCGGCCGCCGGCGAAGGCAATCACCACCGCGATGCAGAAGGAGGCGTAGAGGCCGACCTTCGGGTCGACGCCGGCGATGATCGAGAAGGCGATCGCCTCGGGGATCAGGGCGAGAGCGACGACGGTGCCGGCCAGAATCTCGGCGCGAATATTCGGGAACCATTCGGCACGGAGCCGGGCAAGGGACATGCGGACAGACTCCATGGGCGACGCCGCGCGGCGCAGCGCGTCGGCGCGTGGAACCGGAGATGCTCTGGGAATAAGGCGGCTGTCCCGCCCCAACGGGCAGGCTTCAACGCATCCGCCGGTGCCGAGAGGCACGGGCGCGAGCGGAATAGTGAGTTACGGCGGCCCGAGGATCATGCGCTGAGGCTCGTAGCAGAGGACTGCTGCGCTGCACAATGCCAATTTGACAGCGGTCATGACCCATTCGGTCCGCCCGATGGCGGGCACGATGCGCGAGCGGCAGCGCAATCGCGCTCGCGGCGACCAACCAGAACAGGCGGCCCGCTGCCTGCCAGCGGAGCGCCACCCCGGGATCGGCCGTCTGCTGGACGGGTTGGCCAGGCTCGCGCCGCCGGCGCGGGCGCGGGCGCGGGCGACAGCTGTCCGGACGGCATCGCCCGTCAAGGCGCGCCACCGGTTTCGTGTCCAAGGTGCAGGCCAGCACCTGTTGACGCGACATGGCGAGCGGGCAGTGCAGGGCGCCGCCGAAGACCAGGGGCGGTGATCACCGCCCTGGATGGCCGATTTGTTACTGCCCCACGATCTGAATCAATCTATGAAGGCAGCGGCACTCCTGCCGGAAAGCGGTCCTTGCTCAACGCCGTGCAGCCTTGCCTGTTCATCCCGGGACTGGCCTCGAGCCCGACGCCGCCATAAGGGCGTCCGCAACGCCTCCATGGGGAGGCGAATGGTGCATCCGCGCCCAGCACTGGGCAGCTTCAATGCTGTCCGTCCCAGACGTCATGGCTAAGGATCGCTTCCGCGATGCCGCAGGACATAACATTGCACCCGTCTGCCGAGAGCATGCCAGCCGAACCGTTGGGCGGGGGACACGGCGGAATCACCAAGGCTGCACCGCGCGTCAGCATCGGCCTGCCGGTATTCAACGGGGAGTGCTATCTCGCGCGGGCCATCGATTCGATTCTGGGGCAGAGCTTCCAGGATTTCGAACTCATCGTCTGCGATAACGCCTCGACCGACCGGACCGCCGAGATGTGCGCCAGGTATGCACAGGCCGATCCGCGGGTCCGCTATTTCCGCAACCCGAGGAACCTCGGGGCGGGGCCCAATTACGACCGCTGCTTCCAGCTGTCTCAAGGCACCTACTTCAAATGGGCAGCCCACGATGACTGCCTGGCACCCGACTACCTCTCCCGCACCGTAGCTGTGCTCGACGCATCACCAGGTGTCGTTCTGTGCACGACGGGCATTGCGGAGATCGGACCCGATGACGACGTGCAGCGGGTCTACTGCAACCACTTTCCGGGCATCGATGCGCCCGGCGCCGCGCGCCGCCTCGCTGCGGTCATTCACACCCGCCATGAATGCGAGGATTTCTTCGGCCTGTTCCGCCGTGCCGCACTGGTCGGATCCGACCTGCATGGAACCTATAGCGGCTCGGATCGCGTGTTGCTGGCGGAGATGGCGCTGCGCGGCCCCTGGGCCTGCGTTCCGGAGCCACTCTTTCTCCACCGCGAGCATGATCAGCGGTACACCCGTGCCGTATTGCTGGGAGACCGCTCGCAGGCCGCATTGTGGCTCGACACGGCTGTGTCAACCCGCGTGGAGAGCCCGATGTACCATCTTGGCGTCTACCGCCACTACCTCAGCGTCGTGCGGAAGAACACGCATGGTATGGAGCGCGCGGCATGCACCGGTGAGTTGCTTCGCTGGTGGTTCACCGACGGCCACTTCCCGGATGTGCTGCGCGACCTTCTGAAGAATCATCCCGCGGTGCGTGCCGGCATCCGCAAGGCGAGGGACCGGGTACTCGGCGTGACCTCACGGCGATGAGCCGTGCAGCGGTCACGGGGAGCATCAGGGGCAGGCTGCGGCGCTAAGCCGCGCGTCTGTCGCCTGCTGGTGCCGCCCGTGCCGCTTGCGCCGGGCGCATAGTGCCGTCTTCCCGCATGCGGGCATTTGTCGCCCCCATGCCTGCTGCGGCGGCCAGCGAGTGGAGAAAGTCACGTCGGGAGGCCGGCCGCAATGATGCAATCCAACCTGATGTCGCGCCGACGCCCACTCGCGAAAAGGCTCAAGCCCGCGGAAGGCTGCCCACCAACACCGGATTCCGGGCCTGCCGCCCCTCTCGGATAACGTCTTGGGCATTCACTGCTTCTCCACCTCGACGTCAGGCGCTGTACCTGGTTAAGGATGGCTGCATGTCCTTCGCTGCAGACACCACGCCGCCCTGACCTAGCGTGACGCGCCGGCCTTCCGGCTTTCCGTCACGCCATCGGCTCGGCTCGCCGGGACACTGGCGTCGTGACCAGGGCACTGCGCCCCAGCAGCTGGGCTCCTCCGTGCACATCCGAATCCCGTCGTGGCATTCGCCGGCCAGTGTGGCCGCCGGGAGCCTCTTGCCCGTTTTTCTCTCCCCGACCGACATGCGCCTTGGCCGCCACGCTCCGGCCGAAGGCAATGCGGTCTGCGACAATGACGGAATGCCTGCTCGTGCTTCGGCGGCGGGATTGCGGAACGAAGGCGGTTCCAGAGCGGTGCGGGACAGCGCCGCAGGATACAGCGGCCGATTCGGTGGAGACGCCCGCTCCGACATCCTCTGGCGCGGCCAGGGCAGCGAGGTGGCGGCCTGGGGGATGAACGGCACCCGGATTGTCGATCACGGCCAGACGCCAGGTCCAGGCGACGGCTGGCACTGGCCGCTTAACGCCGGGCGGAGCCGATGCATGGAACGTTGCCCCTATGCCTGAACGCCCATCAGCGGCACGGCCACGCGCGAGTGTGTCGGGACGGGTTCCGCAACGGCGCTGTGCAAGCACGGTTGGGTATCCGGGCGTGAATCGCACGAAACCCGCAAGCCTTGATGGTAGGCAGGAGGATGTCTCGATCTTGGGGAAACATGCTGAAGCCTCGCAAGCAGCCGACCATGCGGTTCGCATTCATGCGCTCGACTCCCTGCGCGGCGTGGCGGCCTTCTCGGTCATGATCTATCACTGCCTGCTGGTCTGGCCTTCGCTCTATGAAACGCTCGGAGGCAAGGGCGTGCCCTTCTTCCGGACCGAGCAGGATCCGCTTGCCATCGGATTGTTGACCGTGACGCCGCCGAGCCTGCTCTGGAGCGGGCGGGAAGCGGTGATCCTCTTCTTCGTCCTCAGTGGCTATGTGCTGGCGCAGGGCTTCCTGCGCAGTCCACAGCCCTACCTGCCGTTCGTGACGCGGCGCGCCTGCCGGCTGCTCCTGCCCTGTATCGCCATTGCATTGCCGGTTGCCCTGCTGGCTGAGCTGTTAGGGCCGGTATCGCAGCCGGAGGTGAGCGAATGGGTGACCGGCCATTGGAACGACACGGTCTCCCCGCGACTGATCGCATCGCATGCGCTGCTGCTGGAGGAGCCCTATGGGCTGAACAGCCCGCTCTGGTCCCTGCATTACGAATGGCGTATCTCGCTGCTCTTCCCGTTGCTCGTCATGCTCGCGGCGGCAGGGCCGGGCATGGCCATGGCGGCGAGCCTTGCCTGTGCGGCCCTGGCGGTGGCGGAGATGCGGCTGGTCGGCAGCAATTGGCTCTCGACGCTGATCTTTGTGCCGCATTTCATGCTGGGTGTCCTGCTGGCGCGGGAAGGGACAAGGCTGCCGGCGCAGATCGCGGACATGGCGCCGCGCGCGCGGCTCGGCCTGCTGACCTTCTGCTACCTGTTGCTGAACGTCCGTTGGCTGGTTCCAGCGCCGGGGCTGGTGATCGATCTGTTCAACGCCGCCGGGGCTGCGCTGCTGATCGCATTGGTGCTGGCCTCGGCGCGCGCGCAGGCAGGACTGGCCTGGCCGCCGCTGGCCTGGATCGGCAAGGTTTCCTTCAGCCTCTACCTGGTGCATGTCCCGGTCATCCTCGCGGCGCTGCATCTGGCGCCGACCGGCCTGCCGCTCTGGACGGTGCTGGCTGCTGCGGTGCTGCTCTCGCTGCTGCTCGCCTGGGGCTTCTTCCACCTGGCGGAACGGCCCTCGATCTGGCTGGGCCGGACGCTGTTCGGGCGGCTCGGTGTCCGCCGCATTGGCCGCGCGGCGGCTTGACGGGGTACCGGATGGATTCCGGGGGCGCCGGCAGCGAGGTTCAGCCCTGGCGCCGCACGCACCGTGACGCGTGCGGGCCGTCATGATGCGTCACGGCGTCCGCCAGGCCCCCGAGACAGCCGGAGCGCGAATCCTCTGCCCCCGCCCTGCGGCCCTGACCGGAGCCCCATCGAACGGGTCCTCGCCAGGTTCAGGACCGCGCTCAGGGTGAGGGCAGGGCGGGCCGTTGCTGCCCTCCGGGACGCTTCCGGCGGCTAGGCCAGCGGCCTCGTCCCAACCGGGTGCGCCAACGGCCTGGTGTGAGAGCCCTCCGGCCGAGGCTGGCGCGGCGGCCGGGTGGGCAACCCCGCCCCAAAAGTGGGGATCAGTCGTCCCGGCCGCCCGGCGTCCTGTCCGTCACCCCGGGTGGGTCGGGATAGAGGTCGGACGGCACCTTGGCCTTCGGGTTCTTCGTGATGTTGTCCTGCTGCACCGTCTCGGCGGTGGTCCTGGAGGCTGGATCCGCGGTGTTCATGCGTTCCTGATGGCCCTTCGGCGGTTCGCTCATTCGCCCTCTCCTGCTGGCCCCGTGGCAACGCGGCAGCGAGCCGGAAGTGCGCCGCTTCGCCGACCTGGCCGGCATCGGCTACAGCGGATTGCGTTCAGAACTGAACGCTCATCCGCTGGTGCTCCTTGTTTTCCGAGCAGAGTCACGCCTTCGGTCGTTCACGGCCTCCGGCGATCTGCTCTAGCTTGCGGCGGGGCGGTCGGGTCGCGCCCCGTACCGGAGGAAAGGCCGCGGGCGGGCGTGGATGCCCGGACGCCCGCATCTGCTCACCATGGAAGACTGCGGCGCATGGTGCTGAGACCGGACCGCCGATCGGCCGCGAAGCGGGAGAGCCATACCGTGAATTCCTCACAGCCCCTGAACGCCCCCGTGGAAACCATGACCTTGGCGGAGGCCGCCGCGTTCCTCGGCCTGTCCCGGCCCGGCCTGCGGCGCCTGATCGCGCAGGGGGCACTGCAAGGCGGTGCCGGGGCCGGCGATGATCACATGCCGCGGGAGGCGGTCATCGCCTGGCGGGACCGGTGCGCGGCCGACCGGCGCGATGCGCTGCAGCGCCTCCTCCGGCTCTCCGAGGAGGTCGATCCCTGACCGCCGCCCCGGATATTGCGGTCCTTGATGCCTGTGTCCTGTTCCGGGGCAGGCTGACCGACCTGCTGCTGCACCTGGCCGAGGCCGGGCTGTTCGAGCCGGCCTGGTCGGCGGAGATCCATGCCGAGTGGATGCACAGCCTGCACCGCCGCCGCGGCATCCCCTGGGAGCGCTGCCTGCTCAGGCAGGCGCTGCTGCAGCGGGCCTTCCCGGCGGCTTCATGCGTGCCCGACCCGGCCTGCCTCGCGGCCATCCAGGCGCTCTGCCGGACGGAGCGCCAGCGCAGGGACGCCCATGTCATCGCCGCGGCGGTGGCGGCCGAGGCGCGCTGGATCGTCACGGCGAACATCGCCGACTTCCCGCGGCCGGTGCTGGCGCGCCACGGCCTGCAGGCGTTGCGGCCCGACGCCTTCTGCGCGTGGCTGGCCACCACGCATCCGGCCGGCATGGCGGCGGGGCTGCGGGCGCATCGCGCGGGGCTGGGGCAGGTCGCCGAGGACAGCGATGCCTATCTCGCGCTGCTGGCCGGCCGGAAGATGTCGTTGCCGGGCATGAGCCGGCTGCTTGCGGCGCAGAGGACGCGGCCCTGAGGCCGGCGCCGGGCGTGCGAAAGGTGGCGTGGTAGCGACCATGGCTAAGAATGGCAGTGCAGCGGCCCGATCCGCACAGCAGCAGCGAAAGGGGCTGGGCATGCGGCTAGACCTTTATTGCCCTGACTGTGCATAGCCGCAGTGTTGGAAGTAGGCGGCGCACTCGCTCGGACTGAAGCGGTCGAGGAGACTGCCGATGGTATCCCAGAGGGTGCCGACGGTCCTG
>NZ_JAJAQI010000038.1 GCF_020523605.1 Roseicella aerolata | reverse complement strand
ACGAAGAAGGTGGCCCACCAGAGCGGGCTGCCGAGCACCATGCCGAGGAGCCAGGTGCCGAAGAGGTTGAGGTAGTAGCCCTCCATCGGCACGCCCCACCGCATCGCCGGGCGCGTCGCGGCGAGGAACAGCGTGTCGCGGCTGGCGGCGGGGGACATCGCTCAGCTGCCGATGAAGGTGTTGACGAAATAGGCGCCGGTGAAGGCGGCGGCGCCGAAGAACATCGCGACGAAGCCGGCCGAGGGCGGCGCCATGCGCGCAGCGGCGGCGAGGAAGGCGATGACGACGCAGGCGATGATGAAGGCGATCCCGAAGGGACCGACGAGGAACTGCGCGAGGGCCGTCAGCGCGCGGGTCAGGACGTCTCCGCCACCCATGGGCGATCTCCTACCGGCCGGTCACGAGGTCCCGTCCCGGGCGGCCGCGACCCAGGTCGGGGAGGAGGGGAGGGGGGACCGGCGCCTGGCTGGCGCCGGCGAGCCCGTCGGGGCCGGCGGCGAGCGCCGCCGCGTGCTGCCCGACGCGGCGGGCGACCGCGGCGGCGTAGCCCGGCGCGCCGCCGACGCGGCCGCTGTTGTAGAGTTGGAAGGCGGCGTCCCGCAGGTTGCCGGCCAGGTGCGCCGCGCCCGCGCGCATGTTCTCGCAGGGGTCCAGCGCCGTCTCGACGGTGAGGCCGTGGCGGCGCCAGTTGGCGCGGTGCGTGATCTGGAACCAGCCGAGCCCGAGCGTGCTGCCCGCCGCGTCGCGCGCGGCGGCGACCGCCACGGCCTCGGCCCGCGTGGTCGGGAACAGGCTCTCGCCCGTCGCCTCGTCGCGGATGGCGAAGGGGCGAAAGCCGGATTCCCGCTCGGCGACGGCCGCGAGCTCGGGCAACAGACGCCGGTGCTCCTCGGGCAGGCAGCGCGGGTCGCGCGCGACGCACAGGAACAGCGCCAGGCCGGCGAGCGCCTCGCAGCCGGTCACCGCGCACCGCCGGCGCGGCGCGGGTCGCTACTCGGGCGGCGGCGGGTCGGGGACGTCCACGCCGGCCGGCAACGGGCTGTCGTTGGCCTTGACGTGTTTCGTGGTGGCGCCGCGCGGCAGGACCGAGCGCAGCCGCGCGAGGCGGGGGCAGTCCTCCTCGTGGAGCGAGACGGGCAGCTTGTAGGACATGTCGTCGCGGAGGAAGCGCAGGAGCCGGTCGAGGTCGCGCCAGCCGCGCACGCCGGGGCCGCGGAAGAGCGCGATGGCGACGTAGCCGCGCCGCCAGGAGGGCAGGAGGTAGGGCACGTGGTCCACGCCGCCGTCCGGGTCGCGGCGCGCGACCACGACGGCGGCCTCGATCCGGCCGCCGCGGAGCAATCCCTCGCGCAGATCCGCTTCGCCGAGCGTGTCGCCCAACCCCCGACCGCTCCTCCGATTCGTGCCGGCGGGAGGCTAGCGAATTCCGCAATCCGGGCGAGGCCCTGGCTGGGCGGGGAGAGGGACGCGGCGGGGGCGCAAACTACCGAAAGCTGCACTGTGGTCCGGCTCCGAAGGGGCGGAGACGGGCGATGCTACCGATGGTGGTAGAGCGCATACAAGATGCAATCCGATCCAAGTTCGGCCCGAGAGGTAGGACTTTTCTTCACTCTGCCGTGAAGAACAAAACTGGACTCGAAAGAACGGTCAGAAAGTCGAGACGGGACTCAGCCGCCGCGCCGGGTCAGTGCAGCAGCCAGTGGGGGTGCCAGTCCAGCCCCGGCGTTCCGTCGGGCTGGAGATGACAAGTCCGCGTTATCGAGCGGGACCGGCCAGAAACACTCCACCTGGCCCTCCTCGCCGCGGAGCGCGAGGAAGACGACCCGCGTCACCTCGCCGTCCTCGCCCGTCTCGACGGCGAGGCGGAACATCAGCCCCTCCGACCCGCCCGCGTCGCCGAGGGCCAGCGCCAGTTGCTGCGCCTCGCTCTCCTGCTGGCGGAGCGTGCGCTTCGAGGGCTCCTCCGCGTCGCCGCGGAAGAAGCGCACCGGCACGCCGTCGATGAGGAAGACGAAGTGGTGCGTGTGATCCAGCACGCCGAGCCAGCGGTAGCGCCCGCCCTCGGCCGCCTGGCGCAGCCGGTTGCGTGAGAAGGAGTAGGCTCGGCAGCCGATGGACCAGGCGTCGTCGCCGGCCCAGGGATCGGCCATGGCGACGGCGTCGGCGCGACCGCGGGCCAGCAGGCGCGCGCAGGCCGAGAGGCGCTCCTCGGTCAGCGCCGGGTGCAGGTCCCAGGGCGTCCGCTGCCCACCTCCTGTCGTGGCGTCCTCTGGCTTGTCCATGCCCGCGCAGTATCGGCTCCGTCGGCCCTGCGTCCAAGCGGCCTTTGGGCGTCTCCCCCGCTTCCGGGGGCCGCACCCTACTCGCAGCCGCCGGCCGCTCCCGGAGCCATGCCGGGCATGTCTCCGCCCTCCGGGTCACGGCCGCTGACGCAGGACATTGGCCGCGGACGCGGCCCGCGCGGGGCACCACGGGGCGCCGCCCCAAGGTGCCCCTCGGCACGCGGTCTACGGCGCGGCAGGACCCCTCGCTCGCATGGCCCAAAGGGCCACGCTCCCTCCGGGGCCCGGCCGCGCCCGCCCGCATGCCACCCCTCCTTCCCCGGTCTCGGCGACGCCAGGGAAGCAGCGGGGCTGCTTCCCGCTGCGCAGGAAGAGAAAGGGTTGGCACCAATGTCTTTCATCGGTCGCACCACGATCCTCCGCCCGAACGGCGTCACCCCGCTGTCGGACGAGGACATCCGCAAGCTCGCGCCCTCCGCCTTTGCCACGGAGGCGCACGAGAGCCGCAGCGCGCGCTACGCCTACATCCCGACCTCCGAGGTCATCCGCGGCATGCGCGAGGGCGGTTTCCTGCCGATGGCCGCCGGGCATCCTGAAGGCGCTCGGGGTGGTGTTGGTGATCGCCGGCGTGAAGCTGATCGGCGTCTATTGACCGGCCCGACGGTGCAACAGGCCGACCCGTGCGGCGGCGCCTTGACCTTCCCCCCATGGAAAGGGCCAGGCTTGCGCTATGGCAGCGCCGCAACCCAAAGGACCGATAACGGCTGAAGGGATCAACTGGATCGGCCTCTGGACCCTCTATCGCCGCGAGGTGCGCCGCTTCCTGGCGGTAGCGGCGCAAACGGTGGCCGGGCCGGTGGTGACCACGCTCCTCTTTCTCGCCGTCTTTGCCGTTGTCATGAGCCGGCGCGGTCCGCCGCAGCCGATCGGGGATGTATCCTATCTGGAGTTCCTGGCAGCGGGGTTGGTCGTCATGACCATGGCGCAGAATGCGTTCGCCAACACCTCCTCCTCGCTCCTGATCGCCAAGGTCCAGGGCAACATCGTCGATCTTCTGGTGGCGCCCCTCTCGCCGATGGAGCTCGTCGCCGGCTTCGCCCTGGGCGCGGTGACGCGTGGCCTGCTGGTCGGTGCGGCCGTCGCCCTCGCCATGGGGCCGTTCGTCTCTTTCCGTGTCGCGCACCCGGGCTTCGTCGTTTTCCACGCGTTGGCGGCCTGCCTGCTGCTCGGGCTGCTCGGCATCCTCGGCGGGCTGTGGGCACAGAAGATGGACCACCTTGGCGCGGTGACCAGCTTCGTCGTGACGCCGCTTACCTTCCTGTCCGGCACCTTCTACTCGGTCGCCGACCTGCCACCGTCCTTCCAGGCGGTGGCGCATGCCAATCCGTTCTTCTACATGATCGACGGCTTCCGCTACGGCATCACCGGCCATGCTGATGGCTCGCTGGCCGTCGGGCTGGCGGTCATGGCCGGCGCCAATCTTCTCCTGGCCGTGGTGAGCTGGCGGCTCATGACGGCCGGTTGGCGGCTGACCGCCTGATGGACGGAATCTCCGGCGTCCTCTTGCCCCTGGGCCTGGGGCTGCTCGGCTTCATCGAGCCCTGCTCCATCGGCTCCAGCCTGCTGTTCCTGCAGCTGGTGGAGGGCCGCCCGGCTGCCACGAAGGTGATGCAGGCGGTGGTGTTCACGCTCACCCGCGCCGTCATGGTTGGCCTGCTCGGCGCAGCGGCCGCGCTCGTCGGCACTGCGTTCCTCGGCTTCCAGCGGGCTGCCTGGGTGGGGCTGGGCGCGCTCTATGTCGTGCTCGGCCTGGTCTATCTCACCGGCCATGCCGGGCGGCTCATGCGCCCCCTCGGGCCAAGTCTGGGACGCCTGTCGGGCACCGGCGGGGCGGCGGCGCTGGCGGTGCTGTTCGGCCTGAACATCCCGGCCTGCGCCGCGCCCCTGCTGGCTGTGGTGCTCGGATCGGCGGCAGTCGGTGGGTCGGCGCAGGTGGCCCAGGGATTCTTCATGCTGGCGCTGTTCGGCCTGGCGCTGTCGCTGCCGCTGACCCTGGCGCTGCTCTGGGCACCCGCGCGCCGCGCGATCGACCAGCTGATGGGGCTGTCCGCCCGCGTGCCGGTCGCCATCGGCCTTCTGCTCGCCCTGTTCGGCGCCTGGTCGATCTATCTCGGCCTGAAAGGCTGACCGATGGGGGAAGGCGCACCGGCCGCCGCCATCGAGATCGCAGGCCTCGAAAAAGTCTATTCCGGGAGTGGTGGACGGGCCGGCAAGCACGCCCTGAAGGGCGTGAGCCTGACCATCCCACGGGGCAGCATCTTCGGCCTGCTCGGGCCGAATGGGGCCGGCAAATCGACCCTCATCAACATCCTGGCCGGGCTGGTCCGCAAATCGAGCGGCCAGGTGCGGGTCTGGGACATTGATCCCGACGTGGCGCCCCGAGCAGTGCGCGCATCCATTGGCGTCGTGCCCCAGGAACTGACCCTCGATCCGTACTTCCCGGCGCGCGCGGCGCTCGAACTGCAGGCCGGCCTCTTCGGCATCCCCAAGTTGGCGCGACGCACCGACGAGCTACTCGCAGCGCTCGGCCTGGCGGACAAGGCAGACGCGCCCGCCCGCAGCCTGTCCGGGGGCATGCGCCGGCGGCTCATGGTCGCCAAGGCGCTGGTCCACCATCCGCCGGTTCTCGTGCTCGACGAGCCGACCGCCGGCGTCGATGTCGCGCTGCGCCAGCAGCTCTGGGCCTATGTCCAGGACCTCAACCGCGCCGGCACGACCGTGCTGCTGACAACGCACTACCTCCACGAAGCCGAAGCCTTGTGCGACCGCATCGCGGTGCTGGCCGATGGCGAGATTCGGGCGAACGACACGACCGACGCCCTGCTGCGGCGGGTGGAGGACAAGGCACTGACCATCGAGCTGGCCGTCCCCCTGGCGGAGGTGCCCGAGGCGCTTTGCCGCTTCCATCCGGTACTGGCGGGGCCGCAGGCGCTGGTCTTCCGCTACGGGCGAAGCAGCGGCGCGGCGGACGAAATCCTTGCGGCCGTCCAGTCCGCCGGACTGGTCGTGCGCGACCTCACGACCAGCCAGGCGGACCTGGAGCAGGTCTTCCTCGATCTCTTTCGCCGGAGCTGATGGGCTTCCGAGCGCAACGGAATTCGAGGAAAAGCCTATGATTTCCTACAGTTAGCCGAGGATTTGGTGTATAATCAGCTCCAGGATCAACCCCTTCAGGAGCTCTCCGATGAAGCCGAAGAAAAATTTTCGTACCCGCAACCAAAACAAGGCTTTGCCAAACGGCAAAAAAGCCTTTAAGATCAGTGGTTTGCGTCGCTTTTTCCTGGCACTGCCCTTCAGTGCAGCGGGAAAGGCCGCTGCACTGAAGGGCAGTGCCATATAGCACATTTTGCGGCAAAAGTCAATCTTGAATACCACATATTGTGTCGATATGCTGCACTCCAGCGCAGTAGGGCATAGCCCGCTTTCCCATAAAATCTGATACTGGCGTCTGGCCTCAGACCGTTCGCTCAGTGACGGAGGGGCGAACAGGCCGAAGCGCCATCAAGGCGATGAAGGCACTCAAGCAGCACGCGGCCGAGACGGCGACCGACGCCGCGCCGTACCAGTCGATCAGCAGCCCCAACAGGAACGGCGCACAAGCCTGGATGAAGCGCGACGGCGCGCCGAGCAGCCCCTGGCGCAGGCCGTAGCCCTCCGGGCCGAAGATGGCGAGCGGCAGCGTGCCCTTCACGATGGTCAGCACGCCGTTGCCGGCACCGTGCAGCAGCACGAACGCTGCCGCCGCCGGCGCGCCGATGAAGAACAGGGCCGCCGCGCCGATCGGATGCGCGATGCAGGCCAGGCGCGCTGAGATCAGCGGATGCGCCTTTCGCAGCAGGCCGAACTCTGCCACGTGCGCATCGCCCGGCGGACCCGGGGCTGGTATGAGGCCGGGATGTCCCAATAGCGCTCGAGACCGTAAGGCCATCATTTCGCCGTTGCTGTCGGCCAATGGCGAAGTGTGTGCCATGGGCGTAGTCTTCGGCAGCGCAGGGAGCTAACGGCCTCTCGGCGGTCGGTCAAAGTAGCGGTGCAGGTCGTCAAAGATCTCCGCGCCACGCCGCAGCCGCTCCTCGTCGTCCGAGGTCGCGGCGCAGAGGCCCCCAATCAGGGTGCGGACGCCGTCGGCCTCAGGCCGGCCGAACTTGCCGTCTTTGAGATCGATGTCGTGCACGATCTCCGCCACTGCCGCGAGCGCCCGGTCGCCTGAAAGGCCAGCACGGCCGAGCAGCACCTCAAAGGTGCAGCGGTCGCCCTCGTGGGTGACCTCAGCCTCCGCCATGTCGAAGCGGACCTCGCCCGGGCCTAGCTCGGCGGCCTTGCCGGGGACGAAGCGGAAGCGCGCTTCTGGGTCGATGAAGCGACGCACCAGCCAGGCCGAGGCGATGCGGTCCACGTGCACGCCGGCACGGGTGACCCATATCAGGCCTCTCAAGGCTTCGGCCGGCGCCGCCGTCGCCTGCGGGGGAGGGGCCGCCTGGGCCTCGTCCTGCGCGGCCAAGCGCGCCGTCAAGCTGGCGAGCAAGCCCTCGACCGCCTGCCGCCCGTGCGCGCCGAAGAAGTCGATGGCCGCGACCTGGTCCAGCCGCGAGCGGAGCCGGCTGAGCCGGGAGCGGGCATCGCTGCCGGGAGCCTCCCCGGCCTTGCCCGCCTCCTCGGCCTCGGCGGCGAGCTGGCGGGCCTCCTCGGCCAGCGCCTCGTAGTCGGCGTCGCGGGCACGGTCGAAGAGGGCACGCACGTCGGCATCAGTCATGCCCTCCACCAGCCGCGCCTCGCAGACCAGCGGCTCGCCGCCGGCCTCGGTGATCTCCTTGGCCAGCCAGCCGAAATCCTCCTGCGCCTCGGCGGTGGCGGGCAGGGCGTAGGCCGCGTTCTTCACCGCCACCGCGCCCAGCGCCTGCAGGCGGCGCCAGACCTTGACCCGCAGGTAGGCCGGCTTGGCCGGCAGCT
Organism: Roseicella aerolata; assembly: GCF_020523605.1. Classification (GTDB taxonomy): domain Bacteria; phylum Pseudomonadota; class Alphaproteobacteria; order Acetobacterales; family Acetobacteraceae; genus Paracraurococcus; species Paracraurococcus aerolatus. The sequence continues at coordinate 52,963 of NZ_JAJAQI010000038.1, read as the reverse complement.
GGAACACCAGCAGGAGCCAGCGTTCGCCCGTCCCGCTCTCGGCGGAGATCGCCGCGGCAGGGTCGGGCGGTCGCGGGGCCTTGGACTTGGAGCTCATCCCGACCGAGTATCCTCCATCCGCGCCGGGACGGCACCCGGTGGCGGCGTGACGCTGCTCCCGCGCAGCCTGGCTGTGGCCCGGGCGGTCTCCTCGGGCGGCCTCACCCGCGCAAAGGCCCGCAGCAGCAGCAGGTCGTAGGTGATCTTCACGGCTCCGGCGAGGACGAGCGGCCAGCCGAAGGCGCTCAGCCCCATCAGCCAGCCCGACAGGAGGGGGGAGGCGGCGGAGGCGAGCCCCCGCGGCACGGCGGTGACACTGGCCGCCGCCGGCCGCTCATGCGGCTCGACCACCGCCATCACGTAGGAGGAGCGGGTCGGCACGTCCATCTGCGACAGCAGCGCGCGCAGGACCAGCAGGGCGAAGGCCAGGAACGCCGTCGGCGCGAAGGCGGTGGCGATCAGGAACACGCTCGAGGGCAGGTGGGTGAAGACCATGGTGTTCACCAGGCCGAAGCGGCGGGCGAGTGGCACGGCGGCGAAGTAGGACACGGCCGAGCAGAGCCCCGTGGCGAAGAAGACCGCGCCCACGGTCGCGACCTCAAGACCGAAGCGCTCGGAGAGCCACAGGGCGAGCAGGGAGTTGACGACGAAGCCGCCGCCGAAGCTGTCCAGCGCGAAGAGGGCCGCCAAGCCGTAGACGCGGCGGCGCGACGGCCCGAGGGGCGCCGGCGGCGCCTCGCCCGTGGCCTCGGCGCGCGGAGACAAGCCGCGGTAGAGGAGGAAGCTCACCAAGCCCAGCACGCCGTAGAAGGCGAAGAGGGCATCGGTGACGGCGGCCGGGCCCAACCACGGGCCCAGCCAGTCCACCAGCCCGGCCGCGAGGGCGCCGGCGGCCCCGACGACGGAGCCCACGAAGGCGTAGCGCGCGAAGGCCGCCGTCCGGTCGGCCTCGGCCACGGACTGGGCGAGCACCGTGTGCTCGAGCGGCAGGAAGACGCCGGTATCCCCGCCGGTCGGGCTGATCGTGCCGACGAAGGCGATCAGCAGCAGCGGCCAGAAGCCCTCCACCCCAGCGAAGGCGAGGCCGGTGGCGGCCATCAGCAGGCTGGCGGCGAGCAAGGCGGGACGCCGGCGGATGCGGTGGCCCACCGCCCCGAGCGCCAGCGTCAGCAGCGACGAGCCCAGCAGGGTGGCGGTGGAGATCGCCCCGACCGCGAGCGCGTCCAGCCCGAGCGCGGCTAGGTGGACCGGCAGCAGGATGGCGACGTAGCCGTCGCCGAAGGCGCGCAGCGCCCGGGCCCACAGGATGCGGCGGATATCGCCCGTGGCGGCGTCCATGCCGTGGTGTTCCTCCCTGCGACGTCCGGGCGGGCCTGCCCGGTGCGGTCACTTCGCAACCGATATGGCATATGTATCTCATATCAGTAAACATGAAACACTTGTATCTTGATCAATTTTCTGCCTACCCTCCGCGGCAACCGACCGATCACCCCGGAGGAAGCGCCCGTGCCGCACACCGTGACGCCGCTGCCGTTCAAGCCCCCGCGGCTGCAGGGCCTCTCCGAGCGGCTGCTCGCCAGCCACTACGAGAACAACTACGGCGGGGCGCTGCGACGGCTGAACGCGATCGAGCGGCGCCTGGGCGAACTCGACTGGGGATCGGCGCCCGTCTTCGAGATCAATGGACTGAAACGCGAAGAACTGATCGCCGCCGGCTCCGTCATCCTGCACGAGGTCTACTTCGACGGCCTCGGCGGCGAGGGCGGCGACCCCGCCGGGGACCTCGCCGCGGCACTCGAGCGCGATTTCGGTTCAGTCGGGCGATGGCGGACGGAGTTCACCGCTATGAGCAAGGCGCTCGCCGGCGGCTCGGGCTGGGTGGTGCTGGCCTGGTCGCCGCGCCTGGGCCGGCTGGTGAACCATTGGGCGGCCGACCACGCGCACGGCCTGGCCGGCGGCGTGCCGGTCCTCGCGCTCGACATGTACGAGCACTCCTACCACCTCGACTTCGGCGCCCGCGCCGGCGACTACGTGGACGCGGTGATGCGCAACCTGCACTGGGAGCGCTTAGGCCGGCGCCACCAGGCCGCCGTGAGCACCCCTGCCGCCTCGGGCGAGAACCACGGCGGCAGCGATGCCATCGCACCCGAGCGTGTGCGCGACATGCTGGCGAGCGGCGAGCCCGTGACGGTGCTCGACGTGCGCAAGCCGGAGGATCTGACCCGCGCCGCCGACCGGATCGCCGGGTCCAGCTGGCGCGATCCCGAGGCCATCGCATCCTGGGCGGAGGCCCTGCCGCACGACCGGCCTATCGTCGCCTACTGCGTCTACGGCTTTCAGGTCAGCGGCGATGTGGCCGCCGCGCTGCGCCGGCGCGGCCTCAACGCCCGCGTCCTCGCCGGGGGCATCGCCGCTTGGCACGCCATCGGGGCGCCGGCCGCGCCTCTGCCCCCCAACGTCACACAGGGAGCCTGACGCCATGGCCACGTGGATCACCCGCGAGCGCCCGAAGATCGACCGCATCGCCTGCCCCTGGCTGATTCGGCGCTTCGTCGACCCGGCCGCCGAGTTCCTCTACGTACCGACCGACCGAGTCTTTGCCGTGGCGAAGGAGACCGGCGCGACGCCGTACGACATTCCGGGCGCCGATCCCTTCTCGCACGACGGCGAGCTCTGCACCTTCGATGCCTTCCTGCAGCACTACCGGCTGGACGACCCGGCGCTGCATCGGCTGGCGGTGATCGTGCGCGGCGCCGACACGGCGCGGCACGACCTCGCCCCGGAGGCCTCCGGCCTGCATGCGATCTCGATGGGCCTGTCGGCGATCATCCCCGATGACCACGCCATGCTGGAGCAGGGCATGGTGATCTACGACGCCCTCTACGCCTGGTGCCGCGGCGACGCCGGCGAGGTGCACAATTGGACGCCGCCGAAGGCCGCCGCATCCGCCGAAGGGCCGGTGAACGCAGTGGGCCAGGACGTCGTCGAGGAGGCGTCGGAGGAGTCCTTTCCGGCGAGCGATCCGCCCTCCCACACGCCGATAGCCAGGCCCGGCGCGCCCAAGAGCCGGTGAAGCCAAGGCAGATGGGGCACCTGCGTTCGCAGAACGAGAATCCGGTAGCACGACAGCGGCGGACCCACAGATGAAGACCGACGCGTCCGCGTCCACCGCCGAGGGCGGGGCGGAGGCCGCTCCCCCGCGGCTCTCGCAGGCGCAGATCTTCTGGCGCTTCCTGCACTTCGGTTTCCTCGCCTGGGGAGGACCGGTGGCGCAGATCGCGATGATCCGGCGCGAGCTCGTCGAGGAGGAGCGGTGGGTCTCGAGCCCGAGGTTCAACCGGCTGCTCGCGGTCTACCAGGTCCTCCCGGGCCCGGAGGCGCACGAGCTGTGCGTCTTCCTCGGGACGCTCCCGGGCGGGCGGCTGGGCGGCTTCCTCGCGGGCCTCGGCTTCATGCTGCCGGGCTTCGTGCTGATGTTCGCCCTCTCCTGGCTCTACTTCTCGACCGACCTCGCCCGGACGGCACTCGGCGCCGCCTTCCTGGGCGTGCAGCCGGCGGTGATCGCGCTGATCGTGGCGGCCGTGCACAGAATTGGCAGCCACATCGTCGTCGACGGATGGCTGTGGGGGATTGCGATCGCCACGGGACTCGCCGCCTTCGGCGGCACGCCGTTCTGGATCGCGCTGCCCGCCGCCGGCCTGTTCTACGTCCTGGCGGCTAGCGGCCGGCGCGCCCTGGCCGTTCTTCTGGCCGTGGCGTTCGCCGCCGTGGCGCTGTACTACGCCTGGCTCCTGCTGGGTGCCCCGGCGCAGCCTGCCGGAGGCACGGCCGCGCCGGCCGAGTCTGTTGGCCAGGGCGCATCGCTCATCGGCCTGTTCCTCTCTGGTCTGAAGGCGGGCCTGCTGACCTTCGGCGGTGCCTATACCGTCATTCCGTTCCTGCGCGACGACGCGGTCGGCAACGGCTGGATGACCGACGCGCAGTTCCTCGACGGCCTCGCGCTCTCGGGCATCCTGCCGGCGCCGCTGATCATCTTCTCCACCTTCGTCGGCTACTTCGGCGGAGGGCCGCTCGGCGCCGTCGCGATGACGGTCGGCATCTTCCTGCCGGCCTTCAGCTTCTCGCTCCTCTTCCATGACCAGCTCGAGCGGCTCGTCGAGAACAAGGCGATGCGGACCTTCCTGGAGGGGGTGTCGGCGGGCGTGGTGGGCCTCATCGCGGCCACGACGGTCGAGCTCGCCCACAAGACGCTCGGGAACGTGCCGGGCGTGCTGCCCGCCGTCGCGATCTTCGGCGCGGCGCTGGCCGTCCTCTATCTCTGGAAGGCGAAGACGAACGTGGTCTTCGTCGTCCTCAGCGCCGGCCTCGCCGGGTGGCTGCTGTTCGGGGGCCAGGGATGAGCGAGGGAGGTCCGCGATGAACAGAAGGCCCGCCGGATCCCACGCGTGTCGCCGGGGGTGGATCGGGGCGGGCGGCGGCGCGGCGCGGTTCGGCCGCCTCGAGATCAGGACCCTGCAGCGAAACGGGAGGCCCGAATGCTCTACGCCATGAAGCCGCTCGCCTGCGATCCCGCACGGATCAAGGGCATGTCGGAGCGGCTCATCGTCAGCCACTACGAGAACAACTACGGCGGCGCGGTGAAGCGCCTCAATTCGATCGCCGACCAGCTCGCCTCGCTGGACTTCGACGGCGCGCCGGGCTTCGTGGTCAACGGGCTCAAGCGCGAGCAGCTGATCGCGATGAACTCCATGATCCTGCACGAGGTGTTCTTCGCCTCGCTCGGGGAGGAGAGCGGGCCGGACGATGTCCTCCAGGAGGCGCTCGCGCGGGACTTCGGCTCCGTCGAGCGCTGGCGGTCCGAGTTCGTGGCCATGGGCAAGGCGCAGGCCGGGGGCTCGGGCTGGGTGCTGCTGACCTGGTCGAAGCGCGACCGGCGGCTCGTGAACGCCTGGGCCGCGGACCACACGACGACCGTGGCGGACAGCACGCCGGTCCTGGCGCTCGACATGTACGAGCACTCCTACCACATGGACTACGGCGCCAAGGCCGGCGACTACGTCGGTGCCTTCATGGCCGCGATCAACTGGGGCAGCGTCAGGCGCCTCCTCGACGAGGCGCGCGGGCCATGAGCCGCGCGGCCCTCAGAGTGCCGAGGAGGGCCGGCACGGTCGCGCTCCGCGCCGTCCGGGTGGCCATGGGGGTGTTTCTCCTGCTGGCCGGCGGCGGGGCGGCGGCCGCCCGCGCGCCGGACGGCCGCACGACGCTCGCGCTCGAGCGTGCCTGCCAGGCCGAGAACGGCGAGGCGGGGAGCTGGTGCGCCGCGTACCTGATGGGCGTCGCCGACACGCTCACCGCCTTCGGAAAGGGGGGGCACCGGGGCGGATTGTGCAATCCGAACTACGACCCGGAGACCCTCGCGCGCGCCTTCGTCGCGTGGGCCCAGCGGCACTCGGAACTCCGTAACCTCGACATGCTGGCCGGCGCCACGGCAGCGCTCCGGGAGCGCTGGCCGTGCGCCTGAGCCGGCGAACGTGGTGCGGCCCGCATGGGGCCGCACCACGCCCGGTCGGCCGGGCGTCAGCGACGCGGCTCGGTCTCGCGGCGGACGACCGTTCCGTCCGCGGTGACGTAGACCTCGACCTCGCGACCGGAGGCGTCCTTGCCTTCCAGCTCGTAGAGCTGGCGGCCGTCGACGGTCACCCTCGCCGCTTCGGTGATCTGCACCCCACCGAGCGCCCGCTGCGCCGCCTGCATCGCCGCCTGCGGCACCTCGGAGAGCTGGATCTCCTGCTCGTTGTGCTCCCTCGCCTCCTGGCCCTGCCGCTGCTGCTGCGCCAGGGCCGGCGCGGCGGCGAGGACCGCCGCGAGCGTCGCGATCATGCCGAACTTGGTACGTCTCATGCTCTGCCTCCTGGGTTTGGGAGTCCTGCCCCGCGCCTGAGGCCGTGGGGTCGGTCCATCGCGCCACCGAGCGGGGTGGAGGAGAAACTGATACAGGTGAAGCGAGTTTCCAATGTGATAGGCAAGATGTATCATCGCAACCTTCCACCGCTGGCTCGCCCGGCATCCCTGCCGGGTCCGGTGGTGGCTTCGCGATGGTTTTTTGCCGAGACCGCCCACCGGCCAGGGCGGGCAAACCGACAGGGGTAAAGGACGCATGACGGCTTCGAAAATTACCTGCAGCCACACGCTGCCAGACGCGCGGGTGCCGCAATGACGGCGGCGGATGGCTCGGCAGCAGCGGCCGCGGAACCGGCCTCCGCCGGCACCGCCTCCGGCGCGCCCGCCACAGCGCCGGCCGAGGTGCCGGGTCTGCCCACCTTCGGCGAAGCCTTGCGAGTGTGGTTGAAGATCGGCCTGCTCTCCTTCGGCGGTCCGGCCGGACAGATCGCGCTGCTGCACCGCGAGGTGGTGGACGACCGCCGCTGGGTCTCCGACGCGCGTTTCCTGCATGCGCTCAACTTCTGCACCCTGCTTCCTGGGCCGGAGGCGCAGCAGCTCGCGACCTATCTCGGTTGGCTGTTGCACGGGGTGAAGGGCGGCATCGCCGCCGGCGCGCTGTTCGTGCTGCCGGGCGTGGCAGTCATGCTGGGGCTGTCCATCCTCTATGCGACGCTGGGCGAGGTGCCGATCGTCGCGGCGCTGTTCTTCGGCCTCAAGGCCGCGGTGCTGGTGCTGGTGATCGAGGCGCTGCTGCGGGTGGCCAGGCGGGCGCTGAAGACGAACGAGGCATGGGCGCTGGCCGGCGCCGCCTTCCTGGCGCTCTACGCCTTTTCCGTGCCCTTCCCGGTCGTGGTGCTGATTGCGGCGCTGATCGGCTATCTGGCGCCTGGGCACTTCCGCGCCGGCAGCCATGGCTCGGCGAAGGACGGTTCCCCGGCCGTGCTGGACGCGGTGCTCGCCGCCGACCCTGGGCGCCCGGCCCGGCTCGCGGCAAGCGCCTGGCGCGCCGGATGGGTCGCGGTCGCGCTCTGGGTCCTGCCGGTGGCGGCGCTGATGGCCCTCGGCGGCGGGGTCCTCGCCGATGTCGCCTGGTTCTTCTCGAAGATGGCGGTGGTGACCGTCGGCGGCGCCTACGCCGTGCTCGCCTACGTCGCGCAGGAGGCCGTGCAGGGCTACGGCTGGCTGACCGCGGACCAGATGCTGGTGGGCCTCGGCCTCGCCGAGACCACGCCCGGCCCGCTGATCCTCGTCCTCCAGTTCGTCGGCTTCCTGGCCGGGTATGGCGCCGGCGGGCTCGTCTTGGGCGTGCTGGCGTCGTTGCTCACCGTGTGGGTCACCTTCGCGCCCTGCTTCGCCTTCATCTTCCTCGGCGCCCCCTACGTCGAACGGCTGCACAACAACCGCGCACTGACGGGCGCCCTGGCCGCGGTGACGGCAGCGGTGGTGGGCGTGATCGCCAACTTGGCGCTCTGGTTCGGTCTGCGCGTGCTGTTCGCAGACGTCCGCCGGGTGGAGATCGGCCCGGCGACGCTTGACATGCCGGTCCTCGGCAGCCTGGACCCGCTCGCCCTGGCGCTCGCGGCCCTGGCCGCGGCCTGCCTGTTCGGCTTCAAGATCGGGCTGCTGCGGACCCTCGGCGTGACGGCTGCGGCGGGCCTTGTCCTGAGGATGGCGGGCTTGTGACGCGCCGGCTCCGCCTTCCCGCCTTCGGGATCCCCGCTGCTGCGGCGGCCGGGCTGTTGCTCGGCGCGGCGTGGCTCGGGGCCGTCGCGGCGGCCGAGCCGCAACGGGACGGTTTCCGCCGTCTGTCCGCCACGGAGATCCGCGCGCGCGTCGTCGGTCGCGAGATCACCGACGACTTCCATTGGGGCGAGTACTACCGCGGCGACGGCGTGCTGGTCCTGACCGACATGGGCCGCCGCAGCTTGGGCCGGTGGCGGATCGAGCGTGACCGGTTGTGTCGGCGGCGCGACCCGGCCGCCACCGGGTACGAGTGCTTCCAGGTCTGGGTGTCCGGCGACGAGGTCAGCCTGCGCCAGAGCGAAACGGACCGACCTTTCCCGGTCTTCATCCGGAGGCACGAAGGCGGCGCCGGCGGCTGACCGTCACCGGGCCAAGAGTTTGGGCGAAAACAACAGAGGAGAACGGCAATGTCATTTAAGCTCATGTTTCACGCCGCGCTGGCCGGGCTCGCCCTCGCGGCGTCGGTCGGCCTGGGCCACGCGCAGCACCAGGGTGCCGGTGCCGGCGGCCCACCCGATTGGCAGCGCACCGTCGCGTCCACGCTCGGCAAGCCGGGTACCCAGCAGGATGGCGGCGTCTATCGGGTGGCGCTGCCGCGCACCGACCTGAAGGTCACGGTGGACGGCGTCGAGATCCGCCCCGGCCTCGCACTCGGCTCCTGGCTCGCCTTCCACCCGCACGGGCAGGAGCTGATGGTGATGGGTGACCTCGTCCTGCTGCAACGTGAGATCGCACCGGTGATGCGCCGCCTGACCGAGGGCGGGATCGAGGTGACGGCGCTGCACAACCATCTGCTGCGTGCCGAGCCCACGACCATGTACCTGCATGTCGCAGGCCAGGGCGATCCAGCGCGGCTCGCCACCGCGCTGCGTGCGGCGCTGCAGGAGACGGCGACACCGCTGCAGGGTGCAGCCGCGTCGGCTGGCGATGACCGCATTGAGGGGCTCGACACCGCGACCATTGCCCGCGCCCTCGGCCGAGAGGGGCGCGCCAGCGGCGGGGTGTACCAGGTCAACGTCCCGCGTGCCGAGCGCATCACCGAGCGCGGGATGGAGGTGCCCACCGCCATGGGCATGCCGACCGTGATCAACTTCCAGGCCGCCGGCGGGGGTCGTGCCGCGACCACGGGCGACTTCGTGCTGACCGCGAACGAGGTCGTGCCCGTGCAGCGGGCCCTGGTCGAGCACGGCATCGAGGTGACCGCGCTGCACAACCACATGCTGCACGAGGAGCCTCGGCTGTTCTTCATGCACTTCTGGGGCGTGGACGACGCGGAGAAGCTCGCCCGCGGCCTGCGCGCGGCGCTGGAGCGTACGAACTCGGCGCAGGCGTCTCGCTGAGCGAGCGCTGCCGCCGCGGCGCAACAGATTCCGAACGGAGTGCCGCCCTTGTTCCTCGAAGTGAAGATCCCGCTCGGCGAGGTGCGCGGCCGCATCGACCACCTCGCCGCGGACATGGCTCGCCGCCGCCTGTTCGTCGCCGAGCTCGGCAACGACAGCATGGCCGTGATCGATGTGGATACCTGGGTGGTCGCGCACCGGATCCAGTGCCTGCGGGAGCCGCAGGGTGTGGCCTACGCGCCCGGGGCGGACATTGTCCTGGTCGCCAACGCCCGCGACGGTACGATCGAGCGCTTCCGGGGCGCCGATCTCGCGCCGCTCGGCCCGACGTCCCTGGACGCCGCCGCCGACAACCTGCGCCCCGATCCCGCCGGCGGGGGTGTCGTCTGGGTCGGTCACGGCGGCGCCGGGCATGGGGCACCCGGGGGCGGGGGCGGCCTGACGGCGCTCGATGCGGCGAGCGGGCGGCCCGCCGGCGCGTCGATCCCCCTCGCCGCCCATCCGGAGTCCTTCCAGCTCGAGGCGGGCGGGCCGCGCGCCTTCGTCAACATCCCGGGCGCGGGCGGCGCCATCGCGGTCCTCGACCGGGCCGCGCGGCGGCACGTCGCCACCTGGTCCGTGCCGGGGCTCGGGGCCAACTTCCCCATGGCGCTCGACGAATCCCGCGGGCGCCTGTTCGTGGCCTTCCGTGAACCGGCGGCCCTCGCCGTCCTCGACCTGAAGGACGGCTCGGTGCTCGGCCGGCTTCCGTTGAGCGGCGACGCGGACGACCTCTTCCTCGATGCGCACCGGTGCCGCCTCTACGCCGTCTGCGGCGAAGGCGCCGTAGACGTGTTCGAGGACCAGCCGGCACCGGAGACGCCAGGCAGTGGGCGAGGGCCCGCGCCGTCCCCGCACCGGATCGCCCGCGTGCCGACGGCGGTCGGCGCCCGCACCGGGCTGTTCGTGCCCGAGCTGGACCGGCTGTTCGTTGCAGCGCGCGCCGGCCCACACGGGCCGGCCGCCATCTGGGTGTTCCAGCCCGACCCCCCGCCCTGAACCCAAGGAGGTACGCACGATGCGCAACCGTCCCCTGCCGGCCGCCACCACCGTTCCCGCCGGCCCGAACGGCCCGGGTGGAATGCCGGCGCCGCGGCACCGGCCAGGACGCCGGTCCGGTCGCCAAGCCGAACCCCGCTCGGGACAGCGGACCGCCGCCTTCATGCGCCGGGTCGCACTGCTCGCCCTGGCTCTCCTCACCACCGTGGGGGGCGCCGCCGTGGCGCAGGGGCAGCAGCAGCCCCGCACCTTCGAGGACGCACCCACAGGGGCGCCGCCGCCCGGCTTCTCCTTCGCGCTGACGGGCCGAGGCGAGCCGGTGCGCTGGGTGGTGCTGGAAGATCCGTCCGCGCCGGCGGGCGCGAAGGTGGTGGCCGAGACCAGCCAGGATCGCACCAGCGACCGGTTCCCGCTGGCGATCCTGGACGGCTTCAATGCGCGCGACGTGGCGGTCTCGGTGCGGTTCCGGCCGGTGTCCGGCACGGTGGACCAGGCGGCGGGGCTGGTGGTGCGGCTGCGCGATCCGCGCAACTACTACATCGCGCGGGCGAACGCGCTCGAGAACAACGTCCGCCTCTACCGCGTCGTGGACGGCCGCCGGACCCAGTTCGCCGGCGTCGACGTGCCGGTGCCGCGCGATCGGTGGCAGTCCCTTGGGCTGCGGGTCGAGGGCGACCGGCTCGCGGTCTCGCTCGACGGCCGCGAGCTCTTCACCGCAACCGACCGCACCTTCCGCGAGGCGGGGCGGGTCGGGCTGTGGACCAAGGCCGACAGCCTCACCCACTTCGACGGCCTCGAGGTTCAGATCCTGCAGTAGCCGTGCCCCTGGTGGTCCGGAACGCGGCTGAGCCACACCCAGAGCCGACGTCTCGAGCCGGAGTTCGGGACCAGGGACGTGGGGACGACACCGAGGCGCGAATGCCCGATCAGAAGCCCACCACGGTCCCCTTGGTCCCGGCGACGACGCCCGGGCGGGAGGAGCCGAGCGGACCGCCCGGGTCGCGTCCACCCGACGGCCGGGGCCCGGGCAAAGCGGGGTGGGATTGGCTCGCCACCTTCCCCCCCGGCTACTTCGCCCTGGTCATGGCCACCGGCATCGTCTCGACCGCGACGCACCTCCTCGGGGTGCCGCTGGTGCCCGGCGCGCTGTTCGCGGTCAATCTCGCCGCCTACCCGGTCCTCTGGGTGATCACCTTGGCGCGCCTGGTGCGGTTCCCCGCCGCCTTCTTCCGGGACATGGGCGACCACGCGGCGGGTCCTACCTTCCTCGCCAAGGTCGCCGCGACCGGCGTGCTCGGTACCCAATTCGCCCTCATGACCCCGTACCGGGGCATCGCCCTGGCGTTGTGGGTCCTCGCCGCCCTGCTCTGGCTGGTCCTGACCTACGCGCTCCTCGCGGCCGTGACGCTGGCCGACCCGAAGCCGCCCATCGAGCGGGCGCTGGGCGGCGCCTGGCTGCTCGTCGTGGTCTCGACCGAGTCGATCTGCGTGCTGGGCACGGCCGTCGCGGACGTGACGCCCCGACCGGACGTCGTGGCCTTCGCCTGCCTGTGCGCCTTCCTGCTCGGCGGCCTCTCCTACGTGATCCTCATCACGCTGATCGCCTATCGCTGGCTCTTCCACCACATGACCGCGGAGGCGCTCGCACCGCCGTACTGGATCAACATGGGCGCGGCGGCGATCACCGCCCTGGCGGGGGCCAGCCTCACGCTCTACACGCGCGCCCACGCGGACGGTGCCGTGTCGCCGGAGCTGCTGCAGGTCCTGCCCGTGCTGACGGCGGGGGCCTGGGCCGCTGCCACCTGGTGGATCCTCCCTCTCGCCGCCGCCGCGGTCTGGCGGCACGCGGTCCGGCGCCTCCCGCTCGCCTACGACCCGCAGCACTGGTCGGTGGTGTTCCCGCTCGGCATGTACGCCGCCGCCACGGCGACCTACGCCCAAGCCGCCGGGCACGACTCCTTGGCGCGGCTGTTCGCGTGGGCCGCGCTCGCGGCGTGGCTCGCCGCCGGCGCCGGCCTGCTGCTCCGCTGGGCGCGGCACGCACCCCGGCTCTGCGGTCGGGCACTCGACCGGGCCGACGCGCGGTAGGGCGACGCCCCAAGGACTTGGCACGGTTCAGTTGCTCGCGCCGTCAGCGCCCACTCCGGACCGGCGCCGAGCCGCTGCCGGTCGGATGGAGCAGACCGGGCCGGGCACACCGGCGCGCAAGGCGCCGCCCTCCTCCACCGAGCGGCCGACGACGCCGCGGGCGTGCTGCCGACGCCGACGACAGCCGAAGGGGCGATCTCCTCCTGGAGCTCCTCGCTGGCGTTTTGCGGGCCGCGGTCGTGCCGGACGGGCAAGTCCCAGGCGTTGCCATCGCCGAACGCGCCGAAAATCGCGCGGCTCCAGCCGCGGCGGCGTTCCCGCGGAGGCCTCCGGTCGGGATCAGAGGCTGCGGACCTGCAGGTTCCGGAACTGCACCGTCGATCCCGCGCCGTGGTTCTGCAGCCCGATGTGGCCACGCCGCGGCCGCACGTCGTCGACGATGAAGTCCGTCACCACCTTGGTGCCGTTGAGCGTCACGTTGATCTTGTCGCCGCGCGCCTCGATTTCGTAGGCGTTCCAGTCGCCGGGTGCCTTCGACGCCAGCGCCGAGGACGGCGCGAAGGAGTAGACCGCGCCGGTGCGGTGCTTCGCGTCGCCCTGCTGCCCGGTGTCCGGGTTGAAGCCGGTGTCGTCGATCTGGATCTCGTAGCCGCGGTTGACGGCGCGCCGCCAGTCCACGCCCGCGTCGCTGCTGTTGAGCGGCGGGAACCGGATGAAGACGCCGGAATTGTCCTCCTTCTTGCCGGCGCGCCATTCGAGCCGGAGCAGGAAGTCCCCGAACTGCTCGCGCGTGTACCAGAGCAGGCCGATGCCGCCGAAGCCCTCCAGCACGCCGCCCGGCAGGACGCGGAAGCCGCCGCTCCCCGCCATCAGCCAGCCCACCAGCGAGCCCCCGGCGGCGAGGGGCTTGAAGCTCGCATCCGGCTTCGGCAGCAGCGCCTTGGCGGCCGCGCGGGCCGTCTTGCGCGCGAGCGCCAAAGCCGTCAGCGAGGGATTCGCCGAGCCGACGGTCGGGAACAGGGCCGGGCCAGCGACGTAGGCGTTCCCAACGTGGTGGAAACGCCCGTCGGCGTCGGTGAGCCCCGCGCCGGGCGGGCCCATCCAGAGCGTGCCGGCCTCGTGGTGGGTGGAGCCGATGTTGTCGCGGACCTTCCCGTCGGGCGGGGGCTCATCCCCGGACTTCCAGCCGCCGTCGTAGAACCACTGGAGGTCCTCGGGCTTGTTCTTCGCCAGGGCCCTCGCCGTGTCGGCCGCGGCCTTGTCCATGGCCTGCCACACCTGGCGGTCGCCGGGCGTGTCGACCAGGTTCACCCAGGCGCGGGGCATGCCGAACTGGTCGCGCTGGTCGGCATCCTTGGCGAGGTTCATCCAGCTCCTGGCCAGGTCCTTCGGCCCGTCAGGCGGCGCGATCGTCCGGTCGCCCTCCATCTCGCCGATGCCCCGCAGGATGACGACGACCCAATTGGGGTTCTGGCTCGCCTTGAGGTCCTGCAGGTGGTCCAGGTCGGGGATGGCGGTGAAGAGGTTGCCCTCGGCGTCGGTGCCCTCCGACGGCGCGCAGGTGACCTGGATGTGGAACTGCCGCGGCTCGCCGCCGACCTTGACCGAGCCACGCAGCAGGAAGGCCGCGGTCTCGAGCTCGGCAGGCTTGGGCGGGAGGCCCAGCGCGGAGCGCCGGACGCGCACGACGGTGTTGCTGCGAAGGTGCGCCATCAGGTTGGCGCCCATGCCGTCCGCCGGGAAGGAGGCGAGTGCGAGGCGGGTGGTCTCGATCGTGCCGGCGGCGAGGACGACGACGGGGTCCTCGACGAGCTCCTGGCCCGCCCGTAGGAAGCGCTGGACCCCGTTCTCGCGGACCTCGATCCGACGGACCCGGCCCGTGCCGTCGGTCTGCAGCCCGGTGACCTGCGTGCGCGGCACGAGCATGATCCGGCGCCGCGAATTGTCGTTCAGCGTCCAGCGGCGGGCGACGTCGTCGCGCAGGGCGTCGATCAGCAGGTTGGCGCTGCTGTACTTGTCGAAGCTGAAGAGGGCGCCGTCCGGGGCCTGCCCTTGGATCGCGAGGGGCGTGTTGTCCTCGAGGGCGAGCTTCAGGCCCGGGATCGCGGCGGCGAAGGCCGCTCGGACGACCTTGCTGAAGTCGGTCTCGAGGTAGTCCGTCGGCTCGGCGACACCGATCTCCTGCTCCACGAAGACGTAGTTCTCGGCCGCGTCGTCCAGGAGGTGCTTGCGCACCTCATCGGGCCAACGCTTGAGGTCGTCCGCGACGAGCCGCGGCGCCCAGCCGCCCCAGAAGACCGAGCGCCCGCCGACGCAATAGGCCAGGCCGGGGAAGGCGCGGTCGCTGTGCCAGGGGAAGCCCCAGACGACGTTCTGCGTCCCGGGGTCCTCGGCGTTGGTCCGCACCACCCGCGCGCCCGGCGCGTTGAGTCCGATCTTCGGCAGGTTCTGCAGGTGGGTGGTGACGAGGAGTGCGCCGGCGTCCAGCACAAGGATGCGCAGGTTTCCTTCGTCGCCGAAGCGGTAGAGCTTGTCGGCGCAGTAGCCGCCGAACATGCCGGCGCCGACGACGACCGCGTCGAACGGCGCGCCGCCGTTGCCGGTGACCGCCTCGTCCCAGGTGCTGCAGACGTAGCGCCCGACGAGGTCGTGCGCGAAGGCGGTCTGCTGGAAGTCCTGGGGGATGCTCGGATTCGGCACCAGCAGCGGCAGTTGTTGCGGCATCGAAGCGGCCCTCCTCCGGCTCACGCTATGCCACTCGGCACCCGGCGGTCACGAACCGTCTGTGACCAGGCGCACGTCGCGCCACCGTGCGGCCAGGCGACGGACGGCGGGCCGAGAGGCTGGCTCCGTCGCGCCCTCCCCAGGTGCGCCGCACCCGCGCAAGGGCGACCCCAGACGCGACCAGAGCCGCTCTTGGGCCGAGTGCCGCTCAAAACGAGCTTGAGCCTATGCTCTCCCCTGGGATAGGATGAAAGACATGACCGAGCCTCATGTCCACCGTAGCCACCCCGATGTGGTGAAGCGCCTTAGGCGCGCCGCCGGACACCTGCAGGGCGTGATCGAGATGATCGAGGCCGGGCGCTCCTGCCTCGACCTCGCCCAGCAGCTGCATGCGGTCGAGGCGGCCATCGCCAACGCCAAGCGGACGCTGATCCACGACCACCTCGACCACTGCCTCGACCACGTCGTCGGCGCCGTGCCGCGCGCCGAGCGCGGGCCGATCGACGAATTCAAGGCCATCACGAAATACCTCTGACCCGCCCGGCGATCCGACGCACCCCATGCCGAGCCCGCTGCAGCCTCACCGTGCCCGCTCGCCCCTGTTGAGGGCGATCGCGCTCGCCGCCATGCTCGTCCTGCCCGCGGCGGCACCGCCTGCCCGCGCGGGCGGCGGGGACGACCACACCCACGGCCCGGCGGAGCACGAGACGGTCACCGCTGCCGCCGCCCGGACCCGGCTCGCCGTGCAGTCCGAGACCTACGAGCTCGTCGCCATCCGCACCGGCCCGGAGACCCTGACCCTCTACCTGGACCGCACCGCCGACAACGCGCCCGTCGCCGACGCGGCGATCGAGGCGACGCTGGGAGAGGAGACGCTGCGCGCCGAACCGCAGCCTGACGGCACCTTCCTGCTGCGCTCGCCGCGCCTGCTTGCCCCGCCGGCATCCCTGGAGATGGTCTTCTCCATCACGGCGCCGGGCGGCGATGACCTGCTCATCGGCGAATGGCCGGCGGAGCCCGTCCCGCCCCCCGCGGCGAGCCTCGCCCACGTCCACGAAGGCCTGATCGACGACCTGCTGCACCATCCCTGGCTGGCGCTGGGCGGCATCTTCGGGCTCGGTCTGCTGTTCGGTATCCTGCTGCGGGGGGGTGGACGCCCGTCGGGCGGACGCCGCCTGCCCCGGGAAGTCCTCTCCGCCCTCCTGGCGTTCGGCCTCGGCGCCGCGCCCGGTGCCGCGCGCGCCGGCGACGGCGACCATAGCCATGGTCCCTCGGCGCCGGCGGCAGCGGCGGGCCAGCGCCCCACGGTGGACACGCCGCGCCGCCTGCCGGACGGCACCGTCTTCCTGCCGAAGCCGAGCCAGCGCCTGCTGGAGATCCGCACCGCCATCGCGGCGCCGGAGACGGCGCACCGCACCATCACGCTGATCGGCCGGGTCGTGACCGACCCCAACCGCGGGGGGCTGGCGCAGAGCGCGGTTGGCGGCCGGGTCATCCCGCCCGAGAGCGGCCTGCCGCGGCTGGGCCAGGCGGTCAGGCGGGGCGAGGTGCTGGCCCTGGTGGAGCCGCCGCTCCCCGCCGCGGACCGCACCACCATCGCCGAGCGCCTCGGCGAGATCGACCAGCTCATCGCCGCGGCCGAGGCGCGGCTGCAGCGCGCCCGCAGCCTCGCCGCGACCGGCGCCGGCACCCGCGTGCAGGTGGTGGACACCGAGATCGAGCTCGAGGGGCTGCGCCGCCGGCGGGCCATGGTGCGGGAGAACCGCGTGGCGCCCGAGGAGCTGCGCGCGCCCTCGGACGGCGTCATCGCCAGCGCCCGCGTCGTCGCCGGCCAGGTCGTGCAGGCGCAGGACGTGCTGTTCCAGGTCGTCGACCCCAAGGGGCTCTGGGTCGAGGCGCTGGCGCACGGCGCCGATGCCGCGGCCCTGAACATCCAGGGCGCGACCGCCTCGGCCGCCGGCGGCGCGCCGATGCGCCTCGCCCTGCAGGGCTTCGGGCGGGCGCTGCAGCAGCAGGCGACGCTGGTGCAGTTCGCCATCCTCGACCCGCCGCCGGGGCTGAGCGTCGGCCAGCCCGTCACCGTCTCGGCCCAGCTCGGCGCGCCGGTGGAGGGGATCGTGGTGCCGCGCTCGGCGCTGGTGCGCGGCGGCAACGGCGAGGCGATGGTCTGGCGCCACACCGCCCCGGAGGTGTTCGAACCCGCGCCGGTCCGCACGGAGCCGCTGGACGCCGGCCGCGTGCTGCTGGCGGCCGGGGTGCCGGCCGGCTCACGCGTGGTGGTGCGTGGCGCCGACCTGATCAACCAAGTGCGCTGAGCCGATGTTCAACCTGCTGGTCAGCGCGTCGCTCCGCAACCGGCTGCTCGTGCTGGCCGCCGCCGCCGTCCTCGTCGTCTACGGCGCGCTGACCCTGCCGCGCGTCCCGGTCGACGTCTTCCCCGACCTCAACCGCCCGACCGTCACCCTGCTGACCGAGGCCGAGGGTCTCGCCCCGCAGGAGGTCGAGCAGCTCGTCACCTTCCCCATCGAGACCGCGATGAACGGCATGCCGGGCGCGGTGCGGGTGCGCTCGGTCTCCGGCGTCGGGCTGTCGGTGGTCTACGTCGAGTTCGACTGGAGCGCCGAGATCTACCGCGCCCGCCAGCTCGTGGCCGAGCGCCTCGCCCTGGTGCGGGAGACGCTGCCGCGCGGCGCCAACCCCATCATGGGCCCGGTCACCTCCATCATGGGCGAGATCATGCTGCTCGCCGTGACCGGCGAGGGGGTGGGCCCGATGGAGGTGCGCGAGGTCGCGGACTTCGTCCTCCGCCCGCAGCTTCTGGCGATCCCCGGCGTCGCGCAGGTCATCCCGATCGGCGGCGAGGTCCGGCAGTACCGCGTCACCCCGGACCCGGCGGCGATGCTGGCGCTGGACGTGACGCCCGAGCAGGTGGAGGCCGCGGCGCGCCGCTTCGGCACCAACACCGGCGGCGGCTTCATCGACCAGCACGGCCGGGAATACCTGATCCGCAACGTCGGGCTGACCCGCCGGCTCGAGGACCTGCGCGACATTCCGGTGGCGCAGCGCCCGGGCGAGGCGCACCCGATCCTGCTGCGCCAGGTGGCGCAGGTGGAATTCGCGGCGCGGCCGAAGCGCGGGGACGCCGGCTACCGGGGCGCGCCCGCCGTCGTCGTCAGCATCCAGAAGCAGCCGGCGGCCGACACGCTGGCGGTGACCGCGCGCATCGAGGCTGCGCTGGCCGAGATCCAGCGCAGTCTCCCGCCCGGCATCACCGCGACCAACGTGAAGTTCCGCCAGGCGAGCTTCATCGAGGCGTCGATCGACAACCTCCGTGCCGTCTTGGCCGAGGCGACGGTCGTCGTCGCCGTCATCCTGATCCTCTTCCTGATGGACGTACGGGCGACCGCCATCTCGCTGGCGGCGATCCCGATCTCCATCCTGGTCACCGTGCTGGTCTTCCAGGCAATAGGCCTGACCATCAACACGATGACCCTCGGCGGGCTCGCCATCGCCATCGGTGAGCTGGTGGACGACGCGGTGGTGGACGTCGAGAACATCCTCCGGCGCCTGCGCGAGAACGCCGCGCTCGCCGCGCCGCGCCCGGTGCTGGAGGTGGTGGCGACGGCAAGCCAGGAGGTGCGATCCGGCATTGTCTACGCGACCATGATCGTGGTGCTGGTCTTCGTCCCCCTCTTCGCGCTGCCCGGGATCGAGGGGCGGCTCTTCGTACCGCTCGGCATCGCCTACATCGTGGCGATCCTGGCGAGCCTCCTCGTCTCCATCACCGTCACCCCGGTGCTGTCCTACTTCCTGCTGGCGCAGCGGCGGGAGGCGGCGCATCGCGGTGACGGCGTCGTGCTGCGCAGCCTGAAGCGCGGCAACGAGGCACTGCTGCGCTGGGCGATGGGGCGCCCGCGTGCGATCTTCCTTGCCGCGGGGCTGCTCGCCGCCGGCGCGGCCGTGGCCGCGACGCAGCTGCCGCGCGCCTTCCTGCCGCCCTTCAACGAGGGCACCGCGCTGGTGGCGCTGACCTTCCGGCCCGGCATCTCCCTCGCCGAATCGAGCCGGCTCGGGGCGGTCGCGGAACGGCTGGTGGCGGAAGTGCCTGAGGTCGCCTCGGTCGGGCGCCGCACCGGGCGGGCGGAGCTCGACGAGCACGCCGAGGGCGTGCATTTCAGCGAACTCGACGTCGCGCTGCGCCGATCCGGCCGGCCGCGCGCTGAGGTGCTGGCCGACATCCGCGCCCGACTCGCCGTCCTGCCCGGGGCGGTCAGCCTCGGCCAGCCGATCCAGCACCGGCTCGACCACATGCTCTCCGGCGTGCGGGCGGAGATCGCGGTCAAGCTCTTTGGCCCGGATTTCGACGCGCTCGGCACGCTCGCCGAGGGGCTGCGCGCCCGCTTCGCCCGCATCCCCGGCGCGGTGGACGTGCAGGTCGAGCGCCAGGTGCGCATCCCGCAAGTGCGCATCCTGCCCGACTACGCCCGCGCCGCGCTCTACGGCATATCCCCCGCCGTGCTGACCGAGGCGCTGGAGGGGCTCGCGAACGGGCGGACCGTGTCGCAGATCGTCGAGGGTAACCGGCGCTTCGACGTGGTGGTCCGCCTCGCCGACCGCGACCGATCGACTTCTGGTCTCGGCGACCTGCTGCTGCCGACACCGACCGGCCATGTCCCACTGCGCCTCGTCGCCGACATCGAGGAGACGGACGGCCCGAACCAGGTCCTGCGCGAGGGCGGGCAGCGCAGGATCGTCATCTCCGCCAACACCGACGGACGGCGCGACGCCGCCTCGATCGTCGCCGAGATGCGCCAGGCGATCGCGGAGGCGCGCCTGCCCGAGGGGTACTCGGCGCGCATCGAGGGGCAGTTCCAGGCGCAGGAGGAGGCGACGCGCATCATCGCGCTGCTTTCCCTCGTCTCCCTCGCCCTGGTCTTCATCGTGCTCTACAGCCGCTACCGCTCGACAGCGCTGGCGCTGATCGTCATGGGCAACATCCCGCTGGCGCTGATCGGCAGCGTCGCCGCGCTCTGGATCGCGGGGCTCTCGCTCTCGGTCGCCTCCATGGTGGGCTTCATCACGCTGGCCGGCATCAGCGCCCGCAACGGCATCCTGAAGATCAGCCACTACATCAACCTGGCCCTGCTGGAGGGCGAGCGCTTCGGCCCGGCGCTGGTGCTGCGCGGCAGCCGGGAGCGCCTGGCGCCCGTGCTCATGACCGCGCTCTCGGCCGGGCTGGCGCTGATCCCCCTGCTCTTCGGGGCGGGGGAGCCGGGGCGCGAGATCCTCCACCCGGTGGCGGTGACCATCTTCGGCGGGCTGGTCAGCGCGACGCTCCTGGACGCGCTGCTGACGCCGCTGCTCTTCCTCGCCTTCGGCCGCAAGCCTCTGGAACGCCTCGCCTTGGCTCGGAAGGCGGACCGCACCGCGCCGTCCGCCGTCGAGGCCTACTGAACCAACCTGGAAGGAAACCACGGCATGATCCGGCGCACCCTGATCCTTGGCCTGACGCTCGCTATGCCCCTGGCGGCAATCGCTCAGGAGCAGCGCGGGCCGAATGGCGGTCGCGTCGTCGTCGCCGACGGCCACCCGGTGGAGTTCGTGCCGAACGGCGCCGAGCTCGTCTTCTACCTTCGGGACGACGACCGCGCGGGCAGCCCAATGCGCACGCGCGGCCTGACCGGGCGCGCGGTGGTGCAGCAGGGCGGGCAGACGATCACCGTGCAGCTTGCCGGCGCCGAGCCCAACCGGATGGTGGGCCAGATGGATCAGCCGCTCGCGCCAGGTGCGCGGGTGGTCTTCTCGGCCTCGGCCGGTGGCCACAGGCTGCAGGCGCGGTTCACCAACGACTGAGGCAGGGCAGTGCTGTCGCCCCTCGCCCACCGCACCTACCGCCACCTGTTCCTGGCGCAGGTGCTCTCACTGCTCGGCACCGGGCTGGCGACGGTGGCGCTCGGACTGCTCGCCTACGAGGTCGCGGGCGCCGACGCGGGCGCGGTGCTGGGAACGGCGCTGACGCTGAAGATGGTGGCCTATGTGGGGCTGGCGCCCGTCGCCGGCGCCTTCGTCGGCCTGGTGCCACGCCGCGCCCTGCTGGTTGCGCTCGACCTGCTGCGCGCCGGCATCGCCCTGCTGCTGCCCTTCGTCACCGAGGTCTGGCAGGTCTACGTGCTGGTCTTCGTGCTGCAGGCCGGCTCGGCCGCCTTCACGCCGACCTTCCAGGCGACCATCCCGGACGTGCTGCCCGACGAGGCCGAGTACACCAGGGCGCTCTCGCTCTCCCGCCTCGCCTATGACCTGGAGGCGCTGGCAAGCCCGGCGATCGCCGCCGGGCTGCTGGGCCTGGTCGGCTTCCACTGGCTGTTCGCGGGCAACGCCCTCGGCTTCCTCGCCTCGGCGGCGCTAGTGTTGTCCGTGCAGCTGCCCTCGCCGAAGCCGCCCGAGGCAGCAGAGGGCGCCTGGGCGCGCATCACGCGGGGCAGTCGCATCTATCTCGCCACGCCCCGGCTGCGCGGCCTGCTGGCATTGAACCTGACCGTGGCGGGGGCGGGGGCCATGGTCATCGTCAACACCGTGGTGCTGGTGCGCGGCGAATTCGGGCTCGGCCAGAGTGAGGTGGCCTGGACGCTCGCCGCCTACGGGTTCGGCTCGATGCTGGCGGCGCTGGCGCTGCCGCGCCTGCTGGACCGGGCGGCGTCGGACCGCACCGCCATGCTCGTGGGCGCGGCGCTGCTGGTGGCGGGCCTGCTGCTCGGCACCACGGTGCCGTCATGGCCGGTGCTGCTGCCGCTCTGGGCGCTGCTCGGGCTCGGCAACGGACTGGTCCTGACCCCGGCCGGCCGGCTCCTGCGGCGCTCCGCCGCCGCGGGCGACCGGCCCGCGCTGTTCGCCGCGCAGTTCGCGCTGAGCCACGCCTGCTGGCTCGTCGCCTACCCGCTGGCCGGGCACATGGGCGCGGCGGCAGGGCTCGACGCGACCTTCCTCGCCCTCGCCGCCCTGGCGGGGCTGGGCTGCGCCGGCGCGGCGGTGCTGTGGCCGCGCGGCGACGGCGCGGCGGTCGAGCACGTCCACCGGGACCTGCCGGACGAGGACGCGCACATCGCTGAAGCCGAGTCGGTTCCGGGCGGCGGCTTCCGCCACCGGCACGCCATGGTCTTCGACGCGCGGCATCCTGACTGGCCGTGATCACCGATGCGCGTTTGGATTCGCTGCGCTGCGGGCGAGTCCAGCCTTCGTCCTATGGCGTGTCGCCGCTTGTTCGTGTTAACGCCCACCGCGAGCGTGTCGCGGCAGGAATGCGACACTGGCCCCGTCCTCACCTTGCCACCCGGTCCAGTACGCGCCTCACCTGCTGAGGCATCCAACGCTCGCCACCACGCGGCGTGCGCACGCCGCGCGCGGTGAGCGCGTCGGCGAGCTGCTGCAGCGTCGTGGCCCCTGCCCTGCGCGCCGCGTCGAGGTAGGGCGCGACCTCGGCCGCGCGCCGCGCCGCGCCCGCCGACCAGGCCGCGCGCGCGTCCGCCGCAGTGGTAGCATCGCCTGGCCTGAGGCGCGGGTTGCCGAGCCGCACGCCGCGTGCCCGTGCCGCCGCGAGCGCGGCCTTCGTGCGCGCGCTCGTCATGCGCGCCTCCTCCTCGGCGACGAGGGCCATGACGCCGACGGTGAGGCGGTTGGCGTGCGGCATGTCGGCGGCGACGAACTCGACGCCGGCCTTCTCGAGGCCGAGCAGGAAGTGGGCGTCGCGGGCGAGGCGGTCGAGCTTGGCGATCAGCAGCACGGCGCGCCGCGCCCGGCACTCGGCGAGGGCCAGGGCGAGCTGGGGCCGGTCGCCGCGGCGGCCACTCTCCACCTCCTCGAAGGCAGCGGCCACCGTCCCGCCGCGGCCGGCGGCGTGCCGGGCGACGGCCTCGCGCTGCGCCTCCAGCCCGAGGCCGGAGCGGCCCTGCTTGTCGGTGCTCACCCGGTAGTAGGCGACGAAGCGGGGCCCGGCAGGGGCGGGGGTAGGGTCCATCGGCTGTCAAGCTGCCCCATCCGGCACGTTTTCACAATCTGAAAGGAGCGTTTGAAGGAATGTGAATTACGCCATCAGGGTCGGTTTGCTGCGAAACTCGTATTTCATGGCTAACCGAGCTATATCAGCCAAAACGGCTTTCAGGTGCTCCGCATGGAAGACCCCATCCCCGTGCCCGCGGGCGAGGTGCAGCGGCACTTCGCCCTCTGGCAGGACCGGGCGCTCACGCGCCCCGTCGCCGTCACCAGCCGCGGCCGCCCGCGCGTGGTGATGCTCTCCGTCGAGGAGTACGAGCGCCTCCGCCGACGCGACCGCCGGGCACTCCGCGTCGAGGACCTCCCCGACGAGCTGGTGGACGCGATCGCGGCGAGCGAGCCGCCGGAGGAGGCGCGCCGCTTCGACGGCGAGGTTGGCTGAGCCGGCGCGGCGCCGCGGACCGCCGCCGCCGCGGCCGGGCGAGGTGATCCGCTACGCCTACCTCTGGACGCACGAGGCCGACGCTGGCGCGGAGGAGGGCCGCAAGGACCGGCCCTGCGCAGTGGTGCTGGCGCTCGCCCGCGCCGCAGGCGTCGTGGAAGTGGTGGTTGCGCCGATCACCTCCAGCGCGCCGGCACGCGACACCGATGGTGTCGAGCTGCCGGCCGAGACGCGGCGGCGCCTCGGGCTGCAGGACGCGCCGTGCTGGGTGGTGCTGACGGAGGTGAACCGCTTCGCGTGGCCAGGTCCCGACCTCCGCCCCGTCGAGACCGCCGACGGCCCGGCGTGGAGCCATGGCCTGCTGCCGGCGCGGATCTTCGAGCGCGTCCGCGACGCGGTCGTGGCCCGCGCGAGGGCGCGCAGGCTGCGCGCGGTGCCGCGATCGGAGTAGCACCGCCACAGCGAGGGAGCGCGCCGGCGCGATCTACGCGGCGCCGGTGCGGAAACTGCGGCGGGCCAGCGCAGCTCGGCTGCTATGGTCACGGTGCCGCTGTCACCTCGCATGGAAGGGTGGGGCAGTAGGCCGGCTCGGGCGCCCCATGGCAGGGCATCATGATGCTCCATGGGAAGACGATCGGGTCGGAACGCTCGTGCTGATAGACCTGCACCGTCGGCATGTTGCGGATGTCAATGCACCTGCCCAAACGAAACACCACGCTGTTCGGCGCGGCGAGGAAGAGGTGAACAGTGCGTACCCCGCGGTTCGCCAGCTGGCTCAAGGTGCGGACGAAGGTCTCCGCCATGGCGCACTGCTTGTCCTCCGACCAGTGATTCCCGACGAACACCTTGCCCATCCGCAGCGCGAGCATGGGCCGGGAGGGATCCAGGCGGCGGGCGGCTTCCACGTCCACCTCGTAGGAGACGGAGATTGCGATGCTGACCTCGTCTGTGCCGTCGGATACGGAGGACAAGTCGGGCTCGGAGAGGCGATCGCCATCGTCCACCCCGTCCAGCGTGCGCCACCCCTCGGCCGTCCGGTCCCAGTCCATCACGACCACGCGGCTCTCGTCGTCGAAGAACGTGCCGGCCAGGAACGTCAGCGGGACGGGCGACACGCCTCCGTACACCACGGTCACATCGGCAGGCTGGGCATCGCCCAGGCCCTGGCGCAGCACGGCCCGCGCGTCCCGGACGTGCATGAACGCCGCCGCCTGCTCGGCGAGCACGCCGTCGCGGAAGTAGGGCGTGACGTCGATCACCTTCTCAACGATTTGCCCGACGAGGGCGCGGGGCAGGGCTTCCCGCAGCGCCGTGCTGAACCTGCGCTGCAAGCCCCTCTGCTCGACCACGAGGACGCGCTTCCGCTCGCGAGCCTCCCGCTCTTCGCGCCTGTCCTGGAGAAGGAGCCAAGTGCCCAGGCCGACGAGCGCCGCTCCCACGGCAAGGCCGACAGCCGACAGGGCGAACGAGGCCCCGCCGCCGAATTCGAACTCGGTGTCCCCCGACCTGAACCGCACGGCGAGCCCGCCGAGCGCCGCCACGAGGATCGACACACCGAGCCCGATGAGCGCCAGACTGGCCGAACGCTTCCGGAACCGCCACTCGATGAACGCCGCGACGGCCCTCCGCAGCAGCTGGTTCCACTCCGTGATGCTCGACATCCAGAACTCCCGCTATCTCCAGTCCAGCAGCAGGGACGGCACGCGCCTACCTGCCGACGCGCGGAGGAGAGGCTCACTCGCCTCCGTTCCAGCCTCACGCGCCACGCGGCGCACCTGCGCCGGCGTCGGCACCGCCGGCGCGCGGCTCTCCATGGCCGCGCCCGGCGCGGGGCCCTTCGCTGGCTCGGGGTGGCGCTCGGGACCGGTCCACTGACCCGTGACGCGCCAGAGCTCGTAGAAGGCGAGCCACTGCGCGGCCCAGGGCACATAACTCTCCGCCAACAGCATGTCCGACCTCCACTCCCCCGCGTCGGGATCGAAGAGGCACAGGTCAGGGTGCGGGTGCGCCCCATACAGGTGCGGCGGCCACCCGTCGCACTCGGCGAGAAGGTCCGGCGCGAGCACCTGCGCGCGCGGCAGCATGCCCCGCCACGTCAGGTCGCAGCCCCCGAGGGTGGGCATGTCAACGTGCGTGATCCGCACCTGATAGGGCCGGTCGAAGCCCCGGAGCGGCCCTACCCAGATGCAGCCCCACCGCCCCACGGCGGTCAGGCGCATGAGCGGATAGGCCGCCTGCATGGCGGCGATCTGCTGGTCCAAGGTCGCCGCCGTGGCCCTCACCGGCGCGGGGCCCCGTAGAATTTGTGCGCCGGAGCCTGCTGCACGTTACCAGGGGACGGCCGTGGCGTGGCGCCCGTCGCGATCACAGGGGCCGCGAGGATGCTGCCCGTGCCGGCCCGCTGTAGCAGCCCGCCGCTGCTCGCCCGCTCGTGCAGCCGCTTGCGGAACTCCTCCATGGCGAGACGCGTGGCCCGCTCGCCGAACATGTCGCTGAGAAGCCTGTCCCGCGCGGGCAGGTCCAGGTCGGGCGCACCCAGGGCTGAGAGCTTGGCGCGGAAGTCGTCGAGATCGACGATGAACTGGTCCTGGTCCGCCGGGGAAGCAGGCCAACGGTCGGTCAGCACCTCGTCGCGCGGGCAGGCTGGGTTGGCGCGGTGGATGAGGGCCCTCATCACGCGCGCCTTCTCGAACTCGCCCCTGGCGTAGGCGATGAGATCCACAAGCACCGCGTGGAGGGACGATTGGGTCCGGCCTGCGCGGAGGAGCGCTCCGGACCGCTCGCCGACGAGGCAGGCGAGGAGGACGGAGGGCGGGCAGCGACCCGGCCGCCGGTCGTACTTCTTATTCCGCCACCGCTTGATGAGCTGGAGCGCGATCAGGGGAGGGCTGCGCTCGAAGAGCTTCGGCTGCTCGTCCACAGGCACCGCGTCGGCGCGCTTAGCGAGGACCGAGAGGCTCACGAGGCTGCCCGGCGCGTCGGGAAGCTGGTCCTTGAACCACTCCGCGAAGCCCCAAGGGTTGGCCACGATGCGCCGGTCCTCGGCGCGCGGCCGCTCCAGCTTGCTATGGAAGATATTGCTCACGCGCTCCACGCGGCCTGGGATCAGGACGGACGGCGTGACGTCCAAGTGCATACCCGCGTACTGCACGGTGACGCAGCGCGTGTGGCGCGCCACCTTGCCGTGGTACCGCGACCCCTCCTCGCCGTTCAGCGTCAGGAAGTGCAGGTCGAGGATGTCGCGCGGGTGCCACGCGGCAAACTCCGGGACGAGCTCAGACATGATGTCGATGTCGAACTCGTCATTCTCCAGGCTGGACGAGATGGTGCAGCCCATCGCCATGGACCCCTGCGGGTACATCAGGGCAACCTTGCCGCGCAGGGGGCTGCCCTCGCGGTCAAGCCAGTCGTTGATGGCCCGGTACCGCTCGACGGCCTGGTCGTACTCCGTCGGCGTGAGCTGGATCTTCCGGGCCACGTCCAGGAGCAGGACGTCCGTCACGCTCGGCTGCCCCCCGATCCCCATGTAAGTCAAGCCCGACTCCTTTCATCGATTCGGCTCCGGTAGAGAACCATACACGCGAAAGTCTTTCAACAACAGTTGGGCTGTTTGTTTAAGAAACGCATACGAAGGTTGTCCTGCGTTGCTGTTTCCCTGGTTGACGCCAAATGCGGATACGGACAGTGTTCCCTCAGGCGGACGGGAGAATCGAGCCATGGCGATCAGACGAACGGGGAGGGCAGGGGCGCTCTACGCGGCCGTGGGCCGGGAGCTGAAGGAACGCAGGGAAAGCCAGCGCATGGGGCAGGAGGAGTTGGCCGCACGCGTGGCCCTCTCGCGGTCCTCCATCGCCAATGCCGAGGCCGGGCGCCAAGCCATCCCCCTGCACCACCTCGTCGAACTTGCCGAGGCCCTCGGCACGACCGCGTCCGCAGTGCTTGAAGCGGCAGAGCGCCGGAACGCGCAGATGGCGTCCCTGCCCAAGGGCGACCTCCCCCGGTCGGTGGTGGCCTTCCTGGCCGCGAACGCGAGGATGGGACGGTGACCCCGCGCCGCCCACGGTACACCTACATCGAGAAGCTGGCTGACCGCCTCCTCGACGAGGCCGGGGTGACGAAGGCACCTGTGCCGGTCGAGCGCCTCGCGCGGCTCAAGGGCTGCCGGGTCGTCAAATCGAATCTCAAAGAGGTTTCGGGAATCCTGTTCCGCTCGGACGAGGGCGCCATCATCGGGGTCAACGACGGGCACGCCCCGACCCGGCAGAGATTCACCATTGCCCACGAGCTGGGTCACCTCCTCCTGCACGCGGGCCAAGAGGTCCACTACGATAAAGACTATCGCGTCAGTTTGCGGACCGAGGAGTCGTCCACCGGGACGAACCTGGAGGAGGTGGAGGCGAACTTCTTCGCCGCATCCCTGCTGATGCCGGATCGGCTTCTCCGGTCCGACCCGCGCGCCTCCCAAATGGATATTGAGAACGAGGAGATCATCCTGGCGCTGTCGCGGGCCTACGGGGTCAGCGCCCAGGCCATGACGCACCGGCTGTTGAGGATGGCACGCCGCAGCGGGTTATGAGTAGGCGTGGTAGGCGCGTTCGCGCAGCCTAGGCCAGAGGTAACGGAATGCGCGGCCGCGTAGCATAGCGGGACGGAGCGGGAACGCGGCGGCGCGTTCCGTTATCTCTGGCCCACCCTGGAGCGCGCCGAGGAATAGGCCCGGCACCTGGCGCTGAAGCATCCCGGCCACAAGATTTTCGTGCTCGCGCCTTGCAGCGCGACCGTGAAGACGGACGTGCAGGTCCGGCGCTTCGACACTCAGATCGCGCCGTAGATCGTCTTCAGCTCCTCCGCCTGGTCCGGGTTGATGCCCTCGACGTAATGCACGATCGCCGCTTCCCGCAGCCCCGTCTTGGTCCGCTCCACCGCCGCGAACTGATCCATCCGCGCGTCGGTGACCCTCGCCTCCCCGGTGGTCAGCCGCAGGTTAAATGCCTCGACCACGGTGCCGAGCTGACGCTTGTGCGGATGCAGCTCGAAGCCGGCTTCCTCTGCCGCCGCGTCGAGGGTGACGACATGCCGTGCCAGCGCCTCCTCGCCGTCGGCCGACATCAAGACATCGTCCATGTAGACCGCCAAGCGGATCTCGCCCGCCGCGGCGCTGAGCGCCTTGCCGAGCGCAGATTGGTCCAGGGCGATCGAGGCCAGGACGGGCGACTGCACGAAGCCGAACGGCAGGCTGAACCCCGTCGCGCCTGGCTTGCGCACGGTGCTGACCTGCGCGGTCTCCCAGGCCGACTTCTGTGAAAAGCCCACCTTGCGGAGCGCGCGGTGGATCTTCGGCCGGGTGACGCTATCGAAGAACGATCTAATGTCGAGGCGCGCGAACTCGGGGTTCGAGAGGTGAACCAAGCTCGCCGCGACGTGCCCGCCCTTCTGGAAATGGAAAAAATAGTCGGGCGGCGACCAATGCTTGAGTACGGCCTTGATGATCCGTCTGCCGTCCTCCTGGCCCTTTTTGGTCGGGACGAAGATCAGCAAGCCTCGGTCGGTCGTGAACTTATGGGTGAATGCGTCGTAGTTCATAGTTAGTGGCCCCGCCCATCAGCTTCATCACGGCATCAACCAGCTTTACCAGCCAGTATGACACCTTGATCCACATCAGAGCGAGGCCAAGCCTGCGTTCAGTTTTCATGAACAGGGGACCCTACTTGCCCCAGCGGCCATGCCATGGCTGCGTAGCCACTAACCAAGTCGTAACGACCTTCCTAGAGTGATCCTCCGGGTCGGCCGTGACGGTCCATGCCTCCTCATGGGTGAGCCATGAAGACGCGCGAGAGTCCCCCCGTAATGCTGGGGTGGTAGCGACATAGCACGGTCATTGACCGGATTGGAATGAAAAACTGGAAAGTCCCCGAGAGTCGATCGCCTTACAGGGGATCGCCGGGCGCCCACGATATCACAACGCCCCGCCGCCTCAGTCGGCCTCTCCGACCGCCACCGGGCGCTTCCTGACCGGAGGCTCGGAATGGTGGAGCGTCATGCCGGCGCCGTCGACCTCGAAGTGTGCCTCCGGATACGCGGAAAGCTGCCGGCGCTTGGTCGCCTGCCTGCGCAACAGAACAATTGCGAACCAGCAGCGAAGCGCTTCCTAAGCGATATAAAGGCGCAATCAATCGCACATCTCTGCACCGTGGGCCTATGCTGATTTCCCGTTGATCGTCGCCTCCGGCGCCGCCGGCGCGGGGCACCACGGGGCGCCGCCCCGAGGTTCCCCCGGCACGCGGCCTACGGCGCGGCAGGACCCCTCGCTCGCATGGCCCGCGGGGCCACGCTCCCCCCGGGGCCCGGCCGCGCCCGCCCGCATGCCACCCCTCCTTCCCCGGTCTCGCCGACGGGCAGGGAAGCAGCGGGGCTGCTTCCCGCTGCCACGAAGGAGGATCACCACATGACCGACACCATCGTCCGCGCCACGGCCGAGATCGTGCTCGGCAGGCTCGACCCCTCCCCCGCCAACGTGCGCCGCACCGGCGCCGGGCAGGGCGTCGAGGCCCTCGCCGCCTCCATCGCCGCCCACGGGCTGCTGCAATCCCTCGTCGTGCGCCCGAAGGGCGGGGGCCGCTACGAGGTGGTCGCCGGCGGGCGGCGGCTCGCGGCGCTCCGGCTGCTGGCGAAGGCGAAGCGGCTGCCGAAGGGCGCCGCCGTGCCCTGCCATGTGCTCGACGGCGACGCCGGGGAGGATGCGGCAGAGGCGAGCCTTGCGGAGAACGTGGTTCGGCAGGACATGCACCCGGCCGACCAGTTCGAGGCCTTCGCCGCGCTGCACCGGGGCGGCGAGGGCCTGGGCGTGGAGGAGATCGCCGCCCGCTTCGGCGTCTCCGCCCACACCGTGCGCCAGCGGCTCCGCCTCGCCGCCGTCTCGCCCGCCATCGTCGCGGCCTACCGCGAGGGCGCCCTCACCCTGGACCACGTCACCGCCTTCGCCGTGACCGACGACCGGGAGGCGCAGGAGCGCGTCTTCGCGGGCCTCGCGGATTGGCAGCGCACGCCGGCGACCATCCGCCGGCTGCTGACCGACGCGCTGCTGCCCACCACGGACCGGCGCGTGGCGCTCGTCGGGCTGGACGCCTACGAGGCGGCCGGCGGGCGCGTGCAGCGCGACCTGTTCTCGGAGGACGGCGGCGGCTGGATCGCCGACCCCGCCCTCCTCGAGGAGCTCGTCGGCCGGCGGATGGAGGCCGAGGCCGAGGCGGTGCGCGCGGAGGGCTGGCGGTGGGTGGCGGTCGGGGCGGAGGCGTCGGACGCCCTCTGGCGCTGCCGCCGCATCTGGCCGGCCAGGGCGCCGCTGACCGAGGCGGAGGAGGCCCGCCGCGACGCGCTCTCGGCCCGCTACGACGAGCTCGCGGAGGGGCACGGCGGCACCGACGACGACCTGCCGGAGGCGGTCGCCGCCGAGCTCGATGCCATCGAGGCGGAGGTCGACGCCCTCGAGGTCCGGGAGGCGGCGTGGCGGCCGGAGGACCTCGCCCTCGCGGGCGCGCTCGTCACCCTCGCCGGCGACGGCCGGCTGGCCGTGACGCGCGGCCTCGTGCGGCCGGAGGACGAGCCGAAGCCGGCGGCCCCGCATGGCGCCGGGCGGGACGAGGAGGACGGCGACGCCCTGGACTCTCCCGGCACGGAGGGGGCCGAGGCCCCGGCCGCCGAGGAGGACGCGGAGGACAAGGCCCCTGCCCTCTCCGCCGCGCTCGTCGCCGAGCTCCGGGCGCACCGCACCCTCGGGCTCCAGGCCGAGCTCGCGGGCCGGCCGGACCTGGCGCTGCGGGTGCTGCTGCATGCCCTGGCGGGCGACGCCTTCTACGGCCGCTACGGCGACGCGGTGGCGAGCTTCCCGGCCTACCCGCCGGCCTTCGCCGGCGTGGCCGGCCTCGCCGACAGCCCGGCCCGGCGGCGCGTGGAGGAGGCCGAGGCCGCGCAGCGCGCGCGCCTGCCCGCCGACCGGCGCGGCCTCTGGGCATGGCTGGCCGGGCAGGACGAGGCGGCGCTGCTGCGGCTGCTGGCCGTCCTCGTGGCCCGCGTGGCGGACGCCGGCGCCGGGGACTGGACGGCGCCCGGGGACACCGTGGCGGCCAGGGTCGCCGCGGCGGCGGGGCTGGACATGCGGCGGTGGTGGTCGGCGACGCCGGCGAGCTACCTCGCCCGGGTGCCGAAGGCCGCGATCCTCGCCGCGGTGCGCGAGGGCGCCGGCGAGGACGCCGCGCGCCGCCTCGCCGGCATGAAGAAGGAGCCGATGGCGGAGGCGGCGGCCGCCGCCCTGGACGGCCGGGGCTGGCTGCCCGCCGCGCTGCGCGTGCCCGGCGCGGTGGCCGCGAACGACGCCGCCGCGCCCCCTGCCCTCGCCGCCGAGTAGGGGCACGACCGGGCCGCCCCGACCGGGCGGCCCTCCCTTCCCCGCACCCATGCGCGCGGGCCGGCACCGCCGGCCCGCGCGGCTCCGCTTCCCCGGCGGCGCGACCCCGCCGCCACCGGCCGCTGTCGTCCCGCATACGCTTGTATATCGTCCCGAATGCCAACCGATTCTGCTACGCCAGCGAAGCGGCTGCGCGGTGCATCCTCAGCACTCCACCGCTTCGAGGTAGTCGGGCGCCGACACGGCCAGCGCCAGCATGCGGCCGTCCCGCGTGACGACGGGCAGCCGGCGCACCCGCGCCGTCGCGATGATGAAGCAGTCGCCGGGGTCGCCGCTGCCGTAGACGGCGGGCACCGCGGAGGCCTCCGCCGCCACCGCGACGCTCACCGTCGCGAGCCGGGCCCCGGTCAGCGCCAGGGCTGCCGGAACCACCGCGCCGCCGGCATGCCGAGTTCCGGCCGGTCGCGCCGCTTCAGCTCCGCCACCCCGAGCTCCCAGGCCGAGACCGCGGAGACGTAGAGCCGCCCCTCGTCCTGCGCCGCACGCACCGCGGCGATCGCCGCCTCCGTCCGGAACTCGCCCCGCACCAGCCAGAGCAGCGCGTGGGTGTCGAGCAGCACCAGGCGCCGGCGTCTAGCGCGGCTTCCCTGGGCGCTTCGGCGCTGCCTTCCGGAGCGCCGCGGCCTGTTCGTAGATCGGCTTCGTCAGGTCGATGCGCGGGTCGAGTTCCAGCGGCACGTCCCGCATCGCGCCGTAGCCGCGCGGCAGGCCCGCGCGTGCCGGCGCCGCCGCGCGCGGGCGCGCGGCCCTCGTCTTCCCCGTGGCGTGCGGCTTCGTGGGCATCGAGACCTCCGGCCACTGACATGATGGGCGGCGCGCGGCGTTTCAACGCGGCGCCGGCCCGGACGCCTGCACTTGTATATCGGTCCGCATGCGTCACGCCAGCCCCCAGGCGTCCGGTGCCCACCGGGTGCGCGGCGTCGGGAGGCCGGCACCAGGGCAGCCGCAGCGCTGTGCAATGGCAGCGCATTGCGGGCGATCCGATAGCGCTCCGCTTTACACAATCAATCGTTACGCTGTGCCCCTGCCCCGCGGCTCGCGGGCGGCTGCGCGGTGCCTTCCCCGTTGATCGTCGCCTCCGGCGCCGCCGGCGCGGGGCACCACGGGGCGCCGCCCCGAGGTTCCCCTCGGCACGCGGCCTACCGCGCGGCAGGACCCCTCGCTCGCATGGCCCAGGGGCCACGCTCCCTCCGGGGTCCGGCCGCGTCCGCCCGCATGCCACCCCTCCTTCCCCGGTCTCGCCGACGGGCAGGGAAGCAGCGGGGCTGCTTCCCGCTGCGCAGGAAGAAGGAAGCGGAACATGGCGGATCGGACGGCGCGCGGGGCCGGCGGCGAGGACGCGGAGGCGCGGGGCGACATCTACGCGCGCGTCACGGAGCGCATCGCGGCGGCGGTCGAGGCGGGCACGGACGACTGGCGCATGCCGTGGCACGGTGGGGCGGACGGGCGCGCCTCGGCCCTGCCGGCGAACGCCGCGACCGGGCGGCCCTACCGGGGCGTGAACGTGCTGGTGCTCTGGGCGGCGGCGCAGGCCGAGGGCTACGCGGGCGGCGCTTGGGCGACCTACCGGCAGTGGCGCGAGCTCGGCGCGCAAGTGCGCCAGGGCGAGCGCGCCTGCCCCGTCGTGTTCTGGAAGGCGCTGGACGGCCGCGGCGACGAGGACGAGGCCGGTGACGAGGCGGAGGGGCGCGGCCGGCCCCGTCTCCTCGCGCGCGGCTACAGCGTGTTCAACGCCTCCCAGGTGGACGGCTACGACGCCCCTGCCCTCCCCGCGCTGCCCGAGGCCGAGCGGATCGCCCACGCGGACGCCTTCTTCGCCGGGCTCGGCATGGCGGTCCGGCACGGCGGCGCCCGCGCCTGCTACGCGCCGGCGGCCGACGAGGTCCGGATGCCGCCCTTCCAGGCCTTCCGGGACGCCGTCGCCTACTACGCCACGCTCGCCCACGAGGCGACGCACTGGACCGGGCACGCCTCCCGTCTCGCCCGCGACCTGCGGGGCCGCTTCGGCGAGGAGGCCTATGCGGTGGAGGAGCTGGTGGCGGAGCTCGGCGCGGCCTTCCTCTGCGCCGACCTGCGCCTCGTCCCCGAGCCCCGGCCGGACCACGCCGCCTACGTGGCGTCCTGGCTGAAGGTGCTGCGGTCGGACAAGCGGGCGATCTTCGTGGCGGCCGCCAAGGCCCAGGCGGCGGCCGACTGGATGCATGCGCGCCGGGCATCGGCGGACGCCGCGGCGTAGCGGCGGGGCAGGGCAGAGGGGGCGCTGCCCCCTGCCCGGTCTGAAAACTCGCGCCGGCCGTCCCGGCCGGCGCTTTGCGATGTATATCGCCCCGATGGCGAATCGCCCCTATAGTGCGTGCGGGGCGGCATCGGAGCGGGATCATGATACTCGTGGTCGGGAACACCAAGGGCGGGGTCGGGAAGACTACCCTCGCGGTCAACCTGGCGATCGCGCGCGCCCTCGACGGCCGGGACGTGCTGCTGGTGGACGGCGACGAGCAGGCCACCGCCATCGGCTTCACCGAACTGCGCACTGAGCAGCTCGGCCAGCCCGGCTACACCGCCGTCTCGCTGCACGGCGCGGCCATCCGCACCCAGACCCGCCAGCTCGCCCCGAAGTACGCCGACGTGGTGATCGACGTCGGCGGGCGGGACACCGGCAGCCTGCGCGCCGCCCTCACCGTCGCCGACACGGTGCTGATCCCGGTGCAGCCGCGGAGCTTCGACCTCTGGGCGATCGACAACATCGCCGCCCTCGTGCGCGAGGCCCGGGAGATCAACGACCGGCTCCGCGCCGTCGTCGTGCTCAACGCCGCCGACGCGCAGGGGGCGGACAACGACGCCGCGGCCGAGGCGCTCGGCGAGGCGGACGGGCTCGAATACCTCCCGACGCCGATCGGCCGGCGCAAGGCTTTCCCGAACGCCGCCGCCGCCGGCCGCTCGGTCCTCGAGCTGACGCCCCGCGACCCAAAAGCCGCGCAGGAGCTTGCGGCGATGGTCAAGGCAGTGTTTGTATAGCACAGCGAGATCGGAGCGACATCGTATGGCCATCGCACGTAGGCCGAACGGCAATCGCACCACCAGCCCGCCGGCGGCGCAGGAGCGCGCCGCCGAGGCGTTCATTCAGGGCGCCGCGAAGTCCGCCGTGGCCGAGCCGGAGGCGGGCGGCGGGCGCAAGACGCCCATCATGCTCCGCTTCGACGCCGCGCTGCTGCGCCGCGTCGACAGCGCCGCCCGGCGCCGGGGCATCAGCCGCAGCGCCTGGATCGCCTTCAAGGTGAGCGAGGCGCTCGACGCCGAGGAGGCATAGGGTGGCGACGCCGGGGAAGGCTCCCGCGAAGGCCGCCCGCGCCCCGCGCGGCGAGGGCCAGTTCGACCTTTTCGCGGCGCTGCCCGGCGACCTGCCGACCCACGACCAGATGGAGATGATGGAGCGGCCCTTCTTCAGCCTCTCCAAGGGCAAGCGCACCGAGCCGATCGACTACCGCG
This sequence comes from Roseicella aerolata, assembly GCF_020523605.1. Taxonomy (GTDB): domain Bacteria; phylum Pseudomonadota; class Alphaproteobacteria; order Acetobacterales; family Acetobacteraceae; genus Paracraurococcus; species Paracraurococcus aerolatus. The sequence continues at coordinate 17,670 of NZ_JAJAQI010000038.1, read as the reverse complement.
TCCGCAACGGCACCACGGAGGTCCGCGTCCGGGTCACGGCCAACTCCGAGACGGGCATGGCCACCATCTGGGACGCCGACATCCTCATCTGGGCGGCGAGCCAGATCCGGGAGGCCATGACCCGCGGCGTGCCGACTTCGCGGCGCTTCCGCGTCAGCCTCTACGAGCTGCTCCGCGCCATCGGCCGGCCGACCGGCGGGGCCGAGTACGGCCGCATCGTCGAGGCGCTGCGGCGCCTCAAGGGCACGGTCATCGAGACGACGATCCGCCAGAAGGGCACCAGGCCCCAGGGCTTCGGCTGGATCGAGGAGTGGTCCGCCCCGACCGACGAGGAGGGGCGGTCGCTCGGCATCGAGTTCACCATCGCCGACTGGCTCTACCAGGGCGTGCTCGAGGACAAGCTCGTGCTGTCCATCGACCGCGAGTACTTCGCGCTCACCGGCGGCATCGAGCGGTGGCTCTACCGCGTCGTGCGCAAGCACGGCGGCCACCAGGGCGGCGGCTGGGGCTTCACCATGGCGCAGCTCCACCACAAGTCGGGCTCGACGCGCCGGCTCGCCGACTTCGCGAAGGACGTGCGCAAGGTCGTCGAGCGGCAGCGCCTCCCGGGCTATTGGCTGGAGCTCTACCGCACCGAGGGCGGTGAGGAGGCCCTGCGCTTCTCGGCCCGCGCGATGCTGCCGACCAACCACCCCGGCTACGCGCCGAAGCGCCTACCGCGGCTGCGCGTGGCGGCGCGGCGAGAGCCCGGGGCGGCGGTGCCGGAGTGACGGCGGCGTCGGTGCAGGGCGCGATAGCCCGATAATCCGGGCAGGCGGCGACGCTCCCGCCGCCAGGGGGCACCCGCCAGGGCGTGATAGCCCGATAAAGCGGCCCCCGGACGTCCGCTGCTGTTGCTCGCCGCGCTTGAAAGCACTCCGGTATCGGGCGATCACGCCCTGACGCCCGGGTTCAGGCCGCGTCGTAGGCCGATCCCGGCCCGCCGGACGGCGACGGACACTTGTGCATCGGGCGATCACGCCCCGGAACGGGGTGCGGGCGGGTCCGGGCCGGTTGTGGACAGCGGCCGCCGCCCCTGTGAATCCTGTCGGGCGATCACGCCCCCACGACCACGGGCTATCGCGCCCGCCGAACCCGGGCTTTCACGCCCCGAGTCTCGTCGGAAAATCGAGCCGAAACAGCAGCGTCGAGAGTCCGTAATATCCTTAACCCTACTTACGTAGACTCTCCTTAAGGAAAACCGCCTGTGGATAAGCCGCACCGCTCCTCCACGGCGCGAGAAGAAGAGGCTCATGAAGGGGAGCCGGCTGAGAACGCAACTCCGAACGGCAGGGGAAGATAGGCGGGAGAGGGACACGGCTACCGGCTTCCAGGACCCACCCAGACGGGCGGCAGGGTGCAGGCACGACGGCCGCCGTGGTCGTAGGCGGTGCGCTCGCAGTGGCGGCGGAGGGCCGCGGCGTCGTTCAGCTCGGCCACTGCGGCGAAGAAGGAGGCGCCGCCCGGCGCGGCCGCCCGCGCCCCACCGTCCCACCGGCCCAGGGCGTAGCCCCCGCCGAGCAGCAGCAGGCCGGCGGCGGCAAGGAGGGCGGAGGTCCGCAGGTCCACCCGCCGGGCCAGGGAGGCCACCTCCCGCTCGGCACCAGCCGCCGCGGCCTCGGCGGCACGCCGCACCAGGTCGCGCTCGCCTTCCAGCGTCAGGCCCCGCACGCCCCCGGCCGCCTCCCGCGCTGCGGTGGCCGCTTCGAAGGTCGCCAGCAGGGCGGCACGCAGGGGGCTGTCGGCACGCATCCCGGCGCGCTCGCACCAGCCCCGCACGTCCTCCGGCGTCGGTGCTCCCGCCGGGACAGGGGAGGGGGCCGCGCCCGTCATCACGGCAGCCAGGCCGCGGCGCCGGCCTTGGCGCGCTTGCCCTCCAGGTCGGCGAGCCAGTCCTCCACCATGAACTGCTCCACCGGGTCGAGCGGGGCCTCGCCGTCGCCGGCCGCCGCCGCGTAGAGGCCCAGGCCCCGCCGGCGCACCAGGTCCATGCAGGCGAGGCGGGTCATGAGGACGGGCGCCGCGCCCTCGCGCACCATCCGCTCGAAGCCCGGGTCGGCCAGGGTGCGCTCGAAGGCGCCGGCGACCGTGCGGCCCTCGCGGATCACCCCCTCGTTCAGCACGAGCAGCGTCCGCTTCGGCCGGAAGTAGCCGGCCTCCCAGATCGACAGCACGTGCCGCAGGTCCTCGTCCTCCGGGCCGAGGAAGTAGAGCGCCAGCGGCTCGATCCCCCGCCGGGCGCAGAACTCCACCAGCCGGAGGTCGCGCCCGTACTCCTGTAGCACCCGGTCGCCACCGCCGAGGTCGAGCACCGCCGACCGACGCTCCTTCACCATCCGGTTCAGCACGCCCGTCAGCCAGGCCTTCACGTCGGGCAGCTCCTCGGTCGGCGGCTGCATCGCCTCCGGGAAGATGCCGGCGAGCGTGCGGCTCCGCGGGTCGCCGTCGGCGACGATCACCTCGCGCCCCCCATTGCGCGCCCGCCAGACGAGCTCGGCGAGGCCGGTGGACTTGCCCCCGAAGCCGCGCCCGAGCCCGACCGCCAGCACCACCTCGCCCGCCGCGGCGGGGGCGGCCTCCGCCCCGAGGGTCGCCGCCTGTCCGTTGCCCCTAGCCATGCCGCTTCCTTCCGCTGCGCTCGTCGATTTCGGCCCGCAGCCGCGCGAGGGCGTCCGCGCCGTCGGAGGCAGGGGACGTCGGCGCCGCAGTCGGGGCGGGTGGGGGAGGGGCCCGCGTCGCCGTCGGCGGGGGCGCCGGCACGGCCGCGGGCGGATGGGGAGGTTTCGCGCGCCGCGCCCGGGCGGCGGCCACGTCGCGCCGCACGCTCCACCAGGTCCGCCGCACGGTGGGGGCGGTGAGCGGCCGGCCGTCGGCGCCCGTCAGGCCGAGCCCGGCGAAGCCCTCGGCGAGGGCGCGCCAGTTCGGGCGGTTTTCCTCGACCAACTCGGCGAAGGCGTCGTGGCGGGCCCGGAGCCAGCGGTAGAGGGGCGAGCGCCCGGATCCCCCGCGGGCGACCTTGGCGATCCTGCGCAGCTCGGCGTCGGGCTTCATGGGGAGGAGTCTGCCCGAGGCGGCGTCCGCTGGCGTGAAGGCAAGCGTGTGCCGCGCGTGAAGTTTACCCGCTACGGTTGTGAAGAACGTGGTCGCCGCCCGTGAAAGGCAACAAGCTGCACAGACCAAGGCATTGGCCAATGCGGTCCGTGCCTGCGGCACGTGAGCGGAACGGGAGGCCCCATGGCAGCCACGGCGCGCGACGACGACCGGCTGACCCGGATCGAGGAGCGGCAGGACGCGCTCATCCGCGGCGTGGCCCAGATGAACGAGACGCTCGCGGCGCACACGGCGATGCTGGAGCGGATCCTGCTGGCCGCGGCCGAGGAGCCCCCGGCCGGCGGCGACCTGGCCGAGGCGCTGCGCGACATGGCGAACGCCCTCTCGGCCCAGGAGGCGGTCATGGCGCGGCTGGAGGCCCGCCTCGCGGCGCTGCCCGGCAAGATCGCCGAGGCCCTCGTGCCCGGGGCCTGACGGGCCATGCTGACCTACTCCACGATCGCCGCGGGCGAGCCGGCCTCTGCGACGGCGATGACGGACCACCTGCTGACGCGGACCCTGCCCCGCGAGGTCGCCGACCTCGCCCGCTACTACACGGGGGGCAGGGACGCCGCCGCCTCGGCCGAGGACCGGACGGTAGCCGAGCTGGCCGGGGAGATGGACAAGGGCAATCTATCGTATAGCGAAGCGATATCGGAATTGATGCTCCGGCACGCCGACCGTGGGGCCGACCCCGACGATGAAGAGGCGCGCCTCGGCGAGCGGCTGGCACAGACCTTGGAGCGGCGCGACTTCGAGGCGGCCTACGGCCCGCCCGTGGCGGAGCCGCGGCGCGACATGCACCCGCTCGTCGCGCGCGGCCTCGGGCTCGACCCGGACCGGGGCGTGACGCGCGACGAGATCAATGCGCTGCTGGCCGGGCGCCGGGCCGACGGCGCGCGGATCGAGGGCAAGCGCTACGCCGTCGCCCGCCAGGTCACCGACCGGCGCACGGGCGAGGTGAAGGACCTTACCCCGATCGGCTCCGTCGATTTTTGCCTCACCCCCGACAAGTCCGTCTCGGTGGCCTGGGCCTTCGCCCGGCCGGCCGAGCAGGCCTCGATCTACGCCGCGCACCGCGACGCCGCGGCCGAGGCGATGGCCGCCATCGAGGGCCGCATCGGGCAGGCCCGGAAGGGCGACGGCGGGCGCGACGGCGCCGACCCTGGCCACGTCGCCTGGATCGCCTTCGACCACTACACCTCCCGCCCCACCCTCTGGACCGCGCGCCAGGAGGACGGGCGGACCGTCACCGAGAGCGTCTCCGTGCAGGTCCCCGGCGACCCGGACCTGCACACCCACTTCACCGTGCCGAACGCGGTGTTCTGCGAAAACGGCCGGGTCGGCTCGCTCGACCTCGACCGGCTCGACGGGCTGATCAAGGAGGCCGGCGCGCTCTACCAGGCGCACCTCGCCGCGAACCTCCGCCGGCTCGGCGCGGAGGTGGTGCTCGACGACCGCACCGGCATGGCCCGGCTCGCCGCGATCCCGGACCACGTGCGGGACCACTTCTCGAAGCGCACCCTCGGCGGCGAGGAGGCGGCGCGGGCCTACGCCCGGACGCTCGGCCTCGACTGGGACGCCTTGCCGCCCGAGCGCCGCTCCGGCCTGCTGAAGGCCGGCGTGCAGGGCACGCCGGCCGGGATCGACGCGGAGGCACGGGAGAAGCTCCGGAAGGACGACGTGGCCGACTTCGCCGACTGGCGCCGCCAGGCGCGCGAGCTCGGCTGGCGGTACGAGGGCATCGAGGGGCCGCGGCGGGCCGGGCCAGGGCCGACGCGGGAGGAGCGGATCGCCCGGGCCTACGAGGCGGCGCTGCCCTGGCTGGAGAAGGAGCTGGACCGCCGCGCGGTGGTGAGCGGCGCCGACGCGCGGACCGCCGCGCTGCGCGGCCTCATCGCCGCCGGCATCGAGGAGACGGCCGACGTCGGACGTGTGACCGCGCTCTTCCGGAGCGAGGGCGTGCGCCAGTACGGCGAGGCGACGGCGCTCGTCTGGGGCCGGGCCGGGGAGCGGGGCGAGGTCGGCATCACCACGGCGCTGCACGCCGCCGACGAGGCGGAGTTCATGCGGCTGGCCCGCGCCGCCGCCGCGGACCGCACGGGCGCGCTCCGGGCTGGCGAGATCGCCGCCGCGGCCGGGCGCATCGGCCTCGCCTTCGAGGGCGAGCACGGCGAGGCGCAGCGGCGCGCCATGCACCGCCTCGGCGAGGGCGGCCGGCTCGGCGTCGTGGTGGGTGCCGCCGGCAGCGGCAAGACCACGCTGCTCCAGCCCCTCGTGGCGGCCTGGACGGGGCAGGGGAGGGCGGTGCACGGCGTGGCGCTCGCCTGGCGGCAGGCCGACGACCTGGCCGACGCCGGGATCGCCAAGGAGAACGTTCGCGCGCTCAGCGTCTTCCTGGAGGGCGCGAAGGCGGGCGCCTTCGTACTCGACCGACGCTCCGTCGTGGTGGTGGACGAGCTCGGCCTGCTCGGCACCCGGCAGGGCCTCGAGCTGCTGCGCCTCCAGGAGGCCCGCAGCTTTCGCCTCGCCATGCTCGGCGACGACCGGCAGTGCCAGGCGATCGAGGCGGGGCCGATCGTGGACCTCGTCCGCCGCGCGCTCGGCTCGGACCAGGTGCCGGAGATCCTCACCACGGTCCGCCAGCGGGCGGAGCGGGAGCGCGAGATCGCCGGCCACTGGCGCGAGGGCCGCGCGGCCGAGGCCCTCGCCATGAAGCGCGAGGACGGCACCGCCGAGCTGGTGCCCGGCGGCACCCGCGAGGCGGTGGAGCGCGTCGCGGCCCTCGTCGGCGAGCGGCTGCGGGCGAACGCCGGCGACCCGTCCTACACCCTCACCGTCTCCGCGCCGACCAACATGGACGCGCACCGGCTGGGCGTCGCCATCCGGGAGGTGCGGCGGGGGCTGGGGCAGGTCGGGGAGGATCAGGTCCGGGTGCGCGCGGCCGACCGCGACGGGAACGCCTACGAGATGGCGCTCGCGCCCGGCGACCGGGTGCGTCTCTTCGCCAGCACGCGCGCGGAGGGAGAGGGTGGCAGCATCGGGCGCAACGGCTCGGTGCTCACCGTGCTCTCGGCCGACGCGAAGGGCATGCGCGTGCGCAACGCCTCGGGCCGGGAGGGACGGGTGGCCTGGTCCACCCTCGCCGACCGCACCACGGGCCGGGTGCGACTGGCCTACGGCGAGGTCATGACCACCCACACCGCGCAGGGATCCACGGCGACCGAGCACGTGCACGCCCTGCCGGCCGGAACGAAGGCGGTGACGGGCTTCGCGGCCTATGCCTCGGGCACGCGGCACCGCCGGGTCTCCTGGCTGCTGATCTCGGCTGGCGCAGAGCACGCCGAGGTGGTGCGGCGCCGGCCGCTGAACGACGTCCGGCCCGTGACGGAGACGGACGCCTGGGCGAACGCTGCGCGCAACCTCGGGCGGCAGCCGCGGCAGGAGGGCGCGCTGGAGTTCCTCGCCCGGGCCGGCGAGGTCCGGCGCGGGGCCACGCGGGCGCTCCGCCACGGGGTGCGGCCGGCGGAAAGGCGGGAGGAGAGGGGCCTCGCTCCGACCGTTCTGGAGAGGCGGCTAGCAGATAGCCGCGAGCGCCTAGCGGCTGCCCCGGTCGTCGCGCGCCTCGCCGAGGCGGTGCGCGCCCGCGGGGCGCTCGCCGATCGGCTCTCGCGCCTCGGCGCCGAGCTGGCGGGGGCGGTGCGGGAGCGGCTGGCGCGCCTGCGCGGGCCGGTGGCCGAGCGGGGACGCGAGGGCCCTTCCATGTCACTGCACCGCTGAGCCGCCGGTGGCCGCGGGAACGGCCGCCGGGCCGGCCTCTCCCGGCAGCGCCGCGTCGCGCTCCACCCGCACGGCGAGCGTCGGGACGGCCGGGGGCTCGGCGGCCAGCTTCCGGAACCACGGGTCCCGGTACCAGACGAGGCGGTCGAGCATGAGCAGCGCGAGCCGGCGGCGCAGCACGAGCAGCTTGTCCGCCGGCAAGCGTTGCACCTCCTGCGCCAGCATCAGCGCGCGCCGCCTCACCGTCTCGCTCTCGCTCTGGCGCGACGGGCTGAGCCAGCCGAAGAAGCGCGGCCGGCTCTGCGTCGTCTCCACGACCGTGTCGCTGCCGCCGCGCTGGCTCACCTCCTCCGCTTGGCGCTGGTCGAGGCCGCCGAGCGCGACCTCGGCGCCCATGTTGGCGTAGATGTTGCGCGAACCGTCCTCGCCGAAGGCGAGCCGGGTCTGGTCCTTCGACTGCACGACGATCGCCATCCGCAGGCCCGAGGAGCGGATGAAGGCTGTGGCGTCGGCCAGCACCCGGTGCTCGCCGAGCGCCCAGAACTCGTCGAGCAGGGCGAGGACGCGGTGCCGGTGCTCCCGCTTCTCCCCGAACTCCTCGCGCGCCATGGCGTCGATCAGCTGCTGGAAGAAGATTGCGTAGATCGGCCGCATGCGGCGCAGGTCGGAGGGCTGGGCGCAGAGATAGACCGACATCCGGCGCGACCGCAGCTCCCGCACGTCGAAGTCGCTCGCCGCCGTGGCGGCGGCGATGCGCGGCACCTCCCAGAGCGAGAGGGCGGTCAGGATCGTCTGGCGCACGCCGCGCGCCTCCTCGCTGCCCTTCTCGAGGCCGTCGGCCCAGCCGAGCGCCGTCTCGACGGCGGCGCGCGGGTAGGGGCGCCCCTCCCTTCTGGCATCCGCCACCAGGGTACGGAGGTGGGTCACGCAATCCCCACGGCGGGCGAGGCCGGCCACTGCGGCGACCGTCAGCGGCGCGCCGGGCGTCTCGGACTGGATCACGGCGAGGGCGGTGGCGACGCGGCGGCCGGCGTTGTCCCAATAAGGATTGTTGGCGCGCGTCTCCGGCACGAGGGCGAACATCGCCTTCTGGAGGTCGTCGGTGGCGTCCGGCGTGCCCCGGCGCACCAGGCCGAGGGGGTTCCAGCGGTGCGTGCGACCCTCCGGGTCGCCGAAGTCGAGCACGAACACCGCGTCGCCCTTCCGCGCCCGCTCGGCGGCTGTCCACCGCACCAGGTCGCGCTTCACCGAGAAGGCGACGAGCGCGCCGCCCCAGTTCATCGCGTTCGGCACGACGAAGGAGACGCCCTTGCCCTCCTCGGTCGGGGCGTAGACCGCGACGTGCTGCTGCCCGGGTAGGCAGGCGTAGCGCGCGAAGGGCCCCCGGCCCCACTTGCCGAGGATGATGCCGTCGGGGACCGGCCGCGAGGCGAAGACGATGCCGCTCCCCTCCGCCTCGCTCCGGGTGGCGAAGTGGGATTCGCCGTGCAGGGGCCGCCCGCCGCGGCGCCGCACCGCGACGGCAGCGGTCCCCGCCAGCAGCAGCGGCGCGAGGCCGAGGAAGCCCGACAGGCCAACCGTGACAGCCGCCCACCAGTTCGCCCCCGCCTGCGGCGCGTAGAGCGTCCAGGCGGTCGCCTTCGTCCAGAGGCCCGCGGCGGCGAAGTAGGGATGCGCGCCGAGGCCGGTGATCGAGAGGTAGGTGGCCGAGGCGACCGGCACCGCGGCGAGCGCCGCCGCGCCGAGGACACCGGCCAGCAGCGCCCCCCGCCGCGTCACGGCCGCACCTCCATCACCGCCGTCAGGCGGTACGGATCGCGCGCGCAGTGCGCGACGAGGTCCACGTGCTGGCGCAGCAGGCCGTGCACCGTCGCCGCCTCCAGCGCGCGGCCTTCCGGGCTCTGGCGCACCATCAGCGCCGCCGCCTCGATCGCGGCCTCGGGGTCGGCGCCGTGGATCGTGGTGACCGAGGGGTGCCCGACGACGCGGGCGCGCAGGAAGGCCCAGGCCTCGCCGCCGCGCAGCTCCTGGAAGGGCAGCCAGTCCGGCCGCAGCCGCATCGCGTCCTGGAGGCAGTCGGTGGCGGTGCGCCGCTCGCCGTCGAAGTACAGCGGCGACCAGTTCTCGTGCGGCAGGTCCATCCACTCCGGCGTGTCCTCGATCGTCACGAGGCGCCGGTCGGCGGGCACGGCGCGGATGAGGGCCTCGGCGAAGGTGGTCTTGGAACTGCCGATGGCGCCGGCGACGAGGATCGTCCGCCCCGCCTCGACCGCCGCCCGCCACCAGGCCGCGCCGCGGCCGGGCACGGCGGCGAAGTAGCCGCGCTCTTCCAGCCACTCGAGGGTCGGCGTGAAGTCCTTCGCCCGGCGCCGGATGGCCAGCGTGATCGTGCCCGGTGGCGCGGCCGGCGGCCGCGCGCCCATGATGCGCTCCCCGCCGGGCAGGACGGAGGAGGCCGAGGGGCGATCGGGGCCGACGCGCTTCGAGGTGCGCGAGGCGGCGAGGGTGAGGATCGCATCGAGCCGCGCGAAGGTCAGTTCCGGCGCGTCGTGCCAGGTCCAGCCGTCCTCGCCCTCCACTCCGAAGCGGCCGGGGCGGTTCACCACGATCTCCCGCGTGCCGGGCCGCGCCAGCGCCGCCGCGAAGGGCTCCAGCAGCCGCAGCAGCGTCGCCTCGCCGGCCAGCATCAGCGGAGCCTCAACCGGTAGGCGTCGGAGAAGTCGACGGGCTGCGTGAGGAGGATCGCGATCTCCTCCCCCTGGTTCTTCGTGACCGTGTTCGGGATGTTGATGCTGTCGCGCAGCACCGAGGCGACGGCGCCCTGCACGCCCCCGGTCTGGAGGTTGAGGTAGGTGTTGTTGTCGCCGCGCGCGAGCGCGGCCTGCACCGCGCCCTGCGCCGCGCTGATGGCGCTGCCGGAGAGCATGAGGAAGACGGCGCCGCCGAAGCGCTCCCAGAAGTGGCGGTCCACGGCGCCGTCCATGCCGACGCGGCCGAGCGCGTCGCCGACGGGCGCGCCGAGGGGCACGGGCACACCTTGCGGCGTCCAGCCCGTCGCGGCGAGGGAGAGGATCCGGCTCTGGCCGACGGCGACGTGGCTCTCGTAGCTGCCCTGGATGCGGGTGCCGGCCTCCATCAGCCGCACGCCCGCCGGCGAGAGCCAGTCCTGCGTGACGTGGCAGAAGAACGGCCCCGGCCGCTCGCTGCTGACCGCGGTGTCCAGCGTGCAGCGGTAGACGCCGGGCATGAGCACGAGCGTGGTGTCGAGCGGCGCACCCGCACGGGCGCCCGCGATCGCCGTGCCGCGGAAGGCCACGGACGTCCCGCGCCGTGCCGGATCCGCATCCGTGCCGCCCGCCGCCGGCCGGGGGCCGCCGCCCTCGGCGCCGGATCGGTCGTCGGACCGGGGAGGGGGCGTGACGGCGTAGGACATCATGCGCGGCGCCCGGGGCCCGGTCGCCGCCTGCGCCTGCGCCGGCGCCGCCGCCAACTGGGGCGGCGGGGGCGGGGGAGGGAGCGCAAAGGCGACCGGCTCGGCCGGCGGCGTCGCCGGTGGCGGCTGGGGGGCGTCGAAGGTGACGCGCCGGCCGATCCCGCCCGCCGGCTGGGGCGGCTCCGGCGGCTCGTTCCCCGGGTGGCGCCAGAAGACGAAGGCGATGAGCGCGCCGGCCCCGAGGATCGACACCGCGTAGGTCTGCTTCTGGGTGAGCAGCCGCCGGCCGGTGGTGTCGGGGGCGCCGCGGTCCTCGGTCATCGGCGCGCCTGCCCCGCCAGCTCGCGCACCACGTCGGGGTGCATCGTGCCGGTCCCCGGGTTGCGGCCGACCGGGTCGTAGGCGCGGTTGTAGACCGCCAGCACCGCGCCGCCGGGCAGCCGCAAGCGGAGCTCGCGGTGGACGCCCGGGACGATCCACCAGATCCCCCGCAGTCCCGGCTCGTTGGCGGGGCGGGCGAACGCCTGGACGGATTGCTCGGCACCGGAGGCGTCCACCGCGAAGACGCTCGGCACCTGGCGGTTGCCGAGGTAGCGGAAGGCGGTGCGCTGCCCGTCGTCGCAGGTCTCGTCCGGCACCAGGTCGGCCGAGCCGCGGCCCTCGAAGGTCCAGTTGCGGCAGGCGAAGTCCACGGCCAGGCGGTCGCGCGCGACCTCCGCCTCCCGACGGGCGCGGGAGGCGGTCGCCCGCTCCGCCGCCTGGCGGCGGGCCTCGGCCGCCTCCGCCTCGCGCCGCGCCCGCTCGTCCGCGGGGTAGGTGAAGGCGAGGCCGTAGGTGGCCGCCGGGTCGTCGGGGCACTCGGCCCGGCCGTCGGGGCCGCAGGTGCGCGGCAGCGGCCGGACTTCGGCGGCGAACTGGTAGACGCGGTCCGGCGCGCCGTGCCGGGCGGTGACGACCTGCAGCGTCGTCCGCCCAGGCGCCACGGCCCAGAGCGGCAGGACGTTGTTCAGCGGCGACTGCGCGAGCGCCTGGGCGTTCGGCGGCTCCCAGAAGTTCTCGACCCCGAGCACGACCCGCTTCACCTGCTCGTCGGGGCCGAAGGTGATCACCGTGGCGCGGCCGACGGTGCCGACGAGGAGGGTCCGCCCGGCCGGGTTGTAGGGCAGCGTCCGCATGTGCGGCTCGGCCGGGTCCACGGGCCGGGGCTCGTCGAGCGCTGCGGCGGGGCAGGGGAGGGCGAGGGCGGCGGCCAGCGTCGCCGCCGCGGCGAGGGGAGCGCGCCGCCTCATCGCCCGGTGTCCGGCTCGATGCTGTAGGTCACGACCTGCATCCCGGCCGTGTTCCAGTCGCGGTCCTCGGCGAGCTGCGGCAGCTCGGGGCGCCACTGGAAGTTCACCATTGCCGTCATCGGCGTGCGCGTCGTCACGCCCGGGCCGCCGGCGCCGACGCGCGTCTCGACGCGGGTGTACTGCACGCGCCAGGTCTGGGTACGGCCCTCGGAGGGGTACTTGAAGTAGCGGAAGCCCTCCGTCGTGCGGACGCCGCTGCGGCCGAGCGTGGCGAGCGGGCTCTCCGGGTTGGAACGCGCCACGCTCGCGCGGAAGCGCTCCTGCATCGGCTCGGTCAGCAGGATCGCGCAGCGGTGCAGGTCGCGCTGGAGCGTCGTCGGGTTCGGCGTCGGCGCGTAGCCGTCGCAGGCCTCGACGAAGCGCCGGAGGTACTGCCGCGCGGTGTGGTCGGTGAAGGCGCGCGGCGCGTCGCGGGCCGCGAGCGTCGGGCTCACCTCGCCGGTCTCGCGGTCGAGGAGGGCGAAGTCGAGCCGCGCCGGCTCGGCGCGCAGGACCACGGTCGCGGCCACGCCGACCCCGGCGAGGCCGAGCAGCGCGCCGAAGGCGCCAGCGATCCAGCCGGCGCGGCGGAAGGCGAGGCCGGTGCGCCGCACCTCGTCGGCACGCGCCGCGGCGTCGGCGAGGAACTGCTGCGCGGCCTCGGGGCTCAGCGGCTCGGCGGGCCACACGCCGGGCTTGAGGCGGAGCGGTGCGCTCATCGCGGGGCTGCCCTCCCCGCGGACGCAACCGTGTCCGGCCAGCGGTCCGGGTTCAGCCGGAAGACCGGGCCGGAGGGCTCGGCTAGGCGCCGCTGGCCGTCGGAGCAGGCCGCGACGGTGCCGAGCGCGACGAGGGCGACCAAGAGGAGGGGTATGCGGCGCGGCACGGCGGCGGGGCTCCTATCGGTTGGACATCGACGGCCCGGCCGGGCCGACAGGGGGACGGGGGAGGGCGAGCGGGATCGGCGCCGGGGCCGTCGCGGGCGCGACCGCCGGCTTCTGCTGCTGCTCGACCTGCGGCGGCGTGCCGCCCCCGCCCCCGCCCGAAGCGTCGCGCCCGCGGGAGCGCACGTAGGGCAGGGCGTAGCCGGCGAAGCCGCCGGTGATGGCGGAGGCGATGCCCGGGAGCTGGTAGGTGATCCAGCCGCAGGCGACGAAGAGCACCATGCCGGCAAGGAGCATCTGCACGCCGCGGATCTCGTTCGCCATGCCGCCCGCCGCGGCGAGGGTGGCGACCTGCGAGAGGAGCTGCGTCTCTGCGCTCAGCAGCAGCGCCAGCAGGGCCGTGGAGAGGATCTGCAGCACGATGTTGGCGAAGACGGTGTTGAGCCAGCCGATGGCCATGTGGCGGAACAGCGGGAAAACCCAGAGCCCCGCGAAAATCGGCCCGACGCCGACGAGCAGCGCGAGGATGATGAAGGCTTTCATCCAGACGAGGAAGGCGATCGCGATCGCGAAGACCGCGATGATCCAGTAGAACACGACGATGATGCAGAGCCCGAGGCCGGCGATGGACCACGGCAGGCTGCGGTAGATGGCGAGGCCCGAGACCCAGGCCTTGCCCCAGATCTCGTCGAACAACCCGCCAGTGACGGGGCGCTCTCCTAGCGCTCCGGCGAGCGCGCGGCCGACCTCCGGCCCGAGGCCGTTGAGCAGCACGTCCCGCGCCCAGGGGCCGTAGCCGCCGACCGTCGTCACGAGCGCCACCGCGGCGGCCCCCATCACGATCAGCCGCTCCACCTCGCTCAGCGGCTCGCCGTTCTGCACGAGCGCCTGCCACATCAGGCGACCGGTCACGTAGACGACGAGGGCCACCTTCAGCCAGCCCGCGACCCAGCCCGTCATGGCCGCGATCATCGCGTCCACGCCCGTGAGCAGCGGGATCGCCACCAGGTCGTAGAGGCGGGTGAAGATGTCCCAGCCGTTCACGAGCGCGGCCTCCGCGCCTCGGCCTCGGCGGCGCGCGCGGCGTCGCAGTAGAAGCGGGCCTGCTGCTCGGCCGTCATGCGGCCGCAGTAGCTGAGCTGGCGCGCCCGCTCGACCGGCCGGGTAGCCCAGTAGCGCGGGCTCGTCGGCGAGGTGAGGTCGCCCTGGTTGCGGCGGGCCTCGGCCTCCGCTCGGCGCGTCCGCTCCGCGTCGGGCGTGGCCGCAGGCGCCTCGGGCCGCATCCCGGCGCGGGCCCGCGCCTCGCGCTCGGCGACGACGATCCGGGCCTGGTCGGCGTTCACGCAGTCCGGGGTGCCGCGCAGCCGGCCTGGATCGTCCCGGCAGGCACGCGTGACGGCCTCCAGCGCCCAGGGGTTGGCGACGTACCAGGAGACCGTCCGCCGCTCCTGCGGCGGCAGCGGCTGCGCCACCCCGAGCGCCGAGCTCAGCGCCAGGAAGGCGAGCGTCCACAGCAGCAGCCCCAGCCCCCCGAGCAGGTCAGGGTCGAGCAGCCGCGGTGCCTGGCACCGCGGCACGAAGCACCCGCGCCGGATCATCGCCACCACCCCCGGCCGCGCGCCTCCTCGAGGATCTCGTCGATGCTCTGCTGGAGGCGCTCCTCGCGCTGCTGCTCGCGCACCTGCGTCTGCGCGATGAGGTAGGTCTGGATGTTCTGCGCCTGGACCTGCTGGTTCTGGATGTAGGCCTGCTCGACGCCGAGCCGGGCGATCAGCGCCTCGCGCTCCGACGGGTCCGGCGCGCCGTCGATGCGGCCTTGCAACTCCGCGAGGCCGGCGACGCGCTCCGCCGCCGACTGGTAGAGCTGGAGGGCGAGCGCCTGCGCGCCGGCCAAGCCGCCGCCGTTGGCGGCGATCTGGCGCGTGGTCCAGGTGTCGTCGCGCGGCGCGTAGACGGTGTTGCCGTTCAGCGTGCCCGTGTAGAGGCCAGACAGCGAGTTCAGCATGCCGCCCGCGCCGCCCGTGCCGTTCATCAGGCTCTGCGCGGCGTAGGGGTTGATCGGCAGCGGGTTGCGGATGCCGAGCATGTTCAGCGCCGAGACGGCGCTGCCGAGGTCTGTGACCCGCGTGATGGCCTGGTAGGTCATCACGAGCTGGTCGTACTGCTGCTTCATCTGCTGAAGCTGGCGGACCATGTCGGCCGCCTGCTGCGCCCAGGCGAGATTGTCGGTCAGCTCCTGCCGGCAGGTCGGGCAGACGACGGTCCACTGCGCGCGGGCCGGCGGGGCTGCCGCGGCGGAGAGGACAGCGAGCGCGGCGGCCACGGCCGCCCTGGTGGGGACGCGCGTCATGCGGGGACCTCCTCCTCCGTGGCGGCACGGCGCCGCCGGAACTCGTGCTCGAGCCGGCGCGGGTCGGCCCGCACCTCCTCGGGGAGCGCCTCGTAGGCGCGAAGCGCGGCCTCGCCGGCCGAGAGCGCGGCGAGCTGCGGCAGGCCGCGCAGGCGCAGCTCCGCGACGAGGCTCTCGCGCCCCTTGCACACGAGGAACTGGCCGGAGCCCTTCCCGAGCGCCCGCAGCGCGGCGAACTCACCCGGCGTGCGCTTCAGCCGGCCGACGTAGTCCTCCTCCGAGGCGCGCGGGTTCGGCAGGTGGATCTGGTTCGGGCACTGCTCCAGCAGCTCGGCGGCGATCGCGCTGTTCGCCGCGTCCGAGGGCGACTGCGTGATGAACACGACGACGCCGTTCTTCGAGCGGATGGTGCGCAGCTGCGCCGCGATCGGCCGGTAGAAGGCCGGGTCCTCCAGCACCCGCCAGCCCTCGTCCACGGGCAGCAGCAGGCGCCGGCGGCCGTCGAGGTGCAGGCCGATGCGGTGGAAGAGGTAGAGCAGGGTGGGCGCCGCCGCGCGGCCGTTCTTCAGGACGTCGGTGGCGTCGAGGCCGACCGTGCCACCCGAGAGGTCGAGCGCGTCGCGCGGCGCGTCCAGCACCCAGCCGAGCTCGCCGCCCCAGCACCACTTCAGGAGGCGCGCCCCGGCGCCGTCCACGTCCACGTCGGGGGCGAGGAAGGCCGCCACCTCCGCGAGCCGCCGGTGCTCGGGCGGGTTCTCCATGACGGTGCGGATGCCGAGCGCCAGCAGCCGCTCCTCCTCCGGCGTCAGGTCGCGCCAGCCGCCCTGGAGGATGCAGCCGCGCAGGAGGTCGAGGAGGAAGTCGAGGTTCGCCGGGGTCGGCTCCAGCCCCTTGAGCGGCGCGAACATCGGGTTGCCGCCGCCCATCACCGCGTAGGGCGCGCCGAGGTGCCCGAACAGCACCCGCCAACCCTGCTTGTGGTCGAGCCCGACGACGTCCGCCCGCCCCGCCGTGCAGGCGATGAGCGCGCCGACGAGCGTCGTCTTGCCAGAGCCGGTCTCCCCGGTGATGAGGGTGTTGCCGACGGCGTCGTCGCCCTCCCCGTCGTGCCAGTGGAAGGGGTAGGCCGTGCCGGCCGTGGTGCGAAGGGTGAGGATCGGCGCGCCCCAGCGCGAGCGCGGCACGCCGCGCGCCGGCCCGTGCAGCGGCGCCATGGCGGCGAGGTTGCGGGTGGACAGCGCCCCGGGCCGGGCGCGCAGGCGGTGGTTGCCCGCGAGCTGCGACAGCCAAGCCGCCATCAGCGCCTTGTTCTCGCGCGCGACCGCCGCCCCGCAGTTGGCGAGCGTCTTCCAGGCCGCGTTCACCACGTCGTCGAGCGGGTTCCGGCCTGGCCCGCCGGTCGCGTCGTCCAGCGCCGCCTCGACCCGAGCCGCGGCGACGGAGCCGAGGCCGGCGCCCCGCAGCGCCGCCGCGAAGCGCCGGTACCACGGCAGCGCGCCGCCGGCGCGGTCCGAGAAGACGGCGAGCGAGACGCTGTGCGCCCCCATGGCCATCCGCCCGGAGGCGACGCGGTCCGCGGCCTCGTCGAGCTCGGCGATCTGGCTGCGCGCCTTGTCGCCGGCCCAGACCATCTTGTTCTGCTGGCGGGTGAGCAGGCCGATCCCGCCCGAGCGGGTCAGCGGCTCGAAGTGGTGGAGGAGGGTGCAGCGGAACGGGGCCCGCTCGACCTCACCGAGCATCCCGGGGAAGGTGAGCGAGGGGTAGCCCTTGAAGGTGAGGATAGCGGCGAACTGGGTGTAGCCGGGGCCGCGCAGTTCCACCGTCTCGTAGTGGAACGCCACCTCCTCGGCGAACATTGCCTCGGCGAGCCGGCCCGTGGTGAGCGGGACGGGGCGCCAGACGCCGGTCGCCGCGAAGGCGAGGGCCTCCCCGATCTCGCTGAAGACCTGCCGGCCCCGCTCCGCCAGGCCGAGCGGCCGGGGGCCGTAGTCGGCCAGTTCCGAGAGGAGCCAGTCGCAGACCCGCTCAAGGTGGCGGGCGCGGTCGATCGCCCGCTCGCCGGCGGCGTCCGCGCCGCGCTTCCGTGCCCTGCGCCGCGCCCACCACTCCGCTCCGGCGCCGGCGGCGGGCCGCAGGTGGAGCCCGAGGAAGAGCCGGTTCTCGTAGAGGAGGCCGTCCAGCAGGCGTTCGCGGTAGCCGGCGGCGAAGGCCCGCGCGAAGGGGGTGAGCCGCGGGTCGGGCTCCGGGACGGTGTCGGGATCGGCGAGGCTGCGGCAGAGGTAGACCGAGACCACGAGCCGGTCGCCGGCGGGCACGTTGAGCAGGGTGCCGTTGAGGCGCTCCACCCGCTCGAGCAGGTCGGCGTCGCTCGCCGTCTCGGCCGACAGGCCATCGAGCGCGAGCATGGCGTAGGCGCCGTCGTCGGAGAGCCGCAGCACGCGGTCGGTGAGGTGGCCCTCGATCGGGACGTGCTCGCCGAGCGTCGGCGCACGGGGCGCGAAGCGGCTAGACACCGGACACCAGGTCCTTCGCGCGCCGCGGCGCGCGGTCCGGCAGGGCACGCAGCACGCCGCCGATCGTCTGGCCGCGCGTGACGTACCACATGCGCAGCTCGTGGAAGAAGTGCGGGTTGCGGTTCGTCAGCGCCACCATCGGCAGGTGCCAGACGAAGAAGGTGGCCCACCAGAGCGGGCTGCCGAGCACCATGCCGAGGAGCCAGGTGCCGAAGAGGTTGAGGTAGTAGCCCTCCATCGGCACGCCCCACCG
>NZ_JAJAQI010000037.1 GCF_020523605.1 Roseicella aerolata | reverse complement strand
AGCTACGAAGGCATCGCCTACCAGGCCTTCAGCTCCGCCGAGGCCGGGCAGATGTCGCTCTTCCGCTTCTACAACCCGACCACCGGGGCGCATTTCTACACCACCTCGGTGGCGGAGCGGGACAGCGTCATGGCCAACCTGCCCATGTTCAACTACGAAGGCATCGCCTTCTACGTCGACCCGCTCTGATCCCAACAGCCCGGATGCGATCACGCATCCGGGCCTTCCGGCGCCGGGTCACTCCACCGTGGCGCCCGAGATCCGCACCAGCTCCGCGGTCCGGGCGATCTCGACCTGCTGGAAGCTGGCGAACTCCTCTGGCGTGCTGCCGACGGCGTCATAGCCCAGTTCCGCCATCCGCTCCCGCATCGCCGGCACGCGCATCGCCGCCTGGATCTCCTGCGACAGCCGCGCCACCACAGCCGGCGGCGTGCCGGCCGGGGCGAAGACGCCGAGCCAGCTGCGGAAGACATAGCCCGGCACCTGCTCGCTGATCGTCGGCACCTCCGGCAGGTAGGGGGAGCGCTCGGCGCGGCTGATCCCGAGCGCCCGGACCTGCCCGGCGCGCACCTGCTGGATGCTCTCGACCATCGGCGCAAAGACCAGATCGACCCGGCCGGAGACGAGGTCCGCCATGGCCGGCGCGCCGCCCCGGTAATGCACCTGGGTGAAGCGCACACCGGCCTGGTGCTCGAACAGCGCCGCGGCGAAGTGCTGCGAACTGCCGGAGCCGCCGGTGCCGGCATTCAGCCCGCCGGGTCGCGCCTTCGCCAGCGCCACCAGCTCCGTGACGCTCTGCGCCGGCAGGGCGGGATGCACGACCAGCAGGTTGTGGCTCAGCGCCACTAGCGAGACCGGCGCGAAATCCTTCGCCACATGGAAGGGCAGGGTGCGGAACAGCGCCTGGTTCACCGCATGGGTGCCCATGGAGCCCATGACCAGCGTGTAGCCATCCGGCGCGCTGCGCGCCGCCACCTCGGAGGCGACATTGCCGCCGGCGCCGGTGCGGTTCTCCACCAGCACGGACTGGCCGAGGGCCGGGGTGATGGCCTGCGCCACGATCCGGGCCGTGGTATCGGTGCTGCCGCCGGCGGCGAAGCCGACCAGCATGCGGACCGGCCGGTCCGGCGCCCAGCCCTGGGCATGCGCGGCGATGGGCAACAGGGACAGTCCGGCCCAGGGAGCGAAGAGTCCCGGCAACAGGGTGCGGCGATGCATCGGCGTTTCCTCCAGGCGGGGTCTTGCCGCCCCGCCGCGGCAGCTTAGCCCGCATGGCGCCGGGCGGGAGCGTTTTCACCCCTTGCCGCCGGCCCCCGCCGCCGGGATGGTTCCACCGACGAGCGGTTCGCGGGAGGGGCGCGGGGTTATGCTGACCATCTACGGCGTGGCGAGGAGCCGCGCCTTCCGCTGCCTCTGGGCGGCGGAGGAAGCCGGGATCGCCTATGCGCATGTGCCGGTCATGTTCGGGCCGGAGGCACAGGCGCCGGAATTCCTCGCCCTGAACCCGAACGGCACGGTGCCGGCCATGCGGGACGGTGAACTGGTGCTGTTCGAATCCCTCGCCATCAACCTGCATATCGCGGCCAAGGCCGGACCACCGCTGCTGCCCATCGGCGCCGATCACAGCCGTGTCCTGCAATGGACGCTCTGGGCCGCGACCGAGATCGAGCCGCAGGTCATGCAATGGGCGCGCAACAGCTTCATGCTGCCGGAGGCACAACGCGACGCGGCCCTGGCCGCCGCCGGCCGTGCCGCCGCCGACCTGCGCCTCGCCGTGCTGGAGGGGCACCTGGCCGGCCGGCCCTTCCTGCTGGGGGAGGGCTTCACGATAGCTGACTGCAATCTCGCCGGTGTGCTCTATGGCTCCTGGTTCCGTGGCTACGATCTCTCCGCCCTGCCGCGCGTCGCGGCCTGGATGGAGCGTTGCATGACCCGGCCCGCCGCCCTGACGGCGCGCCGGCTGCGGGAGGAATGAGCATGACCGACACGGCCGCTTTCGAAGCCGCGCTGCGCGCCGAGGGCTTCCAGGAGGTGGTCCGGCGGGAGGTGCCGCCGGGCCAGGCCCTGGAGGAGCACGACCATGGCTGGGATGTCCGCGGCCTCGTCCTGCGCGGGCGCTTCGTCGTGACCGCCGGCGGGCAGGTGCAGGATCGTGGCCCGGGCGAGGTCTTCACCCTGGCCGCCGGCTGCCGCCATGCCGAGGCCGCGGGCGAGGCCGGGGCCGAGCTGCTGGTCGGCCGCCGCCATCGGGCGGGCTGAGCATGCCGGCCGAGGCGGAGGCCCTGATCGAGGCCGCGCGGGCGCTCGATGCGCTCGGCTTCATGCCCTCCAAATCCGGCAACCTCTCCGTCCGGACGGCGCGCGGCTGCCTGATCACCCCGGCCGGCCTGCCCTATGCGGACACCAGGCCGGCCGACCTGGTCGAGATCGGCCTCGATGGCGCCGTGCTGGCGGGGCATCGGCGCCCTTCTTCCGAATGGCGGCTGCACACGGCGGTCTATGCCGCGCGGCCGGAGGCCGGGGCGGTGGTGCACACCCACAGCCCCTTGGCCACCGCGCTGTCCTGCGCCCGGCAGGGCATCCCGCCCTTCCACTACATGATCGCGCTCGGTGGCGGGGCCGATATCCGCTGCGCCGGCTACGCCACCTTTGGCACCGCGGCCCTGGCCGAGGCCTGCGTGGCGGCGCTCGAGGGCCGCAGGGCCGCCTTGCTCGCCAATCACGGCGTGGTGGCGCTGGGGGCGACCCTGGCCGGGGCAAGGGCACTGGCGCTGGAGGTGGAGAACCTCGCCCGGCAATACCTGGCGCTGCGGGCCGCCGGCCTCGTCCCGGTGCTGCTGGACGAGGCCGAACTGGCCGCGGTCCTCGCGCAATTCGGCGATTACGGGCGGGTGGCGTGAGGCCGTTCCGGCCGCTTCCCCGGCATGGCGGCCCGCCCTGACCGTGGCGCCGGCCGGGTCAGGCTGCTAGCCTCCGCCCCCATGCAGTTTCCGGGACCCTCGCAGCGGCTTGCCCTCCTCGCCGCCGCGCTTCTTTCCGCCTGCGCCGCCAGCGGGGCGCCCGGGGATCGTGGGCCGCGCAGCGCCAACGGCACCCCCATCACCGGCGCCTTTGGCGCCTATCTGGCCGGCCGCTTCGCCAGCGCCGAGACCGATACGGAAGTCGCGGCCGATCAGTTGCTGACGGCGCTGAAGGCGGACCCGGACCAGCCGGAGCTGCTCAACCGCGCCTTCCTCGCCGCCCTGCTGGACGGGCGGGGGGAGGCGCAGCGCCTCGCCCGCCGCCTGCCGGACAACCCGGCCGCCAATCTGCTGCTGGCCGGCGCCGACATGCAGGCCGGCCGCTGGGACCGGGCGGAGCAGCGCGTGCGCGCCATGGCCCGCACCGGCCCGGTCCAGGTGCTCCAGCCGACCCTGCTCGCCTGGGTCCAGTTCGGCCGCGGCCAGCCGGACCAGGCGCTGGCGACGCTCCGCCCGCTGGCGGAGGCGAACCGGCTGCGCGCCCTGAACGCCCTGCATGCCGCCCTGATCGCCGACATCGCCGGCCGGCCGCGGGAGGCGGAGCGCTTCGCCCGCATGGCGCTGGCCGACCAGCCGCAGCCCCCCTGGCGCCTCGCGGTGCTCTCGGCCAGCGTGCTGAACCGCGCCGGCAAGCCGGCCGAGGCGCAGCGCCTGCTGCAGCAGATGGCCGGGAGCGGCGAGGACGCCGCCCTGGCGGCAACCGAGGCCCATCGCCGGACCCTGCTGGCGGCGCGCGGCGTCGCCTCCCCCGCGGATGGCTGGGCGGAGGCCTATACGGCCCTGGCCGGCGCGCTGCGCGGCCAGGGCTCCTCCGATTTCGCGCTCATCCTGGCCCAGCTCGCGCTGCGGTTGCGGCCCGGCTTCGGGCCGGCGCTGGTGCTGGTCTCTGACATCCTCGTCGACCAGTCGCATGAGGAGCAGGCGCTCGCCGCGCTCGGCCGCGTCCCGGCGGATGATCCGCTGGCGCCGGTCATCGGCCTCCGCCGCGCCGCGCTGCTCGACAAGCTGGACCGGATGGAGGAGGCGACGGCACTGCTGCGCCGGCTGGCCGAGACCTACCCCACCATGCCGCAGCCCTCCGCGCGGCTGGGCGACCTGCTGCGCCGGCGCAGCCGCTTCGCCGAGGCGGCGGTGGCCTATGACGAGGCCCTGGCGCGCATCGGCCAGCCCGGCCAGGGCGAATGGCCGCTGCTCTATGCCCGCGGCATCGCGCGGGAGCGCTCGGGCGACTGGCCGCGGGCGGAGGCGGACCTGCTGCGCGCGCTCGAGCTCTCGCCGGAACAGCCCTATGTGCTGAACTATCTCGGCTATACCTGGGCGGAGCAGGGCAAGAACCTCGATCGCGCCAAGGCCATGCTGCTGCGCGCGACCGAGCTCCGCCCGCAGGACGGCAATATCGCGGACAGCCTGGGCTGGGTGCTGTTCCGCCTGGGCGACCTGCCGGGCGCGGTGACCTGGCTGGAGAAGGCGGTCGAGCTGGAGCCGCGCAACAGCGTCATCAACGACCATCTCGGCGATGCCTACTGGGCGACGGGCCGGCAGCGGGAGGCACGCTTCCAGTGGCAGCGCGCCGCGACGCTGGAGCCGGAGCCGGACGAACTGGTCAAGATCGAGGCCAAGCTGAAGGATGGCCTGCCCGGCTACCCCGCCAGCACGGCGCAGCGCTGATGCTCACCGAGTCCGCGCCGGCCAAGGTCAACCTGTACCTGCATGTCACCGGCCGGCGGGCGGATGGCTACCACCTGCTGGACAGCCTGGCGGTCTTCGGGCCGGCGGCGGATGCGCTGGCCCTGGCGCCGGCGGAAGACCTGTCGCTCGCGCTGGAGGGGCCTTTCGGCGAATCGCTGGCGGCGGAGCCGGACAATCTGGTGCTGCGGGCGGCGCGGGCCCTGGCCACCGCCGCCGGGGTGCCGGCACGGGCGGCGATCACGCTGACCAAGCGGCTGCCGGTTGCCTCGGGCATCGGCGGCGGCTCGGCGGATGCCGCGGCGGCGCTGCGCGGGCTGGACCGGCTCTGGGGCCTCGGCCTGCCCGAATCGCGGCTGGCCGTGATCGCGGCGCCGCTCGGGGCGGATATCCCGGTCTGCATTGCCTCCCGCCCCGCCCGCATGCAAGGGGTGGGGGAGGTGCTCTCGGCCGCCCCGGCGCTGCCGCCCTGCGGGCTGCTGCTGGTGAATCCCGGGGTCGCGCTGGCGACTCCGGCGGTGTTCAGGGCGCGGACGGGCGGCTTCACCCCGCCGGCCGAACTGCCCGCCTTCTGGCCGGACGCCGCCGCCATGGCGCGGGGGCTGGCGGAAACCCGGAATGACCTGGAGCCGCCGGCGATCGCCCTTTGCCCGGTGATCGCCGAGGTGCTGGCGGCGCTGCGCGCCCTGCCGGGCTGCCTGCTGGCGCGGATGAGCGGCTCCGGCGCCACCTGTTTCGCGCTCTTTCCTGATGCCGCCATGGCCCGGGCGGGGGCGGGGATGCTGCCCGGAGCGTGGTGGTGTGAGGCAGGGGGGCTTTACGACAGGGCCCCCTGACCCTTATTGAGCGCCCGCGCCGCGGATGGGGCGTCGCCAAGCGGTAAGGCAGCGGTTTTTGGTACCGCCATTCCCAGGTTCGAATCCTGGCGCCCCAGCCACCCCGCCTCAGGCCGGCTTGCCGAGGCGTCTCCGGCCGACCTCCCAGGCCTCCTGCGCGCTGCGATAGGTCTCCTGCGATTTCTGCGCGACGGTCTGGTTCGACTCATCGACAATCATCCAGAACCATTGCCGGGGCGGAAGCGGCTGGCGCAGGACCTTCACCTCGTAGCTGCGAGGGGCATTGGCCGGGATGGCAGGGCCATTCTTGCCGGTTACACTTGTTGACATGCGGGCAACAGCTTGCGGTTAGAGGGACTCAGGCCGCCCGGCGAGCGGCCCATCCTGATGCCCCGTATCTCGCGAAAACGCGAGGGGGTGAATGCGTTCACGCGCACTCCTCGGTCACCTCCTCAGCCTCCTGTAACCCATCCGCGTGGCGGGTGGATGCGCAGCACCGGGCAGGATGCCGATGCCTCCGCTCCATCCCGAATCACGGCGGCGGCCGGTCCATCCGGCCAGCGTCCGACCTTGCCGCGTGGTAATCCGTATCGTGCCCATGCGCCACCATGCCCGAGCGCAACAGGCCGTGCAGTCGAGGGAGGTTGCACGCGACACGCGCGCATCCGACCTTGGCAGGAAGACCAGGAGATTCGACGGAGGAATGGAAGGACTCGGGACATTGCCGGACGGGAAGGGGCCCCGCATCGAGGCGCTGGCCCTGGCGCGTGCGGCGCAGAGCCCGGATCTGGTCATCGGCCTGGTCGGCGCGGTCGGCGCCGGCACCTCCTCCGTCGGCCGTGTGTTGCGGCGCCTGCTGGCTCGCGCGGGCTGCGCCGCCACCGCCATCCGGGCCAGCACCGTGCTGGAGCGCGCGGCGCCGCGCGCCTGGAGCGCCGCGGCGGCCGAGCCGCCGATCCGCCGCTTCCGCGCCCTGCAGGAGATCGGCAGCCGGCTGCGGCAGGAGAATGACCATGCCTTCGTCGCCGCGGGCATGATCGCGGTGATCCATGCGGCCCGCGCCGCGGGCGGGCCGCTGATCGCCGTCTGCGACGCGCTGCGCCACCCGGCCGAGGTGCAGCTGCTGCGCTCGGTCTATGGCGAATCCTTCTGGCTGCTCGGCGTGGTCTGTGACGAGCGCACGCGGCATGCCCGGCTGATGCGGAAATACGGCTTTCCGCCGGAGGATCCGGACGCCGCCCGCGCGGTGCAGGAATTCATGGGGCGCGACGAGGATGGGGGGCTGGAGCACGGCCAGAAGGTCGCCGATACCTTCCGCTACGCCGATTTCTACTGCGACAGCTCCGCCCCCCTGCCGGATACCGATGTCCCGGACGCGGTGCTGGATACCTGGCCGGTGACGGCGGATCTCTCGCGCTTCCTCTCCCTGCTGCGCGCCGACCGCCCCATGCTGCGCCCGACCGAGGCGGAACAGGCCATGTACCACGCCTATGCCGCGCGGCTCGGCAGCGCCTGCCTCTCCCGCCAGGTCGGCGCGGTGCTGCTGGGGCAGGACGGGCAATTGCTCTCCACCGGCTGCAACGAGGTGCCGCGCGCCGGCGGCGGCCTCTATGGCGAGGGGATGGACGACCCGGCGGAGGTCGAGCGCGGCCGCTGCCACGCCCTCGGCGGCTTCTGCCGCAACACCGATGAGCGCAACCGGCTGGTGGACCATGTGCTGGACCTGCTGGAGGAGCAGGGGGTCGCGCTCGGCGATGCCTCGGCCCGTACCGCCCTGGCGCGGCGGCTGCGGCGTTCGCGCCTCGGGCACCTGGTCGAGTTCAGCCGCTCGGTCCATGCGGAGATGGATGCGCTGATCTCGGCGGCGCGGCGCGGCGTCTCGACCATCGGCGGGCGGCTCTTCGTCACCACCTTCCCCTGCCATAATTGCGCGCGGCACATCGTGGCGGCCGGTGTCGATGAGGTGCAGTTCATCGAGCCCTATCTGAAGAGCAAGGCGCTGGCGTTGCATGAGGACAGCATCACCCTGCCGCGCGAGGGCTGGGTGCCGCCGAGCGCCGCGCGGCGGCTGGGCCAGCCCGGCCCGCACCGGGTGTGTTTCCGCCCCTATGTCGGCGCCGCGCCGCGGCTGTTCCGCCGCGCCTTCCTGAAGGACGGGGAAGTGAAGGACGGCATGACCGGCCGCCTGCTGGAGGCGCCGCAGGACGCCTTCGAGAACCGCCGCCCGCTGATGGAGGGCTATCGCGCGCTGGAGGCGCGGATCGCCGCGCGCTTCGCCGGCAGCGGCTGATTGGCAGGACGCGGCATGCGGCCTAGGCTCGGCCCCTCCACAAGAACGGGGAACGTCCAGCCATGATCCATGTGCTTGCCATCATCACCGCCAAGCCCGGAAAGCGGGAGGAGATCCTCGGCCATTTCCGCGCCAACATGCCGGCGGTGCATGCCGAGGAGGGCTGCATCGAATACGGCCCGGCGATCGACGCCGAGGGCATGGGCAAGTTCCAGACACCCTTCGGCCCGGACACCTTCGTGGTGATCGAGAAGTGGGAGAGCGCGGAGCATCTGAAGGCGCATGCCGCCGCTCCGCACATGGCGGCCTATGCGGCCAGGACCAAGGACCTGATCGAGAGCCGCGTCATCCACGTGCTCTCGCCCGCGGCGTGACGCGGCAGGGCGCGGCGGTCTGCCGCGCCCCCTCGCTCAGTCCGCGAGATGCTCGCGGGTGAAGGCCCCGGCCTTGGCGATGGCCCGCCGCCCGGCCGCGAGTTGCGGGTGGAAGAGATGCCAGACATGGATCATGTCCGGCCAGATCTCCAGCGTCACCGCCACCTCCGCGGCGCCCGCCTTGCCGGCGAAGGCCACGCCCTCATCCAGCAGCGTCTCGGCCGAGCCCACCTGAATCAGCAGCGGCGGCAGGCCGTGCAGATCGGCATGCAGCGGCGAGACGAGCGGCGTCCGGGCGCCCGCGGCGCCGCGGTACAGCGCCGCGATCTCCAGCAGATAGACCTTCTGCACCATCGGGTCGGTGGCGGCCTTGCTTTTCATGCTGGCCGAGGCGCTCTCGAGATCGACCCAGGGGCTGACCAGCCAGGCGCAGCCCGGCATCGGCAGGCCCTGGTCGCGGATCGCCAGCAGCGTCGCCGCCGTCAGCCCGCCGCCGGCGCTGTCCCCGCCGATTGCGATGCGGCCCGGCGCGAAACCGCTCTCCAGCAGGTGGCGATAGCCGGCGAGCGCATCCTCCAGCGCGGCCGGGAAGGGATACTCCGGCGCCAAGCGGTAGTCGAGGGCGAGGGTGCGCAGACCCGCCTGCCGCCCGGCCTCTGCCACCATCGGCCGGTGGCTGGCGAGCGAGCCGGCGCAATAGCCGCCGCCATGCAGGTAGAGCAGCACGCGGGACGCATCGGCGCCCGGCGCCTCGGTCCATTCGGCGGGCACGCCCTGCACGCTGGTTGGTTCCACACGGATATCGCCGGGCAGCGGATAGCTGCCGCCCAGCGCATCCAGCCGCCTGCGGCGCTCGGCAAGCTCCGCCGGCCTGGGGCGGGATGCCAGCAGGTCGCGGATGGCCTGGATCTCGGGGTCGATCGGGCGCGTCGTCATGCGGTTCCTCCCATGCCGCGCTGCAGCGCGGTCGCGCGCATCCTCCATCGCCGTCCTGCGGACAGGCAAGCCTGGCACGCCATGTGCTGGCAACCACCACCGGCTACTATGACGTTCTGGTGGAAAGAGACTCGCCTGCATGTACGATGTGATCGTGGTCGGCGCCGGCTCGGCCGGTGCGCCGCTGGCCGTGCGCCTCTCGGAGGACGCGCATCGCCGTGTCCTGCTGCTGGAGGCCGGGCGGGACTGGCGCGCGGCGGAGGCGCCGCATGCCCTGCGAAGCGCCAATATCGTGCCCTTCATGCACGATCCGGCGCACCAGGCGGACTGGCAATGGCCCGGGCTGATGACCCGACGCACCGCGGCGCAGGAGCCGAAATTCTACTGGCGCGGCAAGGCGCTCGGCGGTTCCTCGACGGTGAACGCGCAGATCGCCATCCGCGGCGTCCCCGCCGCCTTCGATGCCTGGGCGGAGGCAGGCTGCGAGGGATGGTCCGCCGCCGATGTCCTGCCGCTCTTCGACCTGATCGAGGATGATGCCGATACCGGCCTCGCGCCCGGCATCCGCAGGGGTGGCCCGCTGCCCGTCCACCGCGCGCCCTTCGAGGCCTGGGGCGCGGTGGACCTGGCGCTGCGCGACGCGGCGCTGGCCGCCGGCTATCCCTGGAAGGCCGACCTGAACGCGCCGGAGGGCGAGGGCCTCTCCTGCAACCCGATCAACAGCCGGGACGGCAAGCGCGTGACCACCAATGACGGCTATCTGGAGCCGGCGCGCGGCCGCCCGAATCTCGAGATCCGTGGCGGCGCGCTGGTGGACCGCGTGCTGTTCGAGGGGCGCCGCGCCCGTGGCGTGCGGGTGCGGTTCGAGGGGGCGGAGGGCTTCGAGGCGATCGCGGCGCGGGAGGTGGTGCTCTGCGCCGGCGCCATCCACAGCCCGACCATCCTCATGCGCTCCGGCATCGGGCCGGCCGCGGCGCTGGCGGCGCTCGGCATCCCGGTGCTGCAGGACCTGCCCTCGGTTGGGCAGCATTTCATGGACCACCCGATCCTGCGCGCGACCCTGGCCCTGCGGCCGGATCACGCGGCGCAGCACCCGGATGCGCGCCACACCAATTGCTGCCTGACCTATTCCAGCCGGCTCGGCGGCGGTGGTGAGCGCGACATGATCATGATCGCCTACAACCACCGCGGCCTGGCGGGCGACCGGCCGGCGCCGGTGGGGGCGATCGGGGTCGCGCTCTACGACGCCTTCTCGCGCGGGGAAGTGCGCCTCACCTCCGCCGACCCGCACGCGAACCCGGTGGTGGAGGAGAACATGCTGGCCGATCCGCGCGACCGGCTGCGCATGCGGGACGGGGTGCGACGGCTGGCGGCGCTCTGCGCCCGGCCGGAACTGGCAGGCATCGCCGAGGGCATCGGCTTCTCCGACACCGCCCTCACCATGGGCGATGCGGCCGGCCTGCCGGATGACGAGCTTGATGCGCTGATGCTGCAGGAATGCGGCGATATCCAGCACGCCGCCGGCACCTGCCGCATGACCGCCCATGAGGATCCGCGCGGCGTGGTGGATCCGGACCTCAAGGTGCGCGGGGTGGAAGGGCTGCGGGTGGCCGATGCCGCCATCATGCCCGCCGATTGCCGGGCCAACCTGCACTTCACCTGCGTGATGATCGGGGAGAATCTGGCGCGGCGGATGCGCCGGACCTGACCGAGGCCTGCCGCGTTCAGGCCGCGTCGCGCCGCAGCCAGAAGACGAGGCCGTCCCAGAGCAGGAATTCGGGCGTGCCGTTGCGCAGCAGGCGGCACCCTGCGGCCTCGGCGATGGCCGGCAGGTCGCCGCGGTCGTCCGCGGCGCCGCGATAGCTGAAATTGAGGATCAGCAGGTCGCCGCCCGGCCGCAGCACGCGGGCCCCTTCCGCGACCATGCGCGCGGCGAGGCCGAGCCCGCCCTGCACGAGATAGGGGAAGACATCGATGGCGAGCACGAGGTCGCAGGACCCGTCCGGGATGCCGCCGAGCTCGCTGCCGGAGCAGGTCCCGAACCGCAGATGGGGCAGCCCGGCGCAGCGCCGCCGGGCCTCGGCGACCATCCCGCCGGAGATGTCGAGGCCGATGATCGAGGCCGCCTCGCGCGCCAGGGCCGCTGCCAGCCGGCCGATCCCGCAGCCGAGATCGAGGATCCTGGGCTGCTGCGCCAGCAACTCCTGCGCGCGCAGCCAGGCCACCAGCTCCGCCGTCACGGCATCCAGCAAATCCGGGTCGCCCAGGCTGTAGGCGGCGACGCTCGCTTCCGGGCTGATCCGCACCAGCCGGTCGAACATCGCCCGGCTGCCGGCGATGGCGGCCTCTGGGCCGTCCTCCGGCGCATGCATGGCGCCGCCCTGCACTATGCGCTCCAGCAGGCGCAGCCCGTCCAGCCGCTCCCGCGCCAGCGCCAGCAGCGGCGCCAGCCGGTCATCCGCCACGGTCGCCCTGGCGAGTTCCGTGGTCACCGCCTCGGCCGGCTCACCCGTCAGCAGCAGGCGCATCAGCGCGACAGGGGCGGAGATGCGCCCCGCCAGGTATTCGTCGAGCGCGGTCATGGAAGGCAGGACCGGCCGGTGGGCCAGGGCAGGCCATGGAAGGCCGCGAGCGTCGCCGCGACATCGCCGAAGCCGTCACGCGTGCCGAGCGCGTCGCGCCTGCCGGCATGCCGCAGCAGCAGCGGCACTTCTTCCCGCGTGTGGTCGGTGCCGTGATGGGTCGGGTCGTTGCCGTGGTCGGCGGTGATGATCAGCAGATCCTCGGGACCGCATTGCGGCAGGAAACCCCCGAGCCAGACGTCGAATTCCGCCAGCGCCCGCGCATAGCCGGCGACATCGCGGCGATGACCGTATTCCGTATCGAAATCCACCAGATTGGCGAAGACGAGGCCCTGCCGCGTCGTCGGCCAGGCCTCGGCGATGGCGCGCATGCCCTGGGCATTGCTGCCGGTCGGGTGGTTTTCGGTCAGGCCGCGCCCGGCGAAGAGGTCGCCCACCTTGCCGATGCCGATGACGGGCAGGCCGGCTTCCGTCAGCGCATCCAGCACGGTGGGCGGCGGGCGCATGGCGAAATCATGCCGGCGGGGCGTGCGGCGGAAGTGGCCCGGCTCACCCAGGAAGGGGCGGGCGATCACCCGGCCGACCGCCCAAGGATCGGCATGGCGACGGGCGATCTCGCAGATGGCATAGAGCCGCCCGACCGGGATCACCGCCTCATGCGCCGCGATCTGCAGGACGGAATCGGCCGAGGTGTAGAGGATGGGGCAGCCGGTCCGCAGATGCTCCGGCCCCAGCCGCTCGATGATCTCGGTGCCGCTGGCGGGGAGGTTGCCGAGGAAGCGGATCCCCGCCTCCGCCTCGATCGGCTCCAGCAATCCGGGGGGGAAGCGGTCATAGACGGCGAAGGGCTGGTCCAGCACCGCCCCGGCAATCTCCCAATGCCCGGTGGTGCTGTCCTTGCCCGCGGCGCGGGGCCGCATGCGGCCCCAGCAGGCCTGCGGGTCCGGCCGGTCGCGTCCCATAATGCGGGCGAGGCCGAGCGCCTCGAGCGCCGGCAGCCGCAGCCCGGTTGCGGCCATGATGTGGCCGAGCGTATCCGCGCCGGCGTCGCCATAGCGCGCCGCATCCGGCGCCGCGCCGGCGCCGACACTGTCCAGCACGATCAGCAGGCTGCGCATGGCGGGGCCTCCCTCGGCGGAATCAGGCGGCGGCGGAAGGTCGGCTGGTCCGCCGCGCCCCAGAAATACTTGTAGCGTTCCCGGCCGCGCAGGAAATCCGCGACGGCGAACCCCTCCGCGATCGCCGCCTCCACGGCCCGTCCGACCAGCAGCATGCCGGGGCTGAGGCGCTCCAGCGCCGGGTCGAAGCCGCTGAGATAGAAGTAGAGGCGCCGCGGCCCGCGTCCCGGCGGATCGGCCAGCGCATAGAGCACCGCGACGACCGCGCCATCCAGGCGCAGCACATGGAAGCGCAGCAGGCCGGCGCGGTGCAGGGCGGGCAATGCCTCGCGGTGCGCCGCCTGCACGCCGGGGGAGGCGAGCACGCCGGCCTCGCCGCGCGTGGCCCAGCGCGCGCCATGCAGGCGGAGCAGCGCCTCGAAGGGTTCCTCGATGCCCTCCGCCTCCGTCTCCCAGCGCAGCGCGCCGGCTTCGGCCGCCCGGCGCCGCACGGTCCGCAGGTCGCGCAGCGTCTTGCCGGAGACGCGGCCGGCAAGGTCTTCGACCCGGTCCGGCAGGTCGAGGCCCGGGCAGGGATCGGCGGGCACCACCTCCTCCGCCCAGCCGGGCGGCGCGGGCAGGGCGAGCAGGGGCGAGCCGGGGCGGAGCTGCGGCCATTCCCAGGCATCGCAGCCGGCCCGCAGGGCGAGGTGCCGGCTGGCGGCATCCGGCACGGCTGCCTCCCAGCCCGGCCGCACCAGCGCATCCAGATAGTCCGTGGTGGCGATCCCGAGCGGGAAGAGCACCCGCTCGCCGCCCTCCGGCTGCCCGTAGCGATAGAGGGGAAACAGGCCGACCAGCGCGCCGCCCGCGCGCAGCGCCAGCGTGAACAGCGCGCCCTCGCCGACATGGCGCCACCAGGGGATGAGCCAGGCCGGGGACTGGAAGGGCGTGGCGCCCGGCATGGCGTTCCAGAGCGCCTCCCAGTCCGGCCGCAGCCCTTCGAGCGCCGCGGTACTCGTCACCTCCTCGATGGCGAGGGCGGCGGGGTCAGGCCGCATGGGAGCGGCTCCGGCGCGCAAGGTCCTCATAGAGCGCGACATAGCGCGCCAGCATGGCATCGGCGGAAAAGCGCCGCCGGGCCGTCCGGCGGATCGTCTCCGCGCAGAGCCGGTCCGCCTGGCCCATGGCCGTGGCCATCTCCGCCGCGTCCCGCACCAGGAAGCCGGTGACGCCATCCTCCACGATGTCGGCCAGCGCGCCGGAGGGGAAGGCAATCACGGGGGTGCCGCAGGCCATCGCCTCCATCGCCACCAGGGAACTCGTCTCCGGCGCCAGGCTGGCCGAAACCAGGCAGCGCGCCGCATTCAGCAGGCGGCGCTTGCGGGGAAGGCCGAGCGGGCCGAGGAAGCGGTGCGGTGGCCGCAGGCGGGGCAGCACGGCCTCGCGCCAGTAGCGCTCATGCGCCTCATAGGGGAAGACCTGCCCGCCCAGCAGCACCGGCAGTCCGGCCTGCGTGCCGGCCTCCAGCGCGGCGCGCTGGTTCTTCTCCGGGCAGATCCGGCCGAGCACCAGGGCGAAGCGGCGGCGGGAGAGCGGCAGGCGCAGCGCCTCGACCGGCACGCCATTCTCGATCGGCGGCAGCAGGGCGGGGCAGGGCGGGCAGGCGCGGTGCTGGCTGGGCGAGACGGGGTGCAGCCAGGTGTCCGGGCGTTGCAGGCGGAAGACCTCCGGCGGGTACCAGCCCGGCGGCAGGTGCAGCGTCACCAGCACCGGCAGGCCCGGCGGCGGCAAATAGCGGTGGAAATCGATCCCGTGCATATGGACGAGGTCGATGGGGACGCGCGCGATCGCCTCCTCGATGGCCCTGGCATGCCTGGCCTGGACGGCGGCCTGCACCTCCGGCGTGATCCTGCCGGTGGGCAGCGGCGTCTCCAGCAGCGGGCCGGTCGCCGAGGAACCGGCACCGGCCACGGTGATGGCGCGGTGCCCGAAGCGTGGCAGGCTGCGCTCGATCAGGCTCAGCGCCTGCTCCGCGCCGCCCACCGCATCCGGTCCCACGGGCGCGAAGGGGAAGGCGACCTGCAGGATGGTGAGCGTCATGGTGCGAGGCCCAGCGCGCCATGGGCTTCGGCCGCGAGGCGGCGGAAGCGCTCGCCGGACATGCCCCAGGGGAAGTTCTCATAGAACAGCCGCCCGGGATGCGGCGGGCGGGTAAAGTCGTAGCGCGGGGCCGGGCGCAGCCGCTCGACCCCCACGGGAAAGGCGGCGAGCACCTGCCGCTGCGTGGCGAAGCAGTCCAGCATGCGGCGCTTCAGCGCGGCCTGGCCGGGCGAGAGCGCGAGCGTGACGCCTGCCTCGCCCGTGCCGGGCAGGAAATCGCCGACAGCGATGCCCTGCGGCCCGGCATGGTAGCCCGCCATCTCGAACAGCGCGGCGGGCACCCGGCGCAGGGCGGCCTGCACGGCGAAGGCGGTGGCATCGTGGTCCGGATGCCCGCCCTCATAGGCCTGGGTCACCACGATCTCGGCGCCGGCCTCGGCGATGGCCGCCGCGATGCGGCGCGTGATCTCGGGCAGGTGCAGCGACGCTTCCTGGTCCGGCAGGCCGAGCGTCGAGGCGGCCCCGGCCCCGATCCCGGCCAGGGCCAGCGCCGCCGCCAGTTCCCGTCGCCGCGCCGCGGCATAGGCGGCGCAGTCGGGGAAGCCATGCGCGGCAACGTCCCGGCCGTCGCGCGGCGCGCCATCGGTCACGTGCAGGATGCGGGCCTGCGACAGGAAGGGCAGCTGCGCCCCCAGCCCGATCACCTCGTCATCCGGATGCGCGCAGACCACCAGCACGCGCCAGGGCGCCGCGCCCCTGCGGGAGGCGAGCCAGGCCGTGAAATCGCCGTGCGACATGCCCCTAGCCGCCGGCCGGCATCCCGGCCAGGTCGCCCTGGTCATTCGCCGCCACCGGCGCGAGATCCGGCCGTCGCGCCGCCGCGTCCAGCGCGGCGCGCTGCTGCAGGACGCGGAAGGGCACCACGGCCGAATCCCGCGGTCCCGGCCGGCTGGCCAGCAGCGCCACCGCCTCGCGGTAGCCGTTCAGCGTGCCGACATCCACATAGACCTCGCCGCCGCGCAGGCCGCGGGCCTGGCCGCCGCGCGCCAGCCAAGCATTCACCAGCGTGCCGATATACTCGTCGCCGCGCCCCGGCTCCCGCCACAGCGCGTGCAGATCGCGCAGCACGGCACCCGGCAGCTTGAAGGCGCCCCAGACCCAGCGGCTGTGCGCACCGGGGCGCTTCACCTCGATCGCCTCGACCCGGCCTTCGGCATCGGTGACGACGGCATCGAACAGCTCGGGCCGGTCGACGGGGAAGAGCAGGAAGGAGAATTCGTCATCCGGCAGCGGGGCCAGCGCGGCCTCGGGGAACCAGATGGTGTCGGGCAGGCCGACCACCACCGGCTCCTCCGGCGCGATCAGCGGCAGGGCGCAGAAGATGGCGTCGCACAGCCCGCTCGGTTCCTGCTGCACCACATAGGCGATGGAAGCACCGCCGATGCGAGAGCCGTAGTAGTTGATGATGTCGCTCTTGCCCGGGGCGATGACGAAGCAGATCTTGTCCACGCCGCCGGCGATCATGCGCTCGATCAGATGCTCGCTGACCGCGCGCGGGCGCTCCACGCCCGATTCCAGCCGGCTGCCGACCGGCAGCAGCTCCTTGGAGAAGGCGAGCGGCTGGATGCGGCTGCCGATGCCCGCGGCCGGGATGATGCCCCACATGCTCACTCTCCCATCCTCGCGGGTGCCATGGCGGAAGCGACCGCTTCTTCCAGCTGCGCGGCGCGGATATCGGCGGTGTGCTCCGCCAGCGTGCGCTCGCGTGCCGCGCGCGCAACCCGCGCCAGCTCGGCATCCGAGAGGCTGATGGCCGCGACCGCATCCTCGGTCGTCTGCGCGGCCAGGATCTCCCGGCCGGGCGCAAAGAAGGCATCGAGCCCCGCCCAGGTGTCGGTCAGGATCGGCGTGCCGCAGGCGGCCGCCTCGAACAACCGTCCGGAGGGGCACCAGCCCATCGCCGCCATGGCCCGCCGGGTGATGTTGAGGGTGAGGCGGGAGGAGGAGAAAAAGGCCGGGTGGTCCGGCGGCGGCATGTGCCGGACGAACCAGATATTCTCCGCCCAGGGAAATTCCGCGGGGTAGAGCGCGCCGCCGATGACGAAGCGCCGCTGCGGCAGGCGCCGCGCCGGCGCGACGAAGAGGCGCTCCAGCGCCGGCTGGCGATCCGCCGCATAGGTGCCGAGATAGGAAAGATCGGCGCGCAGCTGCTCCTGCGCCGGCACCGGGTGGTGCGCCTCCGGATCGACGCTGCCATAGAGCGGCGCGACCCGCCTGGCGCCGAGTTGCGATTGCAGCCGCGCCAGCGCCTCGCCGCCGGTATAGCTCAGCACCAGGTCGAAGCCGCCGAGCCCCTCGGGCGGCAGATAGTCCGGATGCTCGCCCGCCGCGAGGCGGTCGAGCGTCACCGGCGTGTCCAGGTCGTAGAAGGCGCGCAGCCCTGCCTTGGAGGCGAGCACGAGGGAGGAGGCGGCGACGCCATCCGGGCAGTAGGAGGTGACCATGGCGAGATCGGCGCCGGCCAGCGCCCGGGCGGCGCGCGGCCGCACCTCCTCCCAATCGGCATAGAGCACCGGCTCCACGCCCGGCATCGCCTGCAGGTCCCGCGTGCTGGCGTAATAGGGAACGTCGCGCTCGAAGAAGGTGACGTGATGGCCGCGGCGGACCAGGGCGCGGCAGAGCGCGCGCCAGAGCGTCGCATGGCCGTTGCCCCAGGAGGAGGTGATGGTCAGGCCGAAGACGACGATCCGCATCAGGCGGGCGCCTCGGCCTGCTGGAGGGCCTTCGGTGCCGCGCGGACGATCCGCTTCGCGCGCCGCGCGGGCGCCTCCGCCCTCTTCTCGTCCCGCGCCAGCCGGCCGATCAGCAAGCCGAGCACCGCGGCTTCCTCCGGCTTCAGCCCGGCGGCCTCGTCATGCAGTTCGGCCTCGGCCTCCTCCTTCACCTGCAGCGCCAGGCCGCCATCCATGTAGAGGTCGAGGACGCCGGGGTGGACGTAGCATTTCCGGCAGATGGTCGGCGTGTTGCCCAGCCGGCCCGCCACCTCCTCGATCGCCCGCTTGACGTTGCGCTTGGCGGCCGCCTGGGTATCGAAGCGCTCGAACTCATGCAGCGCGAGCGCCGCCAGCACCGTGCCGGCCCAGGTGCGGAAATCCTTGGCCGTTACCTCGGCCCCGGCGATCTCGCGCAGGTAGTCGTTGACGTCGCCGGAATCGATGCCGTGCCGCGCGCCCTCCGCATCGACATACTGGAACAGCTCCTGCCCCGGCAGGTCCTGGCATTCCCGCAGGATGCGGGCAATGCGGCGGTCGGCGACCTGCAACTGCCAGGACTTGCCGCTCTTGCCCTTGAAGGAGAAGCGGAGCTGCGCGCCGGCGACCTCGACATGCCGGTTGCGCAGCGTGGTCAGGCCGTAGCTGCCGTTCTGCTTGGCATAGTCGTCATTGCCGACGCGGATGAGGGTGGTCTCCAGCAGCCGGACGACGGTGGCCAGCACCTTCTCCCGCGGCAGGCCGGGCAGGCGCAGATGCGCCTCCACCTGTTCGCGGATTCGCGGCAGGACGCGGGCAAACTCGACCATGTGCCCGAATTTCGCGGCATCCCGCGTCTCCCGCCAGCGCGGGTGGTAGCGATACTGCTTGCGGCCCTTCTCGTCCCGCCCCGTGGCCTGGATATGGCCGTTCTCCTGCGGGCAGATCCAGACCTGGGTCCAGGCCGGCGGGATCGCCAGCGCCTTGATGCGGCGCAGCGTCGCCGGGTCCTTCACCGGCCCGCCCTGCGGCAGGCGGTAGCTGAAGCCCTTGCCGACGCGCCGCCGCGCAATGCCCGGCCCCTCATCCGAGACATAGCGCAGCGCTGCCGCGCGGGCCGCCTGGCGCGCTTCCTGGATGCTGGCGGGGAGGGTTTCGGCGGCCATGGCGCTGCTCGGTCCAGAGTTGGACTCTCAACCCGGACCCGCAGGGACGGTTCCGGGTCGCGCATAACGCCGGATCATCTGCGCGCAGAACTCGGCGAATTCCTCCTTCACCTGCGGCGGGCTGCTATGATGCGGGGCGATGCCGCGATGCTCCGGCGTGAAGCAGAAGGTCACGGTGACGTCGAACTCGGCCAGCGCCTCCATCTGCCGGTCGAACCAGGCCAGGGCGTTCGGCCGGAAGCTGTCGGCCCAGGAGAGGCCGGTGCGGAGGTAACGTACGCCGAGGCGGCGCATCCAGGCGACGGCGTCGTCCAGCCGGTGGTCCTCGAAATGGAACCACTGGCAGAGCCCGAGCGCCGGCGCATGCCGGGCGAAGCGTTCGAGCGCAGGCTTGGGCGCACCATCCTCCCGCAATAGCCCCATGTAGAAATGGCGGTAGTAGGAGGAGCCTTCCGCTTCCCGGTGCCGCGTCGTCGCCTCCCAGGCGCGCGGCAGGTCATAGAGGCTGTACCAGTGGATCCGCGGCGCCCGTCCGACCAGCAATTCGGCGGTGCGGTCGACGCCCCAGGCTTGCACTTCCTCCGCCCCGAAGGAGGAGACGCCGACCTCCGAGACCCAGACCGGCAGGCTGGTCACGGCGCGGATCTCCTCGATCTTCGCCGGCCATTCCTGGATCTGCCAGAGATTCCAGTCGAGGGGAAAGCCGTGCACCGCGACCGCGTCCACATGATCGAGCACGCCCCGGGCCGCAAGGTTCCGGATGAAGCCCGGATCGATCGGGGAGATGCCGCCGAGGACGCGCGGCAGCGTCGGGTGCTCGGCGCGGATCGCCTGCCCGGCGCAGATGGCCATATCCGCGAAGAGCCGCCAGTCGGGGTCGATTTCCGGATCCCAGTGCGACTTGTTGTTCGGCTCGTTCCAGATCATCGCGGCTTCGATCATGCGACCCTTCCCCCTTTGAAGCCCTGGGCCGGATAGGCCGCGCCAGCGCCGTAGGGCGCCTCGACGCGGCGGCAGAGATAGACCTCCTCCTCCGGATTCGCCTCGATCAGGAAGCCCGCGCTGCGCAGCATGGCCTCGACGCAGGCGCGGTTCGGCACCCACCAGTTGGTTGCATCATTCGCGTAGCGGTGCTCGACGAAATGCAGCTTCGGCCAGCCGGGATCGTCGAAGGGCGCCATGTCCCAGAAGTCGAAATCCTCGCGCTGCGGCAGCACCTCCGGCGCGCCGCGCAGCATGGACTGGAACACCAGCATGTCGCTGGCGACATGCTCATGGATCAGGTCGAGCGCGAGCAGCGGATGGCGCAGATGGTAGAGCACCCCCATGAAGAGGACGAGGTCGAAGCGCTCCCCGATCGCGCCCACGTCATAGACCGAAAGGGCGCGGAACTCGATCTCCTGGCCCGTCACCTCGGCCGCGAAGCGTGCCTGCGCCAGGTAGTGCTCATTGGCATCGATGCCGAGGACGCGGGCGGCGCCGCGGCGCTTCATCTCGATAGCGTAGAAGCCGCCATTGCAGCCGATATCGAGGACGCTGAGGCCGCTGAGATCCTGCGGGATGGTATGGGCGAATTCCCGCCACTTCACCGCGGGGTAGTCACCGAGGAAATGATTCGGCGCCGTCCGCACCCCGCCCAGATCGATGTTGTGGAACCACTCGCCGAGCGAAGCCGCGCGGCGGCGCACCTCCTCCGCATCCATCGCCTGCATCATCCCGCCACCTTCTCATTCATCCAGAGCACCTTCCCGCCGCCATCCCAGAGCCGCAGCGCGCTGACGGAGGCCGGGTCGATGTCGAAGGCCTGGTGCGCATCCAGGGTGAGGCCGAGGCACCACATCAGCATCGCCTTGATGACATCGGCATGGCTGACCGCGACGACCACACCCCCGGGGTGCCGCGCGCGCAGGTGCTGCAGCCCGGCCACCGCGCGCAGCTGCGCCTGCCGCATGGATTCGCCCCCCGGAGGGCAACTCTCGGCCCGCCGCGCATTCCAGCCCGCCCAGGCCGGGTCATCGGCAAGGCGTTCGAAGGCGGCGCCGGTCCAGGCGCCGAAATCGATCTCGTCCAGCGCGTCATCGGGACGCGGGTCGAGTCCGCAGGCCTGCCCGATGGCGGCGGCGGTCTCCAGGCAGCGGTCCTGCGGGCTGGCATGGAGCGCGACCGGTGCCTCCCGGCGCAGGCGGGGGCCGAGTTGCGCCGCGGATCGCCGGCCGCCCTCGTCCAGCCGGACGCCGGGCATGCGGCCGCACAGGACCCGGCCCACCAGCGGATGGGCGGCGTGCCGCACCAGCAGCACCGTCATCGCCATCCCGCTCAGTCCCCGCCGGCGATGAAGCGCAGCGTCCGGGCCCGGGCCTCGGCATCGGTGAATTGCTCCGGCGGCGACTTCATGAAGTAGCTGGACGGCGCGGGCAGCACGCCGCCGATGCCGCGGTCCAGCGCCAGCTTGGCGCAGCGGACGGCATCCACCACCACCCCGGCGGAGTTGGGCGAGTCCCAGACTTCCAGCTTCAGCTCCAGGTTCAGCGGTACGCCGCCGAAGCCGGTCCCCTCCATCCGGATATGCGCGAATTTGCGGTCGCCGAGCCAGGGCACGAAATCGCTCGGGCCGACATGGATGTCCCCTGGCGTCGGCGGCGCGTCCATTTGGCTGATGACGGCCTGGGTCTTCGAGATCTTCTTCGATTGCAGCCGCTCGCGTTCCAGCATGTTCAGGAAATCGGCATTGCCCCCGAAGTTGAGCTGGTAGGTCCGGTCCAGCGTCACGCCCCGCTCGCGGAACAGGTTGGTCAGGACGCGATGGACGATGGTGGCGCCGACCTGGCTCTTGATGTCGTCGCCGATCAGCGGCAGGCGCCGCGCGGCGAAGCGTGACTGCCAGCTGCGGTCGGACGCGATGAAGACCGGGATGCAATTGACAAAGGCACATCCCGCCGCCAGCGCCTGCTCGGCATACCATTCGGTGGCGTGCTGGGACCCGACCGGCAGGTAGGAGACCAGGACATCGGTGCGGCTTTGCCGCAACAGCCCGGCGACATCGGCTTCCGGCGCATCCGCCTCCTGGATCTCCTCGCGCAGGTAGCGCCCAATGCCGTCCAGCGTCCGCCCGCGCGCCACGGTGATGCCGGTCGGCGCGACCTCGGCGAAGCGGTGGGTGTTGTTCGGCGTGGCGAGGATGGCCTCTGCCAGGTCGCGGCCGACCTTCTCGGCGTTGATATCGAAAGCGGCGGAGACTTCGATGTCGCCGATGCCATAGCCGCCGATCTCGGCGCTCATCAGGCCCGGCACCGGACCGCGCGCGTCGCGATAATAGCTCAGCCCCTGCACAAAGGAGGAGGCGCAGTTGCCGATCCCGACGAGACCGACCCGCAAGCGTCTGGAACCCAAGGCCTGTCTCCCTTGCATACGGCCCGTCGCTGCCGAGTGTCGGACATCCGCGGCAGAGATGCAGGCGGAACGCGGTGCGGTGCCATAG
Organism: Roseicella aerolata; assembly: GCF_020523605.1. Lineage (GTDB taxonomy): Bacteria > Pseudomonadota > Alphaproteobacteria > Acetobacterales > Acetobacteraceae > Paracraurococcus > Paracraurococcus aerolatus. The sequence continues at coordinate 38,772 of NZ_JAJAQI010000037.1, read as the reverse complement.
GCACCGCCGGCACGAACTGACCAGCCGACAAATACAGGTGAGCACCGGTTCCGCATCGGCGGGCTTTGCGTTCGCACTCAACCGGGAGCCTTTGTTGCTCGGTGGCCGCAATGCCGGTGCATTGTGCATCGGTCCCCGGCGCGGCGGGAACCTGGTATGGCCGCACGCTCTCTGGAGACCGTTCGGTGGAATGCTGACTGACGAAACGGAGGCGCCCTGGTGTCGGAACTGATTCTCATCACGGGCGGCGCGGGCTTCATCGGGCGGCACCTCGCCCGGACCCTGCTCGGCAAGGGCCATCGGGTCCGCGCCCTGGACAGTCTGATTGAGCAGGTGCATGGCAGTGACGACAAGCGGCCGTCACTCGACCCGGAGGTCGAATTCCAGAAGGGCGATGTGCGCGATGCGGATGCGGTGGCCAGGGCGCTCCGTGGTGTCGACAGTGTCGTGCATCTCGCGGCGGAAGTCGGTGTCGGGCAGAGCATGTACGCGGTCGACCGCTATGTCTCGGTGAATGACCACGGCACGGCGATACTGTTCCAGGCGCTGATCGAACAGCCGGTGCGACGGGTGGTCGTGGCTTCGTCGATGAGCATCTATGGCGAAGGGCTCTACCGTTCCGCAGGCGGGCGGCTGGTGGAGGATGTGGTGCGCCAGCCACGCACGGCGGCGTCACAGAGCTGGGACCCGCTCGACGAGGCCGGGCGGCCGCTGGCGCCGGTGCCGACGCCCGAGGCGAAGCGCCCGGCGCTCGCCTCCGTCTATGCCATCACGAAATATGTGCAGGAACGGCTGACGCTGACCCTCGCGCCGGCCTACGGGATGGAAGGTGTCGCCCTGCGGCTGTGGAATGTGTACGGGCCCGGCCAGGCGCTCTCCAACCCCTATACGGGCGTGTTGGCGATCTTCGCCTCCCGGCTGCTGAACGGCCAGCCGCCCATGATCTTCGAGGACGGGCTGCAGCGGCGCGATTTCGTGCATGTGGAGGATGTGGCGCAGGCCTTCCTGCTGGCGCTGGAGCATCCGCAGGCCGCGGGCGGCGTCTTCAACATCGCCAGTGGCGTGGACCGCACGGTGCAGGAGGTTGCCGAACTGCTCGCGGGTGCGATGGGGCGTCGCTCCATCGCGCCGGAAATCACCGGCAAGGCGCGGGCGGGCGACATCCGGCACTGCATCGCAGATATCGGTCTGGCGCGCCGGCAGATCGGCTTCGCGCCGCGCACGGATTTCATCGAAGGCCTTGCGGAGCTTGCCGAATGGGTCGCCCGGCAGCAGGCGGAGGACCGCGTGCAGCAGGCGCGAGGCGAGCTCGAGGCGAGGGGGCTCGTCGCATGATGGGCGGGGAGCGCCCTGTCCTCGTCACCGGTGGTGCAGGCTTCATCGGTGCCAACCTGGCCGATCGCTTGGCGGCCAAGGGCCATACGGTGCTGGTCTATGACGCGCTGACGCGTCCCGGGGTGGAGGCGAATCTCGCCTGGCTGCGCCGGCGTCATCCGCGGCGCGTCGTCCCGATCATCGCGGATCTCGGCGACGCCACCGAACTGGGGCGGGCGGTCGGTGAGGCCGGCGCAGTGTTCCATCTGGCGGCGCAGGTCGCCGTCACGACCAGCCTGGACGATCCCGCGCGCGACTTTGCCACCAATCTGCAAGGCACCTTCGGCCTGCTGGAGGCGGTGCGGCGGCAGGGCAGGGCGGTGCCGCTGCTCTTCGCCAGCACCAACAAGGTCTATGGCGGCCTGGCCGACCTGGCGCTGGAGCGGGCCGGGGAAGCCTATCTGCCCGTGCGGCACGATATCCGCGCGCATGGGATCGGAGAGGACAGGCCGCTTGATTTCCACACACCCTATGGTTGCTCCAAGGGCGCGGCGGACCAGTATGTGCTGGACTATGCCCGCAGCTTCGGCATCCCGGCGGCCGTCTTCCGGATGAGCTGCATCTATGGTCCGCGGCAGCGCGGGACGGAGGACCAGGGCTGGGTCGCGCATTTCCTGATCCGCGCGCTGACCGGGCAGCCCATCAGCATCTTCGGGGATGGCTGCCAGGTGCGCGACATCCTCCTCGTCGAGGATGCCGTGGACGCCTATCTCGCCGCCTGGCGGCGCATCGACGCGGTGCGCGGCATGGCGTTCAACCTGGGCGGCGGGCCGGCCAATGCCGTCAGCCTGTTGCAGGTGATCCGCGCGATCGAGGCGCTCCTCGGCCGCCCGGTCGAGATCCGCCACGGCGACTGGCGAGCGGGCGACCAGCGCTACTATGTCTCGGATACCCGCCGCGCGCGGGATCTGCTGGGCCTCGCGCCACCAAGGCCCTGGCGCGACGGGTTGCGCGCCCTCGCCGCCTGGCTGCGCGAAGAACAGGCGCCGGCGGAGGCGCTGTCGTGAGGGTGGCGCTGGTCAACCCGCCCTGGCGCTTCGAGGGCAGCATCTATTTCGGCTGCCGCGAGCCGCATCTGGCGCTGGAACTCGGCTACGGCAAGGCGCTGCTGGAGGCGGCGGGGCATGAGGTGCTCATGCTCGACGCGCATCTCTGCGATCTTCCGGTCGCGGAGGCGGCGGCCCGGGTGGCAGCCTTCGCACCCGAGATGACGGTGGTGACGACGGCGCCGACCTATCTCTTCTGGCGATGCGCCCCGCCGGAGCTGCGTGTGCCGCGCGAGTTCCTCCTCGCGCTGGATGGACAAGGCGGCCGCACCGTCGCGGTCGGGCCGCATGGATCGGCGACGCCGGCGGCGGCGCTCCGGAAGCTCGGCGTCGATGTCGTCGTGCGTGGGGAATGCGAGGAGATCCTCGTCAAGCTCGCCGACAGTTCCGATCTCTCGACCGTGCCGGCCATCGCGTACCGGGATGGCGATGCCCTCCGGGTGACGGGCGCGCCGCATGCCGGCCGCTTCACCGACCTGCCCGCGCTGCACTGGCCGGCGGACTGGGTCCGGCGCCATCGGCATCACCATCACCGCTTCGATGCGAAACCGGCGGTGCCGGGGGCGGAGGTCGAGGCCTCCCGCGGCTGTCCCTATGCCTGTTCCTTCTGCGCGAAGCTCGATTTCCGCGATGCCTATCGCAGGCGCGCCCTCGCCCCGCTGCTGGAGGAGATCGACACGCTGGCGGCGCAGGGCGTCGGCTATCTCTATTTCATCGACGAGATCTTCCTGCCCCAGCGCGCCCTGCTGGAGGCGCTGGTCGGCCGCGGCCTGCAATTCGGCATCCAGACCCGCATCGATCTCTGGAAGCCGGAGATGCTCGACCTGCTCGGCGAGGCCGGCTGCGTCTCGATCGAGGCCGGGGTCGAGAGCCTGACGCCCGAGGGGCGCGCCGCACTCGACAAGAACTGCCGCATGTCGACGGATGAACTGGCCGAGCGCCTGCTGCATGCGAAGCGCCGGGTGCCCTTCGTCCAGGCCAATCTGATCAAGGTGGCGGGCGACGATCCGGCCATGGTGGCGGCCTGGCGGGAGAGGCTGCAGCGCGGCGGCGTCTGGGCCAACGATCCCGTGCCGCTCTACCCCTATCCGAGCTCGCCCGACTACATCCGCCTCTGGGGAGCGCCCGACGACCTTGCCTGGGAACGGGCGCATGCCCACTACCTCGCGCAGTTCGATCAGCTGAGCGACATCCAGGAAGAGCGCGCGGCACCCCTGCCCGAACTCGAGGCGGCGTGCTGCCGATGAGCGGGACGGGGCGTCTGCGGCTGCTGATGACCGTGGATGCGGTCGGCGGCGTCTGGACCTATGCGCTCGATCTCGCGGCCGGCCTTGCCGGGCACGGCGTCGGGACCGTGCTGGCGGTCATGGGCCCGGCCCCTGCGCCGGACCAGGCCGCGGCCGCCTTGCGCGTGCCGCGCCTGCGCCTGGTCGAGACGGGGCTGCCACTCGAATGGCTCGCCGAATCCCCGGCGGAGGTGGTGGCGGCGGGCCATGCGCTGGCCAGGCTGGCGGAGGAGACGGGGGCCGATATCCTGCATCTCAACGCACCGGGGCCGGCGGCCGGTGCCGCCTTTTCCATGCCGGTGCTGATCGCCTGCCATTCCTGCCTGGCGACCTGGTGGCGTGCCGTCCGGACCGGGCCGATGCCCGCCGACTTCACCTGGCGGACGGAACTCGTCGCGCGCGCCTACCGCAAGGCGGATTGCCTCGTGGCGCCGAGCGCGGCTTTCGCCGCGGCGACGCGCGCGGCCTATGGCCTCGCCGCGCCGCCGATGGTCGTCCGCAACGGGCGGCGTGCCGCAGGAAGCGCCGGCACGCCACAGGCGCGGCCTGTCGCCTTCACCGCCGGGCGGCTGTGGGATGACGGCAAGGATGCGGCAACGCTCGACCGCGCCGCGGCCCTGCTGCCCTTCCCGGTGGTGGCGGCAGGCCCGGTGGAGGGGCCGAATGGCGCACGGGCCGCGCTGGCGCATCTGCGGCTCCTCGGTCGGCTGCCGGAGGCCGAGGTGGCCGGGTATCTGGCCGCGCGGCCGATCTTCGCCTCGGCGGCGCGATACGAGCCCTTCGGCCTCACCGTGCTGGAAGCGGCGCAGGCCGGCTGCGCCCTCGTGCTGGCCGATACGCCGGTCTTCCGCGAATTGTGGGAAGGCGTCGCGCAGTTTGCGCCGGTGGGCGATGCGCAGGCCTTCGCCGAGGCGATGCGCGGACTGGCCGAGGATGGGGAACGACGCGCTGCCCTCGGCGTTGCGGCGCAGGAACGGGCACGTCGCTACGGCATCGGCGCCCAGGTGGATGCCATGCTCGCGGCCTATCGCGGGCTCCTGCGCGGCATGGCCGGCGGGACGGGAAGGGGGGTTGCCGCGTGAGACTGATCTATCTCACCCATTCCCTGGAATCCTGCTGGAACCACGGCAATGCGCATTTCCTCCGGGGCGTGCTGAGCGAGTTGCAGGCGCGCGGCCATGACGTTCTGGCCCTGGAGCCCGAGGAGGCCTGGAGCCGCGACAACCTGCTGCGGGATCACGGCGAGGCAGGCCTGCGCGCCTATCGCGCCGCCTATCCGGAGTTGCGTGCGCGGCGCTACGCCACCGCGCAGGATATCGTCACGGCGGTCGAGGGGGCCGATCTCGTCATCACGCATGAATGGAACGAGCCCTGGGTCGTCGCCACGCTCGGCCAGGCGCGACGGCAGGGGGCGCGCTTCACCCTGCTTTTTCACGATACGCATCATCGCGCGGTCAGTGATCCCGAGGCCATCCGCCGCTTCGACCTGGACGGCTATGACGGCGTGCTCGCCTTCGGCGAGGCGCTGGCCGAGGTCTATCGGCGCTGGGGCTGGGGGGGGCGGGTCTTCGTCTGGCATGAGGCGGCGGATACCCGGCTGTTCCGGCCGCCGGCGCAGGACGGCCCGCGTGAGGGGCTGGTCTGGATCGGCAATTGGGGCGATGAGGAGCGCAGCGAGGAACTGGAGCGCTTTCTGCTCCGCCCGGCGCGCGCCGTCGGCCTGCCCCTCGACATCCATGGCGTGCGCTATCCGGAGCACGCGCTGCGCATCCTGGCGGAGCATGGCGCGCGCTATCGCGGCTGGCTGCCGAATGCGCAGGCGCCGGAGGTCTTCGCCCGGCACCTGGCCACGGTGCATGTGCCGCGCCGCTTCTATGTCGATCTGCTTCCGGGCATCCCGACCATCCGCGTCTTCGAGGCGCTGGCCTGCGGCATTCCGCTGGTCTGCTCGCCCTGGCACGACGCGGAAGGGCTGTTCCGGCCCGGCGAGGACTACCTGATGGCGCGCGACGAGGCGGAGATGCAGCGCCACCTCCGTGCCATCCGGGAGGATGCGGATCTCCGGCGCAGCCTGGTGGCGAACGGGCTGCGGACCATCCGGGCGCGCCATGGCTGCGGGCACCGCGCCGATGAATTGCTGACGATACTCGCGCGCCTCGATCGGGCCCGCGCACCGGCGGAGGCCAGCGCATGAGGATTGCCTTCTACGGTTCCAGCCTGCTGTCCTCCTACTGGAACGGCGCGGCCACCTATTACCGCGGACTGATCAGTGACCTGCATCGCCGCGGCTACCGCACCACCTTCTACGAGCCGGACGCCTTCGACCGGCAGCAGCACCGTGACATCGCACCACCGGACTGGGCGGAGGTGCGGGTGTATCCCGCGACCGAGGCGGCACTGCGCGAGGTGGTGGCGGAGGCTGCGCAGGCCGATGTGGTGGTCAAGGCCAGCGGTGTCGGCGTCTTCGACACGGAACTGCTGCACGGCGTCATGGCGGCGGCGCGGCCGGGGGCGATCCGCATCTTCTGGGATGTGGATGCGCCGGCCACGCTGGCCGAGATCGGGGCGGCGCCGGATCACCCGCTGCGCCGCGCCCTGCCGGGGCTCGACCTGGTGCTGACCTATGGCGGCGGGCCGCCGGTGGTCGATGCCTATGAGGGCTTCGGCGCCCGGCGCTGCGTGCCGGTCTACAACGCACTCGACCCGGAGACGCACCACCCCGTGCCGGCCGAGCCGCGCTTCGCCGCGGATCTCGGCTTCCTCGGCAACCGTCTGCCGGACCGGGAGGCGCGGGTGGAGGAATTCTTCCTCCGCCCGGCCGCGCTGCTGCCGGACCGCCGCTTCCTGATCGGCGGCAATGGCTGGCACGACAAGCCGATGCCGCCGAATGTCCGTGCCATCGGCCATGTCTATACGCGCGAGCACAACGCCTTCAACACCTCACCCCGCGCGGTGCTGAACATCGCGCGGGACAGCATGGCGGCGATCGGCTTCTCCCCCGCGACCCGCGTCTTCGAGGCCGCCGGCGCCGGCGCCTGCCTGATCACCGATGCCTGGATCGGGCTGGAACTCTTCCTGAAGGACGGCGCGGAGGTGCTGGTCGCGCGCGACGGCGCGGAGGTGGCGGAGCATGTCGCGGCGCTGACGCCGGAACGCGCCCGGGCGATCGGGGAGGCGGCGCGGGCCCGCATCCTCGCCGAGCACACCTATGCCCGGCGCGGGGCGCAGGTCGATGCGCTGCTGCGGGAGGTGGCGGGACGCCGGCGCGCGGGGCAGGCGGCATGAGCGACCGCCCGCTCCGGCTGGTCGTTCTCGGCCTCAGCCTCAGCTCCTCCTGGGGCAATGGCCACGCCACCACCTATCGCGCCCTGCTGAAGGCCTTCGCCGCGCGCGGCCATCAGGTGCTGTTCCTGGAGCGGGACGTGCCCTGGTATGCCGGCCACCGCGACCTGGCGGCCCCTGGGTTCTGTGACCTCGCCCTCTACCGCGATCTCGGCGAACTGGAGCGGTGGCAACCGGCGATCGCCTCGGCGGATGCGGTCATCGTCGGATCCTATGTGCCGGAAGGGGTGGCGGTCGGCGACTTCGTCCAGCGCATCGCCCGTGGCGTGACCGCCTTCTACGACATCGACACGCCGGTGACGCTGGCGAAGCTGGCGCGCGGCGACGATGAATACCTCTCCGCGCACCAGATCCCGCGCTACGACCTCTACCTCTCCTTCACCGGCGGGCCGACTCTGGCGCGGCTGGAACAGGCCTACGGCGCTCCGGCCGCGCGCGTGCTGCACTGCTCCGTGGATGAGGTCGCCTATGCCGGCCTCGATCGGCGGAAGCGCTGGGATCTCAGTTATCTCGGCACCTACAGCGACGATCGCCAGCCGGTGCTGGAGACGCTGCTGCTGGAACCCGCCCGGCGCGCCCCGCAGCTGCGCTTCGTCGTCGCCGGCGCGCAATATCCGCCGCACATCGCCTGGCCATCGAATGTCGAGCGGCTGGAGCATGTCCCGCCGGCCGAGCATCCGGGCTTCTATGCCGAGAGCCGCTTCACCCTGAACGTCACGCGCGCCGACATGGTGCGCGCCGGCCACAGCCCGAGCGTGCGGCTGTTCGAGGCCGGCGCCTGCGGCACGCCCGTGATCTCGGATGTCTGGGACGGCATCGACGCGCTCTTCCGGCCGGGTGAGGAGATCCTGCTCGCCGCCTCGGCGGGCGAGGTGCTGGACATCCTGCTCGGCTGTCCGGAGGGAGCCAGGCAGCGCCTGGCGAAGGCCTTCCAGCAACGCGTCCTCGGCGCGCATACCGCGGCGCATCGGGCGGCGGAGCTGGAGGCGCATCTGCGCGCGGCCATGCGCCGCGATCATCATCTGGCAAGGGAGCAGGCGGCCACGTGACCAAGGGCAAGCGCAAGGTCGCTGTCGTCGCCGGCGGCGCTGGTTTTCTCGGCTCGCATCTGTGCGACGCATTGCTGGCCGAGTCCTGGGAGGTGATCTGCGTGGACAGCTTCCGCACCGGGCGGCGGCTGAACCTGCGTCACCTGGAGCGCGAGCCGCGCTTCGACCTCATCGAGGCCGACATCATCGAATTGCGGCCCGGCCGCATCCTGCGGGAAGGAGGGCGGATCGACGCGGTGTTCAACCTGGCCTGCGCCGCCTCCCCGCCGCACTACCAGGCGGATCCGGAGCATACGCTGCTCACCTGCGTGCTCGGCACCCGCAACCTGCTGCAACTGGCGGAGCGGGCGGGGGCGGGCTTCCTGCTCGCCTCCACCAGCGAGGTCTATGGCGATCCGGAAGTGCATCCGCAGGCCGAGACCTACTGGGGCAATGTGAACCCGACGGGCCCCCGCGCCTGCTACGACGAAGGCAAGCGCGCGGCGGAGACGCTGGCCTTCGACTACGCCCGGGCCGGGCGGGTGCGGGTGCGGGTGGCGCGCATCTTCAACACCTATGGCCCGCGCATGCGACCGGATGATGGCCGCATCGTCTCCAATGCCGTCACCCAGGCGCTGGCGGGCGATCCGATCACCATCTATGGCGATGGCAGCCAGACCCGTTCCTTCTGCTATGTCGACGACCTGATCGACGGGCTGGTGCGGCTGCAGGCGACGGAGGCGTCGTTGCGGGGCGCCGTCAATCTCGGCAACCCCGAGGAACTGACGGTGGCGGAACTCGCCGAGCGCGTGGTCGAACTCACCGGCTCTGCCTCCCCGATCGTCTGGCGGCCGCTGCCCGTGGACGACCCGCGGCGCCGGCGCCCGGATATCGGCTATGCCCGGCAGGTGCTCGGCTGGTGGCCGCGCATCGGCCTGGAGGCGGGGCTGCGCAGCACCATCGCCTGGTTCGCCCAGGAACGGCACTGGGCGGCGGCGGTGCGCCCGCCCGCGAACGATGTCGCGCCACCATTCGCCCAGAAGGGCGCCGGGCTGCTGCCGGGCCCCGCGCCCGTCCCGCTGCGGGCACGGACGGAATGACCGCGCCGCCTCCGGGGTCACATCCCGGTCAGGCCCGGATCAGCCGGTCACGGCTCCGTGTGGCGGGCCCGTGGCAGGCTTCCCGCTGCCGCTGGCGGCACGTACCAGCATGGGCATGAGACGCCGGACCCTGTTCCTCGCGGCCCCTGTCGCGCTCGCCCTTGGTCCCCGTGCCGCGCTGGCGGTGCCGCGGCGGCAGCCGCCACCCGCCCCGCGGCGGCTCGCCCTGCGGCATGCCGCGACGGGGGAACGCTTTTCCGGCCCCTGGCATGACGGCCGGACGCCGGACCCCAAGGCCATGGCCGACCTCTCCCGGGTGCTGGCCGATAGCCGCACCGGCGATGTGATGCCCTTCGATCCCCTGGCGATCGAGGTGCTGTGGGAGGTGGCGCGGCGCAGCGGCCTCGCCGGCGAACTCACCATCCTCTCCGGCTACCGGACGCCGCAGACCAACCTGGCGGTCCGTGGCGCCGGGGACAGCCAGCATCTGCGGGCCGGCGCACTCGATGTGCTGGTCGCGTCGGAGCGGCTGGCCGGCTTCGCCGAGCAGGCCCTGAAGCTCGGGCGCGGCGGCGTCGGCATCTATGCGCAGCGCGGCTTCGTGCATCTCGACAGCGGGCCGCTCCGCCAGTGGGGCGATGTACCCGGAGGCGTTGCGGTGGCACGAGCCCCGGCCGATCCCCTGGCCCGCATGGCGGAGGCCTGGGCGCAGACCCGCACCCGCTGAGCGGCATCCTGGCGATCGGGGCGCCGATTCGCGGCCATGGCCGGCGATTCGCTGCCCCGGCCATCCCGCCTGTGCCCGTAAGGCTTCCGCGCAAGCCCCGGCGCAAACCCTGGATTTTCCACGAGTCGCGCAACCCTCCGGGGCCGGCACGCGCAGGTCCCGCAACGAGACGACTGACGCCGCTGAATCTCTCGGCTATGACGCGATCATCCGTAGGGAGTCCCGTGCATGTCGAAGAAGTTCCTGACCGACGTCATCGTGAAGTCGACCGAGATGCCGGCCGTCGCCGCCAACCGGCTGGCCAGCGACCTCATTGCCGCCATCAAGGCGGAGATCATCGGCACGGGCCGCTTCACCCTGCCGGAATTCGGTTCCTTCACCGTCCGCGAGACGCCGAAGCGCACCGCCATGAACCCCCGCACCGGCGAGAAGGTGCCGGTCAAGGCCGGCGCCACGGTCCGCTTCAAGGCCAGCCCCTCCCTGAAGGACTCGGCCCTGGCCGGGCTCAAGAAGGCGAAGAAGAAGGCGGCGAAGGCCTGAGCGTCCGGGCGACCCCCGGAGCAGGTCGCGCGACGGCCTGAGGGACCGGACGCGCGCATCGGCCGGGAAGACGGAGCGCTGCAGCGAATTGGCGTTCAGCCCTGGACGCGATCCGCTGCAGCAAGCCGCCCGGCGCGATTACAGGCGATAGGCCTGCCGGGCGAGCAGCTTCCAGTTCCCGCCTTCCTTGGTCCAGACCTGCAGCACGCCGATCCGCACCGGCGTGACCTGCCCCGCCGGCGAGATCGTCTCCCCGGTGAAGAGGTGCCTGACGATGGCCTCGTCCGAGACCAGGTTGATGGTCTGCTCGGTCAGGTCGATCCGCCGGAAGGCACTCTGCCGCCCCTCCAGGTAGTCGATGAACTGCTTCTTGTTCTCGATGCGCCCGGCGGAATGCCCGTAGCTGAGATGCTCCGAGGTCAGCGCGTCAAGCTGCTGCCTGTCCACCGCGATCATCGCCTTGGTGAGCGCCTCGACGGCCTGGGCCACCCGGGCCTCCTCGCCGGACTGCGCGCGGGCGAGGCCCGGCCCGAGCAGCGCGGCGGCGGCGCCCGCCAGGGCAATGTGGCGGCGTGCGAGCGTCATGGCGTTTCTCTCCCTTGCAGCTTTGTTCTTGTAGCCATCGAAGCCTAGGCTGCGATGCAGGCTGGCGTCCATCCTGTCGGCACCTGGCGTGGTCGGGGCGCGGCTCGTGCCCTTGGCAAGCGGGGCCGCCGCGCGCTGGACTGGGGCGGGCGGAACCGCGGCCGGCCTCCGGCCGCAGCGGTGACCGGCGCGCCGCCATGCGGGCGGCGGGGCCAGGGGGCCGGGCGGGACCGCGCCAGGGGACGGGGGCGCAATCCCGGCCCGCAAGAGCTGGGAGAGTCTCGCATGTCGGCCGGTCACATCCTCGCCCTGGACCAGGGCACCACCTCCACCCGCGCCATCCTGTTCCGGGCGCCGGACCTGGTCCCGGTCGCGGTGGCGCAGCAAGAGTTTCCCCAGCACTACCCGGCCTCCGGCTGGGTGGAGCACGAGCCGGAGGATCTCTGGCAGAGCTCGCTCGCGGTGATGCGGGAGGCGATCGGCAAGGCCGGGCTGCGGCCGGAGCAGGTCGCCGCCATCGGCATCGCCAACCAGCGGGAGACGGTGCTGGTCTGGGACCGCCGGACCGGCGAGCCGATCCACCGCGCCATCGTCTGGCAGGACCGCCGCACCGCCGCCGCCTGCGCCGCGTTGCGCGAATCCGGCCATGCCGCGGCGGTGGCGGCGGCGACGGGCCTGCTGATCGACCCCTATTTCTCCGCGACCAAGCTGACCTGGCTGCTGGACAATGTCGCGGGGGCACGGGCGGCGGCGGAGCGCGGCGAGCTCGCCTTCGGGACGGTCGATACCTTCCTGCTCTGGCGCCTCACGGGCGGCCGCGTGCATGCGACGGATGCGACCAATGCCGCGCGCACCATGCTGTTCGACATCCGGGCCGGCCGCTGGGATGAGGCGATGTGCGCGCTGCACCGCGTGCCGGCCTCCCTGCTGCCGGAGGTGCGCGATTGCGCCGCCGAATTCGGCCTGGCGGAGACAGCGCTGCTCGGCGCCGCCATCCCCGTCCGCGGCATCGCCGGGGACCAGCAGGCGGCGACCATGGGCCAGGCCTGCTTCCGGCCGGGGATGCTCAAATCCACCTACGGCACCGGCTGCTTCGCCCTGCTGAACACGGGCGATACCCCCGTGGCCTCCCGCCACCGGCTGCTGACCACCATCGCCTACCAGCTCGGCGGCCGGCGGACCTATGCGCTGGAGGGCGCGATCTTCGTCGCCGGCGCCGCGGTGCAGTGGCTGCGGGACGGGCTGGGGCTGATCCGCGAGGCGGCCGAGAGCGGGGCGCTGGCCGCGCGCTCCGACCCCGCGGCGCGGCTCTATCTGGTGCCCGCCTTCGTGGGGCTGGGCGTGCCCTATTGGGACCCGGAGGCGCGCGGGGCGATCCACGGGCTGACCCGCGCCTCCGGCCCGGCCGATTTCGCGCGCGCCGCGCTCGAGAGCGTCGGCTACCAGACCCGCGACCTGCTGGAGGCGATGCGGGCGGACATGGCCGGGACGGGGGAGGGGGCCGTGCTGCGGGTCGATGGCGGCATGGTCGCCTCGGACTGGGCCATGCAATTCCTGGCCGATATCCTCGGCCTGCCGGTCGACCGGCCGGTGGTGCGGGAGACAACGGCGCTGGGGGCTGCCTATCTGGCCGGGTTGCAGGCGGGGCTGTGCCCGGCGCCGGAGGAATTCGCGCAGACCTGGCACCTGGACCGCCGCTTCACCCCCTCCATGCCCGAGGCGGAGCGCGAGGCGGCCTATGCCGGCTGGCAGCGGGCGGTGCGGCGGACGCTGTCGGGGGTGGCGTAGAGCAGATCGCGGACGGGCGTGAACGTCCGGAAGCGGCGATGTGCGGCTGCCGGGCCGGCACGAAAAAAGGGGGCGGGTCCTTGCGGACCCGCCCCCCTGTCTTCGGCCAGGCCCGAGGGCTCAGGCCGCCTTCATCTTCTTCTGCAGGTTCTCGTCGAGCTTCGCGAGGAAGGCCTGGGTGTTGAGCCAGGGCTGGTCCTTGCTGATCAGGATGGCGAGGTCCTTGGTCATGGACCCGCTCTCGACCGTCTCGATGCAGACCTTCTCCAGCGTCTCGGCGAAGGCGACCACGTCCGGGGTGTTGTCGAACCGGCCGCGATAGGCGAGGCCGCGGGTCCAGGCGAAGATGGACGCGATCGGGTTCGTGGAGGTCTCGCGGCCCTTCTGGTGCTCGCGGTAGTGGCGCGTGACGGTGCCGTGCGCCGCCTCCGACTCCACCGTGTTGCCATCCGGGGAGAGCAGCACGGAGGTCATCAGGCCGAGCGAGCCGAAGCCCTGCGCCACGATGTCGGACTGCACGTCGCCATCGTAGTTCTTGCAGGCCCAGACATAGCCGCCTTCCCACTTCAGGGCGCAGGCCACCATGTCGTCGATCAGCCGGTCCTCATAGGTCAGGCCGGCGGCCTTGTACTTCTCGGCGAACTCCGTGTCGAAGATGTGCCGAAAGATGTCCTTGAACTCACCATCATAGGCCTTGAGGATGGTGTTCTTGTGGGACAGGTAGACCGGGTAGTTGCGCGCCAGGCCGTAGTTCAGGCAGGCGCGGGCGAAGCCGGAGATGCTGGCGCGGGTGTTGTGCATGCCCATCAGCACGCCGCCGCCGGCCGGGAAGTTGGTGACCTCGAGCGTGATCGGCTCGCCACCCTCGGCCGGAGTCCAGGTCAGCGTCGCCTTGCCGGCGCCCGGGATCTTGGTCTCGGCGGCGCGGTAGATGTCGCCATAGGCGTGGCGGCCGACCACGATCGGCTTCGACCAGTGCGGCACCAGGCGCGGCACGTTCGAGCAGATGATCGGCTCGCGGAAGATGGTGCCGTCCAGGATGTTGCGGATGGTGCCGTTCGGGCTCCGCCACATCTTCTTCAGGCCGAACTCCTTCACCCGCGCCTCGTCCGGGGTGATGGTCGCGCATTTCACGCCGACGCCGTACTGCTTCGTCGCATTGGCGGCGTCGATCGTCACCTGGTCGTCCGTCTGGTCACGGTACTGGATGCCCAGGTCGTAATACTTCAGATCGATATCGAGATACGGAAGGATCAGCTTATCCTTGATGAACCCCCAGATGATGCGGGTCATCTCGTCGCCGTCCATCTCGACGACGGGGGTCTTCACCTTGATCTTCGCCATACCTCGTCCTCGTCGCTCTCCGGCCTGCACGCACGACACGGCGGGCCGGGCTCATGTGCTGGGCGGCGCGAACATCGCACCGGGCCGTGGGACGGGCAAGGCCCGCGCCCGCGGCAAGGTGGGTGCGCGGGACCGAACCAGGGACTGATCCCAGGGCGGCAGCATATCGCGCCCCGCGCGGCTGCCGGGGAGGCCTGCCCATGCGGGATGACCGGGGCGGGGCATCGCTCGGGCTCGGATGCGGTGGGGCTGTGCTCCTGCCCCCGTCCCGGGGGAAAGATGCCGCCCATCCGTCCGGCCTTGCGGCCGGACGGATGGGCGGCGGTGCTCCTCAGGGGAGGGAGGCCGCCGCGCCGGGGATGCGGCAGGACCGGCGGCAGCCCTGTCCGGGCTGCCGGCGCGGGTGGTCCCGGAGGGCGGCGCCGTCAGCCGCCGCGGCGCGGCGTGACCAGCCCCTGCTCGACCAGCGCCTCGGCGATCTGCACCGCGTTCAGCGCCGCGCCCTTGCGCAGGTTGTCGGAGACGCACCAGAAGGCCAGGCCGTGCGGCACGGTCGGGTCCCGGCGCAGGCGGCTGACGAAGACCGCATCCTCGCCGGCCGCGTCCACCTGGGTCACGTAGCCGCCATCCTCGCGCTTGTCGACGAGCTGCACGCCCGGCGCCTCGCGCAGCGCCTCCCAGGCCTGCTCCTCGGTGATCGGGCCCTCGAACTCCACATGCAGCGCCTCGGCATGGCCGATGAAGACCGGGACGCGCACGCAGGTGGCGATCACCGCGATGTCCGGGTCCAGGATCTTCCTGGTCTCGGCCGCCATCTTCCACTCCTCCTTGGTCGCGCCGTCGTCCATGAAACGGTCGATATGCGGGATGCAGTTGAAGGCGATGGGCTTGGTGAACTGCTCAGGCGTGGTCGGGTCGTTCACATAGATCGCGCGGGTCTGGTTGAAGAGCTCGTCCATCGCCTCCTTCCCCGCGCCGGAGACGGACTGGTAGGTGGAGACCACCACCCGCTTCACCCGCGCGATCGCGTGCAGCGGCTTCAGCGCCACCACCATCTGGATGGTCGAGCAGTTCGGGTTGGCGATGATCCGGCGCTTCTCGAAGCGCTTCAGGTGATGCGCATTCACTTCCGGCACCACCAGCGGCACGTCCGGCTCCATGCGGAATTGGCTGGTATTGTCGATGACGACGCAGCCCGCCGCCGCCGCGCGCGGGGCATGCACGGCCGAGACCGCGGCGCCGGGGGAGAAGAGGGCGATGTCGGTGCCCTTGAAGTCGAAGCGCTCCAGGTTCTGGACCTTGAGCACGGCCCGCTCGCCGAAGGAGACCTCCAGCCCCGTCGAGCGGCCGGAGGCGAGGGCGACCACCTCGCGGACCGGGAAGTCCCGCTCGGCGAGGGTCTTCAGCATCTCGCGCCCCACCGCCCCGGTGGCGCCGACGACCGCGACCCGATAGCTCATGGCCTTCTCCTGCAACGACCTGTGTACCAAAGCCGCGGGGCCGCCGCCCACGAGGGCGGCTTGCGCTTCCGCCTGAATGCCGACCCGCCGGAGGTCCCGGCCCGCAGGGCGGCGCCACGCGCCGGGGCACTCCTGCCCCGCTGCGCTCTGCTCTAGCCCGAGCCGCCGCGGGGTGGAACACCCGGGCCGCCCCTGACCGCCCCTGAAGGAAGGCTTGGCAGGAGCCCGGTGCCTCCCTGGCGCCCGGCCATCGCCGCGCCCGCCACCGCACGGCGTGCTTGATGCCGCGAGGGGCCGGCCCCACTATGTCCGGTGGCGACCACCGCCCGGATGGAGGAAATCATGGCCTGGAGAAAGCCCCGCGTGACCGAGGTCTCCCTCGCGCTCGAGATCAACTGCTACGCCTGCGCCGAGATCGGCTGAGGCGCGCGGCCGGGCGCATCCCGGCCGATACCACTCTCCGGGCCCCGCACCGCCGGTGCGGGGCCTTTTTCATGGCTTGTTCATTCCGGATTAGACCTCTCAATCATGTCAACGCCGGGCGGCCCTGGCGCGGGCATGCTCCCGCGCAACCTCCAGCGGCATCGGCCGCGGAGACGTCAGGGAGGAAAAGGGATGCGGACGAAGGCGATGCTGCTGGGCGCCGGCCTCGTGCTGGCCGTGGCCGGAACTCCCGGTTTCGTGCGCGCGCAGGGCGGACAGGCGGAGCCCGGCCGCACCACCACCCATACAGGTGGCGCGGTGCCCGGCGAGACCTCGCCCGGCGTCCGGCCCCCGCCGGCCGGCCCGCTGCCCGGCGCGGGCGGTCAGGGCAATCTCGACCGCCTGCAGCAATTCCGCACCACTGGCACCGCCCTGCAGATGGAGACGGTGCCGCAGGAGGGCCGCCGCGCCGATGCGCTGCGCCGGAACCTCGAGCGCATCCGCCTGCCCGAGGGCTTCCGGATCGAGCTTTATGCCGTGGTGCCGGATGCGCGGCACATGGCGATCGGCCCCTCTTCCGGCGTGGTCTTCGTCGGCACCCGCAAGACGCGCGTCTGGGCGGTGACGGACCGTGACCGCGACCGGGTGGCGGATGAGGTGAAGCCCTTCGCCCCTTCCATCCAGTTCAGCGTACCGAACGGCCTCTGCTTCACGCCCGATGGCTTCCTGCAGGTGGTGGAGCACAACCGCGTGCTGTCCTTCCCCGCCGCGGAGTTCTTCTATGAGGGGCCGGATGTGGCGGCCGAGGTGGTAGTGCCGCAGGGCCAGCTGATCCCGACCAGCGAGGAGAGCTTCAACCACGGTGCCCGGGTCTGCCGCATCGGGCCGGACAACAAGCTCTACATCTCGCTCGGCCAGCCCTTCAACGTGCCGGCGCCGGCCAAGATGGATCTCTACAACCGGGTCGGCATCGGTGGGATCATCCGCCTGGACCGCGACGGCGGGAACCGCGAGGTCTATGCGCGCGGCATCCGCAACTCGGTCGGCATCGCCTTCCGCCCCGGCACGAATGAGCTCTGGTTCACCGACAACCAGGTGGACGGCATGGGCGACGACACGCCCCCGGGCGAGATCAACCGCATCACCGCCGCCAACCAGAATTTCGGCTTCCCCTGGTTCGGCGGCGGCAAGGTCCGCACCAGGGAATACGCCAATAGCGAGCCGCCGGCTGAGACGGTGCCGCCCATGGTCGAGACCGTGGCGCATGCCGCCGATCTGGGCCTCACCTTCTATGACGGCCGGATGTTCCCCGAGGAGTATCGCGGCGCCCTCTTCAACGCCCAGCATGGCAGCTGGAACCGCACCACGCCTATCGGCGCACGGGTCATGGTCACCTTCCTGAACCAGGACGGCACGGTGCGGGAGCACAAGCCCTTCGCCGAGGGCTGGCTGGATGAGGAGACCAACGAATATCTCGGCCGCCCCGTGGATGTGGCGGTGCTGCGGGACGGCTCCCTGCTGGTCTCCGACGACCATGCCGGGGCGATCTACCGCATCCGCTATGAGCGTCGCCGCTGATGCGGCGCGGAGTGAAGGCTCGCTGATGCGGCGCGGGAGGAGTGTCGGCTGATGCGGCGTGGAAGGAACTTCCGCTGATGCGGCGGTGGGGCGGGCCGGTGGCGGCAGCCATGCTGCTGCTGGCGGGCGGGGCGGTGGCCCAGGAAGCCGCGGGGGATCCCCTGGCCGGGCGGCGCCTCGCCGGGGCGCGCTGCGCGGTCTGCCATGGCAATGACGGCATCGCGCAGCAGCCGGACGCGCCGAACCTGGCGGGGCAGAGCGTCCTCTACACCGTGGCGCAGCTTCGCCACTTCCGCAGCGGCGAGCGGAACCATGAGCAGATGAACATCCTGGCCAGGGACCTGACCGACGCGCAGATCGCCGACCTTGCCGCCTGGTATGCGGCGATCCAGGTGGAGGCGACGGTGCCGGGGCGATAGGGCGTCCCGGACCCGTCGCCGGCTGGCTGCCGCCTCCGGCGGGGTTGGCCGTGCCCCGGCCGGCTCCTACATTCCCGGCGATGCGGCCCGCAGCGGCCGCCGGAGGAGACCGCCGCATGGCCCGCCTGACCACCGCCCCCGCGCGGGCCTGCTGAGCCGCCGGATGCTGCGCGCCATCGTCCTCGGGGCCGCCGCCGGCGGCGGCTTTCCGCAGTGGAACTCGGCCGGCCCCGGCTGCCGCCGGGCGCTGTCCGGCGACCCGGCCGCGACGCCGCGGAGCCAGGCCTCGCTCGCCGTCTCGGCGGATGGGGCGCGCTGGGTGCTGCTGAACGCCTCGCCCGACCTGCGGCAGCAGATCATTGCCACGCCCGCCCTGCATCCGCGGCCGGCGCCGGGCGGGATCCGGCACTCCCCGATCGCCGCTGTGGTGCTGACCGGGGCGGAGGTGGACACCATCGCCGGGCTGCTGACCATGCGGGAGCGCCACGCCTTCGCCCTCTATGGTGCCGAGGCCGCGCTGTCCGTGCTGGCCGCGAACCCGATCTTCCATGCGGTGAACCCCGCCCTCGTGCCGCGGCGGGTGCTGCCGCTCGGCGCCCCCCTCGCGCTCACCGAGGCCGGCGGCGCGCCGCTCGGCCTGGCGGTCGAGGCCTTCGCCGTGCCGGGCAAGGTGCCGCTCTTCCTGGAGGCGCCGGGCGGCGAGGATCCCGGCCGCGCCGATGATGGGGAGACCATCGGCCTTCGCGTCTCGGCCGGCGGCCGCTCGCTGTATTTCATCCCCGGCTGCGCCGCGATGCCGCCGGACCTGGCGGCGCGGCTGGAGGGCGCGGACTGCGTCTTCTTCGACGGTACGCTCTGGCGCGACGACGAGATGATCCTGGCCGGCGCCGGGCCGAAGACCGGCGCGCGCATGGGCCATATGAGCATCGACGGGCCGGGCGGGACACTTGCCGCCTTCGCCGGGCTCGGCGTGCGCCGGCGCATCCTGATCCATATGAACAACACCAACCCCGTCCTGCTGGCGGACAGCCCGGAACGCGCCGCGGCCGAGGCCGCGGGCTGGGAGGTCGCCCGGGACGGCATGGAGGTGATGCTGTGAGCGAGATGATGCAGGCTGATGCGATTGACGCCTCCGCGCCCCGGGCCGCTCCGGCGACCGCATCGGACCTTCTCCCGCCCGAGGAGCTGGAGCGCCGCCTGCGCGCGATCGGGGAGGAGCGCTACCACATCCACCACCCTTTCCATCACCTGCTGCATGGCGGGAAGCTGTCCAAGGCGCAGGTGCAGGCCTGGGCGCTCAACCGCTACTACTACCAGGCGTCGATCCCGGCGAAGGATGCGGCGGTGCTGGGGCGGCTGCCGACGCCGGAACTGCGGCGGGAATGGCGCCGGCGCATCGTGGACCATGACGGCGACGGCGTGCATCCCGGCGGGATCGAGCGCTGGCTGAAGCTGACGGACGGCCTCGGGCTGGACCGCGACTACGTGGTGTCCCTCCGCGGCCTGCTGCCGGCGACGCGCTTCGCCGTCGATGCCTATGTGAATTTCGTGAAGACCCGCAGCGTGCTGGAAGCCGTGGCGTCGTCGCTGACTGAAATGTTCTCGCCCGCCATCATCTCCCAGCGCGTCTCCGGCATGCTGCGCAACTACGACTTCGTGTCGGAGGAGACGCTGGCCTATTTCACCCCGCGCCTGACCCAGGCGCCGCAGGATGTGGAATTCGCCCTTGGCTATGTGAAGCGGGAAGCCCACACGCGCGAGCAGCAGGAGCAGGTGATGGAGGCGCTGCGCTTCAAATGCGACCTGCTCTGGGCGCAGCTCGATGCGCTGCACTTCGCCTATGTCGCGCCGGGCCTGCCGCCGCCAGGGGCCTGGCGGCCGTGATGCAGGGCACCAGCATCCCGCGCCTCGCGCCAGGCATGAAGCTGCGGGAGGACAAGGCCCGCGGCCAATGGGTGGTGCTGGGGCCGGAGCGCATGTTCGTCCCCGACGAGATCGCGCTGGAAGTGCTGCGCCTGGTGGATGGCGCGCGCAGCGTGGAGGCCATGGTGGACGACCTGGCCGCCCGCTTCGCCGCGCCACGGGAGGAGATCCTGGCCGATGTCGTCGCCCTGCTGGATGACCTGGCCGCCAAGGGCGTGGTGAGGGCATGACGGCCCCCGCCGCCCCGCTCGCGCTGCTGGCCGAGCTCACGCATCGCTGCCCGCTGCGCTGCCCCTACTGCTCCAACCCCACCGCGCTGACCCGCCCGGGGGAGGAGCTGGACACCGCCACCTGGGCGCGGGTGTTCCGGGAGGCCGCCGAGCTCGGCTGCCTGCAGGTGCATCTCTCGGGCGGCGAGCCGACGGCGCGGCGCGACATCGCCGATCTCGTCCGCGCCGCCGGCGGGGCCGGGCTCTACACCAACCTCATCACCTCCGGCGTCCTGACCGGGGAGGCGAAGCTCGCGGCCCTGGCCGAGGCCGGGCTCGACCATGTCCAGCTCTCGGTCCAGGACGCCGAGCCGGGCTCGGCCGACCGCATCGGCGGCTATCGCGGCGGCCATGCGCGGAAGCTGGAATTCGCCAGGCACGTCCAGGATGCCGGGCTGCCGCTGACGCTCAATGCCGTCGTGCACCGGCAGAACCTGGACCGGCTGCCGGCCATGATCGACTTGGCGCTGGCCCTCGGCGCCGCGCGCATGGAGGTGGCGCATGTCCAGTACTACGGCTGGGCGCTGGCCAACCGCGACGCCCTGCTGCCGACCCGCGCGCAGCTCGAGGCCGCGACCGCGACGGTCGAGGCGGCGCGGCGGGACCTGAAGGGGCGCCTCGTCATCGACTATGTGGTGCCGGACTACTACGCGAAGCGCCCGAAACCCTGCATGGGCGGCTGGGGGCGGCAATTCCTCGCCGTCTCGCCGGCCGGCCGCGTCCTGCCCTGCCATGCCGCCGAGAGCCTGCCGGGCTTCGCCTTCCCCAATGTGCGGGAGACCTCCCTGCGCGCCGCCTGGGAGGAGTCAGAGGCCTTCAACCGCTTCCGCGGCACGGGCTGGATGCCGGAGCTCTGCCGCGGCTGCGAGCGGGCCGAGCAGGACTGGGGCGGCTGCCGCTGCCAGGCCTTCGCCCTGACCGGCGATGCCGCCAATACCGACCCGGCCTGCGCCCTCTCGCCCCACCATGCCGTGCTCTCGCTGGCGGTCGGGGCGGCGGCCGAGGCGGGGGAGGGCTTCACATACCGCGAACCCCAAAGGGATGTTCATCGCGTCCCCGGCTGAGGCCGGGGTTGCGGTCGGCGCCCGGCGCGCCACTTTCCTGCGCACCACTCAGGGGAAGAGACCCATGTTCCTGCCGCGCTGCAACCCGCTGGGCCTGCCGGGGCCGCTCTCCATGGCCGGCACCGCCATGGGCGGGATGGCGATGCTCGCCTGTGCCGGCCCCTTCCTCGCCGGCGTGGGCGTGGGGGCCGGGATCGTCGGCGCGGCGGTGCTGGCGCGCAAGGCCATGGACCGCCGCTCCGGCTCCGGCTGGCGCGACGAGCCGATGGACACGATGGCCACCGACCTGCCGGATGAGGGCGAGAGCACCCCGGTCGCCAACCCGCTCTGAGGGGATCCCCCGCCCGGGTGGTGACGCGCCCCGGCGGGATGCCCTTCTGCTGTCCCGCCTGGCCTGATGCCGGGCTGCGCCGACGCGGTGCATCTGCCCCGATGCGGGGGTGCCGTTGAAGCGGCACGGCGCCATGGACGGCACGCGGCGGCCCGGTGTTCCTCCGGCGGTCCAGTCATCCCCTGTGCGATGCGCCGGCGCGGCCGGCCCTCGCCCGCCTTATTCCTCCGGCCTGCCCCGGCCCGCGATCGTCGTGCCGCTTGCATGGCCGGCCCGCAGCGCCTCCCGCGCCCAGCGCGGGGCGGTGGACAGCCAGTCGGGCAGCGCCTCGCCCGCCATGCCGAGGCGGACGCCATGGGTGTAGCAGACGCCCGAGATCGCATCGTCCAGCGGCCGGCCGCGGCGATTCTCCAGCGCCGCCCGCAGCGGCGCGTCGTTGATGCGCCGGCCGGCCGAAGCCGACACCTCCGGCCCTGCCCTTGTTCCGTCCATACCGCTCTCCCTGCCTGCGCCGGACCGAGTCCGGTGCAGGCCGTCCCTTCGATGCTGCCGACTGCCCGCAGGGGCGGGTCACGCTTCCGGGGCGATCCGCCCCGCCGCGTTCCGCCCGCGCAGCGCCAAACTCCGGCCGACCGTTGCGCAGGTCCAATCACGCGGCCCGGCATTCGTCCGTATGTGATACGAGGGCGGGCCGTTCCGGCTCCTCCTCGCCCGCTATCCCGCCCGGCCCCGGCGCGGTAGCCTCCGGCCCATACGCAAAGACAGGGGAGGGGGCGCCATGGCGGGCGAGATCCGCACGGAGATCCACGAGTCGCCGGGGACCGGTCGGGTGGCCTTCGTCACCATCGCGCACGAATCGAAGCTCAACACGCTGAACCCCGACCTGATGCGGGATTTCGCCGCCGCCATGGCCCGGCTCTCCGGGGATGCGGCGCTGCAGGCCGTGGTGCTGACCGGTGCCGGGCCCAAGGCCTTCGTCGGCGGCGCCGACATCACCGTCATGGCCGGCCTGGCGGATGGCGAGGCGGCGCGCGGCTTCATCACCCTGGTGCATGGCTGCTGCCGCGCGATCAGGGACTGCCCGGTGCCGGTGATCGCCCGGATCAATGGCTGGACGCTCGGCGCCGGGCTGGAACTGGCCGCCGCCTGCGATCTCCGCATCGCCGCCGGGCATGCGCAATTCGGCATGCCGGAGGTGCGCGTCGGCATCCCCTCGGTGGTGGAGGCGGCGCTGCTGCCGGGTCTGATCGGCTGGGGCCGCACCCGCCGGCTGCTGCTGCTCGGCGAGACCATCGGCGCGGCCGAGGCGGCCGATTGGGGCCTGGTGGAGCGGGTCGTCCCCGCGGCGGAACTCGATGCCGCCATCGGCGAATGGCTCCGCCATCTCGGCGCCGCGGGCAACCGGGCGCTCCGGCTGCAGAAGCGTCTCATCCGGCAGTGGGAGGACCTGCCGGTGCGGGAGGCGGTGGCGGCCGGCATCCCCGCCTTCGCCACGGCCTGGGAGACGGAGGAGCCGCGCCGGATGCTGGGCGCCTTCGCCAGCCGGCGGCGCTGAAGGCACCTTCGCGTGCCTTCGACCGTGGCGAAGGCAAGTGTCGCGGGAGGCATGGCGCCAGAGGCGCGCGAAGGCCTCGCGCGCGCCTTTACGGTGCGTGCAGGCCCGCCTCCGCCGCCGCGAAGCGCGCCGGGTCGGCCAGCACCCGCGGCACCTTGTGCTGGCCGCCGAGCTTGCCCTGCGCCCGCATCCAGCCGGCGAAGGCGCCCGGCGGCAGCAGCGTGACCTCCGGCGGGTCCATCTGCCCGCCGCGCCGGTGCGCGGCGTAGTCGTCATTCGCCAGGATCAGCGCCGCATCCACCGCCTTGGCCAGGCGCTCCGCCGCGCCCGGGGCGGCCGCGCCCGTCGGCTCCACCAGCCAACGATGGTGCCCACGGGTCGCGCCGAAGACCGGCCCCACCGTGTATTCCGCGACACCGAGGCCGAGCGCCTGCGCCGCTTCCAGCAGCGCCTGCTCGATCTCCTCGCCCGAGAGATGCTCCCCGAAGGCCGAGAGGCTGTAGGAGGTGCGGCCCGTCACCAGCAGCCGCGGCGGCGCGCGGTCCAGGAAGCGCACCGTGTCGCCCAGCACATAGCTCCAGAGTCCGGCGCAGGAGGTGGCGATGACGGCATAGTCGATGCCGGTCTCGATCGTCGCCGCCCAGTGCCGGGTCGGCGCCGGCGATTCCAGCTCCTCGACCGGCACGAATTCCCAGAACACGCCGCGGTCGAGGGTGAGGCGCAGGCCCTCGCCCTCGCCGCGGTCGGCGATGGCGCAGAAACCCTCGCTCGCCGGATAGACCTCCCGCGTCGAGCAGCCCGGCGGCAGGAAGGGAAGCAGCCTCTCGCGGTAGGGCGCCCAGGCCACGCCGCCATGGACCAGCAATTCGAGGCCCGGCAGCGGCGGGGTGCCGTGCCGTGCCGCCAGCCGCTCCAGCAGCACCAGCAGCCAGGAGGGCGTGCCGGAGAGCACCCGGATGGCATCCGGCGGCGTCCGCCCGGCCAGCGCCTCCAGCTTGCGGTCCCAGTCGGCGATCAGCGCCAGGTCGCGCGGCGGGAAGCTCCAGGCCGCGAGGAAGCGCGGCACCTCCGCCGCAGCGATGCCCGAGAGGTCGCCCTGCCGCACGCCCGGGGCGATGCGCTCCAGCGCGGTCGAGCCGCCGAGCATGAAGGACAGCCCGCCGAAGATCCGGCTGCCGGGATGGTGGCGCAGGTGCCAGGCCAGCACGTCCAGCGCCGCGCCGCGATTGGCGCGCACCATCGGCATGGTCACCGGGATGTATTTGGTGGTGCCGGAGGTGGTGCCGGAGGAGAGCGCGACATAGGGCACGCGCCCCGGCCAGGTGACGTTCCGCAGCAGCGGCCAGGCCGGCCGCCACCAGTCCTGCCAGAACTGCTCGTAGCGGCGGAGCGGCACGCGGGCCTGGTAGTCCGCGACGTCGCGGATCGCCGCGAAGCTGTGCGCCAGGCCGAAGCGCGTGCCGGCGGCGCGGCGCAGCAGGCGCCGCAGCAGGGTGCGCTGCGCCGCCGCCGGATCGAGCCGCTGCAGGCGGCGCAGGCGCATGGAGGTCACCGCGCGCAGCAGCGGGGTCGCGTCGAAGGGGACGGCGCGCGTCATGGCCGGAGCACCGTCACGCGCGGGAATTCCGCCGCCACCGTCGCCGGGTGCAGCGGCATGCGGATGCTGCGCCCCTCCCGCCAGAGCGGCACCTGATCGGCGAAGGCGGCGCTGCCCAGCCAGCCATCCTGGCCGCCGAACAGGACGAACCAGTTGGAATCCGGGTCCGCCATGTCCGAGACCTGGCGCGCCATGGAGCCGAAGGTCACCTCATGCGGCCCGGTGACGAGGCCGTGGCCGGACTTCATCGGCGTCTCGCGCGAGCCGCCGACCGGCCAGGTGCCGAGCACGAAGGCCCGCCCGAGCACCGGCAGGTTCACCAGCCAATGCGCCGCGCGCAGCCGGTGGACCTCGCCCCAGTCGCGGTATTGCGTGGCGGCCGGCACGGCCTCCGCCACCGCCCGGCGCAGCACCGCCTCGCGCCGCTCGGGCGGCAGGGCGTCCAGGTCGCGCAGAAGGAAGGTGGTGAGGAAGTTCCAGCCCGTCTCCGGCCCGCGCCCCCCGCCTTCCGGCTGCAGCGCGGGCACGAGGCGGGCGAGGAGCAGCTCGAAGACCAGCGCCGCCCGGCTGGCCTCGGCATAGTCGCCATCCCAGCCACGCAGCGGGGCGAGCAGCCCCGGCTCCGGGGCGCCGCCCGGCAGCGCCTCCAGCCGGCGCAGCAGTCCGGCCGCCAGCGCCGCCGCCTTGGGCGCCACCGTGTCCCGCTGCATCGTGGCGAGATCCGCCGGGGTCAGCTTCGGCCGGGCGAGCGCCAGCGTCCGCAGCCGCGCCACCCTGTCGCCATCCGAGAAGAACCAGCCGAGGGGCGGCGGGTCCTCGGCCCAGAGCGCCGGGTGCTCATTGGCCGAGGCGAGCACGCCCTCGGGCGGGTTCTCCAGCCAGGGCAGGTCGCGCGCATCCCAGAGCCGCCGCCAGGGCGCCGTCGCCGCCGGGTCCTGCGCATCCAGCACCGGATCCGCCTGCGGGAAGCCGGCGCGGGAGGGCAGCACCGCCGCCGTCACCCGCCCGATCGTCCCATGCCGGTCCGCGTACAGCATGTTCTGCGGCGAGACGGCAAACCCGGAAAAACTCTCGCGGAACTCGGCGCCGCTGCGGGCGCGGGCGGCGCGCAGCAGGGCGGTGACCTCGTCGGCCGGCTCATGCCCGGCCCAGCGCAGCGCGATCGCCTCGCCCGGCCGGCCCGGCACCACCGGCGAATCGGTCACCACCGGCCCGTGCGGCGTCAGGCGCACCCGCCGCCGTGCGCTGAACCAGAGGCGCTGGCGGATGGTCACCTCCGTCCCGGAAAAGGCCTCGGGCGGCAGGCGGGAGACGTCGAAGAGATCCGAGGAGGCGGCGCGCAGGTTGGTCCCGCCCCAGGCGACATCCGGGTTCCGCCCGAGCCCGACGATCGGCAGCCCCGGCACCATCATCCCGACCAGGTGGAAGGAAGGCGAGCGCATGCCCACCAGCATCCAGAGATTGGGGAGCGACAGGCCGAGATGCGGGTCGGAGGCCAGCAGGGCGGCGCCCGAGGCGCTGCGGGAGGGGGCGATGGCCACTGCATTGCTGCCGGAGCGCGAGAGGCCCTGCAGCAGCGCGCCGAGCGCCGCCTGCTCGCCATTGGCGGGCATCGTGGTGCCCGCCCCGGCCTCCAGCGTGCGCTGCCAGCGCCGGGCGAAGCCGGGCGTCCCGCGCTCGGCCAGCAGGGAGAACCAGGCAAGCCAGTTGATATCGGTGCCCGCCAGGCGGCCGATCGCCAGCAGGTCGGCGGTGGTCAGGGGCTCCCGCCGCAGGCCGAGCAGGCCGGATTCCGGCGGCCGCGGCCCCCGCAGCAGGGCGTGATTCAGCCCGGCGAGGAAGCTCCCGACGAAGGCGCGCGTCCCGGCCGGCCAGCCGCGCTCGATTGCCGGCGCCGCCCGGCCGAAATCCAGGATGCGCAGGGCATGGTCGATATCCGTGGCGAGGGGGCCGGCAATCTCGGCGAGGCGGCCGCGGGCGACCATGCGCAGCAGGGCGATCTGGGTGCCGCGCAGATGGCCATGCACCAGGCCGAGGGCGAAGGCGAGGTCGGCATCGCTCGCCGCCTCGATCCAGGGGACCAGGTGGTCGTTCCAGCGGATGGTGACCGGCCCGCCGAGCGCCAGCCCGTCGCGTGGCAGCGCCGCCAGACGCCGGTCGATGCCGGTCTGCCGCGGCAGCAGCGCGGCGCAGCCCGGCAGCATGGCCAGGATCGCCAGCAGCAGCGCCGCATGCTGGCCCCATCGGTTCCGTCCTGCCACGCGCCGTTCCTCGCTCCTGCCCTGCCCGTGCCGGCCTCGGCCACCAGGAGGGACAGCGATTCACCTCGCCCGCGTTTCCATGCGGGGCTGATCGCGATCCTGCTTGGGGCGGGCGGGGCGGGTGCAGGGGCCGGGCGCGGCCGGGTCACGGGCCGGCAGGCCGCAAGAGTCCGGGGAGTCAGGCGAGACCGGCCACGGCCTTCAGGGCGGCCACGAGCGGCGCGATCTCGATCGGCTTGGTCAGCAGCCGGAGCGGGGCGGGCCCCTCATGCAGCGCCTCCGGCCCATTCGGCGGCGGGAAGCCGGTCATCACCACCACCGGCAGGTCGGGGCGCTCGGCCCGCAATCGCGCGATCAGCTCCCGCCCGTCCATGCGCGGCATGCGGAGATCGGTCAGCAGCAGGTCGAAGGCGGCGCCGGCCGCGGCCAGTTCGAGCGCCGCCTGACCATCCGCCGCGGTCAGGACGGTGAAGCCGGCATCGGCCAGCCCCTCCGCCAGGACCTCCGCCGCCAGCCATTCATCCTCCGCCATCAGGATCCGCAGGGGCCTGCTCATGCCGCCTGCCCTGCGGCGGTGGCAGCGGCGGCGGGGCCTGGCTCCGCAAGGGGCAGGATCAGGCGGAAGACCGCGCCGGCTTCCGGGCGGCCCTCCGCCCAATTCGCCCAGGCGAGCCGGCCGCCCATGCCGCGGGCAATGCCGACCGCGAGCGGCAGGCCGAGGCCGGTCCCCTGGCCGGGGTCCTTGCTGGTCACGAAGGGTTCCAGCATGCGGGGCGCGATCGCGGTCGGCACGCCGCCGCCGGTGTCCCGCACCGCGATGGTCACGCTGCCCGGCGTGGCGCCGGCGGCGATCGAAACGGCGATCCGGGCGGGCGCCTCGGGTTCCCGCCGCCGCCGCGTCAGCACCGCATCGCGGGCATTCTCCAGCAGGTGCAGCACCGCCTGCTCCAGCTGGGCCGGCCGGCCGCGCACCGGCGCCTCGGCATGCGGCTCCAGCGTCACCTCGATCCGGTCGAGCGCCCAGGCGCGGCGGGCGACCTCGACGGCGGCGGAGACCGCGGTCGCGGCATCGAAGGGCTCGGCATCCGGCGCGCCGTCGCGCGCCAGCTCGCGCATCCGCTCCAGCAGGGCGCCGAGCCGGCGGGTCTGGTCCAGCACCACCTCCATCGCCCGGCGTGGCCGGGCCGCCGCGGCATCCAGCGTGGCACGGGCGCGGTCGGCCCAGAGGCCGATGATATTCACCGGCTGGCTCATCTCATGCGCGACACCGGCGCACATGGCGCCGATGGTGGCACGGCGCGCCGTCTCCACCAGGTCGGCCTGCAGGCGGCGCAGCTCGGTCACGTCCCGCAGGCTGCCGAGCAGCCGCACCGTGCCGTCGGCATCGGCGGGCAGCGGCACCAGCACGGTGTGCCAGTGGCGCTGGCCCTCGGGGCCAGCCGTCGTGCTCTCCCAGTCGCGCGTCCGGCCATCGGCGAGGCAGGCGGCGAATTCGCGCTCCAGCTCCGCCGCCGGCTCGGGCGCCAGCAGCTGGGCGGGGCCGGCGCCCTCGATAGCGTCGCGCGCGGCGCCGAACATGCGGCAGAAGGCGGGGTTCACCGTCTCGAAGGCAAAGCCGCCCGAGGCGGCGCGCACGACGAAGAGGGCATCGCCCAGATGCTCGAAGAAGCCGGCCAGCCGCGCCTCGCTGCTCAGGGCGCGCTGCTCGGCCTCGCGCCGCTCGGCGACCTCCCGGGTCAGGCGCGCATTGGCCTCGGCCAGCGCGGCGGAGGAGGGCCAGGCGAGGACGCGCGGCAGCAGCGGCCAGAGGGCGATGGCGGTGGCGACCGAGACCAGGGCGGTGACCGCCTTGACCGCGCCCTGCAGGCCGTAATCGGGGTTCCAGAGGGTCCAGATGCCCATGAAATGGGTGGCGCCGCAGGCCAGGATGAACAGCGCGAAGAGCTCGATCGCCCAGGGATACATCAGGTCCCGGCGGCGCAGGGCGATGACGAGGAGCACGACCGGGATGGACCAGTAGGCCAGCCCGGTCAGGGCATCGGAGATGACATGCAGCCAGAGGAGTTCGGGCCGCCAGAGCAGGCAGACGCCATGCGGCGCCAGGGCCTCGGTATCGAACAACGCGGCGAGGCTGGGCATCGGCTATGGTCACTCAACGAGCAGGGAGGGCGCCCGGGTGCGCATTGTCCGCGCCCGGCCTTCGACTAATGCAGCATGGGGGCAGGGTGTTGGGAGGCGCCAAGCCCTGCACCCACCTGACTGTGATACAGGCAATATATGCCCCATGATGTAAAATTCGCGCGGGATCAGCTGCGGCGCATCGCCCTGGTCAGTGCGAGCACGGGCAGCAGGCCGGTGGCGACGATCAGCAGCGCCGCGGTGCTGGCCTCGGCCAGGCGCTCGTCCGCGGCCAGGCTGTGGACCCGGACCGCCAGGGTGTCGAAATCGAAGGGCCGGACGATCAGCGTCGCCGGCAATTCCTTCATCGTGTCGACGAAGACCAGCAGGAAGGCGGTCAGCAGGCTGCCGCGCGCGAGCGGCAGCTCGATCCGCCACACCGCCCGGGCGGGCGAGGCGCCCAGCACCCGTGCGGCATGGCGCAGCGACGGCTTCACCTGGGCCAGCCCCGACTCGACCGCCGAGAGGGCGACCGCCAGGAAGCGGACCAGATAGGCGAAGACCAGCGCCGCCATCCCGCCCGAGAGCAGCAGCCCGGTCGAGAGGCCGAGATGCGCCCGCATCCAGGCATCGAGCGCATTGTCGAACAGCCCGAGCGGCACCAGCGTGCCGACCGCGATCACCGAGCCGGGGATGGCATAGCCGAGCCCGGCGACCCGCACCGCGAGGCGCTGCGCCGGCTGCGGATGGAGCCGGGCCGCCCAGACGAGGAAGGCCGCCAGCAGCACCGCCGCCGTCGCCGTGACGCCGGCCAGCACCACGCTGTTGCGCGCGAAGGGCAGGAAGCGCGCCGGCTCCAGCGGATCCCCCACCTGCAGCATCAGGGCGAAGAGCGTCCCGGCCGGCACCAGGAAGCCGAGCGCGACCGGCAGGGCGCAGAGAAGGAAGGCCACCGCCGCCTTCCAGCCCCTGAGCGGCACCGGGTGCAGCGGCGGATGGCGGTTGGTGGTGGGATGGAAGCGCCGGCCACCGCGCGTCATGTGCTCGGCGGCCAGCAGCATGGCGACCAGCGCCATCAGGCAGGCGGCGAGCTGGCTGGCGGCGCCGCGGTCGCCGAGGCCGAACCAGGCCTCGTAGATGCCGGTGGTGAAGGTGCGGACGGCGAAATGCTGCACCGTGCCGAAATCCGCCAGCGTCTCCATCAGCGCCAGGGCGACGCCGCTGACGATGGCCGGACGTGCCATGGGGAGGGCGAGGCGGAAGAAGCAGTTGCCGAGGGAGTGGCCGAGGGTGCGGGAGGCCTCGAGCAGGCAGACGCTCTGCTGCTGGAAGGCGCTGCGGCAGAGCAGGTAGACATAGGGGTAGAGCACCATCGCCAGCATCAGCGCGGCGCCCGGCAGGCTGCGGATCTCGGGAAACCAGTATTGCCCCCAGCGCAGGCCCGTGACGTCGCGGAGGGCGGTCTGCACCGGCCCCGCGACGTCCAGCAGCCAGGTATAGGCATAGCCGCAGACATAGGCCGGCATGGCCATGGGCAGCAGCAGCGCCACCTCCAGCACCCCGCGGCCGGGGAATTTGCAGGCCGAGACCAGCCAGGCGGAGACCGCGCCGGCCGAGGCCGTCATGACGCCCACCAGCAGGAAGAGCAGGACGGAGTTGCCCAGCATTTCCGGCAGGGTGGTGGAGAGGATGTGCCGCCAGACATCGCCCGCCGGCACCGCCGCCGCGACCAGCACGGCGAGCAGCGGCGCGGCGATGAGCGCCGCGAGCGGCAGGGCGAGCCGGCTCCAGCCGGACAGGCGGCGCCGGGGGCGGGCGACGGCCTCCGGCAGGACCACGGCAGGGGCGGAGGGGGCGGCGGTCAAAGGGCGGGGATCATTTGCGAGTGATTCTCAATGACCCTAGCATGCCCGCCGCCGGGTCGGAAGCCGCGGCGGCTATTCCGCCGCCTTCTTCTTCGCCTCCCACTCCGCCACCGTCATCCGCGGCACCTCGAACCGGTCGGTGGTACGGGCATACCAGCCGCGGCCATGCATGCGCCCGACCAGGCCGAGCTTCGGCGTGTCCACATAGCACTTCACCGGGTCCAGCACGCAGTCGTCCTGGATGTGCACCGCGACCACCCGGCCGAGGACGATGGTGTGCCGCCCGGCGGGAATGAGCTGGAAGGTGACGCATTCGAGCGCCACCGGGCTCTCGGCGATGCGGGGCGGCTTCACCTTGGCCGAGGGGGTCTTGGTCAGCCCGGCCTCGGCCAGTTCATCGACGCCCGGCGGGAAATCGATGGCGGTGGCGTTCATGCCGTGGATGGCGCTCTCCGGCACCAGGTTCACCACGAACTCGCCGGTCCTGCGGATATTCTCGGCGGTGTCCTTCAGCGCCCCCTCCGGCCGCGGGCCGGCGCCGAAGCCGACCACCACCGGGTTGTCGGAGAAGGCGTTGAAGAAGGAATAGGGGGCGGCATTGACCACCCCGGCCTCGTCCTGGCTGACCACCCAGGCGATCGGCCGCGGCACGACCGAGGACACGACGAGCTTGTAACAGTCCTGCGGGGCCAGTGTCTCGAAGTCGAACAGCATGGGTGGATCTCCTTTCCCGGGTGCACGGACCCTCGCGCGCCGGCGGGGGGCTGTCGAGGGGCCGTTTGTCGGGGCTTAACCGGGGCGGGCGCAGGCTGAGGGCCAGGGAGGACCCCGACCATGCGCCTGCTACGCGATCTCTCCATCGGCCGAAAACTGGCCGCCAGCGCCACCCTCGCCATCCTGCTGCTCGGCGCCCTGGTGGTGCTGGTGCAGCGCGAACTCGCGGCGGTGCAGGTCCAGCAGGCGGCCGAGCGCCAGGCGGTGGCCGCCGCGCAATCGGCGCAGGAGGCCGCCTTCCAGGTCGGGCGCACCGCCATCGCGCTGCGGGAGGTGATGCTCTCCCAGTCCGTCGATGACAGTGGGCGGCATGGCGCTGCCATGGAGCAGGCGCTGGCCGCCGCCCGGGCCCGGCTGCAGGCGGCGGCCGATGGCACGACCGACCCGGTGGTGGCGGAACGGCTGGCGGAGGCGGACCGGCAACTCGCCGACTATGCCGCCTCGGTGGCCGAGCAGGTGCGGCTGCGGCGCGCGCTGATCGAACTGCGCGACGGGCAGCTCTTTCCCCGGCTCGGCGAATACGACCAGGGCTTCGAGGCGGTGGCCAGCATGATCGAGATCGACGTGCCGGCGGCGCTGCGGGAGGAGGCGCGGCAGCGGCTGCTGGCCTTCCACCAGGCGGTGAACGACGTGCGCATCGGCAGCCAGCGCTACCTGTCCGCCGCGGAGGAAGCGCAGGCGCGGCGGGTCCGGCGGGCGGCGGCGCAGCTGCGCGTGCATGGCCGCGCGCTCGGCTCGGTGGCGGCGGAGGGGGCAGGGGCGGGGGATCTGCGGCGCCTCACCGAACTGGCCGGGACGCTGGCCGAGGCGGCGGTGGAGGTGGTCCGGCTGGCCGAGGCGGCGCAGGCGGCACGCGCCGAGCGCAGCACCCCGGCGCGGGAGCGGCTGGAGGCCGCGCTCGGCGAGGCGCAGGCGCGGCTGGGTGAACTGGCGCGGGCCCGCACCGCGGCGAGCCTGGCGGTGGCGGCAGGCGTGGCGGCGGCCGTGCTCTGGATCGGCGGCGCCATCGCGCTGCTGCTGGTCGGCTCCGGCTGGCTGACCGCGCGGGCGATCGGGACGCCGCTGCGGCGGCTGGCCGGGTCGGTCGTGGCGATCGCGGGCGGCGATGCCGCGACGCCGGTGCCGGAGCGCGACCGGCGCGACGAGATCGGCGCGATCGCGCAGGCGCTGGAGACGCTGCGCGGCACGGTGCAGCGCGCCTTCGCCCAGCAGCAGATGCTGGAGCAGATGCCGGCCGGCCTCATGAGCATCGAACCGCATGGCGATCTCCGCGTGACCTACATGAACCCTGCCATCCAGGCGCTGCTGCGGCGGCTGGAGCCGGCGCTGGCGGTGAAGGCCGATGCCGTGCCCGGCCAGGGCATCGACCTGCTGCACCGGGAACTCGGGCCGCTGCGCGCGCTGCTGTCGGAGCCGGAGCGGCTGCCGCACAAGGCGCGCATCCGGCTCGGGGAGGAGGTGATCGACCTCTCGGTCAGCGCCATCCGCGATGCCGAGGGGCGGCATGTCAGCGCCATGCTGGTCTGGTCCGTGGCCACGGCCCAGGCACGGCTGGCCGACAGTTTCGAAGGCGCGGTGGGCAGCGTGGTGGAGGCGGTGGCGGCGGCGGCTGCGCAGGTGCATGCGGCGGCCGAGGCGCTCTCCGGCACGGCCGCGACCAGCGGGCGGGAGGCCGAGGCGGTGGCCGAGGTGAGCGACCGGGCGGGCGCGGATGTGCAGGCGGTGGCCGCGAGCGCGGAGGAACTGGCGGCGAGCGTCGCCGAGATCACCCGCCAGGTGGCCGATGGTGCCGCCGTCGCGCGCGCCGCGGCGGAGGAGGCGCGGGCGACCGATGGCACGGTGCAGGGCCTGGCCCAGGCGGCGCAGCGGATCGGCGATGTGGTGCGGCTGATCGGTGACATCGCCGGGCAGACCAACCTTCTGGCGCTGAACGCGACGATCGAGGCGGCGCGGGCCGGCGAGGCGGGCAAGGGCTTCGCCGTGGTGGCGAGCGAGGTGAAGACGCTGGCCGGACAGACCGCGAAGGCGACCGAGGAGATCGGCGCGCAGATCGGCGCCATCCAGGCCGCGACCGGGGAGGCCGTGGCGGCGCTGCGCAGCATCGGCGCCACCATCGAGCGGATGAATGAGGTGACCGGCGCCATCGCCGCGGCGGTGGAGGAGCAGGGCAGCGCGACCCGCGAGATCGCCCGCAGCACCGCCCAGGTCGCCGAGGGCACGACGGCGGTGACCACGCGGATCGGCGATGTGCGCCGCGCGGCGCGGGAAACGGGGGAGGCCTCCGCCTCCCTGCTGCAGGCGGCCAACGACCTCACCGGGCATGCCGGCACGCTGCGCAGCCGGGCCGGGGAGTTCCTGGCGACCGTCCGCCGGGGGTAGGCGGGCCGGGCGGCCCTGGCCTAGGCTTCCGCCGAACGGAACGGGGGGAAAGGGCCATGGCGATACCGGAGAGGCAGGTTCCGGCGGTGCATCACCGCCGGATCGGCGACATCACCGTCACGACGGTCAGCGACGGCTATCTCGACGGCTCCATGGCCGTCATCCAGAATATCCCGGAGGCGGAGGCGGCGCAGATGCTGCGCGACGCATACCGTCCGGTGCCGCGCCGGACGGCGGTGAACTGCTTCCTCATCCGCAGCGGCGGCCGCACCGCGCTGATCGATACCGGCTGCGGCAACCACATGGCCCCGACCGGCGGCAAGCTGTTCGAGAACCTCGCCGCTGTCGGGGTTTCGCCGGCCGAGGTGGACACGGTACTGCTGACCCATATGCATCCGGATCATTCGAACGGGCTGGCGGATGCCGGGGGGACGCCCTTCTTCCCGAATGCCGAACTGGTCATGCATGAGGCGGAGCACGCCTTCTGGCATGATGACGCGGCGATGGCGAAGGCCGACGAGATGAGCCGCGAGCGCAATTTCCGGGCCGGCCGCAGCCAGGTGGCGCCCTATCGGGCGCGGACGCGGCTGCACCGGGGCGGGGAGGTGTTCCCGGGCGTCACCGCCATGCCCTTCCCCGGCCACACGCCGGGCCATACCGGCTACATGCTGGCCTCCGGCACGGACAGCCTGCTGATCTGGGGCGACATCATCCATGTGCCGGAGATCCAGATCCCCCGGCCCGAGGTCACCATGGCCTTCGACATCGATCCCGCCCAGGCCGCCGCCACCCGCCGCCGCGTCTTCGACATGGTGGCGAGGGATGGCCAGGCGGTGGCCGGCATGCACATGCATTTTCCCGGCTTCCTCCACCTGGTCCGCCGCGGCGAGGAGTATGTCATGCTCCATGACGGCTGGTATCCGGCGATGTGATGCACGCCCGGGGCGTGACGGCGCGCCCCGGGTGACGCCGGGGGCGCTGTCAACCCGGCATGGCGGCGCGAAGGCGTCCCGCCCCCTCTCGCCCTCCCGCGCGAGGCATGGCAGGCTGCGGGCAAGTCCAACCACGGAGGAAACGGGCATGCTCGCACCCGGCAGGGCGAAGCCGAAACCGACGCCTGAGACCAAGCATTTCTGGGATGGCTGCAAGCAGGGCAAGCTGCTGCTGCAGCGCTGCGGCGATACGGGGAAGGCCTATTTCCCGCCGCGCCCCTTCAGCCCCTATACCGGCACGCGCAACGTCTCGGTCTTCGAGGCCTCGGGCCGCGCCACGCTGCATTCCTACGTCATCCACCACCGGCCGGTGCCCGGCTTCACGCCGCCCTATGCCATCGCGGTCGTCGAGCTGGAGGAAGGCCCGCGCATGATGACCAACATCGTGGAGTGCGAGCAGACGCCGGAGGCGCTGCAGCTCGACATGAGACTGGAGATCGCCTTCACCCCGATGGACGAGGAGATCACGCTTCCCCTCTTCCGTCCCGCCAAGGGAGGCCGCTGATGCTCGGGCGCGGTGAGATCGCCATCGTCGGCGCGGCGGAGACCACGCAGCTCGGCGCCATCCCGGGCATGTCCCAGATCATGCTGCATGCGGATGCGGCGCTGAACGCCATGGCGGATGCGGGGCTCAAGCCCTCCGACATTGACGGCGTGGCCTGCGTCGGCCCGATGATGCCGCAGCAGATCGCGCACTATCTCGGCATCACCCCGAAATGGGTGGACGGCACCGGCGTCGGCGGCTGCTCCTTCATGCTGCATGTCCGGCATGCCGCGGCCGCCATCCATGCCGGCTATGCCAACACCATCCTGATCACCCATGGCGAGAGCGGGAAGTCGCGCATCAACGCGACGCCGCGGCCGCCGGAGCCCGAGAGCCTGAACGGGCAGTTCGAAGCCCCCTTCGGCCCCTTCGGTCCGCCGACGCTCTTCCCCATCCCCGTGCTGCGCTACATGAAGACCCATGGCGTGACGCATGAGGACCTGGCGACGGTCGCGGTGGTGCAGCGGGAATGGGCGGGGAAGAACCCGCGCGCCATGTTCCGCGACCCGATCACGGTCGATGACGTGCTGAACAGCCGGATGATCGCCTATCCCTTCCGCATCCTGCAGTGCTGCCTGGTGACGGATGGCGGCGGCGCGCTGATCCTGACGAAGTCCGACCGGGCGAAGGACTTCCCGACCAGGCCGGTCTACATCCTCGGCACGGGCGAATCGGTCGAGACCAACATGGTCTCGCAGATGGCCGACTTCACGTCCTCCCGCGCCTTCCGCGTGGCGGGGCCGACGGCGATCGAGGCGGCGGGGATCGACCGCAAGGACGTGGATCACCTGATGATCTACGACGCCTTCGCGCATCTGCCGCTCTATGGCCTCGAGGATCTCGGCTTCTGCAAGCCGGGGGAGGCGGCCGGCTTCATCCGGGAGGGCAACACCCGGCCGGGCGGCAAGCTGCCGCTCAACACCAATGGCGGCGGCCTGTCCTACACCCATACCGGCATGTACGGCATGTTCGCCCTGCAGGAGAGCGTGCGGCAGATGCGCGGCACCGCCCCGGCGCAGGTGCCGGGGGCGAAGATCTCCGTCTGCCACGGCGTCGGGGGCATGTTCAGCGCCTCCGGCACCATCGTCTTCTCGAACGAGCGCCCCTGACACGGTGCCGGCGCGGGGGTGACCCCGCGCCGCTGCCCGCAGCCGCCACATCCGCGCATCCGGTCCCGCGGCATCAGCCCGGATCGCCCGCATTCTGCGCAGGGGAGGGGCGATCCGCCCCGTAGCCAGTGTCCGGCCTCTCGGTCCGGTCGGCCTGCCCCGACCCGGCCGCGCCATCCTCCGGGCGGGGGGGGTGGCCGTGCCGGGCCAGGGCGTGCAGATGCCCCTCGGCCTCCGCGCGGTTCTCGTAGATATGCGGCGAGACGCGGCGGCGGCGCAGCGCTTGGCCGAATTTCCGGTGCAGGAAGGCGCTGGTGGTATAGCGGGTGACGCCGGAATAGAAGCGCCGCACCAGGTCGCGCACCATGTCCGTGTAGTCGTCCAGCAGTTCGGGCGCGATGGTGAAGTGGTCATAGTTCACGATGGCCGGCACCTTGCGGCCGAGCGGCGCGAGGCGCTCCTCCACCGCCCGGTGGATGCGTGCGATGTCCTCCCGCCGCCGGACGCCGAAGCCCTCGAAATTGATGAAGAAGACATCCTGCGCCGGGTCGTAGGTCAGCCGCGCCTCCAAGGGCAGGCTCAGCCATTCCTCGCGGTAGCCCATCGGGCCTTCGGCGAAGATGCGCGGGTCCATCGGTGCCGGGTCGCGCGGGATCAGCGGCCGGAAAGCCATCTCGGCCAGGATGTCGCGGTCGATGTCGAGCCCGGTTGCGATCTCGGCCAGTTCCAGTCCCTCCGGCGTCAGCCGGAAGACGCAGCGGTCGGTGACATAGAGCACGGGCTGGCCGCGGCGCGCGGCGAGACGGCCGCTGAAGGTGCGGTGCTCCACGCTGTCCACGAATTTCGGCTCGCCGCGCGCGGCGAAGGTGCCGAGGAAGACGACCTTCTTGGCGTTCTGGCTGATGTTGATGAAGCCGCCGGCGCCGGCGAGGCGTGGGCCGAACTTGCTGACATTGACATTGCCCTCCCGGTCCGCCTGCGCCATGCCGAGGAAGGCCGCGTCCAGCCCGCCGCCATCATAGAAATCGAACTGCGCGGGCTGGTCCACCAGGGCCTCGATATTGCTCGCCGCGCCGAAATCGAGCCCGCCGGCGGGCAGGCCGCCGATGGTGCCGGGCTCGGTGGTGAGCGTGAGGTATTCCAGCATCCGCTCCTCATTGGCGACGCTGGCCACGCTCTCCGGCATGCCGATGCCGAGATTGACCACGCTGTTCGGCCTGAGCTCGAAGACCGCGCGGCGGGCGATGACCTTGCGCGCGCCCATCGGCATCGGCGGCAGGCCGCGCATGGGCACCCGCACCTCGCCGCTGAAAGCCGGGTTGTAGGGGGTGGCGAAGGTCTGCCAGTGGGCCTCGGGCGGGGCGACCACCACGCAATCCACCATGGCGCCGGGGATGCGCACCAGGCGGGCGTTCAGGCTGCCGGCCTCGGCCAGGCGCTCCACCTGCACGATGACGACGCCGCCGGAATTGCGGGCGGCGGTCGCGATCGCCAGCGCCTCCAGCACCAGGGCCTCGCGCTCCATGGTGATGTTGCCCGCGGGGTCGGCGGTGGTGCCGCGCAGGATCGCCACGTCGATCGGCAGGGCACGGTAGAAGAGGTAGTCCTCGCCGCCCAGGGTGAGGGGCTGGACCAGTTCCTCGGTGGTGCGGGCGTTGATCCTGCCGCCGCCATGGCGCGGATCGACGAAGGTGTCGAGGCCGACGCGCGTGATCGTGCCCGGCTTGCCCGCGGCGATGTCGCGGAAGAGATGGGAGATGA
This sequence comes from Roseicella aerolata, assembly GCF_020523605.1. GTDB lineage: Bacteria > Pseudomonadota > Alphaproteobacteria > Acetobacterales > Acetobacteraceae > Paracraurococcus > Paracraurococcus aerolatus. Next base: position 190 of record NZ_JAJAQI010000037.1, on the reverse strand, counting down.
CGCCCTGCGGCAGGTTGTAGGCCTCGATCCGGTTCTCGAGGGCGAGGCGCTGCAGCTTCGGGCAGAGGCCCTAGACCTTTATTGCCCTGACTGTGCATAGCCGCAGTGTTGGAAGTAGGCGGCGCACTCGCTCGGACTGAAGCGGTCGAGGAGACTGCCGATGGTATCCCAGAGGGTGCCGACGGTCCTG
>NZ_JAJAQI010000036.1 GCF_020523605.1 Roseicella aerolata | reverse complement strand
CAGGACCGTCGGCACCCTCTGGGATACCATCGGCAGTCTCCTCGACCGCTTCAGTCCGAGCGAGTGCGCCGCCTACTTCCAACACTGCGGCTATGCACAGTCAGGGCAATAAAGGTCTAGAGAAGATCGCTGCGGGGCGTGAACGCCTGGGAGCCTGAATCTGCCTGAAAAACAAAGAACCACAGCGGATGGGCGTTCAGATATGAACGCCCATCCGCTGTAGTGCAGACAGGCCTGCGTGCCGCTCAGGCCTTGGATGCCGCCAGCCCCGCCATGATCGGCGGCACCTCCGCCAGCAATTCCCGCGCGAGATAGCCGACCAGGCCCTGCCGCCGGGCGAGGCGGGCCCCCGCCTCCCCATGCAGGAAGACCCCCCAGAGCGTCGCCGCCAGCGGCGGCGCGCCACGGGCGAGCAGGCCGGCGATGATGCCGGCGAGGGTATCGCCCGAGCCGGAGGTAGCGAGGCCCACATTGCCGCGGTCGGATGCCCAGGCCCGGCCTTCCGGCGAGACGATGAAGCTGCAGCCGCCCTTCATCACCACCACCGCCTGCAGCTTGGCCGCCGCCCGGCGCGCGGCGTCCAACCGGTCCGCCAGCACCGCCTCCCGGTCCATGCCGAGCAGCGTCGCCATCTCCCCGGCATGCGGCGTGACGACCAGCCGCCCGGCATGGCCGGGCGGCGGGCCGCCGCGCAGCCCCCGCAGCGCCGCGGCGTCGAGCACGACGGGCACGCCGTTATCGGCACTGCGATCCAGGACCGCCGCGGTCAGCGCCGCGGCCGCGCGGCTGTCCACCATGCCGGGGCCGATCAGCGCCGCGTCGCATTGCGTCATGCGCGTGGCCAGGTTGTCCGCCTCCTGCGGCGCGATGCCGCCCGCCGAGGTCTCCTCCAGCCCGATCACCCGCGCTTCCGGCATCGCCAGGGCCAGTGGTATGGCGACGCTGCGGCAGGTGGCGATGCGGACCTTGCCGGCGCCGGCGCGCAGCGTGGCGAGGCCGGCGAGCAGCGCGCCGCCCGGCACCTCGACGCTGCCGGCCACGACCAGCACGCGGCCGCGCTCGTCCTTGTCCTCGCCCTCCTGGTGGCGGGGCAGGGGCATATCGCGGAGGAGATCCTCCGTCACCGGCTCCGGTGCGCTCATCGCGACCCCGCCTGGTTGTCGGGCTCGGCCGTCACCGGAGCGCCCTCGGCCTCCAGCGGCGCCACGAAATTCCAGCGCAGCAGGACCGGCGCGCCGTCCCGCCCACGCGCCGGGTCGAAGGCATATTCGGTGACGCCGCAATTCGCCACGTCACCTTCGGCATCAATGGCCAGGATGGCCTCCTCGTCCAGCTTCTCGATCAGGTAGCGCAGGCAGAGCACCACCACCTGGTGCGCGACGATCAGCACCCGCGCCCCGCCATGATGCAGCGAGACGCTGTCGAGTGCGCTCCGCAGCCGGAGCAGCACGTCGCACCAGCTCTCGCCTCCCGGCGGCCGGTGGTAGAATTTCCCCAGGATCCGGCGGAACTCCGCCTGCTCCGGATAATGGCGGTCGATGCCCTGCCTGGTCAGCCGGTCGAGGACGCCGAACTCCTTCTCCCGCAGTCGCTCGTCCTGCAGGATATCGACAGGGTCGGCGAGGAGCCCTCCCTCCTCGCCGATCAGCGCCACGGTCTGCCGGGCGCGTCGATAGGGAGAGGTGAGCACCACCTCCGGCCGCTGTTCCCTCGGCATGGCGGCGAACCAGCGGCCGAGCGCGCGCGACTGCCGCTCGCCGAGCGCGCTCAGCGGCACGTCGGCATCGCGGCCGCCCGTTTCGATATGCGTGTGCCCCGCCGAAAGGGCGGCGCGGCGGGCGAGGTTGCCGGCGCTCTCGCCATGGCGAACCACCCAGAGCCGGACGGGCCATCGTTGCGTCATGGCGCCTCCAACGCGGCGCAGCGCCGGCTGTTCGCCCCGGCACGCAAGGAACCGCGGCACGCCGGCGCCCGTTAGGACCGTCATACCGCAATGCAGCATAGACCGGGCCGAACGCACTCGGCCGGCTTCCGTCGGCCCGGCCCCTCGACAGGACGCATCATGCCCACTCAGACCGAATCGCCCGTCGTCGTCGTCACCGGCGCCTCCAGCGGCATCGGCCGCGCCACCGCCCAGGCCTTCGCCCGGCGCGGCGCCTGCCTGGTGCTCGCCGCGCGGCGGGCCGGGATGCTGGAGGAGGCGGCGCGCGAATGCACGGCGCTGGGCGGCACCGCCATCGCCGTGCCGACCGATGTGACGGAGGAGGCGCAGGTGGAGGCGCTCGGCCGCCGCGCGCTGGAGCGCTTCGGCCGCATCGATGTCTGGTTCAACAATGCCGGCGTCGGCGCCTTCGGGCGGCTGGAGGCGATCCCGATGGAGGCCTGGCGCCGCGTCATCGAGATCAACCTGTTCGGCTATGTGCATGGCGCCAAGGTCGCCATGCGGCAATTCCGCCGGCAGGGCCATGGGGTGCTGGTGCAGAACGCCTCGATCGTCGGGCGCACCGCCAAGCCGGACGGCACCGCCTATGCCACCAGCAAATTCGCCATCCGCGGCTTCTCCGAGGCGCTGCGGCAGGAGGTGCTGGACCAGCCGGAGATCCAGATCTGCACCGTGCTGCCCTCGGTCATCGACACGCCCTTCTTCCAGCACGCGGCCAATTACAGCGGCCGGTCCGTGCGCGCGGCGCCGCCGGTCTATACGCCCGAGGAGGTGGCCGAGACGGTGGTCGAACTCGTCGAGCATCCGCAGGCGGAGGTGATCGTCGGTGGCTTCGGCAAGTTGGCCGCGGCGCAGGAGAGGCTGGCGCCCACCTTCGCCACCTGGATGACCGGCCGCACGCTGCATACCGGCTTCCTCTCCGGGACGCCGAGCGCCGATACCCCCGGCGCGCTGTTCGAGGGCAGGCCGGACGGCCTGGGCGTCACCGGCGGCTGGCGGGAGCGGCCGGAGAGCGGCGGCGCGCCGCTGGCGGCCATGACCTCGCTCGCCGCCTGGCCGATCGAACTGGCCAGCATGGGTTTCCGCCTGGCGGATGCCGGCCTGGCCGCCACCGCGCGGATGCTGGAGGCGCTGGTCCCCGCGGCGAAGCCCGGACCGGAGTCGCGCTAGCCATGGACATGATGCAGCCATCGCCGGGCCTGGCGCAGGAGAACCGGCAGACCCGTGCCCTGGTGCTCTCGGGCGGGATCGCGCTCGGTGCCTTCGAGGCGGGGGCCTATGCCGCGCTGGAGGCGGCGGGTGGACCGCCGCTCGACTGGCTGGCCGGTGCCTCGGCCGGGGCGGTCGCCGCCGCGCTGATTGCCGGCAACCCGCCGGGACAGCGGGTCGAGCGGCTGCGCGAGTTCTGGGAGGGTGTCGCGGGCGACCCGACGCCCGCCACCACCTTCCTGCTTGGCCTGCCGCCGGCCGAGGGCGCCTGGCGCCGCAGCTACAACCAGGCCGCGGTGGTGCAGAGCCTGATGCTCGGCCGGCCGGGGCTGTACCGCCCGCGGCTGGCGCCGACGCCGCAGATCGGGCAGGTGCCCGCGCTCTATGACCTGGAGCCGCTGCTGGAGCGGCTGCGGCGCATGGTGGATTTCGGCCGGCTGAATTCGGGCGAGACGCGCGTCGCCATTGCTACGACCGATGTGGTGAGCGGCGAGCGCGTGGTGTTCGACACCGGCCGCGGCGCGCGCATCGGGCCGGAGCATGTCGTCGCCTCCTCCGCCCTGCTGCCGCTCTTCGCGCCGATCGAGATCGAGGGGCGGCTGCTCGCGGATGGCGGCCTGTCCTCCAACGTGCCGCTCGACCTGGTGCTGGACGAGCCGGGTGCGGAGGATGTGCTCTGCTTCGTGGTGGAGCTCTTCGCCCCGATGGGCAGCCGGCCGCGGACCCTCGCCGCCTCGGCCTCGCGCGCCGGCGACCTGGCCTTCGGCAACCAGACCCGGCGGATCCTGGAAGGCCGGGTGCGGGAGCACCGGCTGCGGGCGTTGGTGGCGGAATTGGCGGAGCGGCTGCCGGAGGCGGTGCGCGCCGAACCGGAGGTCGCGGCACGGCTGCGGGAGGCGGCCGAGGGCGCGCATGCCGCGACGGTGGTCATGCTTGGCTACCGGGCCGGGCTGGACGAGGCCGGGCTCGGCAAGGCCTTCGATTTCTCGCCGGCGACGCTGCGGGACCGCTGGCGCGCCGGCGAGGCGCGCATGCGCGAGGCGCTGGGCCGGCTGGAGGCGGGCGAGGCCTCGGACGCTCTCGCGCCGGGCCTGCGGGTGCTGCAGGTCGCCTGACCTCCCGGCCGTGTCCGGCCATCCGTCAGACCGGCTGGAGCGGCCTCCGCGCTCCGGGCGGCAGCATGACCGTGATCGGATCCCCCGGCCGCACCACGCCGCCTGCCAGCACCACGCCCATGACGCCCGCCCTGCGGACCAGGCTGCCATCCGCCGCGCGGTCCAGCATGGCAGCGGTGAGGCCGGGCCGGAACCGATCGAGCTGGGCGCAGGGATTGCGCAGGCCGGTCACCTCGATCTCGGCCATCCCGCCCAGGCGGAGCCGCGTGCCCGTTGGCAGGCCCAGCAGGTCGAGGCCGCGGGTCAGCAGATTCTCCCCGACATCGCCGGGGTGAAGATCGAAGCCACGTCCGCGCAATTCCTCCAGCAACTCGGCATGCAGCAGGTGGACCTGCCGCAGATTGGGCTGGGTCGGGTCGCGCGCGACGCGGGAACGGTGCTTCACCCGCTCCCCCGCATGCGCATCGCCCGCGACACCAAGGCCGGCGAGCAGCCGGATCTCCGCCACGGCCTCCTTGCTGAACCCGTGCAAGGGGCTCTGCGCCACCGCGACGACGACCGGCTCCATCCTGCTGCTCCCGCTGCCCTGCGCCCGGGATAGCAGCTTCCGCGCCCGCCATGCATCATGCGGGCATGAGCCAGCCGGACGCCGCCCATCGCCTCGCCGCCCATGCCGCCGGCCTGCGCTTCGCCGACATCCCGCCCGAGGCGGTGGCGAAGGCCAAGATCTTCATCCTGGACACGCTCGGTGTCGGGATTGCCGGCGGCAGCGTGCCGGAGGCGGCGCCGCTGCTGGCCACCGCGCGCGGCTGGGGGGAGGGGGAGGGCGCCTCGGTCTGGGGCACCCGCGCCCGCCTCGGCCCCGGCGCGGCGGCGCTGGTCAATGCCTTCCAGGTCCATTGCCAGGAATTCGACAGCCTGCATGAGGGCGCCGTGCTGCACGCCATGGCGACGCTGTTGCCGGTGCTGCTGGCCGAGGCGGAGCTGCGGGGCGGCGTTTCGGGCCGGGAGCTGATCACCGCGGTGGTCGCCGGCGTGGATGTGGCGTGCAGCCTCGGCCTCGCGGCGCGGCAGGGCTGGCGCTTCTTCCGCCCGGCGAGTTCGGGCGGCTTCGGCGCGGCGGCCGGGCTTGCCCGGCTGCGCGGCCATGACGCGGCGCGGACCCTGACGGCGCTCGGGATGCAACTCGGCCAGGCCAGTGGCACCATGCAGGCGCATAGCGAGGGCAACCCGCTGCTGCCGCTGCAGATCGGCTTCAATGCCCGCGCCGCCATCCAGAGCTGCGACCTGGCGGCGGCCGGCTTCCCTGGCCTCGACGCGCCCCTGGAAGGCCGCTTCGGCTACCTGCCGCTCTTCGAAGGGGCCTGGGACTGTGGGGAGGTGCTGGCAGCGCTGGGCAGGGCCTGGCGGATGACCGAGCTGAGCCACAAGCCTTTCCCGAGCGGCCGCGCCACCCATGGCGGCGTGGAGGCGGTGATGGCACTGCAGGCGGCCCATGGCTTCGGCGCCGGGGATGTGGACGGCATCACCATCGCCGCCCCGCCGCTGATCAACCAGCTCGTCAACCGCCCGGCATTGCCCGACCCGGCGCCGGCCTATGCGCGGCTCTGCCTGCCCTTCGTGCTGGCCAAGCTGCTGCAGCATGGCCGCATCGAGCTGGCACATTTCCGCGGCGCGGCGCTCTCCGACCCCGCGACCTACGAGTTGGCGCGCCGCGTGCGCGTGACGCGCGTCGAGGACCCGAATCCCAACGCACTGCTGCCGCAGCATGTGGAGGTACGGCTGCATGACGGCCGCATCCTGACGCACCGGGTGGAGGGGATGCTGGCGAGCCCGGCGCACCCGCTCTCCCGCGCGGCGTGCCTGGACAAGTTCCGCGGCTGCTGGGCCTATGCCGCCGAGCGGCTGGATCCCGAAGGGGCGGAGGCGGTGATCGGCCTGGTGGATGCGCTGGAGACGCTGCCGGATGTCCGCGCGCTGATCGCACCCATGACGCCGGGATGGGAAGGATCGCGGCTGGCGTGACTCGGCCCTGCAAGCAATGACCGGCGGCGGATTGCTTCCGGGATCGGAGCCGATCCGCCCTGGCTATTCCGCCGGCACCGCCTGCGGCACCGCCGCGCGCTTCTTCCGCCCGAACCCGTCGAGCGCGAGATAGACGATCGGCGTGGTGTAGAGGGTGAGCACCTGCGCCAGCAGCAGCCCGCCGATGAGGGCGATGCCGAGCGGCTCGCGCAGCTCCGCGCCCGGCCCGGTGGAAAGCGCCAGCGGCACCGCCCCGAAGACGGCGGCCAGCGTCGTCATCAGGATCGGCCGGAAGCGTTCCCGGCAGGCTTCGAGGATCGCCTCCATCCCGCCGGCACCGCCGTTGCGCTCATGGTCCAGGGCGAAGTCCACCATCATGATCGCGTTCTTCTTCACGATGCCCATCAGCAGGATGATCGCGATCAGCGCGATGACGCTGAAGGAGGTGTCGGTCAGGAGCAGCGCGAGCAGCGCGCCGATGCCGGCGGTCGGCAGGGTGGAGAGGATGGTGATGGGGTGCAGCAGGTGCTCGTAGAGGATGCCGAGCACGATGTAGATGGTCAGCAGCGCCGCCAGGATCAGCAGCGGCTGGCCGCTGGTGAAGGACTGGAAGGCGCGCGCGCTGCCGGCGAATTCCGTCCGCATCGTATCCGGCAGCCCGGCTTCCAGCGCCGCCCGTTCCACCGCCGCCGTCGCCTCGCCCAGCGCGACGCCGGGCGAGAGGTTGAAGGTGATGGTGGAGGCCGGGAACTGCGCCTGATGGGTGATGAACAGCGGCGCGGTGCTGCGTTCCAGGGTCACGAGCGAGGAGAGCGGCACCTGCACCCCGCCGGCGCCCGAGAGCCAGATATCGTCCACCTGCTCGGGGTACTGCTGCAGCGCCGGGTCCACCTCCAGCACCACGCGGTACTGGTTGCGCGGGCGATAGATGACCGAGACCTGCCGCTGCGAGAAGGAGCTGTTGAGCGCCGAGGTGATGGCGGCGACGCTGACGCCGAGCCGCGCCGCCGCTTCCCGGTCGATCACCAGATGCGCCACCGGCCCGGCATTCTGCTGGTCCGAGGAGACGTCCTGGATCTGCGGCAGGGTGCGCAGCCTGCGCACCAGCACCTCCGACCAGGTCCGCAACTCCGCGATGTCCGGGGAGAGCAGGACGAACTGGATGGAGGCGTTGCCGGCCCGCCCGCCGATGCCGATATCCTGCACCGCCCGCATGAAGGTCTGGATGCCGGGAATGGTGCCGAGCGGCCGCCGCAGCCGGTTGATGACGTCATCGGCGGAGACGCCCGGCCGCTCCGCCAGCGGCTTGAGGCTGATGAAGACGCGCCCCTGGCTGACCGAGGCATTGCCGTTGCCGGCGCCGATCGCCGAGGCGACGCTGGCGACCGCCGGATCCTGCCGCAACACGGAGACGACGCGGTCCTGCAGTTGCAGCATGGCCTGGTAGGAGGTGTCGGAGGCCGCCCGCGTGGTGGCGATGATCAGGCCGGTATCCTGGTCCGGGAAGAAGCTCTTCGGCACGATGGTGTAGAGCCAGACCGTGATGCCGATCAGGCCGAGAGTCGGGATCAGCATCAGCCGGCGCCAGCGCAGTACGTGCCGCAGGCTCCAGAGATAGCCGTCCGTCATGCCGCGCATCACCCATTCCACCGCCCGCCCGAGGCGGCCGGGCGGCGGCGGGTTCCGCCGCGCCAGCCGGGCGGCCATCATGGGAGTGAGGGTGAGGGAGACGACGCCGGAGAGGGCGACGGCGATGGCGAGCACCACCGAGAATTCCCGGAACATGCGCCCGACCAGCCCGCCCATGAAGAGCAGCGGGATGAAGACCGCGATCAGCGAGACGGTGATGGAGACGACGGTGAAGCCGATCTGCCGCGCACCCTCGATCGCCGCCTGCAGCGGCGGCATCCCGCGCTCCCGCAGCCGCGCCATGTTCTCGATCATGACGATGGCGTCGTCCACCACGAAGCCGACCGAGATGGTCAGCGCCATGAGCGAAAGGTTGTCGAGCGAGTAGCCGCAGAGCCACATCGCCGCCAGCGTGCCGAGCAGCGAGAGCGGCACCGCCGCGCCGGTCGCCAGCACCGCCGAGGTCCGCCGCAGGAAGAGCGCGACGACCAGCACGACCAGGACGATGGAGATCAGCAGGGCGTGCTGCACCTCCCGCACGCTGGCGCGGATCGTCTCCGTCCGGTCGCGGATGGTGCGGATCTCGATGCCGGCGGGCAGCCAGCGCTCCAGCTGCGGCATCAGCTCCCGGATGCCGTTCACCACCTCGATGACATTGGCGTCCGCCTGCTTGAAGACCGTCATCATCACGGCCGGCTGCCCGTCCACCGTGCCGCCCTGGCGGCGGTCCCGCGCATCCAGCGTCACCCGGCCGATCGAGGAGAGGCGGACGATGGCGCCATCCTGCTGCCGGAGGATGATCCGGCCGAACTCCTCCGGCGTCGTCAGGCGGTCATTCACCGCGACGGCCGCCATCTGGTCCCGGCCATCCACCAGCCCGGTCGCCTGGGTCACGTTCGCCTGGCTGATCGCCTGGCGGACGCCCTCCATGCTGACGCCGGCGGCCCTGGCCGCGGCCGGGTCGATGGCGATGCGGATGGCGGGCTGCTCGGCGCCCTGGATCTGCACCTGCGAAACCCCCGGCACCTGGGCGATGCGCGTCGCCACCACGCTGTCCGCAGCGTCATAGACGGTGCCGGGCGAGACCGTGTCGGAGGTCATCGCCATGATCAGGACCGGCGCGTCGCCCGGGTTGACGCGGCGGATATAGGGGGGGGTGGGCAGGGGGGGCAGGTCGCTGCCGGCCGCATTGACCGCAGCCTGCACGTCGCGCGCCGCGTCGTCGATCTTCCGCGCGAGATCGAATTGCAGGACGATGAAATAGGCCCCGAGCGCCGAGTAGGACGTCATCTCGGTGACGCCCGAGATGGCGCCGAGCCGCCGCTCCAGCGGCCCCACGACGGAGGCCGCCGTGGTCTCCGGATCGGCGCCGGGCAGCCCGCCGCCGACGAAGATGGTCGGGATATCGGTCCGCGGCAGGGGGGCGATCGGCAGGGCGAAATAGGCCACGATGCCCGTCAGCGCGACGCCGAGCGCGAGCAGCGCGGTTGCGATCGGCCGCAGGATGAAGGGCGTGCTGATGGACATGCCTGTCATGTCCCGCGGGGATGCTGCCGCATCGCCGCGGCCCCGATCGCCGGCGCCGCGCCCAAGCGCGGCCCGGCTGCGCACCGGCCGCGGCACCCGTTCGGGTGCTCGGCCGGCTTTGCCGGCTGCATGGGTCGCGCGTGGCGGCGGGCCATCATTCCGCCGCGACCGGGGCGCGCCGCCGCACGAGGCGCTGCGCCCGCGCCCGCAGGCGCTCCAGCCCCAGATAGATCACCGGCGTGGTGTAGAGGGTGATCACCTGGCTCAGCAGCAGGCCGCCGACGACCGAGACGCCGAGCGGCAGGCGAAGCTCGGAGCCCGTGCCGCTCTCGAGCACCAGCGGCAGGGCGCCGAGCAGCGCCGCCAGCGTCGTCATCATGATGGGGCGGAAGCGCAGCAGGCAGGCTTCCTCGATCGCCTCGCGCGGCGTGCGGCCATGGTCGCGCTGCGCCTCCAGCGCGAAGTCGATCATCAGGATGGCGTTCTTCTTCACGATGCCCATCAGCAGCACGATGCCGATGAGCCCGACCACGGAGAGGTCGAGCCCGAAGAGCAGCAGGGCCAGCAGCGCGCCGATGCCGGCGGAGGGCAGGGTGGAGAGGATGGTGATCGGGTGGATCAGGCTCTCATACAGCACCCCGAGCAGGATATAGATGGTGACGACGGCGGCCAGGATCAGCCAGGGCTCGCCGCGCAGCGAGCGCTGAAACTCCGCCGCATCGCCCGAGAAACTGCCGGCGATGGTCTCCGGCAGGCCGATCTCCGCCTCCGCCGCGTGGATGGCCCTGATGGCCTCGCCGAGCGAGGCCCCGGGGGCGAGGTCGAAGCCGAGCGTCACGGCGGGGAACTGTCCCTGCTTCGTCACCGTCAGCGGGCCGGCGGCGCGGCCGATGGCGGCGATCTCGGCGAGCGGCACCTGCGGCGTGCCGGCGGGCGAGGAGACCGGCGTGCCCTGCGCCGTCGCCGCCTGTCCCGCGGTCGCGGGCACGCGCAGCAGGCCGATCATGGCGGGGTCGTCGCGCAGCGCCGGGGATGCCTCCAGCACCACGCGGTACTGGTTGCTCTGGGTGTAGATGGTGCTGACCTGGCGCTGGCCGAAGGCGTTGTAGAGCGTGTCGTCCACCGCCTGCATGGTGACGCCGAGCCGCCCGGCCTTGTCGCGGTCCACATCGATCGTCAGGCGCAGCCCGCCATCGCGCTGGTCGGAGGCGACGTCGCGCAGGATGGGCAGCTGCATCAGCCGCCGCTCCAGCACCGGCGCCCAGCGCGCCAGCTCCCCGGCATCGGGGTTCATCAGCGTGTACTGGTAGGGCGTGCTGCCGGGGCGGGCGCCGATCTGGATGTCCTGCACCGGCTGCATGTGGACGGTGACGCCCGGCATCGCATCCAGCCGCGGCTGCAGCCGGGCGATGATGGCCGCCGCATGGTCCGCCCGCGCCTCCCGCGGCCGCAGCACCGCGGTGATCCGGCCGGTATTCGGCGCCGGGTTCACTACGCCCGCGCCGACCACGGAGGTGACGGCGACGACGTCCGGATCCGCCCGGATCGCCTCCGCCACCGCCCGTTGCAGCCCGGTCATGCGGGTGAAGGAGGCATCCTCGGGCCCCTCCACCGTGGCGACGATCAGGCCGGTATCCTGGGTGGGCAGGAAGCCCTTCGGCATGACGACATAGAGCGCGACGGTGCCGGCCAGCGTCAGCCCCGCGACCAGCAGCATCAGCCCCTCCCGCCGGAGGGCCCAGGCGAGGCTGCGGCCATAGGCGTCCCGCAGGCCGTCCAGCGCGCGCTCCGTCAGGCGGGAGAGGCGGCCGGGGCGCTGCGCCGCCGCCGGGCGCAGCAGGCGTCCGCACATCATCGGCGTCAGCGTGAGGGAGACGAACATCGAGACGGTGACGCAGATGGTCATGACCAGGGCGAATTCCTGGAACAGCCGCCCGACCACGCCCGGCATGAAGAGCAGCGGGATGAAGACCGCGACCAGCGAGAGGGTCAGCGAGACCACCGTGAAGCCGATCTGCGCCGCGCCCTCATAGGCCGCCTGCAGCGGCCGCTTCCCCTCCTCGATCAGCCGGACGATGTTCTCGATCATGACGATGACGTCGTCCACCACGAAGCCGGTGGCGATGGTCAGCGCCATCAGCGAGAGGTTGTCGAGCGAGAAGCCGCAGAGCGCCATCACGCCGAAGGTGCCGATGATCGAGAGCGGCAGGGCGACGCCGGGGATGAGCGTGGCGCGGGCGCTGCGGAGGAAGACGAAGATCACCGCCACCACCAGCACCACCGCCAGCGCCAAGGTGAACTGCACGTCACGAACCGAGGCGCGGATGGTCTCGGTCCGGTCGGCGACGATCGAGAGCGTCATCCCCTGCGGCAGCGCCCGCTGCAGCCGGTCGAGCTGCTGGCGCACCTGCGCGACGGTCGCGACGATATTGGCGCCGGGCTGGCGCTGCACATCGATCAGCACCGCGGGCTGGCCGTTGTGCCAGGCGCCGTTCAGCGTGTTCTCCAGCTCCTGCACCGCATCGGCCACGTCGCTGAGGCGCACCGGCGCGCCGTTGCGCCAGGTGACGATCAGCCGGGAAAAATCCTCGGGCGAGCGGAGCTGGTCGTTGGCCATGATGGCCGCGGCCTGGCGCGGCCCGTCCACCACGCCCTTCGGCGTGTTGACATTGCCCGCCGCAATGGCGGTGCGGACATCCTCCAGCGAGAGGCCATAGGCCGCGAGGCGCACCGGGTCCGCCTGCACCCGCACCGCCGGGCGCATGCTGCCCTGCACCAGCACGCGGCCGACGCCGCTGACCTGGGAAAGCCGTTGCGCCAGCAGCGTGTCCGCGGCGTCCGACAGGCGCCAGATCGGCAGTGTCTCGCTGGTGAGCGCGAAGGTGATGATCGGCGGGTCGGCCGGGTTCACCTTCGCATAGGTCGGCGGGTAGGGCAGGTTGGCCGGCAGCGTCCCGCGCGCTGCATTGATCGCCGCCTGCACGTCCTGTGCCGCGTCGTCGATGTCCCGCCCGAGGTTGAACTGCAGGGTGATGCGGGAGGTGCCGGGTCCACTGGTGGAGACGATGTCGGTGAGACCGGCGATCTGCGCCAATTGCCGCTCGAGCGAGGCGGTGACCAGCAGCGCCACCGTCTCCGGCGAGGCGCCGGGCAGCGTCGTCGTCACCTCGATGGTCGGGAAGTCCACCTCCGGCAGGGCGGAGACCGGCAGGCGGGCATAGCCGTACAGCCCGCTGAGCAGCACGGCGACGGCCAGCAGCAGCGTGGCGATGGGCCGCGCGATGAAGGGGGCCGAGACGCCGCGGAAGCGCGAGGAGGGGGGCGGCACCGGCCCGCCGGCCGAGCCATCGGCCGCCGGGCTCATTGGCCGGCATCCGCGGCCTGGCGCGGCCGCAGACGGCGCTCGCCCGGGGCCGGGGTGCTCGGCTGGCCGCCCTCCTCCAGCGGGATCACCGCCGCATCGGGGGTGAGCCGCAGCGCGCCGGAGGTCACCACCCGCTCGCCCGGCACAAGGCCCTGGCGCACCACGGCATCGGTCGCGGTGATGGCGCCCAGCCGCAGCGGCCGCTGCTCCACCCGGCGCTCCGGCGTCACGACGAAGGCAAAGGCGCCGTCCGGCCCGCGCTGCACCGCGACCAGCGGGATGGTGGTGACGCCCGGCAGCCGGTCCACCTCCAGCCGCACATTGACGAAGGCGCCGGGCCAGAGCCGCTGGTCCTCGTTCGGGAAGGCGGCCTTCAGCCGGATCGTGCCGGTCTGCGCATCGACGGCGCTATCGAGGGTCATCAGCTCGCCCTCCGCCCGCGGCGTCGCCTCGCCCTGGCGCACCACCTGCACCGGGACGCTGCCGCGCGCCAGCGCATCCTGCACCCGCGGCAGGTCCTGCTGCGGCAGGGTGAAGACCACCGCGACCGGCTGAAGCTGGGAAACGGTGACGATGCCGGTCGCGTCGCCGGCGCGGACGATGTTGCCCTGGTCGACCAGCCGGAGGCCGAGGCGGCCATCGATGGGGGAGCGGATGGTGGTGAAGGAAAGCTGCGTGCGCGCCGCATCGATCGCCGCCTGGTCGGCCGCCACCTGCGCCTCGTACTGCGCAACCTGGGCGCGCTGGGTGTCCTGCTGCTGGCGGGAAACGCCCTCGTTCCGGGCGAGCTGGGTGTAGCGCTGCAAGTCCAGCCGGGCATTGGCCAGCAGCGCCTCATCCTGCGCCTTCTTGGCGATCGCCTGGTCGAGCTGCGCCTGGTAGCTGCGCGGGTCGATGCGGGCGAGGACATCGCCGCGCTTCACCATCTGGCCTTCCTGGAAGGCGATCTCGATGAGTTGCCCGTCCACCTGGGCGCGGACGGTGATGGTGTTGAAGGCCTGCACCGTGCCGATGGCTTCCAGCCGGATCGGCAGGTCCTGGCGCTGCGCGGCGGCAACGGTCACGGGCACCGGCGCGCCGCGGCCCGGCCGTCCGCCGGCCGCCGGACCCGCCGCCTCGGCCTGCGGCGCCGCGGCGGAGCGCTGCTGCCACCAGAACCAGCCTCCGGCCCCCGCCCCGGCGAGCAGGGCGAGACACAGGAGGATCACGAGCGGGCGGCGCATGGGCAGGGATCGAAGCCTTCGGGACAAGTGGTGGAGATACGCCCGGCCGGCGCAATTCCCATGGGCCGGTCGGGTGACGAATCGTGTCATACGCGGCCCATGGCATGCTGACACATGTCATCCTCAGGCGCCGGGGACCCGGTGGGCCTTGGCCGCGCCGCACTGGCGGCGGGGCAGACACGAACGAGCCGGATGTCAGGCCGGGCTGCCCCAACCGCCGCCGAGTGCCCGGAACAGCCCGACCGCCGCCTGCAGCCGGGCCAGCCGGGCCTGGGCCAGGGTGTTGCGGGCCGAAAACAGGGTCTGCTGGGTGTTGAGCAGGGTGATCAGGTCGATGGTGCCGGCGCGGAGCTGAGCCTCGCTGATGGCATAGCTGCGCTCCGCCATCCGCACCGCATTGGCCTGCAGCGCCTCCTGTTCGGTGGTCTGGCGCAGCGCGACCAGGGCGTTCTCGGTATCCACCAGGGCGTTGAGGATGGCGAAGCGGTAGATCGCCAGCAGCTCCTCCGCCTCCGCCTCCCGCAGCCGCACCTGGCCACGCAGGGCGCCGCCGCGGAAGATCGGCTGCACCAGCCCGCCGGCCAGGGTGAAGACCAGCGATTCCGGCCGGGTCAGCGTCTCCAGCGCCAGGCTGGAGTAGCCGCCCGAGGCGGTGAGGGTGATGGAGGGCAGCAGCTGCGCCCGCGCCACCACGATATTGGCATTGGCGGCGGCGAGCACCGCCTCGGCATTCAGCACGTCGGGCCGGCGCACCAGCATCTCGGCCGGCAGGCCGGGCGCCACGGGCGGCACCACCAGCCGGTTGAAGACGCCGCCCTCCACCGCGATAAATTGCGGCGGCCGCGCCACCAGCGTGCCGAGCGAGTTGCGGTTGGTCTCCACCTCCTGCACCAGGGGCGGGATCAGCGCCTCCTGCTGCGCCGCCACCGTTTCCTGCTGCGCCAGTTCCAGCCCCGTGCCGGTGCCGACCGCGACGCGCTCCCGGATCGCCCGCAGCACGCGCTGGGCGATCTCCAGGTTTTGCCGCTGCAGCGCCAGCCGCTCCTGCGCCCCGAGCAGGGCGAAGTAGGTATTGGCGACCGAGGCCTGGGTGGTGAGCATCACCGTACCGACATCGAAGCGGTTGGCCAGGGCCACCCGTTCCGCCGCCTCCACCGCCGCCCGGTTCTTGCCCCAGAAATCGAATTCGTAGCTGGCCGACAACAGGGCACGGTTGCTCGAGGTCACGCGGATGCGCCGGCCGGCCAAGCCGCCGAGGCTCGCGCTGCTCACGCCGCCGGTCTGCTGCCGCGCGGCCTGGAGGTCGAGATCGACGGCCGGCAGCAGCGCCGCGCCATTGATGCGGAGCTGCGCATCGGCCTGCCGCACCCGGGCGATGGCGGCGGCGATATCGGTATTCGCCGCCATGGCGACGGCCATCAGCGTGTCCAGCTCAGGCGCGCCGAAGCCGCGCCACCAGTCCGGAGCCGGCCATTCCGGCGGGCTGGCGGGATCGGCGGCGGCGAGCCGGCCAGGCAGGCCGATGCCGGATGTCGTGGCCGGCGGCGTCAACTGCGCGCAGGCAGGAAGGAGGGCGGCGGCGCTGAGCAGCGCCGCGCGGCGGCCGAGGGCGGGAGCCATGCCGCTACCGCCGCCCCTCGCGCCGGGCCGCGGCGATCTGCGCCCGGCCGGCGGGCGAGACCGCCTCCATGGCCTGCACCATCGTCGCGGTGAAGGCGAGGCTGAAGGCCGCCCAGCGTTCCGACCAGGTGGCGAGCGCCGCGCGCAGCGCCTCGGGGTCGAAGGGCTCCCGGGCCATGGCCGCGTCCACCGCGCGGCTGGCGGCGCGGAAGGCGGCCAGCTCCCCGGCATAGCTCTCCCGCTCCGCCTCAAGCACGGCGCGGAATTTCGGCCGGTCCTCCGCCGGCAGGGTGGCCTCGATGCGCCCCACCATCCGGTCGAAGCCGCGGCCGCGCGGCTCGACCGGCGCGGGCCGGGTCAGCAGCAGGCCGCCGAGCACGAGGTTCAGCACCACCGAGGCGCCGAGGGCGGCGCCGAGCAGGGCGTGGCGGGAAGGCCAGCGAATCAGAGGGAATCCTCCGCGATCGGCAGCGTCTGCAGCGGCGCCAGCGGGTCCCCGACGCGGGACGGCGAGGCGGCGAGGCCGAGCCAGAGCGCGCAGCACGCCATGGCGGCGAGCGCGCCCCAGCCGGCCGGGGCGGCGGGACGCAGCGCCGCCAGCAGCCGGCTCCAGCGGCCGGGCGGGGCGGGCAGGGGGCTCCGGGCAATCTCCCGTGCCACCGCCGCTTTCAGCCGCGCAACCGAGGCTGGTGCCGGCTGCGGCAGCCCGGCACCCAGCCGGTCTTCCAGCCGACGGGCCTCGGCGAGCATGGCGCGCGCCTCGGCCGAGGCCGCGAGCAGCGTGGCGGCGGCCTGGCGGTCGGCGGGCGGCCAGCGCTCCGGCCGGGGGCCGTGGGTGTCGAGCAGGCGGGCGAGTTTGCCATGGGTCATGGCGTCAGCAGCCTCCGCAGCATCAGGCGGGCGCGGCGCAGCAGCCCTTCCAGCGCGCGCTCCGAGACATCGAGGACGGCGGCAGCCTCGGCGCCGCTCAGCCCCTCCTCATAGGCGAGGGCGATGGCCGCGCGCTGCCGGGCCGGCAATTGCGCCAGGGCGGCGGCCAGCGCGGCGCGCTCCTCGGCCTCGACGGCGGCGGCTTCCGGGCCGGAGGCGGGATCGGGCAGGGCGGCCAGCGCCGCTTCCCCGGCCTGCGGCGCCGAGGCGCGGCGGCGGGTGCGGTCGATCGCCAGGTTCAGGACGATGCGGTGCAGCCAGGTGGTGACCTGGGCACGGCTCGGGTCGAAGCGGCCGGCTGCCTGCCAGGCGCGCAGCAGCGCCTCCTGCGCCACCTCCTCCGCCTCGGCCGGGTCGCCCAGGACCCGCAGCGCGATGCGCAGCGCGCGCTCGCCATGGCGCTCGACCAGCACCGCGAAGGCGGCACGGTCGCCGGCGGCGGACCAGCGCATGAGGTCGGCATCGCTGGCCGTCTCGCGCGCCATCAGGCCGGCGGGGCGGTCCGTCGCCGGCACGGCGGCGGCCAGCGGCAGGCGGGGAAGGGCAAGGAGGATCGGCATCGGATTTCGCCGCGTGCTACGGCCGGGCCGGCGCAAACCCACGCGCGATTCCGCCGCCGCGGCGCAACCGGCCCCCCGGTCACGGCGCGGGAAAGAGCGCGTCCGTCCGTCCCATCAACCAGTAGGCGGTCAGACCAACCCACTCGCGGAACCCCCATTCGAATTCCTGCAGCCGCACCGGGAAGGAGGTGTCCATCCAGGTCGCCACGCTGTAACCGGTGCGGTAATTCACCGGCCAAGCCAAGGCCTGCCAGCCCGCCCGGCGGAACACGCCCATGGCGCGCGGCATATGGCTGGCGGAGGTGATCAGCAGCCAGGTCTCGCCCGGCCCGGGCTGCACCAGCCGGAAGGTGTTCACCGCATTCTCGTGCGTGTTGCGGGACTCGTTCTCGAACACCATGCGCTCGGCCGGCACGCCGAGGTCCAGCCAGAGCTGGCGCGCCACATCCGCCTCGCTCAGCGCGCCCGGCGCCAGGCTGGCCGAGCCGCCGGTGAAGACCAGCCGCGCCTCGGGGTGGCGGCGGATCAGCGCCACCGGCTCGGTCATGCGCTCGGCCGCGCCGTTCAGGGCGGGCAGGCCGCGGGCCTCGGTCATCCGCTGCTCCACCGCGCCACCCAGCACCAGGATGCCGTCGATACGGGCGGGCTCCGTGGCCGGGCGCGAGAAGCGGTCCTCCAGCGGCAACTGGATCCACTGATTCAGCGGCAGCAGGGCAATGAGGGCGAAGAAGCCGAGGCCGGCCAGTGCCGGCCAGCGGCCCCAGCGCTTGCCGCGCCAGAGCAGGGCGAGGCCGAGCAGCCCGAGCAGGATGGCCGCCGTGCCGGGGCGGAGCGGCCACCACAGCACCTTCGAGGCGACGAAGAGCAGGTCCTGCACGGCCTAGAGCTCCAGGATCCGGCCCGGGGCGAGGCGGCCGCGCGCCCAGTCGGCAAAGGCCAGCAGGTTGCCGCGGAAGCGCCCGAAGCGGTCCGCCCAGGGCTCCGGCCAGGGGGAGAGGGCGGCGTTCTTCAAGGTATGGCGCAGCAGGCTCGGCAGGGCGTGCGACCAGGGATAGGTGCCCTTGCGCGCGAGATAGACGGAATTCGCCACCTGCGAGTAACCGAGGCGCCGGCCCGGCGTCCGCCCGAGCTTGGTGCCGAGATGCACGCCGCGCGCCCCGGCGAGGCGGAGGATGACGCCGTGCCGGCCGATCAGCCGGGTGAAGTCGATATCCTCGTACCAGGCATAGAGCGGCAGCGCCTCATCCACCCGGATGCCATGCCGCCGCACAACGCCCATGCGCACCGCCATGTTGCAGCCATAGCCGTTGAAATGCGGCTGCACCTCGAGCGGGTCGCCCGCATGGCGGTCCTGCGCGAGGATGGCGCGCCCTTCCTCCGGCGAGTAGCCCGGGGCGTTGGCCCCATCCGCCAGCACCGTGCCGGTAGTGACGACGCAGTCGGGCCGCGCCGCGAAGACCGCCTCGGTCACGCGGAGATAGTCGGGCGCCGGCAGGAAGTCGTCATCGAGGAACAGGACGATGTCGCAATCCGCGACGGCATCCAGGATGGCGTTGCGCTGCCGCGGCAGGCCGGCGGGGGAGGCGAGGTATTCCACGCCCGGCCGCGGCTGGCCGATATCCTCCGGCGCCACATGGCAGACGATCAGCCGCTCGGGCGCGCGGGTCTGGCGCTCCAGTTCGGCGAGCGTCTCGGCCAGGATGGCGGCGCGGCCGCGGGTGGCGATGCCGATGGCGATGCGCATGGTCAGGCCCTCGCCTCCCGGAGGGCCGGCAGGGGCAGGCCCGCCGCCGCGCCGGGGGTGAGGAAGCCGGCCAGCCTTCCGCGCAGCGTCGCCGCATAGTAGCGCGCCGCCAGCAGGTTGCCGCGCAGCAGGCTGACCGCGACGCCGCCGAGCGGGCGGATCATGAAGGGCAGCCAGACCCCGGCGGGCACGGCGTGGCGGCGCAGCACGAAGCCCATGCCGCGGGCATAGAGCGCGGCCCGCTCCACCGCCACCGGCGTCAGGCGCTTGTCCGGATGCACCACCCGCTGATCGGGGTCGTAGCGCGCGACATGGCCGGCGCGGATGGCGCGGAGCACCAGGTCATTGCCCTCGGTCGAGCCGAGCGGCGTGCCGGGACCGAGCCGCTCGTCGAAGCCACCCATGGCCAGCGCGACCTTGCGCCGGAGAAAGAGGTTGAACTCGATCACGCTGGTCCAGACATTCTGCGGGTCGATCGGCCCGGCCTCCTCGCGCCAGCGGCCGGAGCCGAGGCCGCCCTCGGGCGAGGCGGCCGGACCGGTGAGGATGGCGAGCTCGGGATCGGCCACGAATGCTGCGGTGACGCGCGCCAGCAGCCCGGGCGGAAGGGTGCAGTCGTCATCCGGGAAGCCGACGATGTCACCGCGCGCGAGCGCGAGGCCGAGATTGCGTGCGTGATTGGCATGCGCCCGCTGCGTCCGGTGCCAGGAGAGCGGCAGCCGGCCGCGCCAGGCCTCCATGACGGGCGCCAGCCGGTCATCGGCGTTCTGGTCGACGACGATGACCTCGAGCCCGTCCTGGCCCTGCGCCGCCAGGCTCTCGAACAGCTCACCGAGTTCGCGGTCGCGGCCGCGCGTCGCGACCACCAGGCTGACCTTCATGCCGCCGCGCGCTCCGCCAGCAGCCCTTCGACATGGGCATGGAAGCGTTCGCGAAAGGCGGCGATCGAGAAGCGCAGCGCATTCTCCCGGCAGGCCTCCGGCCGGATGGAGGCGGCGACGGCCTCGAAGCGCTGGACCGCCGCAGTGATGGCGCCAACGCTCTGCTCCGGGAAGAGGATGCCCGTCTCGGGCCGCACGATGTCCCGTGCCCCGCCGCGGCCGAAGGCGATCAGCGGCGTGCCGCAGGCCTGCGCCTCCACCATGCCGATGCCGAAATCCTCCTCCGCAGCATAGACGAAGGCGCGCGCCGTGCGGGTCAGCCGCACCAGCTCGGCCTGCGCCACGCGGCCGCGCAGCTCGATATTCGGCGCGCCGGCCGCCGCCGCGCGGACCAGCGCCGCACCGGGCCCGTCGCCGCAGACCACCAGGCGCCTGTCGGGCATGCCGCGGAAGGCCTCCACCACCAGCTCCACCCGCTTGTAGGGCACCATGCGGGCGGCGATCAGGTAATGGTCCTCCCGCGCCTCGCCCAGCGTGAAGCGTTCCACATCCACCGGCGGGTGGATCACGGTCGAGGGGCAGCGCCAGACCTTCTCGATGCGCTCCGCGATGTAGCGGCTGTTGGCGACCACCGAGTCGACGCGGGAGGCGGTGGAACGGTCCCAGAGCCGCATCCTGTGCAGCAGCCAGCGCGTGTAGAGCGACATCGGCCCGCGCTCCAGCCCGGCCTGGCGCAGATACTGGTGCTGCAGGTCCCAGGCATAGCGCATCGGGCTGTGGACGTAGCTGACATGCAGCTGCCCCGGCCCGGTGATCACGCCCTTGGCGACGGCATGGTTGGAGGAGAGCACCAGGTCATAGCCGGAGAGATCGAACTGCTCGACCGCGATGGGCATCAGCGAGAGGTATTTGCGGAAATGCTTCCGCGCAAAGGGCAGCTTCTGGATGAAGCTGGTCCGCACCGGCCGGCCCTTGAGGAAGCCGCGCTCGCCCTCGGGCAGGACATCGCAGACCACGAAGAGATCGGCCTGCGGCCAGAGCAGCAGCATCTGCTCCACCACACGCTCGGAGCCGGCATAGCTCTCGAGCCATTCATGCACGATGGCGACCTTCACGCGCCGTGCTCCTCCGGCAGCAGGGCGAGCAGGCGCTCCGCGGCGCCGCGCCAGGTGAACAGGGCGGCGCGTCCGAGGCCCCGGGCGCGCAGATCGTCGTACAGGCCGTCCTCCTCGAGCAATCGGGTGAGCATGGCCGGCAGGCGGCGCGCGCCGTCATGGTCGAACCACAGCGCGGCGTCCCCACAGACCTCCGGCACGGCGCCGGAGGCCGCGGCGATCACCGGGCAGCCACAGGCCATCGCCTCCAGGGGCGGCAGCCCGAAACCCTCGTAGCGAGACGGGAACAACAGGCAGAGGGCATTCTCATAGAGCGCGCGCAGCTCGGCATCGCTGACCCGGCCGAGCGCCACCACCGCCTCGCCGGTCGTGCCTCCTCCCTGGCGGAACACCGCCGGATCGGCGGCGCCGGCAATCGCCAGGACATGGCCGTGCCGGGCCAGCAGCCCGGCACACTCCTTCAGGGCGGCGACGTTCTTGTGCGCCGCCGGATTGCCGACGACCAGCGCATAGCCGTGGCGGGCAAGGCCGTGCCGCGCCAGCACGGCGTCCTCGGCCGGCGCGCGCAGGATGTGCTCCGCCCCTTCCGGCATGACGCCGATGCGGGCCGGGTCGATGCGGAGATGGTGGGCGATCCGGCCGCGAGAGAATTCGGAGACGGTGACGATGCGCGCCCCGACCCGCGGCAGGGCCAGGTGCAGTGCCCGGTACCAGGCGCGGAAGGCGCCGGAATAGCTCTCCGGCGTGTCGAAGACGCCGGCATCGTGGATCACCACGGCTTGGTTCGGCCCCATGGCGAGCGGGGCGGTGTTGCCGAGGTTCAGCAACAGGCAGCCGCGGGCGCGGAGCGGCAGTTCCGCCTGTTCCCAGGCCTGGCCACGGAGGAGGGAGGAGGCTTCCTCCCGCAGGTTGCCGAAGGGGGAGGGGCCGCCGCCAGCCGGGCGCAGCAGCCGGGCATCGGGCAGGCGGAACTCGGCCGCCATGGCGTCCAGCGCGCGCGCGATCTCGGTGGCGAAGCGCTGCACCCCGGTCACGCGCTGGGCCAGGAAGCGGCCATTGATCGCAATGGGCATCAGGACCGGCTCTCGGCGCGCAGGAACCCGGTCGGGCGGCGCAGCAGGCCGCGCAGCTGGCTCCGCTCCGCCGGGTCGAGCGAGCGGAGCGCCAGCACCGCGAAGGCCAGCAGGACGAGCAGACCGGTGGTCAGCATGAGGGGCAGGCTGGCCATGCCCGGCAGCAGGGCGAGGCCGAAGCCGGCGGCAGCCAGTACCGGCAGCAGCCGGCGAACCGCGTCCGCCGCCGCAGGGTAGAGCCGGGCGGCCAGCCAGAGCTTGCCCAGGCAGTCCACGGCGCAGCGGAGCGCCCAGGCGACCGCGGCGCCCTCGATCCCCTGCCAGAGCAGCAGCAGGGCGGCGAGTGGCAGGTAGACCACGGCCTGGGCGAGGGCGAAGCGCGCCGTCGCGTCCGGCCGGCCCATGGCATCCACCAGCGCACTCGGCACGAAGGCGAGGCAGGAGAAGAAGATGCCGACGCCAAGGATGCGGAGCACCAGGCCGCCGCCCGCGGCGAAATCCGGGCCGAGCCAGAGCGCCAGGATCTGCTGCCCGCCGCCCGCCAGCACCAGCGCGACCGGCAGGACGAGGCCCATCACCATGAGCGCGCCGCGGCGGAGCAGCGCCGTCGTCTGGCGCGGGAGGGTGGCATAGGCGGAGGCGAAGGCCGGGAACAGGGTCTGCGCCACGGCGACCGGCACCATCCAGACCCGGATCACCAGGTCGAGCGGCGTGGCGTAATACGCGACGGCGGCGAGCGAGAGCAGGGCCCCGATCAGGAAGCGGTCGGCATAGAGCAGCGCCTGGGTCAGCACGCCGGAAAAGCTCATCCACCCGCCCATCCGAAGCAGCGGCAGGACCAGGAGGAGGCGCAGCCGCGTGCCGAGCACCTGGCGCATGAGCCGACGCAGCAGCAGGACGTAGGAGAGGGTATTGGCCAGCCGCACCGCGACGAGGGCCAGCATCACGCCCATCAGGTCGTCCCAGACCAGCAGGACCAGGACGGGGCCGAGATAGTAGAAGATGTTGACCGGGATGGTGACCAGATTGGCCTCCCGGAAGCGCTGATAGGCCGCCAGCACGCCCCAGAGCGCGGCGTTCAGCACCACCAGCGGCGCCGCCACGGCCAGCACGCGCATGCCCGCGATCGCCTGCGGCTGCAACTCGGCCGGCACGTTCAGCAGGCGCTGCACCAGATGCGGCACGCCGAACCAGAGCAGAACCGCCATCACCAGGCTGAGGCCGCCGAGCGCCGTGAGCGCCGCACCGACCAAGCCGGCTGCCTCCTCTCCCCGTCCGGCGCCGATGCGCTCGGACAGGGCGCGGGTCAGGGCCTGGCCGACGCCGAAATCGAACACGCTGAAGACACCGACCAGGGCCAGGGCGAGGGTGAAGAGCCCCCAGCGCTCAACGCCGAGTTGATGGACCAGGATGGGGGTGAGGAGGAGGGCGAGGAGGAGCGGAAGGCCGCGACCCGCGGCATTCCAGGCAACCCCGGCGACCATCATGCGCGCCCGGGTGCGGGATTCGGGGTGGTCCATGGAACCCTTTTCGGAGAGGGCCGAGCGGCCCGGGCGCGGGGGATGGCACCCCCGCGCACCGCATTCAATAGGCGCCGCGGCGCAACAGGACGACCAGCGGCGTCCGCAGCAGGATGCTGAGGTCGGCCCGGATCGAGGGGTTCGCCGCATACTGCGTGTCGAGCGCCACCCGCTGGGCATAGCTGGTGTCGCTGCGGCCGCTGATCTGCCAGAGGCCGGTGATGCCGGGGCGGACCGAGAGGTAGTGCTCGGCGGCGGCGCCGTAATGCTCGGCCAGCTCGGCCGCGACGACCGGGCGCGGGCCGACCAGGCTCATCTCCCCGCGCAGCACGTTGATGAGCTGGGGCAACTCATCCAGGCTGGTGGCGCGCAGCAGGCGGCCGATGCGGGTGACGCGCGGGTCGTCCTTGAGCTTGCGGGTCGCCTCCCACTCGGCCCGGGCTGCCGGATCGGCCGCCAGCAGGGCGGCGAGCCGGACCTGCGAATCGGTGACCATGGAACGGAATTTCAGGCAGCCGAAGCGCCGGCCGCCGCGGCCCACCCGCTCATGCGCGTAGAGGACCGGGCCGCCATCGGCTCGGATGAGCAGGGCGAGCAGCGCGAAGACCGGGGCGCAGAGCAGCAGCAGGCTCCCGGCGGCGAGGATGTCCATGGCGCGCTTGAGCGCGGGCTGCAGGCCGGGACGGCGCAGGGGGATCCCGTTCTCCCGCCGCGGCGCGCTGCCATGGCCCGCCAAGGCGGGGACGGTGACCTCGGATGCCATCGACCGGTAGACCTCTACGCCGAGCATGGCGGCCAGACCCTTCCAGGAGCCGCGTGCCCAGGCAGGGCACGCGCCAGATTATCAACTCTCCGGGAGCAAAGCCGCCCAAGGCGGCTGGTGCACTTCCGGACAGACCTCTTCTGCCCCATGGACAGTGCCGGATTGCGACGCGGTTGCGGCCGGATTGTGGCGGCGCAGGCCGTGCCGGCGCCGGGAGGCCTGCCGCCCGGCCGGGCGGGATTCACGATTGCCTCAACTCATGCGGGTTAAACGCACCCGGACCTGTCGCCGTGCGAAACTCGACGCCAGGGACGGCGTCTGAGGCGGGTGACGGAGACAGGGCTATGATGCGCGTGACGGGCGGGCTGGAATTCGACCTGGATGAGGGGCCGCTGGATGCGGCGCGCGGCATCACGCTGGCCGCGATGATGTCCTCGGCACTCTGGGCCGGCCTGGCGATCACCGTCCTGACGGTGTGGTAAGGTCCGGTCGGCCCCGGGCCTTTCGGCGCCTGCAGGCTGGCCGCGGGCGGAGACCGATGCCGGCCGCAGGCCATCCGGGACTCCAGGCCGGGCAGCTACCGCTGACGGCGTCCACGCCCGTCCGCGATCTTTGCCAGGCTTGAATCGCGGCGCAGGGCGGAGGGACCAGGGCTTCGCGCCGGCCACGCGCCATGCGCCAGGGTGTCATGGCCCCCGCCCTTGCGGCCCGCGCCTCCCGGACCCGGATGAGGCGCGGCCTCGGATCGGGGCCATCATCGGGCGGGCCGCAGAGGACCCGCCCGACGGCGCCTCAGGCCGCCAGCCGCGCCGCCGGCACCCGACGCATGGCGCCGCCCGGCGTCGCGCCCGGCACGGCGGCGGCCAGGTCCGCCGCCACCAGCAGCTTCGCCCAGTCGACCCCCGTCTCGACGCCCATGCGGCGGAACAGCCAGACCACGTCCTCCATCGCCACATTGCCGGTGGCGCCGGGCGCGAAGGGGCAGCCGCCGATGCCGCCCGAGGCGGCGTCGAAGATGCGGCAGCCGGCCTCCCAGGCCGCCGCCACATTGGCGACGCCCATGCCGTAGGTGTCATGGCCATGGAAGGCGAAACGCTTGCCCCAGGCCCTGTGCGCATGCTCGAAGACCCGCCGCACCTGGTCCGGGCTGGCATTGCCGGTGGTGTCGGCCAGCGCGACCTCCATCTCCGGATCCAGCGCCACCACCCGCTCGATGAAGTCGAGCGCGTCCCGCTCCGGCACCACGCCCTCGAAGGGGCAGTGGAAGGTGCAGGAGAGGTTGAAGCGGATCAGCGTGCCCTTCGGGGTGTCCCGGACGATCGCGGCGAGGTCGGCGAAGCTCTCCTCGCGGGTCCGGTTGAGGTTCGCCTTGTTGTGGGCCTCGGTCACGCTCATGAAGAGACCGAGCCGGTCGGCCCCGGCATTGATCGCCGCCTCGAAGCCCTTGCGGTTGGGGACGAGCACGGTGCTCTCCAGCCCCTCGAGCTGCTTCGCCGCCTTCAGCACTTCGCCCGTATCGGCCATCTGCGGCACGGCGCGGGGGGAGACGAAGCTGCCCACCTCCATGCGCCGGAGGCCGGCCTCGTAGCTGGCGCGGACCAGGGCGATCTTGGTCTCGGTCGGCACGAAGGGGCCGATGGACTGCAAGCCGTCGCGCGGCGCGACCTCCGAGAGTTCCACCCGTTCGGTCATGGCTTCGCCTCCTCCTCCAGCATCCGGAATACCTGCTCGTTGTGCGCCCCGGCGGCGGGGCCGGTCCAGCGCACCATCTCGCGCGGGCTGACGCCGTCGAAGCGGAAGGGGGCGGCCGGGTGCAGGATGGGCCCGATCAGCGGGTCCTCCACCTGCATCACCAGCTCCCGCGCGCGGAAATGCGGATCCTCGGCGCAGTCGCGCATGTCATAGAGGCGCGAGCAGGGCACCTCGGCCTTCTCCAGGATCGCCTCCGCCTCGGCCGCCGGCAGGGTGCGGGTCCAGGCGGCGATCACGGCGTCCAGCTCAGCGACGTTCTCGCAGCGCAGCGCGTTGTTGGCGAAGCGCGGCTCGGCCGCCATCCCCGACTTCCCGATCGCCGCCATCAGCCGCTTGAAGATCAGGTCGGAATTGCCGGCGATGCAGAGCCACTTGCCGTCGGCGCAGGGGTAGGTGTTGGTCGGCGCCGCGGTCTTGATGGCCGCCCCCTGCGGCTGCCGCACCCAGCCGAACAGCCCGTATTCCGGCAGCATGCCCTCCATCAAAGAGAAGACGCTGCTGACGAGGTCCACGTCGATCACGCGGCCCAACGCCTGCGGGTCGCCCTTCACCTGCCAGCAGGCCGCGACCAGGCCCATGGCGGCATACATGCCGGCCAGGTCGTCGCTGATGGAGACGCCGCAGCGCGGCGGCGGCAGCTCGGTCTGGCCGGGATTGGCGGTGAGGTGCCGGAGGCCGCCCATCGCCTCCCCGATCGCGCCGAAGGCCGGCTTGTCGCGATAGGGGCCGTCCTGGCCGTAGCCGCTGACGCGGGCGATGACGAGGCGCGGGTTGACGGCATGGAGGTCGGCGGGGCCGAGCCCGTAGCGCTCGAGCTGGCCGGGGCGGAAATTCTCGACCAGCGCATCCGCACGGCCGACGAGCTGCCGGACCTTCGCCTTCCCCTCGGCGCTCTTCAGGTCGAGCGTGACCGAGAGCTTGTTCCGGCCATGCACGCTGAACCAGACGGCGTTGCCGTTGACTGCCGAGCCCCAGCCGCGGACCGGGTCGCCCTCCGGCGGCTCCACCTTGATCACCTCGGCGCCGAGATCCGCCAGCAGCCGCGTGGCGAAGGGCGCGGCGATGTAGTGGCCGAGCTCGATGACGCGGAGGCCGGTGAGGGGGAGGCGCGCTGCCTCCGGGGCGGGGGCTTTCTCGGACATGGCCGGCAGCCATAGAGCAGATCGGCGCCGGCCGGAACTGGCCACACCGGCCGGGCGGGCCGGTGTGGCCGCGTCCGTCAGCGCATCGGGGTGGAGGACATGGAGCCGCCCATGCCGGAGCCCTGCATGCCCGTGCTGCCACCATGCATGCCCATGCCGGAGCCCTGCATGCCCATGCCGGAGCCCTGCATATCCATGCCCGAGGCCTCGGCGCCGGACTGGGCGCGCCGCAGGCTCTGGGCGTTCAGCTCATCGGCCATGTTGTCGGAGGGCGATGCCCCCCGCTGCATCGATGCTCCCCTGTGCTGCCGCTCGGAGGCCGCGTCGGCCGGGAAGGTGGCGAAGGCCAGCGTGACCGCGGCGGCGGCCGCGACGATACCGGAAAGCCGCATCTCTGGAATCTCCCTGTGCTGGTGACGGGGCGTCGCCGCCCCGGACGCGGCGAGACGCCGCGCGGCGGAGTGCGGGGCCGGCCCGCGAGACGGGTCTGACCCACTCTGCGCCAGGTCGCTTCCGCCGGAGAGGCAACGACAGGCCCGCCCTGGGGTTCCTCGCCCTGGCGTTTTGCGCCAGCATCCCCCCTCGACCGCCACAGCAGGGAAGCACGAGACCGATGCCCGACCCCGCCAGCCAGGGCGCCGGCACCGCCGCCGCCCTCGCCGAAGCCGCCGGCCTGCAGCGGGCCTGGGCCGACCACCGCGCCGATGTGGAGGAGGCGATCGCCGCCGCCGCCCGGCTGCGCACCGGCTTCGCCCGCCCCGCCGATCCGGCCGCCGAGCCGCTGCCCGCCCATCGCGCGCCGGAGCCCGGGCGGTGACCGCCCCGCACCTCCTGCCGCTGGCCGAAGCCGCGGCGCTGATCGCTGCCCGTCGCCTCTCCCCGGTCGAGCTGTTGCAGGACTGCCTCTCCCGCATCGCGGTGCTCGATCCGCGGCTCAACGCCGTCATCCGCCTGGCAGCGGAGGAGGCGATGGCCGATGCCCGCGCGGCCGAGACGGAGATCTCGGCCGGTGGCCCGCGCGGCCCGCTGCACGGCATCCCGGTCGGGCTCAAGGATATCATTGACCTCGCCGGCCATCCCACGACCTGCCATTCGAAGCTGCAGATCGACCGCATGGCGACGGCCGATGCCGCCGTGGTGGCGCGGCTGCGGGAGGCCGGGGCGGTCTTCCCCGCGAAGCTGGCGACGCATGAATTCGCCATCGGCGGCCCGGCCTTCGACCTGCCCTTCCCGCCGGCGCGCAACCCCTGGAACACCGCGCACCATCCCGGCGGTTCCTCCTCCGGCTCCGGCAGCGCGGTCGCGGCGGGCATGCTGCCGGCGGCGCTCGGCACCGATACCGGCGGCTCGGTCCGGCACCCCGCCAGCCATTGCGGGCTGGTCGGGCTGAAGCCGACCTATGGTCTCGTCTCCCGCCGCGGGGTCTTCCCGCTCTCCTTCACCCTGGACCATGTCGGTCCGATGACCCGGACGGTGCGGGACAACGCCCTGCTGCTGAACGCCATGGCCGGGCACGACCCGGGGGACCCGGGCAGCGCCGCCCGCCCGGCCGAGGACTACACGCGGGACCTGCATCGCGGCGCGCGCGGCCTGCGCATCGGCTATGTCCGGCACTTCCATGAGCGCGACATGCCGGCGACGCCGGAGGTGGCCGCCGCGCTCGATGCCGCCGCCGCCCTGCTGGCGGTGGAGGGCGCGACGCTGCTCGATGTCACCCTGCCGCCGCTGGGCGAGTTCGCCGCCGTCAACCGCGCCATCATGCTGCCGGAGGCCGCCTCGGTGCACGAGGCCTGGCTGCGCGAGCGGCCGGGCGACTATGCCGCCGTCACCCGGCGCCGGCTGCTGCCGGGCATGTTCATCACCGGCGCCGATTACGTGCAGGCGCAGCGCCGCCGGCGGCAGCTCGTCGCGGCGGTGGAGGCGGCCTTCGCCGAGGTGGACCTGCTGCTCTGCGCCAGTTCCATGGACCCGGCCAGCCTGATCGACGACGAGCCGGAGGTGGAGCGCACCTATCCCCGCCAGGCCCGCACGCCCTTCAACGTCACCGGCCACCCGGCGATCTCGGTGATGTGCGGGCTGAGCAGGGCGGCGGGGCTGCCGCTCGGCATGCAGCTGGTCGGGCCGTCCTTCAGCGAGGCGCTGATCTTCCGCGCCGCGGCCGCCTATGAGCGCGCGGCACCCTGGCGGGAGATGATGCCGCAGATCTAGGGCGGATGGCGGACGGGCGTGAATGCCCGGAGGCGTGACTCTACTCGAAAGACAAAGAGCTGCAGCGGATTGCGTTCAGGTAGGGACGCAATCCGCTGCGGAGCGGATCCCTCCCGGGCCCGCATGCGCGGGACCGGGAGGGATCCGCAAACCATGTCCTGCAGCGGAGGGGCGTTCCGTCCTGAATGCAATCCGCCATAGCCGGCCGTGGCCTTTCGAGAGCGGGTCCTACCGCGAGGCGCCCCAGGCCGCGAGACGGCGCGAACAGCGCGCGATGAAGGCACGCAGCGCCGCCGGGCTGCGCGGCGGGGCCGGCGGCGCGGTCCCTCCCCCGGCCAGCCGTTCCACGAGCACCTCCGGCGGGCAGGGCAGCCCGGTCACCGGGTCGCGGCAGCGGAGATGCAGGATCAGCGCGCCCGCGACCAGCTCGTCGAGGGTGAGGCGCCGGCCGCGGCGCGGCGGCGGGTCGCGGTCCTCGGTCAGGCCCCAGCCGGCATAGAAGGGCTTGCCCCAGGTGACGACGCGGAGGCCCCGCAGCAGCGCCTCGAAGCCCGAGAGGCTCGACATGCAGTGCACCTCCTGCGCCACGGCATAGAGTGGGCCGATCGGCACCTCCCGCAGCACCTGATCGGCCAGCGCCGCCGCCTCTGCCGGTGGCACCGCGCCGCGCCGCATGCCGGCCTCCACATCGGGGTGGGGCTTGAAGAGGATGACGGCATCCGGGTTCTCCGCCCGCACCGCCCGCAGCAGGCCGAGATTGGTCCGGATGTGGCCGCCGCCACGGCGGATCGCGGCATCGTCCTCCACCTGGCCGGGCACCAGGATGACACGGCGGCCGGCGGGCAGGGGCGGCAGGCGCGCCTCGCCCGCCAGGTTGTATTTGGTGACGCCCGAGGCGGTGATGGCGGCCCGCAGCCGGGCGGCGCGCGCCAGCAGCGCCTCGTCGAAGGCCGTCCGTGTCAGCAGGCGCTCCAGCGCGCTCTCGGTCGAGGGATCGAAATGGATGCCTGCCCCGTCCAGGACGAGGGAGGCCGCGCGCGCCCGATGCACGCCAAGCCCGGCCGAGCGGATGAAGCCGTCCTCGATCTGCACCAGCCCAACGCCGGTGGCGGCGGCGCGGGCCGGCAGATTCTCCGGCATCACCGCCGCCCAGACCGCGACATCGCCGCCCTGTTCGCGCGCGAGCCGCAGCGCGGTCGAGCCGCGGAAGACGATGCGTGGCGGACCGGCATGCCCGGCGAGCGCCGCCTGCATGGCGCCGCGCTTGAACACATCCATGCCGGTGCAGGCGACGATCCGGCGATTCATGGCCTCGGCCTGCCGCCATGCCACGAGCTGCGCGATGCCCTCCGCGGCGGTCCAGGGCCTGGCCCGGAAGGGGTCGGCCCAGCGGGTCGCGGCCAGCAGGGCGGCAAAGGCCATGTCCGCCGGGGCGCCGCCCCAGGGCTCGGCGCCCCGCAGCCGGGCAGGCAGGCCTGCGGCCCCGGCCAGCAGCGCCATCTCGTCGGAGAGCGTATGGCATTCCGCCGCGAGGTCGAGCAGCGTCCAGGGGGCGAGGCGGCCGGGCAGGCGCTGGCCCGCCGAGTCCGGGAGGACCGGCCGGGCGGTGGCCGGCGCCGCCGGATCGAGCGCGAGGAGCAGCCGCCGCCCCTTCGCAGCGACGCGGGCCGTCGCCAGCATCGCCTGCGCCGCCGCGCTTTCGGCGGGCTCGCCGGGGTCGAGCACCAGCACCGCCGCGCCGGAGGGCAGGCCGAGCCCGGCCGGCCCGGGATCCGGCAGCCCGGGGGCGCCGCCGACCCGGCCGGACCGGAGCATCGCCATGACCGCCCGCGCCTCGTCGCGGGCCGCCGCATCGGGGGCGCCGCCGGCCAATCCCACCGCGATCGCCGCTGCCACCGGGTCCGGCCCATCGGCGAGCAGCAGGGCGACGGGCGCCCAGGCGGCGCCGAAGCGCGGGGCGCGGAACAGGCCCTCCGTGGCCCGCATCGCCGCAGGCGGGCGCTCTCCGCCGGAGAAGAAACCGTCAAGATTTGCGGGGATACTGTCCGGCCGCACCGCCACTGGCCGGGTTGCCCCGTGATGGGCCGGCCCTCTCATGCGCCTGCGGGATCCGGGATACGGCGGACGGGAAGGTTCACTAACGCTCACCTGAAATAGGTTGCTCCCAACTCGCACTTTGGTAGAGGAAGCAGCGGAGGCTGCGAACACATGATTTTTGTCTCGGGCGTCTCATGGCGTCCTGCCGTGAGGACTTCTGGCCGGGCAGCCCTGTTTGGTGCGCTGTTTGTCCTGGCTGCCTGCGCCGGGCGGGACCCGGCGGTGACGGGTGCCGCCGTGCTGCCAGCCCTGGCCACGGCGCCGCAGGACCCGCTCGGCCGATTCGTCGCGACCGCTGCGCCGGGGCAGCAGGGGATGGTGGCGCTGCCGGATGGCCGCACCGTGCAGGTCCGGCTGGTGCGCGCCTATGCCGCCGCCAGTGGCCGCGAGTGCCGGGAGGTGTTGCTGGACGAGGGCATCGGCGGCCGGGCCAGCCTGCTCTGCCAGGCGGATGGCCAATGGGTCGCGGCGCGGCCGCTGCTGCTCGGCAGCGGTGCGGTCCGCCCGTGAACGACCAGGTCGCGCCCGAGCCGAGCCTGTGGACCTGCTTCCGCATCCAGGCGCGCGTGATCGGCGCGCTGATGCTGCGGGAGATGGGCACGCGCTTCGGCCGCGACAATCTCGGCTATCTCTGGCTGTTCCTCGAGCCGATGATGCTCGGCGGGGCGATCGGCGTGCTGCACAAGGCCTCCGGCCATGGCATGCCGGGCGGGCTCGATCCCCTGGTCTTCTGGGTGATCGGCTACATCCCCTTCTACCTGTTCCGCGGCATCATCAACCGCGCGCCGAACGGGATCGCCGGCAACCAGTCGCTGCTCTATCACCGCCAGATCACCATGCTCGACATCATGGTCGCGCGCCACCTGCTGGAGGGGGCGGCGGTCGGCATCGCGCTGATGCTCTTCCTCCTTCTGTTCGGCGCGGTGCTTGGCGTATGGCCGGACCAGCTTGGGCTGATGGTGCTCGGCATGGTCCTGATGCTGGGCCTGGCGCAGGGGCTTGCCCTCCTGATCGCGGCCGGCAGCGTCTACACGGAACTCTTTGATCGCCTCACCCACCTTGCGACCTACCTCTTCATGGGCGTGGCCGGCGCCTTCTTCATGGTGTTCTGGCTGCCGACCGACCTGCAGCGGACGGCGCTGATGATCCCGACCGTCCATTGCTTCGAACTGGTGCGGCACGGCCTCTATGGCACGGTGGTGCCGACCTTCTACGACATTCCTTATGTGCTGGGCTGGGTCACGGTGCTGCACCTGCTCGGCATGGCGGCGCTGCGGAAGGCGCGCCGCCACCTCGTGGTCTGATGCCATGATCCGCCTGCTGGGTGTCCACAAGAGCTACCCGACGCATGTCGGGCCGAAGGAGGTGCTGCGCGGGGTCGATGCCACCTTCGGCCGCGGCGAGAGGATCGGAATC
The DNA here is from genome assembly GCF_020523605.1 of Roseicella aerolata. Lineage (GTDB taxonomy): Bacteria > Pseudomonadota > Alphaproteobacteria > Acetobacterales > Acetobacteraceae > Paracraurococcus > Paracraurococcus aerolatus. The sequence continues at coordinate 30,260 of NZ_JAJAQI010000036.1, read as the reverse complement.
CTCGGCCGCAACGGTGCGGGCAAGACCACGCTGCTGCGCCTGATCGCCGGGGTCGAGCACCCGAACAGCGGCCGCATCGAGCGGCGGATGAGCGTCTCCTGGCCGCTCGGCTTCGCCGGCGCCATGCACTACAGCATCTCGGGCGCCGACAATGCCCGCTTCATCGCCCGGATCTACGACAAGCCGATCAAGGAGACGGTCGAGTTCGTCGAGCATTTCGCCGATCTTGGCCATTATTTCCGCATGCCGGTCAGGACCTATTCCTCCGGCATGATCGTCCGGCTCGGCTTCTCGCTCTCCCTCGCCGTCCATTTCGACTGCTACCTGGTCGATGAGGCGATCGCGGTCGGCGACAGCCGCTTCGCCGAGCGGGCGCGCGCCGCGCTCGCCGACCTCAACGCGCGCAGCGCGCTGCTGCTCGTCTCACACCAACCCGAAACCGTGCGGGCCTTCTGCAAGACCGCAGCGATCCTCCAGGATGGTAGGCTGACCCGCTATGACAATCTGGACGAAGCAATCGCCGCCTACCGGGCTGCCTGACACCGCCAGCGATGCGGCCGGCTGGTCCGGGCCGGTGCCGATGCCGGGCCTGCTCGCCCGGCTTCGCCGCTTCGTCCGGCGGAATGCCTTCAAGGTCACGGTGCTGCTGCCGACGCTGCTGGCCGCGCTCTACCTCTATGGCATCGCCGCGCCGCAATACGAATCGGAGGCCCGCTTCCTGGTCCGCGGCCGCTCCGGCGGCGGTGGCGGCGGCATGGCGGAGATGATCGCGAGCGCCGGCTTCCGCCCGGCCTCCGAGGACGCCATGGGCGTGCGGGACTACCTGCAATCGCACGATGCCGTCACCGCGCTGCGCGAGCGCATCCCGCTGGTCGAGATCTTCCGCCGGCCGGAGGCCGACCGCCTGGCGCGGCTCTGGTGGTCGGAGCCGACCACCGAGCGGCTGCTCGACTATTTCCGCCGCATGGCCGGCGCCGAATACGACTCGACCAGCGGCATCACCACGCTGCGCGTGCGCAGCTTCCGGGCCGAGGACTCCCAGGAGATCGCGCAGCAACTCCTGACGCTGTCCGAGGAACTGGTGAACCGCCTGAACAAGCGGCTGCAGGAGGACGGCCTGCGCGTCGCGCGGGAGGAGGTGGCGCGGGCCGAGGCGCGCCTCGCCGCCGCGCAGCTTGCGGTCGGCGAGTTCCGCGAGCGCGAGAGGGCGGTGGACCCGACCCGCTCGGCCGGCCTCGCCCTCGACAATATCGGCCGGCTGGAGGGCGCGCTGGCCCAGGCGCGGGCGGAGCTGGCGGAGGCGCAGCGCTTCAGCCGCGCCGACAATCCCCGCGTGCTGCAACTGCGCAACCGGGTGGAGGCGCTGACCGGCCAGGTCGGCGAGGAGCGCGGTCGGCTCGGCAACCGGGAGGCCGGCGTCTCCCAGCAGGTCGGCGAGTATGAGCGGCTGGAGGTCGAGCGCGAGCTGGCGCGGGCGCAGCTTGCCTCCGCCACCGCCTCGCTGGAGCGGGCGCGCGGCGACGCGCAGCGCCAGCAGATCTTCCTGCTGCGCGTGGTCGAGCCGAACCGCGCCGAATATGCCCGCTACCCCAAGGCCATGCTGACCATCCTCTACATCTTCGCCTGCCTGTCCGTCGGTTACGGGCTGGCCTGGCTGCTCATCGCGGGAATGCGCGAACATGCCTCGTAATTTCAGTGGATTATTGATCGCCGGGCTGCTCGTCTCCGGCGCCGCCGCGGCGCAGACGCCGATGCAAATGCTGCAGCAGCGCGGCGCCGCGGCGCTCGCGCCCTCCCAGGGCGTGGTGCAGACGCTGCCGAACCTGGTGGCGCCCGACCGGGTCCTGAACCGGGCGGGGACGGAGACGCAGTCGGAAGGCGGGCCGGTTGCGGTCGGGCCGCTTGGCGATGGCGCCCGCACGCCGGGTGCGACGGCCGTCTTCGGCGCCTCGCTCTTCACGCGGGAGGCGACGGCGGTCAGCGACGCGCCGAACCCGAACTACCAGATCGTCCCGGGCGACCGCGTCTCCGTCCGCGCCTGGGGCGCGGTGGAATCGGAAGTGATGGGCCAGGTCGACCCCTCCGGGATGCTCTTCCTGCCCAATATCGGCCCGATCCGCATCGCCGGCACCCGCGCCGGCGACCTGCAGAAGGTGGTCGAGGCGGAGGTGCAGAAGGTCTACACCAACCAGGTGCAGGTCTATGCCGTGCTGCTCTCGACCCAGCGCATCGGCGTCTTCGTCACCGGCTTCGTCCGCACCCCCGGCCGCTTCGCCGGCTCGGCCGCCGACAGCGTGGTGGATTTCCTGGTGCGCGCCGGCGGTGTCGATCCCGGCCGCGGCTCCTACCGCGAGATCACGCTGCAGCGCGGGGGCCGGGCGGTCACCACCATCGACCTCTACCGCTTCCTGATCGAGGGCCGCCTGCCGAACATCCGGCTGCAGGAGGGCGACACGCTGGTGGTGGCGCGGCAGCGCGCCGTGGTCGGCGCCGATGGCGCCGTGCGCAACAACTACCTGTTCGAGGTGCCGGCCCGCGCCATGACCGGGCGCGAGCTGCTGGACTATGCCCGGCCGCTGCCCTCGGCCACCAATGTGGTGGTGAAGGGGACGCGTGGCGGCCAGCCCTTCTCGCGCTATGCCACATTGGCGGAGTTCCAGACCCTCACCCTACAGGACCAGGACACCGCCACCTTCATCACCGACGCGCCGGCGCGCACGGTGCGCGTGACGGTGGAGGGGAGCCGCATCGGCCCCTCCGTCCTGGTCGCCGACCGCGACGCCCAGCTCTGCCAGGTGCTGGACCATGTCGCGGTGGATCCGGTGCTGGCCGATACCCGCTCGGTGTTCCTGCTGCGCCCCTCGGTCGCGCAGCAGCAGCGCCGGGCGATCGACGAGGCGCTGGACCGGCTGGAGCGGCAGCTCTTCATGGCGGTCTCGCCCACCACCGGCGTCGCCGCCATCCGGGCGAGCGAGGCGAATCTCGTCTCCTCCTACATCCAGCGCGCCCGCCGCACCCAGCCCGAAGGCCGGCTGGTGGTGGTGGACAGCGGCGGACGCTGCGCCCCGCTGCGGCTGGAGGATGGCGATGTCATCGTCATCCCGGAGCGGTCGCAGACCGTGCTGGTGGCGGGCGAGGTGACGGCGCCGCGCGCCGTGATCTGGCGGCCGGAGATGAAGCTGGCCGACTTCGTGAAGGCGGCGGGCGGCTATTCGCCGCGCGGCAGCGACAGCTCGCTGATGATCCGGCGGGCGAGCGGCGAGCTGGTGCTCGACCCGGCGGAGATCCCGCGGCCGGGCGACGAGCTGATCGTGCTGCCGCGCCTCGACCCCAAGGCCTTCCAGATCGGCAGCGACCTGCTGGGCCTGATCTACCAGATCGCGGTGGCGACGCGGATCTTCCTGTAGGTCCCGGAGCCTTTCGCGGACGGGCCTGGATGCCCGGGAGCATGCCTTGCGCTCCGGGCCAGGGCCTGCAACGGGGTGGCGTCCAGGCATGGACGCAATGCGTTGCGGATGCCGGGACGAAAAAGCCCGGATGCGGTCTCCGCATCCGGGCTTTCTTCTGGGCGCGAGCCGGAAGTTGATGGTGACCGGTCGACAGCCCCCTCGATCGCCGGAGGGTCTGCGCCGCAAACCCTGGCTGCATCGCGCCGGCGACGGGCGCCCGTCCGGGCGGCCGGCATGGCCGGAACATCCCGGCCGCTGGCCAACCCACCGGCCGGGAGAGCCTGCGCCCCGGCGGCGGGCAAGCCCTTCAACCGACGCGGCTTTCCGGCCCGCGCCGCACAGATCTCCAAGGCCGGCCGGCTCTGTCAGTCCTGCACTGCCGCCTGCTCGAAGCCCATCGGCACCAGGCCGTTGGCGATGCCGAGCGCGCTGCGCAGCTGCCGCAGCATGGCCTGCGCCGCCTCGCCCAGCTCCTCCTCCGGCCCGGCCACGCCTTCCACCGTGGCCATGGCGCGCCGCCGGTCGGCGACATTCGGCAGCAGCCTGGGCAGCGCCGCCAGGGCCTCGGCCGGGGCCATGCTGGCGATGACCGTCTGCTCGCGGATCAGCGCCTGGCGCGCGCTCGCGGTCATCTCGCTGAACGGCGCCTCGTTCTGCATCAGCGCGTTGGAGCGGGCGAGGCGCGAGCGCCGCACGCCGCCGCGCGCCTGGGCCAGCAGGATCATCATGCGCACCACCGCCTCGGCATAGCCGCCGGTGGAGATGCGGGCGAGGGCCTGGCGCACCTCCGGCGCATCCGCCAGCGCCGCGGCGGAGGGCGGCTCCTCCGGCGTCTCGCCGCCGGCGACACCGGCTGCCGCCAGCATGCCATAGACGCCGTGGAAGGCGATCTCGGTCCAGGCGTCGCGCCAGTCCCGCCAGGTATCGATGCTGCGCTCGACGCTGTCGGCCCAGAGCCGCTCCCAGGCCAGGAAGGGATTGTCGCGCCGCGCCGGGGCGCGGTGCTGCCGCGCCTGCTCCGCGAGGCCCGCGACCGGCGCCATGAAGGGGTTCCGGTCGCTGATCAGCGTGCGGCGCAGGCGCAGGGGGTGCATCTGCCGGCGCAGCTCGGCGGTCTCCTCCGTCGCCAGCTGGCGCACGATCGGCGCGGCGAAGAGATCATAGAGCGACTGGTTCAGCGCCGAGATCTTGGCGACCGCCGGGAAGGCCTCGTTCTTCGCCTCCCCGCTGCGGGCGCGGATGTCCGACATGGTCCGCTCCTTGAGCTCGACCTGCCAGGCATTGCTGTCGGGGTCCCGGGTGATCAGCATCTCGTAGAGGCCGGGGGCGACGCTGTCGATCAGCGTCAGCAGCTCGGCGATCTCGCTGTGCTCCTTCAGCGCGATGGCGCCGGAGACGAAGATGCCGAGATGCCCGATCTCGTCATGCATCAGGTAGACGATGGTCTGGCCGAGCGTCTTGATCTCCTGCTCGTCGCGGTAGACGTCGGCGATCCAGCGCAGCGCCTGGCCGGGGGGCGTGATGTTGTCGCCGGCCGAGGCGAAGACGATGACCGGGCTGCGCACCGCCCGCATGTTGAAGGTCGCGCCGCCGCCGGCCGAGATCTCGCCGCGGGCGAAGCGGTCGCCGATGAACAGGTTCTCGACGATCCAGCGGATCTCGTCCCGGTTCATCAGGAAGTAGCCGCCCCACCAGCGCTCGAACTCCAGGAAGCGCTCGGTCTCGGTATCGGCCTTCTGGAAGAGGTTGTAGTACTTCTTGAACCAGGTATTGCCGGGCGAGAGGCTCTCGAAATTCAGCACCAGGTTGGCGCCGTCGAACTTGCCGTTGCCGAGATCGGCCAGCAGCGCCGCGGGCCAGGAACCGCCGGCGAGGCCGCCCAGGTAGCGCATCGGGTTCCGCCCGCGCTCGCCCGCCCAGTAGGAGAGGGGGGCGCCGTTCAGCACCAGCGCACCGGTCAGCTCGGGCTGGCTGGCGCCCAGCATCATCACGGCCCAGCCGCCCTGGCAGTTGCCGATGACGACGGGCTTCGGCGCCGCCGGATGCGCCTCATGCACCTTCTCGAGGAAGATGCCCTCGGCCCGGGTGATGTCGAGGATGGTCTGCCCGGGCTCCGGATCGCGAAAGAAGATCACGAAATAGACCGGATGGCCGCGACGGAGCGCGACGCCGACCTGACTGTCCGACTTGAAGCCGCCGATGCCCGCGCCATGGCCCGCCCGCGGGTCGATGATGACGAAGGGGCGCAGCTTCGGATCGGTGGGCGGGCAGCCTGCCGGGACCTTGATGCGCACGAGCGCGTAATTGCAGGGCCGCGAGAGGGTACGGCCATCCACCACCATCTCCCAGTCGAAGACCAGCACCGGCGGGCAGCCGGCGGTCTCGTGCTCGACGAAGGTGTTGCCGGCCTGGCGCATGGCGTCCCAGAACAGGATGGCGCGCTGGCCAGCATCCACCGCATATTCCATGGCATCGCGCGCGAGCGCGGCGGGGTCGGCCGAGGGCGGTGGCACCTTCGGCGGCTCGAAACTCGGTCGCAGCGCCTCGGCCTGCCGGCGAGCCACATCCGCCAAGGCGCGCGCCTGGTCCATCACGCGGGACATGGTCTCGGCCCCGCGGAGCATCAGCTCACGGGCCGGGGGCGGTGTTACCACGGTCATTCGTTAGGCATTCCTTCTCGCGAGCCTATGGTGCACCGCAGCATGCTGCGGGTCCAGTGAAATGAGAAACCGGTGCAGATCGTCCGCGGCGGGGGCGCGCCACCGGAACCGGAGCCGCGCGGGTAACGCCCGGTCTGCCGCATGGCTCCCGCGCATTGCATCAGGGCGGAGGCATATGCCCGGATGCATCCTGCCGTCACTGCCGGATGATGTGCCAGTGCACCGTCAGGTTGACCTCCACTCCCCTGGGATCGGCACCCGGCGGAAACGGCGGCAACTGCGCGTTCCGGAACGGCATTTCCAGCCCGGAATCGAGCCAGAGCGAACCGGAGCGCCGCACCAGCCGCCAGGACCGGACCCGTCCATCCGGATCGACGATGAGCTGGATGCGGTTGGTGCCCTCATCGCCCACCACCGCCGCATTGGCGGGGTAGCGGACATGCTCGTCGATCCAGCGGCGGAAGGCGTTGCGCCAGTCCGGCCCGACCTCGGCGCCTCGGACCGTGACCTGGGGCTCCGGCCCGGTGCGGCCGGGGAGGGCGAGCGAGCCGAGCGAAAGATCAAGGCCCTGCCGCGCGGTGTCCGGCCACGGCGGCGGGGTGAGTTGCAGGCCCTGCGGCAGCCAGAGGCCCGGCAGCCGCTCCGCCGGCGGCTGCGGCGCCGGCCGGGCGGGGCGCGGCGGGGCCGTGACCGCCGCCTGCTGCTGCGGGCGCTCCTGGCGTGGCGCGGCCGGCGGTGGCGGAGGGAGCGGCAGCGCCTCGACCGGGGCCGGTGGGGGAGGCGGCGGCGGGGCAGCCTCCGCCAGCCTTGCCGCGGCCGGCGGCGGCGCGGGAGGTTCGGGCAGCGGCGGGGCCGGTACGGGCAGCGGCTCCGCCAAGGGGGCAGGGGCCGGGGGTGGCGTCGGTGGCGAGGGCGGCGGCGCGAGGGCCGGGGGGGCGCCCGGTTCAGGTTCGGCCGGCCGCTCGGGGGCGCCTGCCTGGTAGTAGACGGCGTAGGAGGGCGGCGGCAGCGGCTCAGGCGGGCGCGGGCGCGTGAGGGTGGCGAGGACCACCAGGGCCAGGAAGCCGGCATGCAGGAGAAGGGAGCCGACGAGCCCCGGGCGCAGCCCGGACCGGCGGCGGCGCGGCTGCCGTCCGACCCCCATAGACCCTGCCATGCTCATGGCAGCGGCCGGTCGCGCCCCGGCGGGCCAGCGACGCCGGCCGGCGCTTCGCCCCTCGCGGTGCTCCACCCTGGTCTGTCAGCCCTGGCCAGGCTTCCCGGTCCCGCCGCCCGGCGTGAACATGCGGAACATCGAGGCCATGGCGTCGCGCATCTGCTCCGGCGTCTGCGGGGCGAGCGGCATCCAGGTCTTCAGCAGGGCCTCCGGCGAGAGAACATTGACCGCATCCAGCATCTGCTGCTGCAGCTTGGCCATGACGGCATCCTGCATCGGCCGCAGATCGGGCAGGCCGAGGAACCGCCGCGCCTCCTCCGGGGTGCAATCGATCTCGACATTCACCTTCATGCCTCACGCGCTCCCCGCCGGTCCGGCCGATCATACTGTCCCGCATCAAGCCCCGCACCTCGATGCGGCCTCAGCCGCCGCTGGCGGCGGCAGCCCGGGACATGGGCCGTCCAACATCATATGGCGCCGCAACCGGCGCGCCGCCAGCACCCGCCGCGGCCTGGCGATGCCCCGGGATCGTCACCACCGGCCGGCTCCGGGAACAGCGTCGCTACCAGGAGGCGGGTTGCACGCCCCCGATGCCCGTCGGAAGCGCCAGGCTCTCGAACAGCAAGGGGGCGTGATCCAGGCCGGATGGGACGTTTCCCGGATTCCTGGCCGGGCGCGGCGGCTGCCCCATCGCGGCAGGCGGGCCGGGAGGCCGCGGCGTGCCAGGGCACGGGCCGGCGCCGGGAGCGGCACGGGGCCGGGGCTGTCTGCCGGGGCATCGGCGAAGCGCATGGCCTGTGCCGCCATGCGGCCCATGCACGCCGGATCCTGCCCGGGAAGGAAACGCAAGGTCCCGTGCGCGTGCCGGGGGGGGGCCGTCGGCTTCCGCCGTCCCTGCCGGCAGCCGGTGCCGGGGCGCATGACCCCGGGCACCGGCCGTGGGGTCACATCTTCGGCTTCTCCCCGGCGCCATGGCCGCCATGGCTGTGCTGGCCGCCCTTGCGGCCGGCCTCGACCGCCTTCTGGCGGTCATTGGCGAAATTGCCGGGATTGTTCGCCTTGCCCTGATGCGTGCCGCCCAGGCGGCCGGCCTCGCGGGCCTTCTCTCGGTCATTGGCGAAATTGCCGGGGTTGTGCCTGCCACCACCGCCACCCGAGGACTGCTGATTGGCCATGGCCGTTTCCATGTGTCTTGCTTCTGATGAAGCCACCGCAATGATGGCTCCACACCAGGAACGCGCAGCGCCGTCGCCGTTTCCCCGTTCTGCTTAAAAGTTGGACGTTCTGAGAACGGTTGCAGCGGGAGCCTCCTCCTACGCCGCTGTTTCGGGCGAGCGGGGCCCTCCCGGCCCGAGGTCCGACCATTCGGCCCGCCCATTGGCGCCCAGTCCCCCCCCCCCCGTCACCCGCTGGGTGGGACCACCCCGTTACTTTCCCTTGCCGGCAAAGCCGGCAACCATGCGCGGCCAGGCAGGGCACCAAGCTGCCGGCCCGCCGCAGCATGGACAGGAGGGGGCTGATGGCCGACCCGACACCGCGTGAGATCCTCGACGCGCTCTGGCAGGGAGCGGGTCTTGCCGGCCCGGCGCCGGCCGCGCTGAGCGGGGAGGAGCCGGTCCTGCCCTCCTCCTTCCGCATCGGGGCGGCCGCGCAGGCCGTGGTGGCCGCGGCGACGGCCGCGGTGTCTGAGGTCCACCGGCGCCGCGGCGGGCCGGCGCAGCAGGCCAGGGTTGCGATGCGCGAGGCCGCGCTGGAATTCGGCTCGGAGCGGTATCTCCGCCTGGACGGCAGGCCGGCGCCGGCAGGCTGGGATGCCATCGCCGGTACCTATCGCTGCGGCGATGGGCGCTGGGTCCGGCTGCACACCAACTTCCCGCACCATCGCACCGGCGTGCTGCGCCTGTTGGGCTGCGAGGGCACGCGCGAGGCGGTGGGCCAGGCGCTGCTGGGCTGGGAGGGGATCGCCTTCGAGCAGGCGGCGGCCGAGGCGGGGATGTGCGTCGCCGCCATGCGGAGCTTCGCCGAATGGGATGCGCATCCACAGGGGCAGGCAGTGGCAGGGCTGCCGCCGCTGCGCCTCGAGAGGATCGGGGAGGCGCCGCCGGTCCCGCTGCCGCCGCTTGCCGCGCGGCCGTTGCAGGGGTTGCGGGTGCTGGACCTGACGCGGGTCATCGCCGGGCCGGTCTGCGGGCGGACCCTCGCCGCGCATGGCGCCGATGTGCTGCATGTCAGCGCGGCGCATCTGCCCTCCTTCGACGACCTGCTGCCGGATACCGGCCGCGGCAAGCGCAGCGCCGCGATCGATCTGCGGGCGGAGGCGGGCAGGGACACCCTCCAGGGCCTGGTGGCGGGGGCCGATGTCTTCCTGCAAGGCTACCGGCCGGGCGCGGTGGCCGGGCATGGCTTCGCGCCGGAGGCGCTGGCGGCGCTGCGGCCGGGCATCATCTGCACCTCGCTCTCGGCCTATGGCGAGGTGGGGCCCTGGGGCGGGCGGCGCGGCTTCGATTCCCTGGTCCAGACCGCCAGCGGCTTCAACCATGCCGAGGCGGTGGCGGCCGGCGCCGATCCCTCTGGCCCGGCGCCCAGGGTGCTGCCCTGCCAGGCGCTCGACCATGCCTCCGGCTTCCTGCTGGCCTTCGGGACGCTGGCGGCGCTGCTGCGGCGGGCGGAGGAGGGCGGATCCTGGCTGGTCCGCGTCTCGCTGGCCGGAACGGGGATGTGGCTGCGCCGGCTCGGGCGGCTGGAGGGCGCCTTCGGCGTGCCGGTGCCGGAGATCGATGAGCTCGGCGAGTTGCTCGAGGAGATGCCGAGCGATTTCGGCCGGCTGACCGCGCTGCGGCATTCCGGCCGGCTGCCGGAGACGCCGCCGCGCTGGGCGCTGCCGCCGGTGCGGCTGGGGACGCATCCCGCGGCCTGGGCGTGAGGCACGACGGCGGACCGGGCGCGGTTCTCCGGCCTGCCAAGGCGCTCCGGCGTGGCGACCCGCTTGCAGCGGCCTTCCCGAGCGGAAGCAGGCAGGGGCGAATGGCAAGACTGTCGAGGCGGGTGGTGCAGGCGCCGTACTGGCCGAGTCTTTCGCCACAATATCGCAACGTCCCGCAGGGCGTAGACCAGCGCCATCCCGGGGGGCGTCCATGGTCGGGCTGCCGGCGGGGCGGTTGATGGTCATCGCCGCGGTCCGGGTCGTCCGTCCGATCCCTCCCGGTGCCCGGCTGGCCGCCGGGCTTGCATTCCGGCGCGTAAGGCAGCCTAAAGCGCCGCCTGCGTCCATGCCGCCGGCGTGATGCGGCATTTCCGGGAGGACCTGATGAGGAAACGATTCACCCTGGGCCTTGTGGCCCTTGCCCTGCTGGCCCTGCCGGCGGCGGCCCAGACCTTCCCCGACCGGCCGGTGCGGCTGGTCGTGCCCTTCGCGCCCGGCGGCGCGACCGATGTCGGCGCCCGGGTGCTGGCGGAGGCACTGGGCCAGGTGCTGCCGCAGCCGGTGGTGGTGGAGAACCGCCAGGGCGGCGCCGGCATGGTCGCCTCGGAATTCGTCGCCCGCGCGGCGCCGGACGGCCACACCATCCTGTTCAACAACACCAGCCATGCGGTGCTGCGGGTGGTGGTGCCGAACGCGCCGATCGACCCGATCCGCCAGCTCTCGCCGGTCACCGTCCTGTCGGAGATGCCGATGGTGATGCTGGTGGCGAACAGCTTCCCGGCGAAGGACGGCCGGGAATTCCTGGCCGCGGTGCGCGCGGCGCCCGGGAAGTACGATTATGGCAGCACGGGCGGCGGCGGCACGCTGGGCATGGCGGCGCTGCTCTTCCAGCGCACCGCCGGCGTGCGGATGAACGAGATCCCCTATCGCGGCGGCGCGCCGGCGACGCTCGACCTCGCGGCCGGGCGCATCAGCCTGGTCTTCGACATCGCGCTGACCGGGCTGCAGACGGCGAAGGGCGGCCAGGCCCGCGCCTTTGCGGTAAGCGGGCCGGAACGCAGCCCGGCGGCACCCGAGATCCCGACCTGGCGGGAGATCGGCGTGGATGCCGAGATGGTGGTCTGGCAGGCGATGTTCGGCCCCACCGCGACGCCCGCGCCGATCCGGGACGCGCTGCATGCCGCGGTGGTAAAGGTTCAGCAGATGGAGGCTGTCCGGCGGAAATGGACGGAACTTGGCGTCGACCGCGTGCTGGCGACGACCCCCGCCGAGGCCGAGCGCTATGTCGCGCGTGACGTGGAGCGCTGGGAAGGGCTGATGGCGACCGCGCAGCAGCGCTAGGGCGGATCGCTCCCGGGCGTGAACGCCCGGGAGCGTGACTCCGCCCGAACAACAGAGAGCCACAGCGGATGGGCGTTCGGATGGGAACGCCCATCCGCCGTAGGGCGGATCACGGACGGGCATGAACAAGGCGCCCCGCGGAGTGTGCCGGGCAAGGTCCGCGGAAGCCCCGTCCTCAGGGCGCAGGATGCTGCTCGGCAAGCAATGACCTGCAGCGACCGTTGGAGCCACGCAGGCGGCGTGACTGGCGTATTCGAGCAAGGACCGGACCATCCAGCCCACGCCATGCCGCGCCTCGGATGGCTTGGCACGAAACGGCGCAGGCCGTGAACGACAGCGGGGCACCATGATCCCCTGCCAGCGCGGGTTGCCGCTCTCCGCCCGAATCGATGTTCGCCATCGGCGCGGCCGAGGGCGCCGCGGCCGGCTGGGATCATCCTTGCTGCGCGTCGGCTGCGCGGCTCGGCCCGCAGCCGCGCGCTTCCTGCACGACAGGACCGCCTGCGCCGGGCTTTGCTGTTGCGGCGTGGCATGAGCAGCGCGGTTTGCGCGCTGAGGGTTCCCCGCCTTGCGCTGGCGCAAGGCAGCGTTGCGCAAGCGCGCGACCATTCGCCCCGCACGCGAAGGAACGGGGCTGCGATCCATCCTCGATGACGAGGCCAGCGGGCTGCCGGATGTCTCCCCGCCCCGTTCGCCGCCGCGGCGATGGCCGGTCCCGGCCCAGGGACCGGGAACAGGAGATGGACATGCGACGATTGCTGATGGCCGGTATTGCCGGTGCCGCCCTGATGCTGGGCGCGCCCGCGATGGCCGCCGATGACGACGCCCTGCACAAGGCGGCGGTCGAGAATTTCAAGCCGATCCCGGCCATGGTGCCGAGCGTGCAGGGCAACCCGGTAACGCGGGAGAAGATCGATCTCGGCCGGATGTTGTTCTTCGATCCGCGCATCTCGGCCAGCGGCTTCCTGAGCTGCAACTCCTGCCACAACCTGGCGATGGGCGGCGGCGACAATATCGAGACCTCGATCGGCCATGGCTGGCAGCGCGGCGGCCGCAACGCGCCGACCGTGCTGAACTCGGTCTTCAATGCCGCGCAATTCTGGGATGGCCGCGCCGCCGACCTGCGCAGCCAGGCGACCGGCCCGATCCAGGCCGGAGTCGAGATGGCGGCGACGCCCGAGCACGTGCTCGGCGTGCTGAACAGCATCCCCGAGTACAGGCAGCGCTTCACCACCGCCTTCCCGGGCGAGCCGGCGCCGGTCAGCTTCGCCAACCTCGCCAAGGCGATCGAGGCCTTCGAGGCAACGCTGATCACGCCGCATTCGCGCTTCGACCAGTATCTGGAGGGCAACCGCGGCATCCTGACGGCGCAGGAGAAGAAGGGCCTCGGCCTGTTCATCGAGACCGGCTGCGTGGCCTGCCACAACGGCGTCAATCTCGGCGGGCAGGACTACTTCCCCTTCGGCGTCGTGGAAAAGCCGGGCGCCGACATCCTGCCGCCGGGTGACCGCGGCCGCTTCCAGGTGACCCGCACCGCCGCCGACGACTATGTCTTCCGCGCCGTGCCGCTGCGCAATGTCGCGCTGACCGCGCCCTATTTCCACACCGGCAAGGTGTGGGAGCTGGAGCAGGCGGTCTCGATCATGGGCACCAGCCAGCTCGGCAAGGAGCTGAGCAAGGATGAGGTCGCGGCCATCACCGCCTTCCTGCGGACCCTGACCGGCGAGCAGCCGCGGGTCGAGCTGCCGATCCTGCCGGCGAGCACGGCGGAGACGCCGAAGCCGCAGCCCATGGCGGGGATGCAGCCCCCGGCACCGGCTTCCGCCGCGCCCGCGGCGCCGGCCGCCCCGGTGCGCCAGCGCCGCTGAGCAGGGGCTACAACCGGTAGAAGGCCCGGGCCGTGTCATGCAGCGCGGCCCGGGCCAGCGTCTCGCCCAGCACGCTGCGCAGCAGGTCGATATCCGTCGGCGCGAAGGGGCGGGCGGCGCGGACCGAGGGCAGGTCGGTGCCGAACATCAGGGCGGCCGGGGCGACCGCCGCGATCCGCTCCAGCGCGCGCGGCACATTGAGCGCGACCCGGCCGAAGCCGCTGGCCTTCACCTTGGTGCCGGCGCGGGCAAGGTCCAGCACCACCGGCAGCCCCGCCTCCGTCATGCCGAGATGGTCGATGACGAGCGCGGGCAGCCGCGCCAGCGCGTCCACCGCCGGCGCCAGCGCCGCGGCATCGGCATAGACCTGGGCATGCAGGCCGCAGGCGGCGGCGCGCACGGCATGGGCAGCGACGGCCTGCGCATCGCTCCATTGCCCGCGCCAGAGGCTGTAGCGCAGGCCCCGCACGCCGGCCGCGGCCAGGGCGCGCATCGCCTCCTCCTCCTGCGCCGCGTCCGCCTGGGCCACCACGGTGAAGCCGGGGCCGAGCGCCGCCGCGGCCTCGAGCAGCGGCCGCGGGTCGCCGCCCTGCACGCTGCCCGCGACATTCACCCCGCCGAGGATGCCAAGGGCCCTGGCCCGGGCGCGGTACTCCTCCACGCCGAAGGGCGGCGGGACGAATCCGGCATGGCCGGGCATGGCCTCGTCCGGGGCGAAGATGTGGAAATGGGCGTCGATGATCGGCGGCATGCCCGGGCGCTCCGGCTCAGTCCGCGGTGATCTTCGCCTCGCGCACCAGCACCTCCATGGCCGCGCGTTCCTTCCTCAGGAAGTCGGCGAATTGCGCCGGATCGGTGCCGAGGCCGATGGCGCCGAGCGCCGTGAGGCGCTGCTGCACCACCGGATCGGCGAGCGCCGTGAGGCAGGCGGCATGGATGCGTTCCACCGCCGGCGCGGGCAGGCCGGCGGGGCCATAGACACCGTTCCACTCCGCCTGGTCATAGCCGGGGAAGCCCTGCTCCGCGACGGTCGGCACATCGGGCAGGGAGGAAACCCGGCTCGCGGTGGAGACGGCGAGCGCGCGCAGCCGTCCCTCCTGCACCAGGGCGGCAGCCGAGGCGACGGTGGCGAAGCCGAAATCCACATCGCCCGCCAGCACCGCCTGCAGCGCTGGTCCGCCGCCGCGATAGGGCGCGTGCGTCAGCTCCACCTGGGCGCGGCTCGCCAGCAGGGCGGTGGCGATGTGGTTGGAGATGGCATTGCCGGAGGAGGAGTAGCTGAGCCGTCCCGGCTGCGCCTTCGCGCGCCCGAGCAGGGCGTCCAGGGTCCGGAAGGGGCTCTCCGGCTTCACGATGAGGATCAGCGGGTAGACCGTGACGCGGCTGATCGGCGTGAAGGCGGTGTGGTAATCGAAGGCGAGGTTGCGGAAGATGAAGGGCGCGACCGCCTGGTTCGCCGCATCCACCAGCAGCGTGGTGCCGTCCGGCGCGGCGCGCGCCACCTCCTGCGCGCCGATCGTCCCGCCGCCGCCGGCGCGGTTCTCCACCACTGCGGGCTGGCCGAGGACGCCGGAGAAGACCGGGGCGAGGAGCCGCGCCGTGGTGTCGGCGCCGCCACCCGGGGTGAAGGGCACCACCAGCCGCACCTGTCGCGGCGGCGCCCAGTTGGACAGCGCCGGCCCGGCGGGCAGCGCCGCCAGCAATGTCGTGCCGCCGGCGAGCAGCCCGCGGCGCCCCATGGTGATTCGGTCGTGATGCATCCTGGCCTCCCGGTGCCTCCAGGATAGGCCGCAACGGGCCTGCCGCCTACCGCCCGGTCCGGCGGCGCAGCATGTCGGGCAGCATGGCGTTGAAGGTCTCCGCCGCCTCATAGGCCACCCAGTGGCCGGCGCCCGGGACCACGCCGGTCCAGGCCTCGGGCTGCACCTCGCGTAGCGCCTGGAAGCGCAGCTCGACCTCCGGCCAGGCGATCGCGTCCCGCTCGCCATAGAGCAGCGCGACCGGGCAGCGCGCCCTGGCGATGGCATCCTTCAGCGAGGTGCTGCTGGCGAAGCCGCGGCTCTGGAAACGGGCGTGGCGGGTGTTCCATTCCTGGATCACCAGCGCCAGCGCATCGATCCGGGCCGCGTCGGCGAACATCAGCGCGGCGAGGTTGTGGCGATGCGCCGCGATGCGCGCCTCGCCCTCCAGGCTGCGGACCTTCGTCAGCTCCGTCACCTGCCGCTTCAGGCCGAGCGCGCCGGCGCCGACCAGCGTCACGCTGCGCAGCTCCTCGCCCGCCTGGGCCGCGACATGGCCCGACAGCAGCGCGCCGAAGGAGAAGCCGCAGAGGTCGTAGCGCGTGCCCGCGCCGAGGACCCGGGCGATTCCCTCCCGCACCACCGCGGCCACGGGGGCGGGCGTCTCGGCCGGCGGGGGCATGGCGCTCTCGCCGAGGCCGGGCAGGTCCGGGCAGACCACTATGCGATGCCGCGACAGCGGGCCGATATTGCGGGTCCAGTGCCGCCAGGAGCCGCTGCCGCCATGCAGCAGCACCAGCGGCTCGCCCTCTCCCCAGACGCGCCAGGCCATGCTGCCCTCGCCGCAGGGCGTCTCCAGGCGACGGGCGGCGGCATCGAGCCGGGCGAGCAGCGCCTCCGGCGCTTCCCATGTCCTGGTCAGGACGTCCTGCATCACGTCTTGGTCCCGCTTCCCTGTCCCGGCCATGCTTTGTCGGCCGGGCGGGGCGGGCTGGCAAGACAGGCTCAGCGCGCCCGGTTGGTGAAGCGGGCATTCCCGAGCCCGGTGCCGATGGTCAGCACGCCCCAGTGCTTGACATCGTCCATCCAGGGCACCTGGCTCAGCCCCTGCACCACGGCATCGTTGTGCATGACCACCACCGTCTCATGCCCGCCGATCTCGGGCAGGGTGGCACGCAGGCGTTCGGGCAGGTTGAAGCGGCTGCTTTCCCAATTGCCCGGCAGGTTCTGCGCGCCCTTCTCGATGCTGCCATCCGGCCGGATGCGGCCGGGGCAGCCGACGCCGATGAAGGGCGCGAGGTGCAGCCCGCGCTTCTCCGCCTTGCGCATCAGCTCGCCCATCATGGCGCAGAGCCGGTCGATCGCCTCCTCCCGCGCCGGCTTGTCCGCCCGGTGCTGCCAGATCTCGCTCTCCCAGATGCAGGCTTCCGACAGATTGGCCGCCTTCTTCAGATGCTGCCGCACCAGGCCGGCGCGCATGTTGGAGCCGCCGATATCCACCGCCAGGAGCGCATCATGCCCCTTGAAGATCCAGGGTGGGGCAAGCTGCACGGCGCCGATCATCCCGGCCTCGTCCGGATCGTGGCGGATGGGGACGAGGTCGATGTCGATCTTGTCGCCCTTCAGCAGCATGGCGGTGCGACCGATCGCCAGCTCGCCGACCCGGCTGCCGCGCATGCCGCCGCCGATGACGATCCGCTCCGTGCCGCGCCATTCCTTCAGCTTCAGCAGGGCCTTCACGACGGCGGTGAGGGACTGGGCGAATTCCTCGACCACGCCATGCACCAGGCCCGCGGCCTCGGTATCGCCGCTCGCCAGCATGTCATCCAATTGGCGGCGGTGGATCTCCTGGGTCGGCGCCTCGCCCAGCGGATCCTCCTTGTCCACCTCGCGCAGGCGCTTGCGCCACCAGTCGAGGATGGCCTTGAAGGCCCGGCTGCTGGCGCGGTCGCCGAGGAAGCCGTCGGGCGTGCGCAACTCGGCATTGTAGCTGTCCACGGTCACCGCCGGCAGGCTGTCCGCGCCGTGATCCTGGAAGCGCGGTGGGGCAGGGCGGGTATCCGGGTCACTCATGAGAGCGGCAACGCCGCGCCGCGCCCGACGTTGCCGACCGCCCCGGTCGGCTGTTGGAGTGCGGGCGAATCCCTCCGGCGCCCCGGGCTCAGCGCTCGGGGTAGCGGATCTCCACCACCTCGATGGTCTCGACGCCCTGGGGCGTGCGCAGCTTCACCTGATCCCCGATGCGGGCCCCGAGCAGGGCGCGGGCGACCGGGGAGACCCAGGAGATGCGGCCGGCATGGCTGTCCGCCTCGTCCACGCCGACGATGGTGATGGTGACCTCGCGGTCGTCCTCCCGCGCATAGGTGACCGTCGCGCCGAAGAAGACCTGCTCGCGCTTCGTCTGGGCGGCCGGGTCCACCACCTGCACGCGTTCCAGACGCTTGCGCAGGAAGCGGACGCGGCGGTCGATCTCGCGCAGGCGGCGCTTGCCGTACTGGTAGTCCGCATTCTCCGAGCGGTCGCCGAGGCCGGCGGCCCAGGACACCACCTCGACCACCTTCGGCCGCTCCTCCGTCCAGAGGCGCTTCAGCTCCGCCTCCAGCGCCGCATGCCCGGCGGGGGTCATGTAGAAGGGTGTTCCCGGCGGCAGGCCGGGCGGGCCGGCCTCGTCGTAGTCATCGTCGTCGCTCATGCCGCGAGGTGTAGTCCCGGGCCGGGCCGGCGGAAACAGACAGACCGGCGCCTCCCTGGCCTCCGGCGATGGGCCTCGCGCCGCGAGCACCCGGCCTGCCGGCGCCCGCTGTCCGGAGAGGCGGGGCAGGCCATATTGTGCGGCGATGGAATGGCAGGCCCCCGCCGTGGTGCTCGATGCCCGCCCGCTCGGCGAGAGTGGCGCGGTGGTCTCATTGCTGACCGAGGCGCATGGGCGGCATGCCGGCCTCGCCAAGGGCGGCGCCTCCCGCGCCCAGGCGCCGCTCTGGC
Organism: Roseicella aerolata; assembly: GCF_020523605.1. Lineage (GTDB taxonomy): Bacteria > Pseudomonadota > Alphaproteobacteria > Acetobacterales > Acetobacteraceae > Paracraurococcus > Paracraurococcus aerolatus. Next base: position 12,142 of record NZ_JAJAQI010000036.1, on the reverse strand, counting down.
AGCGGGGCAACCTGGTCGAGGCGCGCTGGGTGGCGCGGCTGCCGGACCAGCTCGGCAGCCTGAGCGGCGAGCTGGTCCACCCGGCGGCGGCGCTGGCGCTGGAGGACCCGCTGGCGCTGGCGCTGCTCTCCTCGGCCTGCGCGGTGGCGGAGGGGGCGCTGCCGGAGCGGGAGCCGCATCCGCGCTGCTTCCAGGGCCTCGTCTCCCTTATTGCCCGGCTGGCGCGCGGCGCCGGGGCGCTGCTGCCGGATTACGTGCGGTGGGAGGCGGAGCTGCTGGGGGAGCTGGGCTATGGCCTCGACCTCGCCCGCTGCGCCGCCACGGGCGCGACGGAGGACCTGGTTTGGGTCTCGCCCCGCACCGGCCGGGCCGTCAGTGCCGCGGCGGGGGAGCCCTGGCGGGACCGGCTGCTGCCGCTGCCGCGCTTCCTGCTCGGCCAGTCCGGCGGGGAGGGGCCGGCGGAGTGGCTCTCCGGCCTGCGGCTGACCGGGCATTTCCTGGCCCGCGACGTGTTCGGGGAGCGGCCGGGCGGGTTGCCGCAGGCGCGGACCATGCTGCAGGACCGCGTGGCGCTTCTGGGGGGCGTGACGTGATAGGCTCGGCCGGGACTGCCCCGGGCGGGACAAGCCCGTCGGCGAAGCGGAGCCAGGCTGTTGCGCATTCCCCTCTCCCGGCGAGCCCTCGCCGGTCTCCTCATCCTGTCGCCCGGCCTCGCCGCGGCGCAGCCGGCGCCGGACCTGCCGACCCCCGCCGGGCCCTTCCTCGAGATCGTGCCGACCGGCGGCCATGGACCGGTGCGGCTGGCTGCCGCCCAAGTCGTCCGGATCGGCCGGGCGGAGGGCTATACCGTGATCGACACCGCCGCCTGGGTGCAGCAGCGCACCGTCGAGGCCGCGGAGTCCGTCGCGCGGCGGGTCTCGGCCACCGGCCAGCGCCTGGTGCCGCTGACCGATCTCAGCGGCCAGCGCTGCTGGCTGGCGGCCGAGCGGGTGGTGCTGGTCCGCGGCTCGGAGGACCGGCACGCCACCGGGGCGCGTGCCGCCCTCGTCCTGGTCGGGCTGCGCTTCGGGCAGGACGTGGCGGTGCGGGAGACGGTGGAGGAGGTGATGGCCGCGCTCGGCCGGTGAGGCGGCCCGATGACCGAAGGGCCGGATGGCCCGGAGGTCTGGATCGGCCTGCCCGGACAGGAGCCTTTCCGTTGCCAACCAGGCGTCGTTGTGGCGCCAGCCGCCCGGACCGGCTAGAACCTCTGAGAACATAGCGCGAATCCCGGACCCCATGCCCGACGACATCAAGGCCCCGCCGGCCGGCCCGGACGGCGGCAACATCAAGGACGCCCGCCTGGCCGATGCGCTCTCCGAGCGCTACCTGGCCTATGCGCTGTCCACCATCATGTCCCGCTCGCTGCCGGATGTGCGGGACGGGCTGAAGCCGGTCCACCGGCGCCTGCTCTGGGCGATGCACCAGCTGAAGCTCGACCCGGCTGCCGGCTTCAAGAAATGCGCCCGCATCGTCGGCGACGTCATGGGCAAGTACCACCCGCATGGCGACGCCGCGATCTACGACGCCATGGTGCGCCTCGCCCAGGACTTCGCTGCGCGCTACCCGCTGGTCGAGGGACAGGGGAATTTCGGCAATATCGACGGCGATAACGCCGCGGCCATGCGCTACACCGAGGCCCGGCTGACCGAGGTGGCGCAGGCCATGCTGCAGGGAATCGACGAGGATACCGTCGATTTCCGCGCCACCTATGACGGGGAGGAGCAGGAGCCGGTGGTGCTGCCGGCGGCCTTCCCCAACCTGCTGGCGAATGGCGCGAACGGCATCGCGGTCGGCATGGCGACCAGCATCCCGCCGCACAATGCCGGGGAACTCTGCGACGCGGCGCTGGCGCAGCTTGCGCTGTTCCGGGAGAAGGGCCTGACGCTGGCCGCCGTGGCGACCACGGCGCCCGAGGCGCGCGCCGCCTTCCTGGACACCTCCCTCGCGCCCATGCTGGCGGTGCTGCCGGGCCCCGACTTCCCGACGGGCGGCGTGCTGGTGGAACCGCCGGAGGCGATCCGGGAGGCCTATGCCACCGGCCGCGGCGGCTTCCGGGTGCGGGCGCGCTGGGAGAAGGTGGCCGGCAGGAACGGCACCTGGACCGTCGTGGTCAGCGAGATTCCCTACCAGGTCCAGAAGGCCAAGCTGATCGAGCAGATCGCGGCCCTGCTGGAGGAGAAGAAGCTGCCGCTGCTCGGCGATATCCGGGACGAGAGCACCGATGTGGTGCGCATCGTGCTGGAGCCGAAGAACCGCACGGTGGACGCCGCCGTGATGATGGAGACGCTGTTCCGCGCGACGGGCCTCGAGGCGCGCATCCCGCTCAACATGAACGTGCTGGATGCCGACCGCACCCCGCGCGTCATGGGCCTGCCGGAGGTGATCTGGAGCTGGCTGGACCACCGGCATGTGGTGCTGGTCCGCCGCACCGAGCACCGGCTGGCGGCGATCGCCCGCCGGCTCGAGATCCTCGACGGCTATCTGATCGTCTACCTGAACCTGGACGAGGTCATCCGCATCGTCCGCGAGGAGGACAAGCCGAAGGAGGCGCTGATGGCGACCTTCTCGCTGACCGAGGTGCAGGCCAACGCCATCCTCGACATGCGGCTGCGGGCGCTGCGCAAGCTCGAGGAGATGGAGATCCGCCGCGAGCACAAGAAGCTCTCGGCGGAGCAGAAGACGCTGCAGGGGCTGATGAAGTCCGAGGGCAAGCGCTGGGAGGCGATCGAGGCCGAGCTGGCCGCGACCAAGGCGAAGTTCGGCGGCGGCACGCCGGTGAAGGGCGCCGATGCCGCCGCGCATCCCTGGGTCCGCGACCCCTATGCCCGCCGCACCGAGACCGGCCGGGTGCTGCCGGCCGTGCTGGTGGACGAGGCGGCCTTCGTCGAGAAGGAGCCGATCACCGTCATCCTCTCCGAGAAGGGCTGGATCCGCGCCCAGAAGGGCCACATCGCCGAGGATGCCGAGCTGCGCTTCAAGGAGGGCGACCAGCTCCATACCTGGGTGCATGCCCAGAGCACCGACCGCATCGTCCTCCTCGCCACCAATGGCAAGGCCTATACGCTGAAGGCCGAGGCCATCCCGCGCGGCCGCGGCGATGGCCAGCCGGTGCGGCTGATGGTGGACCTGACGAATGAGGACGCGATCGTCCGGATGTTCGTGCATGAGGACGGCAAGCGCTTCCTCCTGGCGTCCACCGATGGCAGGGGCTTTCTGGTGAAGGGCGAGGATCTGCTGGCCGAGAAGCGGACGGGCAAGCAGGTGCTGGTGGTGGAAGCCGGGAAGGAGGCCGCGGTCTGCGCCGAGGCCGAGGGCGACACCGTCGCGGTGATCGGGACCAACCGCAAGCTGCTGCTCTTCCCCCTCGACCAGGTGCCGGAGATGGCCCGTGGCCGCGGTGTGCAGTTGCAAAGCTACAAGGATGGCGAGCTCTCGGACCTCAAGGTCTTCGCCCGGAAGGAGGGGCTGACCTGGATGCTGGGCGACCGGCAGCGGGTGGAGACCGACCTCACGGGCTGGCGCGGCAACCGCGCCGGGGCGGGCAAGCTGCCGCCGAACGGCTTCCCGAAGAGCAACCGCTTCGAGTAGGCGCAGAGCGCGGGACGCGGCGCGTCGCCAAGGACCTGCGGCGGACCGGCCTTCAGGCAGGAACGCAAGCCGCTGCAGGCGCGGACGGGGCCGGAAGACGGGGCCAGAACCGGGGGGCTCGCATTCCGGCCCCGCCGCCCCGGGGCCGCTCAGGTCCCGCCGGTCCGCCCGAACCAGACGCCGAGCAGCGCGCCGAGCGCGACCAGCAGCAGCCCGCCATTCACCACCAGCAGCAGGGCGGGCGGGATGCGCCAGACATCGGAGCGCCGCGGCGCATCGTGGCCAGGATGCAGGTCCCGCCAGACCGCGACCGCGAAGCAGAAGGCGGAGAACAGCACCAGCAGCGTCGCGTTGAACAGGATGGCCCATTCCGGCAGCACATTGCCGAGCGAGGTCTTGGCGCCGACACCGGCCGCGAGCGAGACGAGGCCGGTGCGCACCCAGGCGGCATAGGTCCGCTCCGCGGCGAGCACCGTGCGGTCGGCGGCATAGAAAACCCGGGGGTCGTGGCTCTCATCCGGCATGCCACCGGCAACGCGCCGGCCGCCTGCCGGCTTCCGGAGGCTAGCCGGCCGTCTCCGGCACAACCGGCTCCTCGGCCGGCACCATGGTCTCCTCCAGCACCCGCCAGATGCCGCCGGTCAGCACCTCGCTCGGCCGGAAGCGGCTCTTGTAGGACATCTTCCGGCTCTCCGGGACCCAGTAGCCCAGATAGACGAAGGGGAGGCCGAGGGTCCGGGCGCGGGCGACCAGCCAGAGGATCGCCCAGGAACCGAGCGAGCGCCGCGCCGCCGCCGGGTCATAGAAGGAATAGACCGCCGAGAGCCCGTCCGAGAGCCAATCGGTCAGGCAGGCGCCCAGCAGCCGGTCATTCGCATCGCGGAACTCGACCATGCCGGTCGTGATCGGCGTGTCCTCGACCATGGCGCGGTAGTCGTAGAAGCCCATTGCCGCCATGTCGCCTTCGCCGTGACGGGCCTGCTGGTAGCGCTGGAAAAGCTGGAACTGCTCCGCCGTCGCCCGTGCGGGCATCTCGAACCCGGCGAGGTCGGCATTGATCTTCTGCAGCTTCCGCTGGGCGCGGTTCGGCTCGAACTCGGTGGCCAGGATGCGGATCGGGATGCAGGCATTGCAGCCGGGGCAGACCGGCGAATAGGCGATGTTGTGGCTGCGCCGGAAGCCGGCCCGGGAGAGACGGTCATGCAGCGCCTCCGCATCCGGGCCCGTCAGCTCGGTCACGATCTTCCGTTCCGTCCTGCCCGCCAGGTAGGGGCAGGGGAGCGGCGCGGTGGTGTAGAAGAACTGCGGGCGACGATTGGGGCGGTGCAGCATCGGCAGGGAGCAGTGTCGGTGGGACGGGGCGTGGAATCAACCACTTCGGCGCAACAAGGTTCGCTGGATTTCAGGGATCCAGGCGGAACCGGCCATGCAACTCACCCGGCGCCCGGCGCAATGTGATCATGCCGCCATCCCGCCAGCGCGCCAGCAGGTCCCCCCAATGGCGGGAGGCCGGGTGGCCGGACTGGCCCGTGGCGATGATCGCGGTGGTCCGGTCCGGGTCGGCGAGGTCAGCGACCAGCCGCAGCCCGGCGCCATGGACATGCGCGTAGGGCTCCGCCCCGAAGCCGCGGATGCCGCCGCGGGCGAGGGTCCATTCATCCCCGCCGGTCGCGGCGGATAGGCTGGTGAGCGGGCCGAGGCCGGGCAGGAAGCGCAGCAGCGGGTGCTCGAAGCGCGCGACATGGGCGCGGCCCCAGCGCCAGTCCGCCGGCCTGCCTCCCTGCATGGTGGCCAGCCGCCCGACCGCATCCCGCAGTGCCTGGTCGGCCAGCGCGGCGCAATCACCGCCGCACCAGGGCGCGCCCCGTCCATCGGGGGCCAGCACGTGGCGGAGGAATTCCGCCCGCGGCCGCCAGGCGCCCTCCGCCACGCCGCCCCGCGCCAGGGCCAGCCGGCCGACCGCCTCGATCCAGGCGTTGAAGATCAGCGGCTCGGGCCGGTCGGCCGCGACATCGCCATCCCAGGCCAGCAGCAGGTCGCGGGCATCGCCGGCGATGCCCTCCGGCCGCGGCGGGCGCCGCAGCAGCGCGTCATGGCCCCGGAGCAGGTCGCGGGCGAAGACCGAGACGGTGTCCCGCTGCATGGCGGCGAAGCCCGGCGCGTCATGCTCGGGCTGTTCGGCCAGCAACTCGCCGAGGCGCCGGAAGCGCCAGTCATCCGGCCAGTCGCGCCCGAGGAAGACCGCGCTGTCCGGCGGCACCGGGCGGTTGTTGGCAGTGGCGATGACGCCGGTCGCGGGATCCTCGACATGCGGCAGCGCATCGAAGGGGATCCAGCCGGACCAGTCATGGCTGCCATCCCAGCCGGGGGCAGGGAGCACGCCATCCCCGGCGCGGCGCACCGGTGTCCGGCCGGTCAGGAACATCCCGATCCTCCCATGCCGGTCCGCCACCATCAGGTTCTGCGGCGGGCTGCTGATCCGGGAGGCCGCCGCCCGCGCCTCGGCCAGCGAGGCGGCACGGTTGAGGGCCAGCAGCCCGGCCGCGGAACTGTCCGCCGGGGCGAGGTTCGCCATCGCAACGGCGAGCACCCGGTCGGCCGGAATCGTCTCGTCGAGGTCGGAGAGGACCGGGCCGTGCCGCGTCTCCCTGACCCGCAGCCGGACGGGATCGGAGCCGCGGACCCGGATCACTTCCTCCCGCACCGTGAAGGGGCGGGGCCCCTCCGGTGTCTCATAGAGATCGGGACCCGCCAGGCGCTCGACGAAGACATCCTGGGTGTCGGAATGGGTGGTGGTGAAGCCCCAGGCGAGGTCGGCATTGCGGCCGATGACCATCAGCGGCACGCCGGGGCTGGTGGCGCCCGCCAGCATCCGGCCGTCAGCCAGGTCGATCCGCGCGAGGTACCAGAGGATGGGCGCCTGGAAGCCGAGATGCGGGTCGGCGGCGAGCAGCGGCGCGCCGGAGGCGGAACGCGCGGGCGCGACCGCCCAGGCATTGCTGGCCGAGGCGGGCAGCGTCCCCGGCTCCGGGAAGCGCGGCAGCGCCGCCGCCAGCCGGCCGAGATGCCCGGCATCGAGCGCGGCGAGGTCCGGCCGTCCGGGGCTGGCATCCTCCGGCCAGAGCTCGCGCTGCCGCTCGGCCGGCAGGATCGCCGCGAGGCGCGCCCGGTCCAGCTCGCTCCGCCAATTGCCGGAGAGCCAGAGGCCCATGACCTTGGCCCAGAGCAGGCTGTCCGCCGGGCGCCAGGGCGCGGGGGTGCCCAGGAGCAGGAATTCCGGCGCGGCGAAGCGGCCCCGGGCCGCGATCCAGCCATTCACGCCGGCGGCATAGGCCTCCAGCAGGGCCCGAACCTCCGCCGGCAGGGTGGCGAGGTCCTCCTCCGCCCGTCGGGCCAGGCCGAGGGTGCGGACGAAGCGGTCGGCGCGCAGCGTCGCCGGGCCGGCGATCTCCGAGAGGCGGCCGGAGGCGCCGCGCCGCATCATCTCCATCTGGAAGAGCCGGTCCCGCGCATGCAGCCAGCCGAGCGCCATGGCGGCATCCGCCTCATCCCGTGCGGCGATGCGGGGGATGCCGTGCGCATCGAGCGTGACCGTGACGCGGCCCGAGAGGCCCGGCAGCGTCGCCATCCCCTCCCGCCCGGGCAGGGTCCACCAGACGAGCCCGGCGATCGTGCCGCCGAGGGCGAGGAACAGCAGCGCCAGGGCGAGCAGGAGGCGGCGCAGCCAGCGCCAGGCGGCGCGCGGGCGGCGGGGCGGCTTGGGGGACAGGGCGGTCAGCCCGCGCGGGGCGGCACGGAGGCCGGCATGGCATCGACCATCATCGGCCCGACCTAGCGCGAAGCGCCCGGCCGCGTCCATGCGTGCGATGCGGCGGGTGGCCGGTGCCATGGAAGGGGCACGCCCCGCGGCGAAGCGGGTTCCGCCCCGCCGTCGATCCGCCTAGCATCCGTCCCAACGACCAAGAGGATGGAGGAAGCGCATGCGGGGCGTCGTGTTCAACGGGGACCGGGAGCTGGAGATCATGTCCTTCCCCGACCCCACGCCGGGCTTCGGCGAGGTGGTGCTGGAGATGAAGGCCTCCGGCATGTGCGGCAGCGACCTGAAGCAGTACCGCCGGCCGAAGGGCGTGCGCCAGGGCATGGGCCTCGCCGCTGCCGAGGGGCCGGTGATCGTCGGGCACGAGCCCTGCGGCGTGGTCGCCGCCATCGGCCCGGGCGTCGATCCGCGCCATGCCAGGCTGGGCGACCGGGTGATGGTGCACCACTACCAGGGCTGCACCACCTGCGGCCATTGCCGCACCGGCTGGCAGCAGCTCTGCCAGAAGACCTCCGTGAAGGTCTACGGCAACAACGCCCATGGCGGCCATGCGCAGTACATGTGCGTGCCCGCGAATACCCTGGTCCCGCTGCATGAGGGGCTGAGCTTCCAGGCGGGCGCCGCCATCTCCTGCGGCACCGGCACGGCCTGGGGTGCGCTCAGGCGCATGAACATCTCCGGCAACGACACCATCGCCATCTTCGGCCAGGGGCCGGTGGGCCTCTCCGCGACGCAACTCGCCTCGGTCATGGGCGCGCGGGTGATCGCGCTCGACATCTCCCCGCAGCGGCTGGAGCGGGCCAGGGCCTTCGGCGCGGCCGAGACCATCAACCCTTCCAACGTGGATGCGGTGGCTGCCATCCGCGACCTGACGCATGGGCTCGGCGCCGACCTCACCCTCGATACCTCCTCCTCGCCGCAGGCGCGCATCCAGGCGATCCGCGCGCTGAAGGTCTGGGGCACCTGCTGCTTCGTGGGCGAGGGCGGGGAGGTGACGATCGACGTCTCCCCGGACATGCTGCGCCGGCAGGCGACGGTCATCGGTTCCTGGACCTTCTCCTCGGTCGGCCAGGCGGACTGCGCGCAGTTCATCGTCGACCGCAACATCAAGGTGGACGACCTCTTCACCGAGACCTGGCGGCTGGACCAGGCAGAGGAGGCCTACAAGCTGTTCGATACCCAGACGAGCGGCAAGGGCGTGTTCCTGCTCTGACCCCCACCGGGCCTGGCTGCGGCCCGTGTCATGCCAACGGCCCGGATGCGCGACCGCATCCGGGCAGGAATGCCGCGCCTGCTGCGGGCGGCAGACGCCGCCTCGGCACGGGCGCCCGGCCGCGCCGCGGCGGCACCGGTCGCGGCCGCCCGTATCAATCCCCGAGCAGGACGATGCGTTCGGGCTGGGCCGGAGCGGGGTTCCAGTCCGCGCGGATGCTGGCGTAGCGGCTGGCGACGCAGCCCCAGAAGAACAGGTTGCCGAGGAGGAGCATCGCCGCAAGCGCGGCATTGCTGCGGGGCAGGTGCTGCGGGCTGGGGGGCATGGTTGGCCTCCTGACCCGAGGCAGCATGCGGCGCCGCCATGCGGATTGCGGTGCGCCGGGGCACAGGCCGGGATGCGGTCGAGCGAGGTGTTGCCATCCGCAGGCCGCCCGTCCGGTTCAGCCTTTGCGCAGGATGGGAGCGTCCGGCATCACGCGGCCAGGGCCGGCCATGCGCAAGGCATGGATGCCCGGCATCCGCTTCGCCGCCACGACCGCCTGCGGCTGCGCCCGGCCAGCCCTGCGCGTCGAGCCCGGTGGGGCGGGCAGCCGCCGGTGCCCGGCACCAGCGGCTGTGCGAAGGGCATGGCGGCGGCGAGGACACGTCCCGCCGCCGAAGCCCGTATCAGGCCATGTTCACCATGATGGTCTTCTTGTGCGTGAAAAACACAATCATGCCTAAGCTCTTGATCTTGCACATGCCCCTGTAGAACACGCGCGGGAACGTGATGCAACGTTTCTGCACAGCGAAAGAAAAAACGGTGATGATTGCAGTAAAGATTGGCAAGAGCGCGACGAAAAAAGTATAAGAGGGAAGTGGAAAGGCAAGAAACCTGCACAATTTGGCAAGTGGTTCTGCCCTGAAGCCCGGCTCTCCTTGGCAAGCGGTCGATCGGAATACAAGCCAAGGAGCCCAAGAATGGCCCAAGTCATCCCTCTGTTCGGCAGCAGGCCGAAAGTTGATCCGGTTAATTCTGCCGTCGCGCCCGAGCCCGCACAGGAGCCGGAGCTCGCGAAGCAGACAGCCGAGACGGAGCAGGTATCGTTGCACGACGGCGATCTCGTCGTCTACCGGCGCCCCAACGCGAGCAGCAAGTGGCAATATCGCCTACGTCTGCCCGGCGGCGAGTACGAGCGCAGGACGACAGGAAAGCGCACGCTCGACGACGCGAAGAAGGTAGCTGAGGCGAGGTATCAAGAGGTTAGGTGGCGGGAGCAGCGCGGCCTCAGCACCAAGGCCACGCCCTTCGCCACTGCAGCCGAAGCCTACATCGCTCACCGCGTCCGCGACGCCGACCAGGCGCCCGCGGCGAAGCGCGCTGCGAGGATGCGCAAGGCGGAGATGGAGGCGAGCATGATCCGGCGCTACCTCCTGCCCCACTTCGGCGACGCGCCGCTCGATGAGGTGGACGCGCAAGCGGTCGAACGCTTCCAAGACGCATATTTCGAGCAGTGGAAGGCGGGGCAGGGGGCGAAGCGCGTCCAGTACCGCACTCGCGACAACAAGGGGCGGGAGTACACGAAGTCCCTCGCGGTGCAGATGCCCGGCACGCACATCCGCAAGCCGGGCGTGAACAGCCGGATCCTGTTCGAGCGGCTGGTGAGGCACATCTTCGAGCGCGCCATCAAGGATGGCCGTATTGCGAGAACGGAGATGCCAGAGCTTGACGCAACCAAGTTCGTCCGTAACCGTCGCGGTGCATTCAGTGCAGCAGAGCAGGCGAAGCTGCTGGCTCACCTGGAGAGCCGCATCGAGAAGACCACGAAGAAGCACCACCAGGCGTCGCGCCGGCTGCTGTGGCTGTGGGTACGCTTCCACCTACTGACCGGGCTCAGGCCGGGGGTGGAGGGCACCACGCTCAGGTTCCGGGATGTAGAGTTCGTCGATGGCCAGACGCCGCACTACGTGGTGCGAGTCCAGCAGGGCAAGACCGGTTCTCGGCCCGTGGTGGTGGATTTGCGGCTCAAGGAGGTCATAAATTCCATTGAGGCGCAGCACCCCGATCCGAAGCCCGACGCCTGCCTCTGGGTAAAGCCAAACGGGGAGCCCACCACGCGCTTCGGCGAGGGCTTTAAGGGCGTGCTGGAGGAGCTCGGCCTCAGCCGCGATGCCAATGGATTGCTGCGGACCGCGTACAGCATGCGCCATTCGTTCATCACCGACGCGATCCAGCGCGGCGTCAATCTGAGCATGCTGGCGGACAACGCGGGGAATTCGGTGGAGCAGATCTCGGCGCACTACGACCACGTGATCCACACGCAGCACGCGGCGGAACTCCTGAAAGGGGTCACCAGCTAGGTGGACGGAACAGCAGGATACGCCTGAGCGTGGGCTATCCTGCCCAGATAGGCGCCATCCGGTGGAAGCTGGGCTAGCGGCTCGAGAGTTGCCAGCCGCGCGTCGACATTCGACTCCACGGCGCGGCCGACAGGCTTGGAACTAGGCCGCCGCGCCTGAACTCAGCGACCACCGAGATGTCGCCCTTCGCCGGTCTGTCCGCTCTATATCTTGCTAACGCCTGGCGAGATCGGGAAAATCCATTGCTTTCGCACTCGGGCGGGCAGTGATGCTCGGCAATGACGGTCTCCATAGGTGGTAGAAAAGCTGAGTTGCAGCTGCATCTCGTTAGAACTCGGCGTGACTGGACACACGAACTGATCTTCTGCCTGGATCTGAAAGGAGAAATGTGGTGAGTTCGGAGAAAATTAATGCAGGCCGATCCAGTCCTCCACTTACCGAGGATGAATGGATTCTGCTGCTGGACGTTTACCTGCGGAACCGGAATCAGTCGCTCGCACCCTCTCATCCTGCATTGAAGGAGGCCAGCTCTGTCCTTCAGATGCTGGGCGAGAAGACGGGACGAGCGACCGGACCTGCTTTCCGCTCGACGACAGGCCTAAGTCGGCAGGTAAGGCTGTTCCGTGACCTAGAAAGTGGGAAATCCGACTCCCAGCCAAAGCCAACAGCGACTGTCAGTGCTGTTTGGAATCGGTATTCTGCGGATCCGGAGCTCTGCCGAAAGACGGCAGAAGAGATTCGTATGCGCATCAGGTAATTGCTGGGTGTTGTAGTACCTTGTGCCGCTTTCGGGTGGGAGCGAGCGCACGACGTGCATAGGTGACACCTGCCAAGCACTGCGTTTTCGCAGAAGCACGCGGGAGCGAATCGCGCTTATGGGCGGCCGAATCGCTCCAACAGCCACTTTGTGTCCGTTCTCTGCGGCACCCTGCGCCCACTAGGCCCCTTCAGCATGGCGACAATCGACCGAGATTCGTCTGGACCTACACTGATGTGGATCGGGCGGTCCCGACCGTAGAAGGAGCTACGCGGGAAACTGGGTGACGGCCAGCCGATCAGGCGGCGGTCTGTGCTGGCGTCTCCTTGACCTCGACGCCATTGCGGAACCTGACACCCTGGATGACCTTCGGCAACTGGTTC
>NZ_JAJAQI010000035.1 GCF_020523605.1 Roseicella aerolata | reverse complement strand
CTTCACGGGCGGCAGCAGCGGTGCGATGGCCGCCCAGAGGTCATCAGGTACAAGGGGCTTCGCCATACCCCACACAACGCGCCAAAGCGCGTTTTGTTGGATGATCTAAGCGGGACCAAGGTTCGAATCCTTGTGCGCCCACCATTTCTCCCAGGACGTGAGGCAGGCAGGGCGTTTCAGCCCTGCGTGGGAGAACGGGTCTGAGCCTTTCGCCAGGTGCTTCCGCGGCGTGATCCTGCCGTTGGTCATCGTGGCCCTCCAAGGCTCAGCTTGCGGGTTTCGACAACCCGCGCATTTTTGATATCCGCATGCCTTCTCCTGATCCCCGCCCGGTCTGCGGGCACCAAGGCGGCACTGATCGCCGGCCGGGTCGCGCCACGACGCCCGGCCGGGCTGAAGCAGCGGTGGACGGCCATCTGCCTCGGCGCGGGTTCCTGGCCGGCTTGCCGCCTGCCCTGAACGCGAAGCGCCTCTATCGCCCGCCGCTCACCGGCACCAGCGCCCCGGTGATGTAGCTCGCGCCATCCGACAGCAGCCAGAGCACCGCCTCGGCCACCTCCTCCGCGCTGCCGCCGCGAGCCAGGGGCACCGCGGCCGACATGCGCGCCACCCGGTCCGGCATGCCGGCGGCGGCATGCAGCTCCGTCTCGATCAGGCCGGGATTCACCGCATTCACCCGCACGCCCTGCGCCGCCGCTTCCTTGGCGAGCCCGATCGTCAACGTATCCACCGCGCCCTTGCTCGCGGCATAGTGGATCCACTCCCCGCCGCCGCCGAGCGCCGATGCGCGCGAGGAGACATTGACGATGCCGCCACCCTGCGGGAGGCGCGCCAGCGCCTCCCGGCAGCAGGCGACCAAGCCCAGCACATTGGTCCGCAGCACCTGCTCCCAGATCGCGTCCGTGCTTTCCTGCAGGGTCGCCTTCGGGCCGGTGATGCCGGCATTGTTCACCAGCGCGTCCAGCCGGCCGAAGCGCTGGTCCACCGCCGCGAAGGTAGCGGCCACCGCCTTCGGATCCGCCACATCCGCCTTGAGCGCCAGCACCGTTGCTCCAGCCGCCTTCGCCGCCGCCTCGGTCTCGGCCGCGCGCGCGGCATTGCCGGCATAGGTGAAGGCGACATCGAAGCCGCGCGCCGCCGCCAGCCGCACCACCGCGGCGCCGATCCCCCGCCCGCCGCCGGTCACCAGCAGCACTTTCCTGTCCGCCATGCCCCTCCCCCTTCCTCCGCTTTGGGGGCAGCATAGAGTGGATAGAAAGCGGGAGGGAGCGATGTTCAGGGCGGACCTGTTCGCCGGCCAGCGCGTGCTGGTCACCGGCGGCGGCAGCGGCCTCGGCCGGATGATGGCGGAGAAGCTGCTGTCCCTCGGCGCGGCCGTGGAGATCTGGGGCCGCCGCGGCCCGGTGCTGCAGGAGGCGGCCGAGGCGATGAGCGACGGGGAGCCCGGCCGCGTCACCTGGCAGGTGGTGGACATCAAGGACCCGGAGGCGGTGGAGCGCGCCGTCGCCGCCATGTGGGAGGGCGGGCGCCCGGCCACGCACCTCATCAACAACGCCGCCGGCAATTTCGTCAGCCGGACGGAGGACCTCTCGCCGCGAGGAATCCGCGCCATCACCGACATCGTCTTCCACGGCACGCTGCAGGTGACGCAGGCCGTGGGGAAGCGCTGGATCGCGGCGAAGGACGGTAACCATGCGGTGGTTTCCATCACCACCACCTGGGGCCGCACCGGGGCACCCTTCGTCATCCCCTCGGCCATGTCCAAGGCGGCGGTGGACACCATGACCAAATCGCTGGCGGTGGAATGGGGCCGCCATGGCATCCGGCTCAACACCATCGCGCCCGGCACCATCCCGACCGAGGGGATGTATGCGAGGCTGCGCCCGGGCGACAACGACCCGACCGCCAAGGCGGCGGCGAGCAACCCCATGGGCCGCGTCGGCAATGCGGAGGATATCGGCAACCTCGTCGCCTTCCTCCTCGCCCCCTCCTGGATCAATGGCGAGACCATCGCCCTCGACGGCGGGTCCTGGATGATGAATGGCGGCGGCTTCCGCGACCTTTTCGCCTATGGGGATGCGGACTGGGCGGCGGCGCGGGAGCGGATCAAAGCCCGCAACAAGGCAGACAAGGCGCAGCGGGGGTAAGCCCGTGCCGCACACGGGGCAAGCAGGCGGCGTGTCCCGACGCCCTTGCCCGGCTCTGCCCCGCGCCCACACAATTGCAACAAGAACGTTCCTATCGCGCACCGTGAAGCCAGATCCCACCCTCGCGCGTCACCCTGACCTCCGGAGCGCGTCGCAGCCCTCGCCCCGGCCCGCCTGTCCATTCCGTCCGCAAGGGATTGCGATGAGCGGAAAGGGCGGAGGACCATGCCCACCACCTGGCTCTCTCCCCGTCGGACCAGGCCGGCCACGACAAGCCCCACCGGGAGGTTCCCCATGCCGGCGACACGCCGTACCCTGCTTGCCGCCACGCTCACCACAGCTGCCCTCGCGGCGCCCGCTATCGTCAGCGCCCAGGCCACCTGGCTGGGCGGGCGGCCGATCCGCCTCGTCGTCGGCTTCCCGCCCGGCGGCTCCGGTGATTTCCTCGCGCGCACCCTGGGCGAGGCGCTGGGGCGGGAACTCGGCCAGACCATCGTGGTGGACAACCGCCCCGGCGCCGGCTCCAACATCGCCACCGAGAATGTCGCCCGCAGCGAGCCGGACGGCACGAGCCTGCTGCTCGGCGGCAATTTCAGCCATGCGGTCAACCCGGCCATGTTCCGCCGGATCAGCTTCGATCCGCTGGCCGATTTCACCCCCATCACCCGGATCTGCGACCTGCCGACCATCATCGCTGTCAATCCGAACAGCGGCATCCGTACCCTGCAGGAACTGCTGGCACGTATCCGGGCGGAACCGGGGCGCTGGAACTATGGCACGCCGGGCATCGGCACGCCGAGCCACCTCGCGGGCGCCATGCTGTCGCGCGTGCTGGGCGTGGAACTGACACATGTGCCCTTCCGCGGCGGCGCGCCCTCGATGACCGCGCTGCTCGCGGGGGATATCACGATGCTCATCGGCACGCCGCCGGTGGTGCTGCCGCAATCGCGCGCCGGCAAGGTGACGGCGCTGTCCCTGACGACGCGCGAGCCCTCCCCGGTCATCCCGGAGATCCCCGGCAGCGGCGCGGCGGGCCTGCCCGCGCTCGACATCGCGGGCTGGTGGGGCCTCTGGGCGCCGGCGCGGCTGCCCCCCGATTTCACGGACCGTCTTTTCCAGGCCATGCGGAGCGTGATCGGGCAGCCAGCGGTGCAGGAGCGGATGGCGAGCGAGGGGCTGCGTGCCTGGCCCTCCGACAGCCCGGCGGAGTTCGAAGCCTTCCTCCGCAAGGAGATTCCCTTCTGGGCGCAGGTGGTGAAGGATGCGGGAGCGACGGTGGAATGAGCACGCGTATCCATCGCTGGCCGGCGCAGCAGCGCGTCCGCACCGGCCCGGTCGCGGAGACCTTGCCGCCCGAACTCGCGGGCTGCACGCGCGTGCTGCTGGCAACCACGCGGTCGCTCGTGCAGAGCGAGATCGCCGCAGCGACCCGGTCGGCCATCGGCGCGAAGCTGGTGGCGGAATTCGCCGCCATGCGCGCCCATTCGCCGGTGGAGGATGTGCTGGCGCTTGCCGCCCTGCTGCGCGAAAGCGGCGCGGAACGGGTGGTGGCCCTCGGCGGCGGCAGCGTAATCGACGGTGCGAAGGTCGCCTGCCGCGCGGTCTGGGCCGGTGCGGCGGACCGGCCTGCGCTGCTTGGCCTCGCCGTCTCGCGCGGGGCCGAAGGCGAGGACTGGGACACGACCGAGCCGAACCCGCGCATCGTCGCGGTGCCGACGACGCTCTCCGCCGCCGAATTCGCGCCGCATGCCGGCTATACGGACCTGGAGGCCGGGCGGAAGCTGCGCGCGGTGCAGCCCTCCCAGGTGCCGCGTGCCGTGCTGCTCGACCCCGCGGCGACGCTGGAGACACCGGCCGAGCTGCTGCTCTCCTCCGGCATCCGCGCGGTGGACCATGCGGCGGAGCGGCTCTGCGCGCCGGAGCGCGCGCCCTTCTCCGATGCCGTCTCCCGCCAGGCGCTGATGATGCTGGCCGAGGCGCTGCCGGCGATCCAGCGCGATCCCGAGGACCTGGCCGCGCGCATGGCGGCGCAGCAGGCGATGTGGCTCTCCGTCATGGGCGGCTGGGCCGGCGTCGCGGTCGGCGCCAGCCATGGCATCGGCTACATTCTGGGCGGCGCGCGCGGCGTGCCGCATGGCATCACCTCCTGCCTCGGCCTGCCCGCGGTGATGCAGTGGAACGAACCGGTGAATGCCGCGCAGCAGGCGGAGATCGCGCGCATCCTCGGCGGCGGCAGCGGCCATGACGCGCTGCGGCGCTTCATCCGCGGGCTTGGCCTGCCGGTGACGCTCGGCGAGGTCGGGATCGCCGCCGAGGAGATCGAGGGCCTCGCCGCGCGCTGGGATGGCGGCCCGCCGATCGCGACCAACCCGCGCCCTGTCCGCGGCGCGACGGACGTCGCGGAGATCCTGCGACTGATGCTGTAGGCGCGACGAACGGGAAGGTTCAGCTTTCCGTTCGACTTTTTCGTCCTTGCGCACCGGCCGCAACCGGGGCGAGCATCCTTCCGCAACCGGGGCCGAACCCCGGGCAAGGAGGACGGCTGAGATGGAATTCGGCTATTTTTCCATGCCTTCCCACCCCCCCGAGCGGGGCCTGAAGGAAGGGCATGACTGGGATCTCCAGACCATCCGCTGGCTTGACGAGCTCGGCTTCTCCGAGGTCTGGATCGGCGAGCACCATACCGCGCCCTGGGAGCCGCATCCGGCGCCCGACCTGCTGCTGGCCCAGGCGATGCTGCAGACCAGCCGCATCCGCCTCGGCCCCGGCGGCTTCCTGCTGCCCTACCACCACCCCGCCGAGCTCGCGAACCGCGTCGCCATGCTCGACCACATGTCGAACGGGCGGCTGAATTTCGGCATCGCCGCCAGCGGCCTGCCAAGCGACTGGGCCATGTTCAACGTGGATGGCATGTCCGGTGCCAATCGCGATATGACGCGCGAGGCGCTCGACATCATCCTGAAGATGTGGTCCTCCGAGGAGCCCTTCCACTACGACGGCAAATTCTGGAAGGTCGACAAGCCGGACACGATGTTCGGCTTCCTCAAGCCGCATCTGAAGCCGCTGCAGCAGCCGCATCCGCCGATCGGCGTGGCAGGCCTGTCCAAGAACTCCGATACGCTGAAGATGGCGGGCGAGCACGGCTTCCTGCCGATGAGCCTGAACCTCAATCCCGGCTATGTCCGCAGCCACTGGGACAGCGTCGAGGCCGGGGCGCGCAAGTCCGGCCGCACGCCCAACCGCAAGGACTGGCGGCTGGTGCGGGAGATCTTCGTGGCCGATACGGATGAGGAGGCCTGGCGGCTCTCGGTCGGCTCCATGATGGGCCGGATGATGGGCGAGTATTTCCTGCCGCTGCTGTCGAATTTCGGCTTCAAGGAATACCTGAAGCACAGCCCGGAAGTGCCGGACAGCGACGTGACGGTGGAGTATTGCGCGAAACGGAACTGGCTGGTCGGCTCGCCTGCCACGGTCGCGGAGAAGCTGGAGCAGATCTACGAGGATGTCGGCGGCTTCGGCCAGTTGCTGGTCTTCGGCTTCGATTACCAGGAGAACCCGGGCGCCTGGCACAATTCCTTGAAGCTGATCCAGCAGGAGGTGCTGCCGCGGGTGAAGCACTTGGTACCGAAGGCGCCGGAGGCATCGCTGGCGGCGGCGCAGTAGCGGATCCGGCGGCGGGCCGCGGCGGTGATCCCGCCGCGGCCGGTCGCGTTGTCCTTCCCGGCCCCTGCCGGGAGAGTGACGATGCGTTGCGCCTGCCTTGCCCTGCTCCTGCTGCTCTCCGCCTGCGGCCCTGGCGGCCTCCGCGCGGGTGGGCAGTATTCCGGCATGCCGGACACCACCATTGGCGACCCTCAGCGGAATTACGTGACGGGAACGCTCAGCACGGGCGGCGTCATCCGCTCCCGCCGCGATGGCTACCTCGTGACGCCGGGCGGGCGGTAGCTACCCGAACCGCTCCACCCCGAAGGGCGTCAGGTCCAGGTTCGGCGCCGGCCCCAGCATGGCCCGCGCCAGCAGCGCCCCGGTCGGCGCCGAGCCGGTCAGGCCAAGATGCCCATGCCCGAAGGCGCACCACAGGCCGGGCCAGGCCTTGACCGGCCCGATCACCGGCAGGCTGTCCGGCAAGCAGGGCCGGTGCCCCATCCAGAAGCCCTGTGCGCCCTCCGTCCGCGCCTGCGGAAAGGTCTTCTTCAGGTCCTCCAGCAGCAGCGCGGCGCGGCGCGGGGTGGGCGGCGCCTCCAGCCCGCCGAACTCCACCGTGCCGGCGACCCGCAGCCCGCCCTGCATGGGGGAGATGAAGGCCTTGCGGTCGGCGGGCACCACCGGCCGCTGCAGCGATATGCCCGGATCGGCCAACATGACGTGGTAGCCGCGCTGGGTCTCCAGTGGCACGCGGAGGCCGAGCGGCGCCAGCAGCCGCGCCGACCAGGCGCCCGCCGCCAGCACCACCTGGTCCGCCGCGCGCGTCCCGGCCGCGGTGGCGGCACCGGTCACGCGGCCCCCCTCCGTCACCAGCGCCCGCACCGCCTCTTGCCGGATGGTGCCGCCGAGGCGTTCCACGCCGCGCGCCACCACCTGCGCCTGGCGCAGCGGATTCACGCTGCTGCCCTGGTCCGGGATGAAGAGGCCGAGATCATAGTCGCCCCGGATGTCGGGCTCCAATTCCCGGATCGCCGCCGCGCCCTCCAGGAATTCGACCCGCATGCCATGCTGCTGGCGCAGCGCCCAGCCGCCGGCATCCTTCGCGTAATGCGCACGGTCCCGGTAGAGGTAGAGCTGCCCCGTCTCCCGGATCAGGTCCAGCGCGCCTTCCTCCGCCAGGATCTGCCGGTGCTGCTCCATGGCGTTCGCCAGCAGGCCGGACAGCGCCTCGGCGATGGCGGCGACCCGCGCCGGCCGGGCGCTGGCCACGAAGCGCATCAGCCAAGGTGCCGCGCGCAGCGCGTAGCGCGGCGGGATGTGCAGCGCGCCGGCCGGGTCCAGCAGCATGCCCGGCACCTGTTTCAGCACCCCCGGCATGGCCAGCGGCGCGACCGAGCCGGCGCTGATCGCGCCCGCATTGCCGGCGGAGGCGCCGCTGCCCGGTGCCTCGCCATCCAGCACCGTCACGGCGGCGCCGGCCCGCGCCAGGTGCCAGGCGACGCAGAGGCCGACGATGCCGGCCCCGACCACGATGATGCGGGGGCCGCTCATGCCGCCCGCCCGGTTTCGCTGCGAATCATCCGGCCATGCTCCGCCCGGCCCCGGCCCCGGCCCCGCGCAAGCTTGACCGCGGCCGGAGCCTGCCCGACCCTTGGCCCCGGAGGAAATTTCCATGCGCATCACGCCCAACAATGCCGGGCTCGGCGCCCGGGTCGAGGGAATCGACCTCGCGCGGCCGCTGGCCGATCCGGAGTTCCGCACCATCCTGCGGGCGCTCGGCCAGTATGGCGTGCTTTGCTTCCCCGGCCAGGACATGGAGGCGCACCACCTCGCCGCCTTCGGCAGCCGCTTCGGCGAACTGGAGGTGAACGTCGCCAACCTCTTCCACGCCCCCGGCCATCCCGAGGTGATGATCCTCTCGAACATGCGGGACGAGTCGGGGAAGCCCATCGGCCTGTCCGATGCCGGCCAGGGCTGGCACACCGACATGTCCTATTCAAAGGAGATCGCGCTCGCCAACGCGTTGCACGCGAAGAAGGTGCCGCTGCGCAACGGCCGGCCGCTGGGCGACACGCAGTTCCGCAACATGCACGCCGCCTATGACGACCTGCCGGCCGAGGTGGTGGCACGGCTGGAGGGGCGGGTCGCCATCCACGATTTCGAGAAGTTCTGGGAGGTGATGCGCACGCGTCCCGGCAGCGGCCGCAAGCCGCTGACGCCGGAGCAGCGGGCGAAGAAGCCGCCGGTGCCGCAGCCGATCTTCCGCACCCACCCGATCACCGGCCGCCGCGTGCTCTACTGCAACCCGGGCTATGCCATGCGGATCGAGGGCCTCGATCCGGCGGAGAGCGACGCCATGCTGGAGTACCTCTTCCGCCACCAGGCGCAGGAGAAATACCTCTACAGCCATGCCTGGACCCCGGGCGACCTGCTGATCTGGGACAATATCGGCACGGTGCACAATGCCGTCGCCGATTACGGGCCGGAGGAGCCGCGCTACATCCTGCGGGTGCAGGTGATGGCGACGCGCGACTACGCGGCGCTGGCGGCCTGACATGAAGCTCGTCACCTTTCAGGTCGAGGGCGCGGAGCGCATCGGCGCCGTGCTCGGCGATGCCGTGGTGGAATTCCAGCCCGCCCTGGACGCCGCCCGGCACGCGGCCGGCGAGCCAGCCCTGGCGCTGCCGCCTGACATGCGCGGGCTGCTCGCCGCCGGCGAGGCCGTCCTGGCCGAGGTGGCACGGGCCCTCGCCTTCGCCGCCCGGCCGGAGAGCATTGCCCTGCGCCGCCCACTCTCGACCGTGCAGCTTCGCGCGCCGCTGCGACCGGGAAAGATCCTGGGCGTCGGGCGGAACTATGCCGACCACGCCAAGGAGGTCGGCGGGCCGAAGCTGGCGGCGCCGCGCATCTTCCTGAAGCCCACCTCCTCGGTCAGCGGCCCGGGTGATGTGGTGCGCATTCCCCGGGCCGCGCTGAAGCCGGACTGGGAGGTGGAACTGGCCGTTATCATCGGCAGGCCGGCCTGGCAGGTGAGCGAGGGGGCGGCGCTGGATTACGTGGCCGGCTACACCGTGCTGAACGACCTGACCGACCGCGCGCTGCAATTCGACCACCCCATCGGCATGACCAGCTTCGGCAAGGGGCTGGACGGCTTCTGCCCCATGGGCCCCTGGATCGCCACGCCGGAAGAGGTGGGCGAGCCCTGGGCGCTGGAGCTGCGGTGCCTCCTGAACGGGGAGGAGGTGCAGCATGGCAACACGCGGGACCTGATCTTCCCCGTCGCCACGCTGATCGCCTGGCTCAGCCGCTTCGTTACGCTGCAGCCGGGCGATGTCATCGCCACCGGCACCCCGGCCGGCGTCGGGCATTTCCGCGACCCGCCGCGCTACCTGAAGCCGGGCGACCGCCTGCGTCTGGAGGTCGAGAAGGTGGGCGTGCTGGAACACGCGATGGGAGGAGACGCATGATCATCCGCAGCCTCGCCCTGCTGCTGGCACTCGCCGGCACGGCGGCGGCACAGCCCCGCGCCCCGGGGACGGACTACCCCAACCGGCCCGTGCGTATCGTCGTGGCGCTCGCCCCCGGGGGCAATGCCGATCTCAATGCGAGACTCGTCGCCAACCAGCTCTCGGCGCAGCTCGGGCAGCAATTCCTGGTGGAGAACCGGCCGAGCGGCGGCGGCACCGTCGCCTTCGAGACGGTGGCGGCCACGCCACCCGATGGCTACACCCTGCTGGTCGGCGCGCTCGGCTCCCACACGCTGAATATCGGCCTCTATGGCGAGAGGCTGCGGGTGCATCCGCTGACCGGCGTGGACCACATCACCATCAGCAGCCACTCGGCGATCGCCGTCGCGGTGCATCCCTCGCTGAATGTGCGGACGCTGGCGGAATTCCGCGACCTGCTGGCGCGCAATCCCGGCAAGTACGATTACGGCTCCTCCGGCAATGGCACCACCGGCCATATCGCCGGGGCCATGCTGGTGCAGATGCTCGGCGTGCAGGCGCAGCACGTGCCCTATCGCGGCTCGGCCGCCGCCTTCACCGATCTGGCGGCGGGGCGCACCGCCTTCCAGGCCGATACCATCTCCTTCCTCTCCGAGCATTTCCGCAGCGGCGCCGTCCGCGGCCTGGTCATCGCAACCCCCGAGCGCTCCCCCATGGCGCCGGACGTGCCGACCAGCGCGGAGGCCGGGCTGCCGGAATACCAGGCGACAACCTGGACGCCCTGGAGCGCCACACTCGGCACGCCGATGGTGATCCGGCAATTCCTCTACGAGCAGATCGCCGAGGCGCTGAAGGCGCCCGCGGTGCGGGACCGGCTGATCCAACTGGGCAACACCATCCCGGAGGGGATGACACCCGACCGGACCCGCGCCTTCATCGCCAGCGAGATCGAGCGCTGGGTGCCCATCGTCCGCGCCACCGGCGCACGCGTCGACTGACGCCCAGCGACCTCAGAGGAAAGACACGCCTTCATGGCCAAGAACGTCACCAGCGGGCGGCCCGTGCCGGCCGAGAGCATCCGGGCGCAGATCCATGCCATCCTGACCGCCTGGGGCATGCCGGAGGATCATGCGGCGACCACGGCCGAGGTCATGGTCGAGACCGATCTGATGGGCGTGGACAGCCACGGCCTCTCGATGCTCATGACCTATGAGGAAGGCGTGCAGGCCGGCCGCCTCAGGATGGCCGCGCGGCCGCGGGTGGCGCGCGACACCGGCCCGACCGCGCTGCTCGATGCCCAGGACGGGCTGGGCCACCCGGTCTCCGCCATGGCCATGAACATGGCGGTGGACAAGGCGCTGCAGCACGGCATCGGCGTGGTCGGCGTGGTGAACAGCCACCATTTCGGCGCGGCCGGCGCCTATGCCCGCATCGCCGCGGCGCGCGGCGTGATCGGGATGGTCACCAGCTCGGCGCAGGGCATCAGCATGGTGCCGACCCGCGCTGCCATGCCGGTGCTCGGCACCAACCCCCTCGCCTTCGCCGCGCCGGCCAGGCGCAACAGGCCCTTCGTGCTGGACATGGCGACCACCACCGTCGCGGCCGGCAAGGTGAAGGTGCACCACCTGAACGACGCGCCCCTGCCGCCGGGCTGGGTGGTGGACGGCAAGGGCCAGGCGGTGACCGACCCGCATGAGGGCAATGCCTATGTCTTCCAGCGCAAGGAAGGCGGCATCACGCCGCTCGGCGGGACGGAGAACCAGGGCAGCGCCAAGGGCTATGGCCTTGCCATGATGGTGCACATCCTCGGCGGCGCGCTGGTCGGCGCCGCCTTCTCGCCGATCCACAAGCGGAGCTGGACGCCGGACAAGCCGCAGAATATCGGCCATTTTTTCCTGGCGCTGGACCCCAGGGCCTTCCGCGAGGAAGGCGAGTTCGAGGACGAGCTGGACACCATCCTCGACGTGCTGCACGCCACGCCGCCGGCCGATCCGCAGGAGCCGGTGCTGGTGCCGGGTGAGCCGGAGGATACCATGCGCGCGAAACGCCTGGCCGAGGGCGTGCCGGTGCCGGATACGCTCGATGAGCTCATCCGCGGGATCTGCGAGCGCTGCGGGGCGCCGTACCTGCTCAGGCAAAACGCATGAGGGGGGCTTTGCCCCCCTCAAACTTCCTCCACCAAAGGCCGAAAGGCCTTTGGAAACCAGGAGTCACCCCCAGGGGGCCTTGAACGGATCGGGCGGCGAAACCCGGAAGACGTTCAGCTGCATCGCCAGCAGGCTGTAGTAGCCGACCAGCCCCGTCAGCTCGACCGTGCCCTTCTCGCCCAGCAATGCCGTCGTCGCGGCATAGGTCGCATCGCCGACCTGCCCGGTCCGCAGCAGTTCCCGCACGAATCCGACCACCACGCGGTCGGGCTCGGCGTCGAAGGGGATGCTCCCGGCGCCGGTGCCGATCGCCTGGATCACCGCCTCCGGCACGCCCTGCTGCGCCGCGATCGGCGCATGCGCGTACCACTCGTACTCCGCCTTCCAGTGCTGGCCGACGCAGAGGATGGCGATCTCGCGTAGCCGCATCGGCACGCTGCATTCGTAGCGGATGAAGACGCCGAGCTGCTCGACGCGGGAGCACAGCTCCGCGCTGGTGATCAGCGCGGTGAAGGGCCCGCCGACGCCGCCACGGGCGCCGGAGGCGATGCGGTCCCAGACAACCTGCTGCGCGGGCTCCAGCGCCTCGCGCCTCGGAACGGGCAAGCGAGCCATGGCGTTTTCCTCCCTCCAGGCATGAATGATCCGCACCCTGCGGTGCGGGCCGCATCCTGTCCAGGCGGCGCCACTACTCGGCGGCGGCCTGCTGCCCCGGCGCGAAGGCCGGCATCACCTCCTCGGCGAAGGCGCGCAGCCTGGCGACGGAGGCGCTGGGATCGATCAGCAGGATGTTGGTCGCGCCCACCGCCTCAAGCGCCTTGAGCCGGGTGATGATCTCCGCCGGCGTGCCGAGCAGCGGCGCGGTGTCCTCCTCCACCCGCTCGGCCAGCCTGCCGCGCGCCAGATCCCCGATCACGCCGACAACCCGCCTCCGCGTCTCATAGGCCGCCTGGCGCTCTGCCTCGGAATGGATCATCTGCAGCGCGCGGGCCGTGCCGACCATGTCCGGCTGATAGAGGCGCCCCGCCGCCTCGCACTCCGCCCTGTACAGGGCAATGCGCTCGCCGATCTGTTCGATGGAGGCGAGCTGGTCCAGCAGCAGGTTGTACCCCTCCCGTGCCGCGCGGCGGATGCTCTCCGGGCTGCCGGCGGCGAGCCAGAGCGGCGGATGCGGCCGCTGCAGCGGTGCCGGCTCCACCAGCATGTGCTCGTAATGCCAGCGCTTGCCGTGGTGGGAGAAGCGCTCCTCCGAGGTCCAGGCCTTGCGGATGACCGCGATCGCCTCGTCGAAGCGCTCGCCCGCCTCCTCCATGGGTATGCAGAAGGCGTCGAACTCCGCCCTGCGGTAACCCTTGCCGATGCCGAAATCGAAGCGCCCGCCGCTCAGCAGGTCGAGCGTCGCGGCCTGCTCCGCCACCAGCACCGGGTTGTGCCAGGGCAGCACCACCACGGCGGTGCCCAGGCGGATATGCGTCGTCTTCGCGGCCAGATAGGCCAGGAGGGTCATGGAGGCCGAAACCTGGCCCTGGCCGGTCGCGTGGTGCTCCACCACGAAGATGTGCCGGAAGCCGAGCCTGTCGGCCTCCATCACATAATCGATGAAGTCCTGATAATCCTGGCTATCCTCGATGCCAATGCTGCGCCTAGTCCGGGCGCCCCCGAACAGTCCGAACCGCATGCCTGGCTCCCTCGGACATCTGGCCTTCCTGGCACCCCATGGTGGGGAGAACGGGGGCGGAAGGGAAGGCTTCGATGGGCGACCCCGCCATGGCGGCCTGTCCGCGATCTGCCCTGCCCCATGGCGCGGCATGGGGCGTCGCGGCGATCCTCGGCTGGAATGCCCCCTTGCGGCCGGTCACCAACCCGCGCGGCATGGCGGTGCCGCACCATCTGGACATGCCGCGTTCCGGTATCGGCAGCGTCGGTGAGGTGATGGGTGGATGCGCTGCCACCGCCGCACCGGCATCCCGCGCCTGCATATCCGCGGGCGGGACACGCCCTTCGCCATGCTGACCGACAGGTGACGGAGGCCGCTGTTTGTCGATCTTGAGTAGAAAAACAATCCTTTCAGGACCACGGCATGGTCATGGAGGGGGGGCGATACCACCCGATAAGTCGGGCGACCGCCCTTGAAGGGGGTGCGGCCCGGCGCCGGTGCTGCTAGCCTCCGCCGCAACACGAAGGAGGACACGAACCCGATGCCCGACACCATCACCCGGGAAGCGCCGCGCCAGGCGACCGGGACCGCGGAATTCGACGCCATCGTCATCGGCGCCGGCTTCTCCGGCCTGTACCAGCTGCATCTGCTGCGGGACCGGCTGGGCCTGTCCGTGCGCGTGCTGGAGCAGGCAGATGGCGTCGGCGGCACCTGGTACTGGAACCGCTATCCCGGAGCCCGCTGCGATTCCGAGAGCCATTCCTACTGCTTCTCCTTCTCCGAGGACCTCTACAAGGAATGGGAGTGGACCGAGCGCTACCCGGAACAGCCGGAAATCATGCGCTACCTGAACTGGGTGGCCGACAAGCTCGACCTGAAGCGCGACATCGGCTTCAACACCCGCGTCACCGCCTGCCGCTACGATGCGGTGGCGAACCGGTGGCAGGTCACGACCGAAGGCGGAGAAACGCTGGCCGCGACCTACCTCATCACTGCGGTCGGCTGCCTCTCCACCGCCAATGTCCCGAAGATCCCGGGGCTGGAGAGCTTCCAGGGCCACTGGTACCACACCGGCCAGTGGCCGCATGAGGGCGTGGATTTTTCCGGCTTGCGCGTCGGCCAGATCGGGACGGGTTCCACGGGCATCCAGGCCGTCCCCGTCATCGCCGCGCAGGCCAAGCACCTGACCGTCTTCCAGCGCACCGCCAACTACAGCGTGCCGGCCCGCAACGGCCCCCTCTCCGATGACTTCAAGGCCTGGACGAAGGAGAACTACCGGACGATCCGGGAGGTGATGCACTCCACGCCGAACGGCCATCCCTTCGTCATCTCCGACCGGTCCTGCTGGGACGTCTCGGCGGAAGAGCGGCGAACGCTCTATGAGGCCGCCTGGGAGAAGGGCGGGCTGCAATTCCGCGCCACCTTCCGCGACCTCCTGATCGACAAGGAGGCGAACGACACGGCCGCCGAATTCCTCAGGGCCAAAATTCGCGAGATCGTCAAGGATCCGGAGACCGCGGCGAAGCTGGCCGATATCGACCACCCCTACGCCGCCAAGCGCCCGCCGATCGACACCGAATATTTCGAGGCCTACAACCGCGACAACGTCTCGCTGGTGGATGTGCGCTCCAACCCGATCGAGCGCATCACGCCGAAGGGTGCCCAGCTTCGCGACGGGACGGAGGTCGAGCTCGACATCATCGTCTTCGCGACAGGCTTCGATGCCATGACGGGGCCGCTGCTGCGCCTCGGCATCACTGGCCGGGACGGCCTGCCGCTGAGCGAGGCCTGGGCGGCGGGCCCCCGCACCTATCTCGGCCTGCAGGTGGCGGGCTTCCCCAACATGTTCACCATCACCGGGCCGGGCAGCCCCTCGGTGCTCTGCAATATGCCGATCGCCATCGAGCAGCATGCCGAGTGGATCGCCGACTGCATCGCGCATCTGCGCGCCAAAGGCATCGCGCGGCTGGAGCCGGCGCCCGAGGCGGTGGACCGCTGGGTGGAGCATGTGAACGAGGCGGCGCACGCCACCCTGCTGCCGCAGGCCGGGCATTCCTGGTATCTGGGCGCCAATGTCCCGGGCAAGCCGCGGGTCTTCATGCCCTATGCCGGCGGCATGGCGCGCTACCGGCAGATCTGCGCCGATGTCGCAGCGAAGGGGTATGAGGGCTTCGTGCTGAGCGACTGAGGCTTGCTGGCCGGGGTGACGCGCGGCGCGTCACCCCGCCATCCGCGCGAGGTCGAGCACCACCAGATAGTGGCAGGCCGCGGCCACCACGACGCAGGCATGCCACAGCGCGTAGTGGTAGGGCAGCCGCTCCGCGAGGTGAAACAGCACGCCGAGGCTGTAGATCAGCCCGCCCGCCAGCAGCATCAGTAGGTCCCAGGTCGAGAGCGAGCGCAGCAACGGGTCGAAGGCCGCGATCCCCGCCCAGCCCAGCGCCAGGTAGATCAGCAGCGAGACGCGCTCGATCCGCGCCGGCGCCCAGAGCTTCAACGCCGCGCCGCCGAGCGCCCCGGTCCAGACCAGCCCCAGGAGCCCCAGGCCCCAGGAGCCGCCGATGCCGATGCCGGCAACCGGCGTATAGGTCCCGGCGATCATCGCGAAGATCGCCGAGTGGTCGAGCCGCTGCAGCAGCGCCCGCTGCTCGCCCTCGCTCGACATGTTGTAGACGGCCGAGCAGCCGAGCATGGTCAGCAGCCCGGCGGCGTAGACGAGAAGGGCGATGATCCGCCAAGGCCCGGCGTTGGGAGGCAGCGTCGCCACCAGCACGACACAGGCGATGAGCGCGGCGGCGAGGCCCAAAATATGCACGGCGGCATCGGCGATCCGCTCGGGCCGCGTCTCGCCCGGGATATCCGCCAGGAAACCCGGCCCCCATGGCGCCGCCCTTGGCCAGGCGGTGCGCTGACGGAAGGCTGGCATGGGCATCGGTCGGGCTCGGCGTTCGAGGGCCCGGCGGATCGGATCGCGCCGGATACCATATCAACGCCGGAGGCGCACCGAAGCTGCCCCCGGTCCCGCTCTATTGACATATG
Source organism: Roseicella aerolata (assembly GCF_020523605.1). Lineage (GTDB taxonomy): Bacteria > Pseudomonadota > Alphaproteobacteria > Acetobacterales > Acetobacteraceae > Paracraurococcus > Paracraurococcus aerolatus. Next base: position 47,970 of record NZ_JAJAQI010000035.1, on the reverse strand, counting down.
GCGGAATGGGCCCGGCAGGACTCGAACCTGCAACCAAACCGTTATGAGCGGTCCGCTCTGACCATTGAGCTACAGGCCCATGCCGGAGTGATGGCGGGAGATGCGGCCGCTGGCAAGAACCCGGCTCTCATCCGATGCGCCAACCCAGGCCGCGCACCGCGAACTCCATCGCGCGAGACCGGCATTCGGAAGCGCCCTGGCCGGGCGATGCGCCTGTGGCAAGATGCCGCGGGAGAACGGGTCCGCGGACAGCGTGTTGATCCCCACACGGCAGGCGCCGCCGCCCCCACCGCCCCAGGAAGCCCCTGATGACCGAGACCGACGAATCGATCCGTGACATCCTGCTGACCACCCGACGCATCGCCGTGGTCGGTGCCTCCGACCGGCCGGACCGGCCAAGCTTCGGTGTCGCCCGCTTCCTCGTCGACCGCGGCTATGCCATCACGCCGGTCAATCCTGGCATCGCCGGCCGCACCCTGCACGGCGCCTCCGTCGTCGCGCGGCTCGAGGAGGCCGGGCCGCTCGACATGGTGGATGTCTTCCGCCGCAGCCAGGATGCCGGCGCGGTGGTGGATGAGGCGATCCGCCTCGGCGCCCGGACCGTCTGGCTGCAGCTTGGCGTCATCGATGATGCCGCCGGCGCACGGGCCCGCGCCGCCGGGATCCGCTTCGTCCAGGACCGGTGCCCGGTGATCGAATGGCGCCGGCTGGGCCTGCCGGGAAAGATTGCCTGACGTTCATCTTTGCTGCCCGGATGGCTTGAAAGCCCCAGCCATCCGGGCCACCTGCCCGGCGCAGAGCCCGGGAGCGGACTCGCGATTCGCGCACCGCCGGCAGGGCCCACGGGAGACAAAGGACCCATGAACGACGAAGAGCGCCGGATCATCACCCAGTATGTGGAGCGCGTCGCCGGCGCCGCCCCTGCCCAGGCCCCCGCCAGCCCCTGGGGCGGCATGGGAGGCAGCGTCCCCGCCACCCAGGCGCGGCCGAACCTGCCGCCGGTGGACCGGGAGGCCGATGCGCTGATCGCCGATCTCTTCGCCCGCCATCCGGAGGCGCGCTACCGCATCACCCAGACGGCCTTCGTGCAGGAGGCCGCGCTGGTCGAGGCGCAGAACCGCATCCGGCAGCTGGAGTGGGAGGTGGAGAACGCCCGGACGCAGGCCGAGGCGGCGCAGCAATCCAAGGGTGGCCTGTTCGGCGGCATGTTCGGTGGCGGCGCCCGGCCGCAGCCCCGCATGGCCCCGCCCCCGCAGCCTGTCTACCCGCCGGGCTACAATCCGGGAATGCTGCAGCAGCAGCGTGGCGGCTCCGGCTTCCTGGGCACGGCGGTGATGACCGCGGCCGGCGTTGCCGGCGGCATGGTGCTGGGCAACATGCTGATGAACGCCTTTTCGGGCGGCGGCGCGGCCCAGGCCGCGGGCTTCTCGGAGGGCGGCGGCTTCGGGCAGGAGGCGGTGCCGACCTCCTCAGCCTGGACCGATCCGGGCGCGGCCGCGGCCGATCAGGGCTGGGGCGGCGGCGGGCAGGATGCCTATGCCCCGCAGGACGACGCCTCGGGCGGCTACGACACCGGCAATGCCGGCTATGACGATGCCGAGGGCGGCTACGACGAGGAGCTGTGAGCCTCGCCCGTCCATGATGGGTGCTCATTGAAACGGCGCATGGCATGACCGATTCTCATGCCATGCGCATTCCCGATCTCGATCTCGACCTGCTCCGCTGCTTCGTCACCGTCGCGGAGCGCGGCGGCTTCACCGCCGCGGGCCAGGCGCTCGGCCTGACGCAATCCGCCGTCAGCCTGAAGGTGAAGCGGCTGGAGGATCTGGTACAGCGCCGGGTCTTCGAGCGCACCAGCCGCGCCATCGCCCTGACCCGGGATGGCGAGACCCTGCTCGCCTATGCCCGCCGCATCCTGGCCCTGAACGACGAGGCGGTGCGCCGCCTGGTGGCGCCGCCGGTCGCCGGGCGCTTCCGGCTCGGCGTCGCCGACCATTTCGTGCCGCGCAACCTCGCCCCCCTGCTCGCCCGCTTCGCCCGCACCTGGCCGGAGGTGCGGCTGGAGGTGGAGGTTGGCCGCAGCCACGAATTGCGCGCGGCGCAGGAGAAGGGCGCGCTCGACCTCGTCCTCGGCAAGCGGCGCGATGGCGAAACGGAGGGCCGGCCGATCTGGACCGAGGCGGTGGTCTGGGTCGCCGCCCCCGACTGGCAGGCGCCGGAGGGGCGGCCCCTGCCGCTCGCCATGCTGCCGCCGGGTTGCATGCTCCGCGACCGGGCGCTGGCGGCGCTGGCGCGCGCCGGGATGGCCTTCGAGGTGGTCTATACCTCCGCCAGCCTGCTCGGCGTCGCCGCGGCAGCGCAGGCCGGCTTCGCGCTGACGGTGATGGGCCGGCACGGCCTGCCGCCCGGCCTCGTGGAGGTACCCGGCCTGCCCCCGCTCGGCACCGTGGAGATGTGCCTGTTCGGCGACACGGCCGGGCAGAACCCGCTGGCCGAACCGCTGGTGCGCTTCCTGCGGGAGAGCCTCTCGGGCCCCGACATGGCAACGGCGGCCTGAGCCCTGGACATGCCGCCGCCGGCCTGCCCGCCCGCAGATTGACCCCGGCCGCCCCCCGGCGCAGGTTTGCTGCTCCATGGTCCCTGGAGCCCCGCCCGGCATGCCGCCAGAGCCGTCCCCCGGCCGCGACGCCCGCATCTGCGCGCTGATCGGCACCGGCCATTTCCTCTCGCATTTCTACATGCTCTGCCTGCCGCCGCTCTTCCTGGTCTGGCGGCAGGAATTCGACGTCTCCTACGCGACCCTCGGCCTCTCCGTCGCGCTGATGAGCGCGACCACCGCCCTGCTGCAGACGCCGGTGGGGTTCTGGGTGGATCGCTGGGGCGCGCGGCCCTTCCTGGTCGGCGGCACGCTGCTCATGGCGCTCTCGATCGCCGCCATGGCCTTCGCGCCGGGTTTCTGGGCGATCGTGCTGCTCGCCGTGCTGTCTGGCATCGGCAACAGCGTCATCCATCCGGCCGACTACGCCATCATGGCGGGTTCCATCAGCAAGGGCTTCATGGGCCGCGCCTTCGCCCTGCACACCTTCACCGGCAATCTCGGCTTCGCCCTCGCCCCGCCCGCCATCGCCCTGATGCTGACGGTGATGGACTGGCGCATGGCGCTGCTCACGGTCGGCCTGCTCGGCATTCCCGTGGTCGCGGCCATCCTGCTGCAGAGCCGGGTGCTGCACGACCAGGCCAGGCCGAAGGCGAAGGAGGACGGCCCCGGCGGGCGGGAATTGCTGCTGAGCCGGCCCATGCTGCTCTTCTTCGCCTTCTTCCTGCTCAGCGCCATGGCCGGCTCCGGTGTGCAGTCCTGGCTGGTGACGGTGCTCGGCAAGCTCTGGGGCACGCCGGTGCTGGTCGCCTCGGCCGCGCTCACCGGCTACATGATGGGCGCGACGGGCGGCACGCTGGTCGGCGGCTGGATCGCCGACAAGAGCCAGCGCAACCTGCTCGGCATGGTCACCGCGCTGACTCTGGCCGCCATGGCGCTGCTGCTGGTCCCCGGCCTGGTGCCGCTGCCGGAGGCGGTGCTGCCGGTGGTCGCGGTGCTGGCGGGCCTCGCGCTCGGCACTTCCCGCACACCGCGCGATGTCATGCTGAAGGATGCCTGCCCGCCGGGGCAGATCGGCAAGGTCTTCGGCTTCGTCTCCGCCGGCCTGCCGCTCGGCGGCGCCATCACCCCGGTGCCGCTCGGCCTGCTGATCGATTTCGGCTATCCGGGCCTCGTGCTGCCGGTGATCGCGGGCTTCCTCGGCCTGTCGCTGCTCTGCGCGGGGGGCGCGCAGGGCTCGGCGCGGACGCTGCGCGCCCCGCGCACGATGCCGGCCGAATAGGGCATCCGGCGGGGGTGGCAGGGTGACATGACGGCCTTTGACGCCCTGCTGCGCTGGCTGGACATCGCCGGCATCGCGGTCTTTGCCGCCTCGGGGGCGCTCGTCGCCTCGCGCAAGCGGATGGACGCCGTGGGCTTCGTCCTGGTTGCCGCCGTCACCGGCTTCGGCGGCGGCACGCTGCGGGACCTGCTGCTCGGCCGCATTCCGCCCTTCTGGCTGCGCGACCCCGTCTGGCTGGCGGTCGCCGGCAGCGTCGCCCTGCTGATCTTCTTCACCGCCCACCGGGTGGAGAGCCGGTTCCGCGCCCTGCTCTGGGCCGATGCGGTCGGCCTTGCCCTGTTTGCCGTGCTGGGCGCCGAGATCGCACTGCTGTCAGGCGCCACCCCCTGGGCGGCGGTGCTGCTCGGCGTCGTCACCGCCACCTTCGGCGGCGTGGTGCGCGACGTGCTCTGCGCCGAGGTCCCGCTGCTGCTGCGCAAGGAGATCTATGCCCTCGCCGCGCTGGCGGGCGCCGCGGTCTTCGTCGGGTTGCGCATGCAGGGGGTGTGGCGCGACCCGGCGCTGCTGGCGGGCATGGCCGTCGCCTTTTCCATCCGCGCCGTGGCGATCGCCCGCGGCTGGTCGCTGCCCGCCTACAAGCCGCGGCCGGGGCGGGACTACCCCGACCGCGACTGACGCGGCGGCCTGATGCGTCGCCGATGGCGCGGCGGCAGGCCGACCAAGGGCGCATCCGAAGGCGCGCCACCATGGGGCGCGTCACCACGGGGCTTGAGCAGCGGTCGCCAAGCCTGCACCCTGGCACGGCAGGGGCCGCGCAGACGGCCCATCCATGCAGGAGACGTTCATGCATCGCCGGAGCCTCTTCGGGCTCGCCGCCGCCGGCTTCGCCGCACCGGCGCTCGCCCAATCCCCCTACCCCAACCGCCCCATCCGCATGGTGGTCCCCCTGCCGCCGGGCGGCGCGACGGATATCTGGGCCCGCCTGGTCGCGGAGCCGATGGCCGTCACCCTCGGCCAGCCCGTGGTCATCGAGAACCGCGCCGGCGCCGGCGGCATGATCGGGACGGAGGCGGTGAAGAACGCCGCGCCGGATGGCTACACCATCCTCTTCCACATCGCCTCCTTCATCCAGACGCCGGTGGTGTTCCGCCGCTGGCCCTACACGCCGGACGACTTCGCCCCGATCGGGAAATTCGGCACCACGCCCCTGCCCTTCTGCGTCCGCGCCGACATCCCGGTGACGACGCTGAAGGAGTTCGTCGCCTGGGCGAAGGGAAAACAGCTTCCCTACGGTACCTATTCCCCCGGCTCTTCCGGCCACGCCTTTGCCCAGGCACTCTCGGACCTGGAGGGGCTGGAGATGACCGCGGTGCATTACCGCGGAGAGGCACCGATGCTGCAGGACGTGCTCGGCGGCCGCATCCCCTGCGCCTTCCATTCCATGACCGGCTCCGGCGAGGCGATCCGCTCCGGCCGCATCCGGCCACTGGCGACGCTCGGCCGCAACGGCATTCCCAGCATGCCGCAGGTGCCGACCTTCGTCTCCCTCGGCTATCCCGACTATTTCGGCCAGGGCGGCTTCATCGGCCTCTTTGCCCCCGCCCGCACGCCGGAGCCGGCGCAGGCCGCGCTGGTCGATGCCTTCCGCCAGGCGATGCAGCGGCCTGATGTGCTGCGCCGCCTCGCCGAGATGGACACCATTCCGCAGTATCTGGGCCCCGCCGAGTTCCGCGCCGATATCGAGCAGTACCAGCGCTTCTGGCAGGGGCTGGTGGACCGTCTGGGCCTGACGGTCGAGGGCTGAGCGCGCGCCCTGCGGGGCGGCGGTCGCGTCCCAGGCCGGCGGACCGCACTCCTTCCCGAACGCCCATCCGCCGCGGCGTGTTGCCTCCGGGGCAAAGCGACGCGTCGCCGCGTTCCGCCCTCCAGCGGCGCGGCGTTCAAGGCTGAACGCCGCGCCGCTGCAGTTCTTTGTCTTTCGAGCAGAGTCACGCTCCCGGGCGTTCACGCCCGTCCGCGATCTGCTCTAGCCTCTCCGGCGAAGCGCCGCCCGGGAGTGGCGCAGCACGGGAGAGAGACCAATGCGCCGTCGCCCCTTCCTCGGCCTCGCGGCCGGGGTGCTTGCCGCGCCCATGCTCGCGCGTGCCCAGGGCAGCTACCCCGACCGCCCGGTCCGCTTCATCGTCCCCTTCCCGCCCGGCGGCGGCACGGACACCTGGGCGCGCATCGCCGCCGAGGGCATGCAGCCTGAATTCGGCCAGCCCATCGTCATCGAGAACCGCGGTGGCGCCGGCGGGCTGGTCGGGACGGAGGCTGCGGCAAAGGTGGCGCCTGATGGCTATACGCTGCTCTTCACCATCACCACGCATGTGCAGACGCCGGTGGTGATGCGGCGCTTCCCCTATGATCCGGTGAATGACTTCGCGCCGATCGGGCGGCTCGGCACCACCTCCATCAGCTTCTGCATCGGGCCGAAGGTGCCGGCCGAGATCCGCAACTGGCCGGACTTCGCCGCCTGGGCCAAAGGGCGCGACCTCTCGCTCGGCTCCTACGCGCCGGGCTCCACCGGCCATGCCTTCGCCCTGCTGGTCGCCGAGGAAGCCGGCCTCCGGATGGAACATGTCTCCTATCGCGGCGAGACGCCGATGCTGCAGGACATGCTGGCCGGCCAGATCCATGGCGGGTTCCACTCGATGGCGGCCGCCGGGGAGATGATCAAGGCCGGGCGCCTCCGGGCCCTGATGACGGCCGGCGACCGGCGCGTCCCGGCCCTCGGCGAGACGCCGCTGATGAAGGAGCTCGGCTTCTCGGACCGATTCAGTTTCAGCGGCTTCAGCGGGCTGCTGGCGCCGGCGCGCACGCCGCAGCCCATCCTGGACAAGCTCGCGGAGGTGTTCCGCATCGCCGCGGAGAAGCCGGAGACGCATCGCCGCCTGCTGGCGGTGGACACGGTGCCGAGCTACCAGGACCCGGCGACCTTCAAGGCGCAGATCGCGCGCAACCTGCGCGAATGGACCGAGATCGCCGAGCGGCTGAAGCTGACGATCGAGGGCTGATCAGACCAACGGCCCGGATGCGTGACCGCGTCCGGGCAAGAGCGCCGGAGTGGCAGCCTCAGCGCGGACTGGCGCCCGCGTTGCAGGGATCAGTGATCGAGGCCATTGGTTTCAGACCGGCGGCGGCCTGCGCAGTTCCGGCTCGACCAGCCGGGTGAAGGCTACCTCCCCCGCCGCGGCGACCCGCGCCTCGCCGATCGCCGCGCGCGGGTCCTCGGCATTGCGCCAGGTCTTGTATTCGTCCTCCGCGGGGATCCCGAGGCTCTCGGCCAGCAGGTGGATCCAGTTCCGCACGCGGAGGCCATGGCGCTCCAGCGCCACGCTCTCCCGGTGGCAGGAATGGAAGATGGTGCAGAGCGTGTCGGCGCCGGCCTCCGCCATGGCCGCCAGCGTCGCCCGCTGCGCATCGGCCAGTGCGCCGGGCACGGCGGCGATGGCGCTGCACATATGGCCGGGCGCGCGGTAGGCGTGCTCCACGATCGTGACGCCCGGGATCAACCGCAGCAGGCCCGGCACCATGTCATTCACCGCGACGCGGCCGTTGAAGCCGTGATGCGCATGCAGCAGCACGCGCGCCTCGACGCGCCGCGTCAGCAGCGGCGCCAGCCTTTCGCGCCGTGCCCAGAGGGCCTCCGTCACGTGCACCGTCGCGAAATTCGTCGGCGTGACCGGCGCCATGCTGTCCTGCATGTTCATGTGGCAGGAGGGGCACCAGGTGACCACGGTGTCCCGGCCGCTGGCATTGAAGGCTGCGACGGTCCGTTGCGCCATGCCGCCGGCGATTCGCGCATTCGCCTCCTTCGGGCTGCCGCAGCAATGCCCCGGCCCGCCGGCGGGGGCGGCAGCGATGCCGACTGCCTCGAGGATACGGGTGGTAGCGCGGATCAGCTCGCCATGCCGCGTCATGTTGCAGCCATACCAGAAGACGGCCGCCTCCGTCCGCAGGTCCGGATCGGTCGGCGCCGGCGTGCCTAGAGCCATTCCCGCTGCTCCTGCTCGGCCAGGGTCAGTCGCGCGAAGGCCTTCACCTTCGGCGAGAACTGCGTGTCCTCCCGCACCGGGAAGCGCGGCGGCTCGCCGAGCGCGCCCTTGGCCCGCCACTGCGCCAGCCGCAGCATGAAGGCGGCATCGAGGCGCTCGGGGCAGGCTTCCGTGCACCGGCCGCTGCGGGTGCAGGCGGCGATCCAGGCCAGCGCTTCCGGCGTGCCCGGTCCCTCACGCAGCACGTCGCGCATGCCGAAGGCGACCGCCTCGGGGCCGGCCGCCGTGACCCCCGCGGCATAGGGTGTCATCGGGCAGGCGCGGACGCAGGCGCCGCAGGCCGTGCAGAGCGCGGCGAGGCGGGCGGATTCCGCGCGGATATGGTCGGCGAGGGTCATGCCGGCCCCGGCAGAACGGCGATAGCCTCAATCTCGATGCAGACATCGGTGGTGGTGAACTGCGCCCCGCCGACGCAGGTGCTCGCGGGCGGGGTCGCCAGCCCTTCGAAGGCGGCGCGGCGGACCTCGTTGAAGCCATCGTAATGCCGCATGTCGGAGAGCCAGGTGGTGATCTTCAGCAGGTGCTCGAGGCCGGCGCCCTCCCCGGCCAGGGCCCGTTCCAGCCGCGCCAGGCATTCCCGCGCCTGCTCCTGAACCGGCTTGCCGACGGCCTCGCTGCCGCGGGCGGTAACGCCGGAGCAGAAGATCAGCTTCGCGCCGCCGCCGAGCGGCACGATACGGGTGGGCGGGAACAGGGGGCGCTGGCTCATCGGATGGGTCTCCTCCGCCCGCCAGCCTCCCCCGCGCCATGCCCGGCGCGCAAGTCCCGCGGCACGAGGCGGCGGCGGGCGACACCGCCCTGCCCTATGGCGTCTGGCCCAGCCTGCCTGCCGCAGGGCGGCGATGCCGGTGCCGCGGCAGCCCGGGCCCGCATCGCGGCACTGCCGGCGGATGGGCCGGGATGGGGGCGTCCGGCCGGCGGCGCCCTACGGGATGGCCACAGCCGGTCCTACCAGCCATTCACCCGGTCCCAGACGGCGATCACCTCCGTCCCACCATCCACCACATGATAGCGGTCATGCGCTGCGGCGGTCAGGCAGGTGTGGTTGGGCACCACCCGCAGCCGGGCGCCGATCGGCAGGCGGTCGAAGGGCAGCGGCGCGTCGCTGTGGACCTCACCATGCTCCTGATAGGCGCGGGCGACCATCGGCTCCCCGGGCAGGGGGCTGCCGTCCGGCCCGACCACCCGGCCGAAGCCCCAGTCGCGCGGCGCGGCCTGGGTGCTGCGGTCCTTGGAGAGGGCGAGCGCCCCGGCATCCAGCAGCAGCGTGTTCCGCTCCGGCCGCCGTCCGATGACGGAGGCGAGGACCATGACCGCGATGTCCTCGGCCGGGTGGGTGTGGAGCTGGGCCTGGAACAGGTCACCGAACATATAGACCCCGGCGCGCACCTCGGTAACGCCGTCCATGCGCGCGGCATGCATGGCGGTGGGGGAGGAGCCGAGGGAGACGATGGGCACGGCATGGCCGGCGGCGCGCAGCCGCTCGGCCGCGGTGACGATGCCGAGGCGCTCCGCCTCGGCGATCGCCGCCATGTCCTCGATGGTCCGGCCGCCATAGCTGTGCCCGGAATGGCTGATGACGCCGGCGAGGCGCTTGCCGAGCGCCGCCGCAATCTCGGGGAGCACCGGGCTGTCCAGCGCGACGCCGCCGCGCGCCTCCCCAACATCCACCTCCGCCAATGCATCGACCCTGCCGGGATGTGCGGCGATGGCGCGCGCCGCCTCGACATCGTCGGTGATGACCTTCACCGCGGCACCGGCGGCGTTCAGCGCCGCGACGGCATCCAGCTTCTGCGGCGTGATGCCGACCGCATAGATCTGGTCGCGCCAGCCGCCCTCGGCGAAGTAGCGCGCCTCGGCGAGTGTGCTGACGGTGATCGGGCCGAAACCGGGCGCGGCCAGCCTCGCCACCTCCCGGCTCTTCGCCGTTTTCAGGTGCGGCCGCAGCCGGAGGCCCGGGTGCCGCGCGACGGCGGCCTCCATCAGCGCCAGATTGCGCTTCAGCACGGCAAGGTCGAGGACGAGGCAAGGCGTGGTCAGGTCGTCGAGAGTCATGCGTCGGGGCTCCAGCGCACCTCGGGGTCCAACGGCAGGACCGGGCGCGGCAGCTTCGTCCAGGCGAAGCGCGAAAGGATGGGGGAGGTCAGGCCGGGCGCGTCCACCTCGACGATCCGGTCAGCCGTGAAGAATTCGTCGAAGCCGCCGCGGAAATGCCCGCGGGACTTCACGACGACGCTGCGCGCCTGGCCGATATCGAGGCCGAGATGCTCGAGGAAGGCCGGGTCGGCACATTGCGTGCGGATGGAGATGACGACGACGGTGATGCCGCCGAGCCGCAACGCCGCGGTCTTCCCCAGCGTCATCGCGGTCCCGGCGAAGATGCCGCGCCGCCCCGTCACCCGCCCGTCGGAGAGAGCGACCACCTCCGCCTCCGCGGCGAAGGGATGGCTAAAGGGGTCGTCCGCCGTCAGCATCCCCTGCGGGCGGTTGAAGCGCGCGGTGAAGCGGGCGCCGACGCCCTTCTCATGCGCCTCCTCGGCCAGCAGCGGGTCGTGGATGACGCCCATGAGGCAGCCCTCGACACCGGCGGCGTGGAAGGCCTCCAGGATATGCATGGTGTTGCCCCTGCCGCCGCCGCCGGGATTGTCGGCGACATCGGCGAAGGCGAGCGGCACCGGGCTCTCCTTGGCGCGCCGCACCGCCTCCCGCAGTGGCGTCAGTTCCGCGACGAACCGGTCCCGCCGCGCCCAGGCGGCCCGCGCCAGCCGCTCCGCCATGCTGTCGGCCGAGCCCTGGTCGGCGGCCGTCACCACCACCGCCAGGCCGTTGAAGGGCGTGTCGCCATAGGCGAAGCCGCCCATGACCGAGACATTCCAGATGGCGGGGTCGAGCGCTGCCAGCTCCTGGCCGAGATCGATCACCTCGGCATAGGGGCCGGCCGCGGTCAGCATGGAGACGGTGGGCGCCACGATCGGCAGGCGGCGCAGTGCGCGGAAGGACCGCTCCCCGGCCAGCAGCCGGCGCAGCAATTGCGCGCTCTCGGCGCCGCGCTCGCGCATGTCGAGATGCGGGTTGGTGCGGTAGCCGACGAAGGCGTCGCAGTCCCGCACCATGGCGTCCGAGACATTGGCGTGCAGGTCGTAGCTGCAGACCAGGGGCACATCACCCAGCACCTTCCGCACCAGCCCTTGCAGCGCGCCCTCGGGATCGTCGAGTTCGGTAGTCAGCCCGGCGCCGTGCAGGACGCAGTAGACGCCCTCCACCTCACCGCGCAGCGCCTCCAGGCCCGCGCGCCACCTCGCCATCATGGCCTCGAAGGCCGCCTGCTCCACCGGGCCGTTCGGCTCCGCCATGGCGAGCAGGATCGGCCGCGGCTGCCAGGGTCCGGCGGCGTCCATATCGGCGACGAAGCCCGGCATCTCGCCCAGCGCCTTCGGCGCCGGGCCGCGGGCATCGGTGACGATGTCCTCGCCCTCCAGCCAGCAGCGCGTCTCGAAATCCCGCATGGTCGCCGGCGGGGCGAAGCGGTTGCATTCGATCGAGAATCCGAGCAGCGCGACGCGCGGGCCCGAACCGGTCATGGCGTTCCTCCGCCCATATCCTGATGCAGCCAAACCATGCGATCGATGAACCACAGCTTGGCCAGATAGGCGACCGCCAGGCCGAGCAGGGTCGGCCAGATCTCCAGCATGGCCACCCCATAGAGCAGGAGCAGCATCCCCGCCGCGCCGGCTGCGGAAAGCAGCGGCGGCAGGCGCCGGTGATGCGCCGGCACCGGCACGCGGTCGCGCGCGACCCAGAGCCGCTCCCCCAGCACGCCGCGGGTGATCCAGGCATCCCAGCGGGCGGGCGGCGGGAAGAGGCGCGGATTCACCCAGGTGAATCCGATCAGCAGCAGGAGCGGCAGCAGCGCCCACCAGCCGATCCAGGCGCGGCTCCAGCCCACCAGCGCCAGCAGCGGCAGGATGGCCATGCGCGTCCAGCCGCTCCAGGGATTGGCATGGCGTGCCCAGCCGGCCTCATCGAGCCGGAAGGCGGCGGCGAGGTGCCGTTCCCAGGCCATCGCCTAGAGTGTGAGGCCCAGCAGCTCCGCGATGCGCGGCGTCGCCTTCAGCCCGCTGCCGGTCAGCACCACCACCGTCGTCTCGGCGGCATTGATCGTGCCGGCCTGCAGCAGCTTGGCGAAGGCCGCCGCCGCCTGGGCGCAGGTCGGCTCGACATAGATGCCGGTGCGGGCGAGGTCGAGGCAGGCCCGGCCGATCTCCGCCTCGGACAGCATCACCGCCCCGCCCTGGCTCTGTTGCAGCACGCCGAGGCATTCCCGCATGCGGATCGGCCGGGCGATCGCCGTCCCCTCCGCGATGGTCGGCTGCGGCTCGGCGGGGTCGAGGCCGAGGAATTCCCGCGCGATCGGCGCGCAATGCGCCGGCTGGGCAGCGAAGATGCGCGGCAGTCGATCGATCTGCCCGGCGCGCAGCAGCTCGGCAAAGCCAATGCCGCAGCCGAGCACGTTGGAGCCCGCGCCGCAGGGCACGATGACATTGTCCGGCGCCCGGAAGCTCAGGTCTTCCCACAGCTCATAGGCGAGCGTCTTGGTCCCCTCCAGGAAGAAGGGATGCCAGTTGTGGCTGGCGTAGAAGATATTCGCCGCCTCCCGCAGCGCCGCATCGGCGCAGTCCTGCCGCGTGCCCGGCACCAGCTCGATCTCGGCCCCGCTCGCCCGGCTCTGCACCGTCTTGGCCGGGCTGGTGCTGGCGGGCACCATGATCTTGGCGCGGATCCCGCCCGCCGCGGCATAGGCCGCGATCGCCGCGCCGCCATTGCCGCTGCTGTCCTCCAGCACCGCATCGATGCCCTGCGCCCGCAGCAGGGAGAGCATGACGGAGGCCCCGCGGTCCTTGAAGCTGCCGGTCGGCATGAACCATTCGCATTTCAGCAGCGCAGTCGCGCCACCGAAGCTCCGCGGCACCAGCGGCGTGCAGCCCTCCCCCATGCTGATCGGGCTGCCCTTGAGCGGCGGCAGGGCGGCGCGGTAGCGCCACAGGCTGCGCTCGCCGCGGTCGATATCGCCGGGCGCGATGCCCGGCAGGTCGGTCAGCAGCAGCGGCAGGTGTTCTCCCCCCGGCGCGTCGCCGCACCAGCGGGGGACATCGAGCGGCCAGGTGCGGCCGCTGCGGGGATCGAGATAGGCGAGGGTCTCCATGCCGCGGAGACTTGCCCTTTTCCCGCGCCGGGACAAGCTTTGCGGCCATGGAACACGCCGACGCCGTCGCCCGCCTGGCTGCCGACCTCATCGCGCTCGACAGCCGCTCCTTTCGCTCCAACCTGGCCGTCGCCGAAAGGATCGAGGCCGAGCTGGCGGGTTTCGAGGTCGAGCGGCTGGACTACACGGATGCGGCGGGCGTCCCGAAGCGCGCGCTGGTCGCGCATCGCGGGCCGAAGGGCGGCTATGCCCTCTCCGGCCATATGGATACCGTTCCGGACACGGGGTGGCAGGACGACCCCTGGTCGCCGCGGATCGACGAGTCGGGCCTGCTGCACGGGCTCGGCAGCGTGGACATGAAGGGCGCGGTCGCCGCCTGCATCCTGGCGGCGAGGTCGGTGCCGGCGGATGTGGCGGCGACCCTGCTGATCACCACCGATGAGGAGACGACCAAGGAGGGCGCCCGCGCGGTGGCGGCCAGCGCCCTCGCCCGCTCGCTCGGCCTCCGGGGCATCGTGGTGGCGGAGCCGACCGGGCTGGTGCCCGTGCGCGGCCACCGCTCCTCCGCCAATATCACCGCCGTTGCCTCCGGCGTGCAGGCGCATTCCTCGACCGGCCAGGGGACGAACGCGAACTGGGCGCTGATCCCCTTCCTGACGGAGATGCGGGAGATCCAGCAGCGGCTGCGGCAGGACCCGGCCCTGCAGGACCCGGCCTACGACCCGCCCTTCTGCGACTTCAACCTGGTCATCGACAACCACGGCACGGCGGTGAACGTCACCCCCGCCCGCGCCACGGCGCGGATCAAGTTCCGCGCCAGCCGCGGCCTGGACCGGGCGCCTATCCTGGAGGCGGTGCGCAAGGCGGGCGAGCGCGCCGGCATCGCCGTGAGCATCCAGGCGGAGGGGCCGCCGCCCGAGCTGCCGGTGGACCATCCGCTGATCCGCCTCACCACGGAGGTCACCGGCCAGGCGCCGCGCACCGCGCCCTACGGCACGGATGCCTCGGAACTGCAGACCCTCGCCCCCTGCGTCATCCTTGGCCCCGGCAGCATCGAGACGGCGCATACCCCGCGGGAATGCGTGGCCGTGCGGGACCTGGCCGCCGCCGTGCCGCTGTTTGCCCGGATCCTGGCCGCGGAATCACGCTGACGGCCGGCGCCCCGCAACAGGCCGTTACGCAAATGGGCAGGCAGGCCACCGGGGGCAGGCCCATATTGGCTGCGGGATAGCGCCCGGCCCGCGCCGGGCAGGAAGACAGGACCATGACCACCACACGCGCCGCCCTCGCCCTGCTGATTCCCCTCTCGCTCGGCGCCTGCGCCGTCGCGCCGCCGACGGGGCCAAGCGTCCTCGCCCTTCCCGCCAAGGGGAAGGACCTGGCGACCTTTCAGGCGGAGGACGCGAATTGCCGCAACTACGCGGCGGCGCAGACCGGCAACACCCCGGCGAATGCGGCGAACCAGGCGGCGGTCGGCAGCGCCGCCATCGGCACCGGCCTCGGCGCCGCGACCGGGGCGCTGATCGGCTCGGCCGGCGCCGCCATGGGGACGGGGGCGGCGATCGGCGCCGGCGCCGGGCTGCTCGCCGGCTCGGCGATCGGCGCGGGCAATGCCCAGGCCTCGGCCGGGTCCCTGCAGCAGCGCTACGACAACGCCTATACCCAGTGCATCGCCAGCACCGGCAACAGCGTGCAGGCGCCGCCCCTGCCCATGGTCACCGCCTATCCGGCGCCAGCCTACCCCTACCCCACCCCTTACGCCTATCCCTACCCGCCGCCCTATGCCTATCCCTATCACGGGCCGGGCTGGTACTGGGGTCCCAGCGTCTCCTTCGGCGTCTATCGCGGCTGGGGCGGCTGGCACCGGCGATGGTGAGCGCCGGCTATTCGAGCCTGAGGTCGAGCTCCTTCACCTTCCGCGCCCAATAGGCGCTCTCCTGCGCCACTGCGGCGGCGAAGGCGGCGCGCGGGCGCTCCGGCGCCGGCTCCAGCCCGTCATGCGCCAGCCGGTCCAGGTAGCGCGGCGCGGCCGCCGCCTTGCGGGCCGCCGCCTCCATCGCCTCCATCTGCGCGGCCGGCACGCCGGCCGGGGCGAAGACCCCGTGCCAGCCGGTGATGACCGTGCCGGGCAGCCCCGCCTCGGTCAGGGTCGGCACCTCCGGGATGGCGGGGATGCGCGCCTCCCCGGTCACCGCGATGGCGCGCAGCTTCCCCTCCCGCACCAGGGCGAGCGCCGGCGGGGGCGAGGAGAAATTCATCGTCACCCGCCCCGCCACCACGTCCAGCAGCGCCGGCGCGGTGCCGCGATAGGGCACATGCTCCATCTGCACGCCCGCCGCTTCGGAGAACAGCACGCCCGCCAGGTGGTTGGCATTGCCGACGCCGCCCGAGGAATAGGTCAGGTCGCCCTTCGGACGGCTGCGGATATGGGTGATCAGCTCCGGCAGCGTCCGTGCCGGCACATCCGGATGCACCACCAGCACATACTGGTAGGTGGAGACCTGCGCGACCGGCTGCAGCGCCGTCGCCAGGTCCAGCCGGTCGCCCTTCTGCAGGTGCGGGTTGACCACGATATTGGTCGAAACGGCGAAGAGCAGCGTGGTGCCGTCCGGCCGGGCACGCGCGACGCTGACCGAGCCGACATGCCCGGCCGCGCCGCCGCGGTTGTCCACCACCACCGTCTGGCCCATTGCCTCCGCAAAGAGCGGCGCGAATTCCCGGCCGACGATGTCGGTGCCGCCGCCCGCGGCATAGGGAACGATCAGGGTGATGGGGCGGCCCGTCTGGGCCTCTGCAGGGCCGGCCAGGGCGGCGGCGCCGAGGCCGGCGAGGACGCCGCGGCGGGTCGGGCGGGGAAGGATGCGCATGCGGGGGGCTCCAGCCGGGATGCCCGGCCCCCTAGGGCGGGAGACCGCCTGGACGCAAGCCCGGCCCCTGGGGCGGGAGGCCGCCCGGGTGCGAGCCCGGGCGGTGCGGCATCAGAGCGACGCGCCGCCATCCACCGCCAGTTCCGCCCCGGTCATGTAGGCGCTCTCCTCGGAGAGCAGGAACAGCACCACCCGCGCCACATCCTCCGCCTGGCCGATCCGGCCGATCGGGATCTGGGAGAGCCGCACCGCCCGCTGCTCATTGGTCCAGACCTTCACCATGTCGGTCTCGATCGGCCCGGGATGCACGCTGTTCACCCGGATGCCCCTTGGCGCCAGGTCCACGGCCGCCGCCTTGGTCATGCCGCGCAGCGCCCATTTGGTCGCGCAATAGGCCAGCGCGCCGGGGGAGCCGCGCAGGCCGGCGGTGGAGGAGATGTTGACGATCGAGCCGCCGCCGGCCCGCTCCATGGCCGGCACCACCGCCTGCATGCCGAGAAAGCAGCCAAGCTGGTTGACCCGCATGTGCCGCTCGAACAGTTCGGCATCCGTCTGCATCAGCGGGCGCGGGACATAGATGCCGGCATTGTTGACCATGCCGTGCAGCCCGCCCATCGCCTCGGCGGCGGCGACGGCGCGGGCCCAGTCCTCCTCCTTCGTCACATCTTGGTGAACGAATTGAGCGGCGGAGCCCAGCTCGGCGGCCAGGGCGCGACCCTCCGCCTCCAGCAGGTCGCCCAGCACGACCTTGGCGCCTTCGGCGACCAGCAGCCGCGCCTCCGCCGCGCCCTGGCCGCGGGCCCCGCCCGAGATCAGCACCACCTTGCCCGAGAATCGCGCCATTCTTCCCTCCCACTGGTTCAGACGGCGCAGCCTAACCCTCACCCGTGCCGCCCGCGAAGGAGGAGAGCCCATGCGATCACTGTCGGCCCCGGCCGCCCTGCTGCTGCCTCTCCTGCTCGCCGCCACGCAGGCCTCGGCCCAGGGCGCGCTGCAGCAGGAAAGGCTGTCCTTTGGCCGCGTCGTGGCGGAGAGCTGGTGCGCGAACTGCCATGTGACCGGCCCCGGCGCGCGCGGCCCGGTGGGCGATGCCGCGCCGCCTTTCCAGGAGATCGCCCGCATGCCCTCCACCACGGAGATGTCGCTGCGCGTTTTCCTGCAGACCCCGCATGCCCGCATGCCGGACTACCGGCTGAGCCAGGCGGAGCTGGACGGGGTGGTAGCCTATATCCTCTCGCTCAAGGGCCGCTGAGCGGCCAAAGAAAAGGCCCGACAGGTCACGGGACGCCGCCGGGCCGAGTTCGAGGGAGGATCGTCAGTCGAAAGTCCGGCAGGACGACTCCTGCGGACGGGTGGAGAATGCACCAGCGGGAGCCGCCTTTCCTTGATCCTGCGCAATGACACGCCCGGGCATTCCCGCTTGATCCAACAGCAGCTTCCGGGCTGACCTAGCCATGCTGGCGCCGCGCGACGCAACGCCCGGCGCGGCGCCGGCCAGGGCTCATGGGCACGAACATAGGGAGACGGGAACATGGCAAGAGTCGCATTGGTGACGGGCGGGCAGCGCGGCATCGGCGCCGCGATCAGCGAGGCGCTGAAGGCCGCCGGCCGCACGGTGGTGGCGAGCTACGCCGGCAATGATGCGGCGGCGCAGGCCTTCACCGAGCGGACGGGAATCCCGTGCTACAAATTCGACGTCTCCGATTTCGCGCAATGCGAGGCGGCGGTGAAGAAGATCGAGGCCGAGGTCGGCCCGATCGAGATCCTGGTCAACAATGCCGGCATCACCCGCGATGCGACGATGAAGCGCCTGTCCCGCCAGATGTGGGACGATGTGATCGATACCAATCTCGGCTCCTGCTACAATCTCTGCAAGCTGGTCTGGGACGGCATGACGGCGCGGAAATACGGCCGCATCGTCAATATCGGCTCGATCAACGGCCAGGCCGGCCAGTACGGCCAGGTGAACTACGCCGCCGCCAAGTCCGGCATCCACGGCTTCACCAAGGCGCTGGCCCAGGAAGGCGCCAAGATCGGCATCACCGTGAACGCCATCGCCCCGGGCTATGTGGATACCGAGATGGTGCGCGCGGTGCCGCCGGATGTGCTGGAGAAGATCATCGCCAAGATCCCGCGCGGACGGCTCGGCCGGGCGGAGGACATCGCCCGCGGCGTCGTCTTCCTGACCACCGACGACGCCGATTTCATCACCGGCTCGACGCTCTCGATCAATGGCGGCCAGCACATGTACTGACGCAGCGGCACCGCGCGGGCCGCGGATCGTCGCAGGAGGCGGCGCCGGGGAACACCCGGCGCCGTTTTCTCGTTGGGGTCCCTCTACCGGAAGGAGGAAGGCCAGGTGACCAGCAGCAAGCATCCGCGCGGGCCGGAAGACCGGAAGGGCGGCCTCGGCGCCGATACCCCACGGCCGCCGGACGACCTGGAGCGCGACCCCGGCATCGGCGCCAGCAAGGGGACGCAGAGCCGCAGCAAGGGCGACCCGGAGGAGATCGCCGGCGAGAGCACGAGCGAGGGCGACGTGATGAGCGACGCCAACCCGCAGGGCGGGGTCAATCCAGGCCATCGCGGCCGCACCAACCGGTAGCCGCGCCGCGCCGGCCGCGGCATTCTCCCGCCCGCCTGCGGGAGGAGACGACAATGGGTTACGCCGTGCTGGCCTATGATGGCGAGGATGCGGAGGCGCCGGCCCGGCGCTTGGCCGCGCGCGAGCGGCATCTGCAGGTGCTGGCGGTCTGGGCGGGCGATGGCCGCCTCGCCTTCGGCACGCCGCTGCTGGCCGCCGATGGGCGGGCCGTCGGGTCCCTGATGATCCTCGAGGTGCCGGACGAGGCAGGGCTGCGCGACTATCTGGCTGCGGAGCCCTTCAACAACATGGGCGTCTGGACGCGGGTGGAGACCTTTCCCTTCCGCATCGCCCCCCTGCCCTACCGGCCGCTGCCGCAGCCGGGCGCCCCGATCGCGCCCGGCCGCACCCATACCGTCATCATCGCACGCGACGGCACCGATCCGGGCGCGCAGGACCGGCGCCTTTCGGTGCGGGAGGCGCATCTGGCGCGCGTGCGCCCCATGGCGGCCGACGGCACGCTCGCCATCGGCGGCGCCATCCTGGATGAGGCGGGGCAGCGCATGGTCGGCTCCGTCGCGGTCATCGCCCGCGACACGGATGAGGGCGCACGCGCCTGGATGGCGGAGGACCCCTATGTGACCGCCGGGGTCTGGCAGGAGACGACGCTCTACGGCACGCGCTTCGCGCCGCTGCCCTGGCGGCCGCTGCCGGGCGCCGCCTGATGCCGCGATTGGTGCAGTATGAGGAGGCCGGGCCGGAGGTCCGCGCCGTCTTCGACGCCATCAAGGCCGCCCGCGGCGTGCCGGATGTGAACAATTTCTGGAAGGCGCTGGCGGTGGATCCGCCCAGCCTCAAGCGGACCTGGGAGAGCCTCTCCCAGGTCATGGCGCCCGGCGCGCTGGATGTGCGGACCAAGGAGATGCTCTATCTCGCCGTCTCCATGGCGGCCGGCTGCGCCTATTGCACGGCCAGCCATGGCGCCGCCGCCCGCCGTGCCGGCATGGATGACGCGATGTTCGGCGAGTTGCTCGCGGTGGTCGGCATGGCGGCGGAGACCAACCGGCTGGCCGAGGCGCTGCGGGTGCCGATCGACCCTGGATTCGAGACCTGAGGCGCCGCCGCATTCCCTGACGCGCCGGGAGCGGGGGATGCGGCAGCCGCCGCCCCCCGCCGCTACCGCGCCCCGGCCATGTCCCTTGGCACGAAGAGGCGTGTCGCCGCCCAGCTCATGATCGAGACCACGATGGCGCCGAACAGCGCCGGCCAGAAGCCGGCGACCGAGAAGCCCGGCAGCACCCAGGCGGTCAGGCCGAGCATCGCCGCATTCACGACCAGCAGGAACAGCCCGAGCGTCAGCAGGGTGATCGGTAGGGAGAGCAGCACCAGCACCGGCCGCACCACCGCATTCACCAGCCCGAAGACCAGCGCCGCCAGCAGCAGGGAGAAGACTCCCCGCACCTCGATCCCCGGCACCAACTCCGTCGCCGCCCAGAGGGCGAAAGCCGTGATGAAGCTGCGCGCCCAGAAGCCCATGGTCCCGTCTCCGCGAATCCGCCTGCGGCACATATGGTGCGGCGCCCTGCAGCCCCGAATGGATCTCTCGTGACCTCAAGCCCCCTCGGCGCCACCCTCGCGGGCTGCGCCGCCCTGCTCCTCTGGGCCTTCCTCGCGCTGCTCGCGCGGCTGGCGCAGCCCCTGCCGCCCCTGCTGCTCACCGGCCTCGCCTTCCTGGTCGGCGGCGCGCTCGGCCTCGCCGTCGTCGCGGCGCGCGGGCGGCTCGGCACGCTGCGGCAGCCGGTGCTGGTCTGGCTGCATGGCGTCGGCGGGCTGGCGGGCTACCATGCGCTCTACTTCGCCGCCCTGGCCCTCGCCCCGCCGGTCGAGGCGAACCTGCTGAACTACACCTGGCCGCTGCTGATCGTGCTGCTCGCCGGACCCATCCGCGGTCTCCGGCTCGGCCCGCGCCGGCTGGCGGGGGTGGGCCTGGGTGCGGCCGGCGCCGTGCTGCTCCTGGCCGGCGGGGCGCAGGGGAGCTTCGGCGGCGGGGCCTTCGCGGGCTATGCGGCGGCGCTCGGCGCCGGGCTGACCTGGGCGCTCTACTCGGTGCTGGCAGGCACACCGCGGCTGGCCGGCGCGCCGACCGAGGCGGTGGCCGGCTTCTGCCTGGCCTCCGCCCTGGTGGCCCTGCTCGGGCATGCGCTGCTGGAACCGCCCGCCTGGCCCGGTCCGGCGCAATGGCTGGCCGTCCTCCTGCTCGGGGCCGGGCCGGTCGGCGCCGCCTTCTTCCTGTGGGATATCGGGATGAAGCGGGGCGATCCGCGGCTGCTCGGCACGCTCGCCTATGGCACGCCGGTCGCGTCCACCCTGCTGCTGGTGGCGGCCGGCGAGGGCCGGCTGGGTGGCACCGTGCTGGCCGCGGCCGCACTGGTATTGGGCGGCGGCGCGCTGGCGGCGACGGCGCGGGCGGAATCCCCTGCGGCCGGAACGCGCTGAGCACTCAGGGATTTTCAGCGCCCGCGGAGGGTGGTTGGCTCCGCATGGTGGCCGCTCTCGCCGCCGGGTCCTCGCCCCTCCGGCGCGCCTGATGACGCGGGCCGGGCGGTCCGGCCTTGTCGGGACGAGCCCATGGCAGCGCGGCCGGCGGTCAGCCCACCCCCGGCCGCCAGCCGGGCGGCGCCATCTCGAAGCCCGCGAAGTCGAAGGCCGGGCTCACCGTGCAGCCCACCAGCGTCCAGCGCCCGAGCGGCGCCGCGGCCTGCCAGCAGCCGGCCGGCACCAGGGCGAAGGGCCGTTCCCCGGCCCCCAGATCGGGACCGAGCCGCACCTCCTCCGCCTCCCGCCCGTCGGCCGAGAGGGAGAGAAGGAGCGGCCCGCCGGCATACCAGTGCCAGGCCTCGGCGGCGTCCACCCGGTGCCAGTGGCTGCGCTCACCCGCCGCGAGCAGGTAGTAGATGGCGGTCCCGGCACCGCGCCCGCCGCCCGGCGGGCTGTCCCGCCAGATCTCCCGGTAATGCCCGCCCTCCGGATGCGGGGCGAGGCCCAGGGCGGCGATCACCGCCGCCGGATCGAGCCCCGGATCGCGCAGGTCCGGCAGCCCCGGGTTCAGCGGAAGCTGTCCTTGGCGCTGCGGATCGCCGCCAGCCGCGCCACATCGCCGGCGCGGAGGAAGGGATTCGCCGCCCGCTCCTGCCCGATGGTGGTCGGCACGGTGGGCTTGCCGGCGGCGCGCTGCGCCCGCGCCTCCTCCACCCGCGCCCGCAGCGCGGCATTCCCCGGCTCCACCGTCAGGGCGAAGCGGGCATTGCTCTCGGTATACTCATGCCCGCAGCAGACCAGCGTGTCCTCCGGCAGGGCGACGAGCTTCGCCAGGCTGTCGAACATCTGCGCCGCATTTCCCTCCAGCAGCCGCCCGCAACCAAGGGAGAACAGCGTATCGCCGCAGAGCAGCACCCCGCCTTCCGCGAAATGGAAGGCGATGTGCCCGACGGTGTGGCCCGGCGTGTCGATCACCCTCGCACGGCTCTCGCCGAGCGTAACCGCCTCCCCCTCCCGCACCGCCTGGTCGAGCTTCGGCAGGCGGTGCGCATCGGCCGCCGCGCCGACGATCCGGCCGCCAAACTTCGCCTGCACCTCGCCGACCCCGGCGATGTGGTCGCCATGGTGGTGGGTGAGCAGGATCAGGTCGAGCCTGCGGCCCAGCCTTTCCACCGCGGCGATGGCCGGCCCCGCCTCCCCCGGGTCGCAGATCGCGACCGCCCCGGTCGCCTGGTCCTGCAGCAGCCAGATGTAGTTGTCGGAAAGACACGGCACGGGCGTGACCGAGAGCGGCATGTCGGGCTCCTCCTCGGGCCCCGCTGCAACGGGGGCCCTGGGCGCTCTATATCCATGGCATGAGCCACGAGGTCCACGGCCTGGGGAATTTCTACGCCACCCCGGCGGGGCTGGTGACGGCGCGCCTGCTGCGCGACCGGCTGCGCGCGTTCTGGCCCAGCCTGCCCGGCCGGGCGGTGCTCGGCCTCGGCTATGCCAGCCCTTTCCTCAGGCTCTGGCGGGCAGAAGCGGCACGCTGTGTCGCCACCGTGCCGACCCACCTGCCGCGCTGGCGCTGGCCGCGCAGCGCCGCCTCCTGCACCGCAATCGCGGAGGAGGACGCCCTCCCCTTCCCCGACCTGATGTTCGACCGGATCCTGCTGGTGCATGGGCTGGAGACCGCCGAGAACGCCCGGCGGATGCTGCGGGAGGCTTGGCGGGTCCTGAAGGATGACGGCAGGCTGATCGTGGTGGTGCCGAACCGGCTCGGCCTCTGGGCGCATCTGGAGCGAACCCCCTTCGGCCATGGCCAACCCTATTCGCCCGGCCAGCTGGAAGGGCTGCTGCGGCGGCAGATGTTCGTGGTGGAGCGGCGCGACACCGCGCTCTTCGTCCCGCCCTTCCGGACGCGCCTGCTGCTGCGCGGCGCCCGTGTCTGGGAGGGGCTGGGCCGCAGCCTCTGCCCGGGCTTCGCCGGCGTGATGCTGATGGAAGCGGCGAAGGACTACTGCGAGGCGATCCCCGCCGGCGCGGTGCCGGCGCAACGGCGCCGGGTGGTGGTGGTCGAGGGGGTTTAGCGGGACGGCCAGTGCCGGCACGGCGCTTGCCTCCCGGTGCCGCGCCACCAGACCGGGAACCCGCATGTCCCTCTCCCGCCGTGCCCTGCTGGGCGCCACTGGCCTCGCCGCCCTGCCCACCCTGCCCGAGCCTTGGGCAATCAGCCCCGCCGCCGCGCAGGGCGCGGAGCGTGTGCTGCGCTACGGCATCTCCATGGCCGACATCCCGCAGACCACCGGCCAGCCGGACCGCGGCGCCGGCGCCTACCAGTTCACCGGCTACACCCTCTATGACCCGTTGGTGGCCTGGGAGATGGATGTAGCCGACCGGCCCGGGAAGCTGGTGCCCGGCCTGGCGACGAGTTGGGAGGCCGACCCGGCCGATCGTACGAAATGGGTCTTCCGCCTCCGCCAGGGCGTGAAATTCCATGACGGTTCTGATTTCGACGCCGATGCGGTGATCTGGAATTTCGAGAAGGTGCTGAACCCGCAGGCACCGCATTTCGACAACCGCCAGGCCGCCCAGGTGCGGCCGCGCCTGCCCTCCGTCGCCGCCTGGCGCAAGATCGACGCCATGACGGTGGAGGTCACCACCAGGACGGTGGACAGCATCTTCCCCTACCAGATGCTGTGGTTCCTGATCTCCTCCCCGGCGCAGTACGAGAAGCTGGGGCGGAGCTGGGAGCGCTTCGCGGAAGCGCCCTCCGGCACCGGCCCCTTCCGCCTGGCGCGCCTCGTACCGCGGGAGCGGGCGGAGCTGGTGCGGAACCCCGGCTACTGGAACCCGGCGCGGATGCCGAAGCTGGACCGGCTGGTGCTGGTGGTGGCGCCGGAGGCGGTGACACGGACCAACGCCCTGCTGACCGGACAGGTGGACCTGATCGAGACGCCGGCGCCCGACCTGGTGCCGAGGCTGCGGCAGGCCGGCATGCGGATCATGGAGAATGTCACGCCGCATGTCTGGAACTACCATCTGAGCCTGCTGGAAGGCTCGCCCTGGCGCGATCTCCGGCTGCGCCGCGCCGCCAACCTCGCCATCAACCGCGATGAGGTCGTCGCGCTGATGAACGGGCTGGCCAAGCCCGCGGCCGGGGTCGTCGATCCCTCCTCCCCCTGGTTCGGCCGGCCGGAATTCCAGGTGAGATACGATGTGGATGCCGCGCGGAAGCTGCTGGCGGAGGCCGGCATCTCCCGCGGCAGCCCGCTGCGCACGAAATTCCTGATCGCCACCGGCGGCAGCGGGCAGATGCTGTCCATGCCGATGAACGAATACATCCAGTCCGCCTGGCGGGAGGTGGGGATCGAGGTCGAATTCCAGGCGGTGGAGTTGGAAGTGCTCTACACCTGCTGGCGCCAGGGCGCGGCCGGCGAGATCGCCCGCGGCGGCGCCATCACCGCGAACAACGTCGCCTATGTGACCAGCGACCCGCTCTATGCGCTGGTGCGGTTCTTCCACTCCAATCAGGTGGCGCCGACGGGCGTGAACTGGTCGCACTACAGGGATGCCGAGACCGACCGGCTGATCGACACGGCGCTCAACACCTTCGACCCCGCCGAGGTGGACCGGCTGATGGCCAGGGTGCATGAGCGCGTGGTGGACCAGGCGCTGCTGGTCTTCGTGGTGCACGACACCAACCCGCGCGCCCTCGGCCGGGCGGTGCGCGGCTACACCCAGGCGCAGCACTGGTTCCAGGACCTGACGACGCTGGGCTGAGGAGCGTTGCGGGCCGGCATGGGATCAACCCGCCGGCCCGCTCGCCTGCATCACAGGCGTCCTATCGGCAACCTTCGGGATGCCGCCGCGGAACCCCGCGCCCTGCGTCCCGGCCGCCTGCCGGATGGCGGCGGCAGGGTTCCGGCGCAGGAAGGGCATGACGCGGAAGGCCGCGCGGCCACGATCCGGCGCGCCGAGGCCGCGCAGCACGCGCACCTCCTCCAGCCCCACGCTGCAGCGGCGGGATTCAGGTCTCCAGCCGCGCGACAGCCTGGCCCAGGGTCCTGCACAGCGCACACCGGATCGCGAAGCCTGCCACCGCAGCGACCGCTTGCCGCCGGCACGCCCGGCCATGCGACGCTGCCGCCACGCCATGCCGCCCGGCATCGGTGATCTCGGGAGGAAACAGGATGCCAAAGCTCTCGCCGGAGGCGCGCGACCGCGCCGCACCGCCGCGCCGCGCCGTGCTCGGCGGCCTTGCCGGCGCCATCGCCGCCGGCGCTGCCATCCCGGCCAGCGCCCAGCGCGACTACGGCCGCAATGCCCCGCCGGCGCGCTATCCGGATGCCGACATCGTCACGCTGGACAGGAAGCGCTTCACCGCGCCGCTCGGCAACAGCGCCATCCGCCGCGTCGCCACCGGCTATGCCTGGGCCGAGGGCCCGGCCTGGCACGCGACCGGCCGCTTCTGGGTCTGGTCCGACATCCCGAATGACGAATGCCTCCGAATGAATGAGGAGGACCTCTCCGTCCATCGCCGCTTCCGCAGCCCTTCCGGCTTCTCCAACGGCAATACCTTCGACCGGGAGGGGCGGCAGATCGCCTTCCGCCACTATCATCGGGACGTGGTGCGCTACGAGCCGGACGGGCGGATCACGGTGCTGGCGGCGCGCGGGCCGGACGGGCCCTTCAACGCACCGAATGACGGCGTGGTGCATCCCGCCGATGGCAGCCTCTGGTTCACCGACCCCGGCTATGGCGCGCTGATGAACTATGAGGGCCAGCGCGTGCCGGAAGCGGCGAACAGCCCCCGCCCCTTCATCAAGGAGGCGATCTACCGGATCGACGCGCAGAGCGGGCAGGTGACGAAGGTGGCGGACCAGCCCTTCAAGCCGAACGGTCTCTGCTTCTCGCCCGACTACCGCCGGCTCTACGTGGCCGACAGTGGCCGGTCGCATTACGAGGAGGCGAAGAACATCATCTGGGGCTTCGATGTGGACGGGCCGCGGCTGACCAATGCCCGCACCTTCGCCGATATGGAGTACCAGGGGAAATCCGGCTTCGGCGACGGGCTGCGCTGCGACGAAGCCGGCAATGTCTGGGTCGGCGCCGGCTGGGTGGGGGATGGCTATGACGGCGTGCATGTCTTCGCCCCGGACGGGCAGCGCATCGGGCTGATCAGGCTGCCCGAGATCTGCGCCAATCTCTGCTTCGGCGGCACGCGGCGGAACCAGTTGCTGATGACCGCGAGCCAGAGCGTCTACCTGTTGCCGGTGGAGACGCGGGGAGCGCATTTCTGCTGATCGGGCGGAGGAGGCAACGTCGCCTGCCGGGACCGGGGCCTGCCCGCAGGCGGAGCCCCCCGGCCTGCTGGGATGGCCATGCTCGCCGGCAGGCCACCACCATCCCGGCAGGAAGCCGCGTCCCCACGGACTGGCACGCGGGGCTGGACGCCAATCCGGCGCGGGTCGTTGTTTTCAGCACAGGGTTTCGCTCCCGGGCGTGCACGCTCCGGGAGCGACTTTCTACAGCGGATTGGCGTTCAAAACTGAACGCCAATCCGCTGTAGAGCGCTGTTTTTAGAGCAGATTCACACTGCGGTGCATTCACGCTCACGCCCCTCCGCGATCTGCTCTAGCCTTGCTCGGTTCCCTCGGGCCCGCGCCGCGGGCGCCGCGGCGCCTGGCGCGCCGGCTCGGCGCCGAATTTCGTCCAGCCCGGCACGCCCGCCTCCAGATTCACCTCGCGCCACTTGGGATGCCGCGGCGGGCGCATGAAGGATTCGAATTTGAGGGACAGCGCGCGGGCGAAGCGCATCAGCCGGTCGCGCCGGTCGGCATTCTGGTGGTTGAAGGCGGCCAGGACGGCGCCGACGGCGATGGTCTCCACCGTCTCGCCGGCGGGAATGACGGCGGGGTAGTCGGCTGCGGTGAAGCTCGCGGGCAGGTAGGTCTCCAGCAGCGCCTCGGAGAGCGGCACGGAGAGCAGCCGCGCGCCCTCGGGCAGCGGCGTCGTGAAGCGCGCCGGCTTGCCGGTGACCCGCACCATGGCGGCGATCTCGCCCCGGCGCAGCTTCTCCGTCGCATCGACCGTCGCGGCGTAGACCGGCTGCACCGGGATCCCGAGGCGGGAGAAGAGCAACGTCGCCGTCATCGCCGTGCCGGACCCGGGATTGTCCATGCTGACCAACTGGCCGCCGAGGTCGGAGAGCTGTTCGATGCCCGGCCGGGCAAAGACATGCACCTCCTCATCATACAGCTTGGTGACGTACTGCACCTGCTGCTCGATCCGCGGGAAGACGCGCTGCTGCGCCGCCGCGGCCAGCACGTCCGACTGGACGATGGCGAGATCGACGCCGCGCAGATAGAGCAGGTCCGATAGATTCTGCAGCGACCCCTTGCCGATGATCGGCAGGATGCGGAGCCCGTCGACGCCGTCCAGCACCGCCGCGAGATCGGCCGCGAAGCGCGTGTAGGTGCCATCCAGCCCGCCGGAGATCACGCCCAGCACATTGGCATTCGCCGCGGCGGCCGAATTCGGTATCGCCTGGGCCCTGGCCAGGGCGGGGCAGGCGAGACCGGTGACGAGACCGGCAAGCAGGCTGCGGCGGTTCATGGGTCTGCTCCTTTGTCGAAGTGTGCCGGAGGGGTCAGCGGAGGGAGGCCAGCAGGTTCTCGGCGCTGGCATCGCCGAGCGCCCGGGCCCGCTCATACCAGGCCCTGGCCCTGGCCACGTCGGCGAGGCCGCCGGCCCCGCTGAAGAGCCGCAGGATGTTCGGATCATAGGTCTTGCCGGCCGCGATGAGCGCCGCCGAGGAGGCGGGATGAATGGTCGCGGCCCGCTCATACAGGGCACGGGCGCGCGTGATGTCGCCGCGCACCATGGCCGAATCCCCCATCTGCATCAGCGAGGCGAACATGGGCGGATCGGTGGTCGCGGCGGGGGGCAGGACCAGCGACGGCAGCGCCGGGGACGGCCCAGCCTGGGCGAGGAGGAAGACCGGTTCCGGCATGTCGCCGGAGGGGACGTGGCGCGCGGCAGGAGCAGCCATCCAGGGGCCGAAAGCCGCAGGCGCCGGGGAGCCCGCCTTCTGCCGATCGAGCGGCAAAGTACCCGCGTGAGCCGCGGCGTGAGAGCTTGTAATACAGACCAGAAAGGCCGCCATTCCTGCCAGAAGAAAACTCCGCATCCCGGTCACCGGCCCCCACACATGCGAGGCTCCCGATGCGACCCCGGAGACAGGCGATGGTTGCACCACGGCTGCTTCGTACCTCTTTTGCAGTGGAGAGTTCCAGACATGGCAACCACTGAAATATCGATGAAGCAACAGACCTTCGCCAGGGACGGCCATCGCAACCACTCATGCTGATCTGCGTCTATCTATTACACGAGGCGTTCGTGGCCGCATTCCCAATCTTTAGTTGAATTATTAGGAACAATATTCCAAGCAAACTTGCGTCAGCTTGCGAGGCCGAGCGGATTTTGGGTCTTATTTCATGGTTTTAGGCATGCGAGTCTGGCCCCTCCACAACCAGGGGGGATCCTACCCATGCGCATGCGACGTCGCGCTCTTGTGCTCTCGGCTAGTGCCGTATCGCTCCTGCCCATTGCCGCGACGGCACAGCGCCGCTCCTCGCGGCCGGGCGCATGGCCGGAGCAGACCGTGCGCCTCGTCGTACCCTTTGCCGCCGGCGGCTCGACCGATGTCGCCGCCCGCATCCTGGGGGAGCGGATGGGGCAGACGCTCGGCCAGACCGTCGTCATCGAGAACCGCAGCGGGTCCGGTGGGCTGATCGGCGCCGACAGCGTCGCGAAGGCACCGCCCGACGGCTACACGGTCCTGATGGCGACCACCGGCCTGCTCTCCATCGCGCCGCATCTCTATCCGCAGATGCCCTTCGATCCGGCCCGCGATTTCGCCCCGGTCTCCCTGGCCTTCGCCACGGATCTCGTCATCACCGTCACCAACAGCCTCCCCGTGCGGACGCTGCCCGAATTCCTCCGCCATGCGAAGGAGAATCCGGGCGTCATCTCCTACGCCTCCTCGGGCGCGGGGACGACCACCCATGCGGCGACGGAGCTCTTCCGCCTCGCAGCGGGGATCGAACTCCTGCATGTCCCTTATCGCGGCAGCGGCCCGGCGATGAACGACCTCGTCGCCGGCAACATCCAGCTGATGGTGGACCAGATCGCCAGCGCGATCGGCCAGATCAATGACGGCCGGATCCGGGCGCTCGCCGTCACGGGCGCGAAGCGGCACCCCTTGCTGCCCGATGTGCCGACCGTCGGCGAGGCGGGGCTGCCGGCCGCGCAGGCGAGTTCCTGGGGCGGCCTCGTGGCGCCGGCGCAGACGCCTGCGGATGTGATCGGGAAGCTCAACGCGGCGGTGCGCGACGCCGTCGCCCAGCCCGCCGTCCGGCAGCGCATGGCCGGCGCGGGGGCCGACCCGGCCGCGTCGAGCCCGGCGGAGTTCGCGAATTTCGTGCGGGCGGAACGGGAGAAATGGGGCCGGGTGGTGCGAGAGGCGCGCATCACGGTCGGCTAGGGCAGGTTGCGGCAAGGCGAGCCTCCGCACGGCGGCCAGCAACCTGCGGCGGACCGCGCAATCAGCCTTCCGGGCCATCCGCCGCAAGGGCGGATCGCGCCCGGCAAGCATGACCACTCATGGAAGGCGTTCTGGGATGAGCGCCTTCCACCATGGCGGTGGCAGGGCCGCGGGCACCCCGGCGCAGGGTGCGCGGCCCCATCCGGCCCGCAATCCGGACGTGTCCGGAGAGGGTAGCCCCCTCCCCGGCATTCACCTCAGACGCGCTCGACGCACATGGCCACGCCCATGCCGCCGCCGATGCAGAGCGTGGCGAGGCCGCGCTTGGCGCCGCGGCGCTGCATCTCGAACAGCAGGGTGTTGAAGACCCGCGCGCCGGAGGCGCCGATCGGGTGCCCCAGCGCGATGGCGCCGCCATTGACGTTCACCTTGGCCGGATCCCAGCCCAGGTCCTTGTTCACCGCGCAGGCCTGCGCGGCGAAGGCCTCGTTCGCCTCGACGAGGTCGAGCGTGTCGATCGACCAGCCGGCCTTCTGCAGCGCCTTGCGCGACGCGGGGATCGGGCCCGTGCCCATGATGGAGGGATCGACGCCCGCCGTCGCCCAGGAGACGATCCTCGCCAGCGGCTTGACGCCGCGCTTGCGCGCCTCCTCGGCCGACATCACCACCACCGCCGCGGCGCCGTCATTGATGCCCGAGGCGTTGCCGGCGGTCACCGTGCCGGTCTTGCTGAAGGCCGGGCGGAGCTTCTGCAGCACCGCGTAGTCAGTCTCGGGCTTCGGGTACTCGTCGTTCTCGACCACGACATCGCCCTTGCGGCCCTTCACCGTCACCGGCGCGATCTCATCCCTGAAGCGGCCGGCCTTCATCGCCTCGCCGGCCTTCCGCTGGCTCTCGGCGGCGAATTTGTCCTGCTCCTCGCGGGTGATCTGGTACTTCTCCGCGACGTTCTCGGCCGTCGTGCCCATGTGGTAGCCGTGGAAGGCATCCCACAGCCCGTCCTTGATCATGGTGTCGACCATGGCCAGGTCGCCCATCTTCTGCCCGGCGCGAAGCTGCGCGGCATGCGGCGCCTGGGTCATGCTCTCCTGCCCGCCCGCGACGACGATCGCGGCATCCCCGCTGCTGATCTGCTGGGCGGCGAGGGCCACGGCGCGCAGGCCGGAACCGCAGAGCTGGTTGATGCCGAAGGCGGTGGCGGAGGCCGGGATGCCGGCGGCGATGGCGGCCTGGCGGGCCGGGTTCTGGCCGGCGCCGGCGGTCAGGATCTGGCCCATGATGACCTCGTCCACCTCTTCCGGCTTCACGCCCGCCCGCTGCAGGGCGGCCTGGATGGCGACGGTGCCAAGGGCATGGGCCGGCAGGGAGGCGAAGGCGCCGTTGAAGCTGCCGACGGGCGTGCGGGCCGCGGAGGCGATGACGATCTCGGTCAAGACTGGTTCTCCCACCCTGGTCGTGTTGCGCCGCACTGTGGACCGGCGCCCCCGGGCCCTACAAGCCCACCCGGCCGGGCAGCGCCTTGATCCAGGTCAGGAGGGGGCGCCAGAGCCGCGTCTCCGCCCCGCTCCCCGCGACCATGCCGACATGGCCGGCCGCGACGTGCTGCACAAGGGCATTCGGCATATGGTCTGCCAGCGCAAGGGCCGAGACGGGCGGGACGATGCGGTCGCGCGCCGGGATGGCCAGGAAGGCCGGCAGCGCCACCGCGCGCGGCTCCACCACCGCCCCGGCGATGCGCCAGGCGCCGCGCGCCGGCGCATTGGCGCCATACCAGCCGGCGAGGCATTCGCGCGCCACCGGCGCCGCCAGCGGCACGCCGTCATTCAGCCAGTCCTCCAGCGCGACGAAGCGGCGGGCCTGCGAGCTGTCCGGATCGAGCCGGCGGAAGGCACGGTATTTCTCCCCGACCGCAGCCGGATCCAGCGTGGCGAAGAGCGTCTGCAGGGCATCCACGGGCAGGACACCGCCGGCCTGGAGCAGCGGCTCCCAGAGCGGCAGCGTCGCCGCCAGCCCCTGCGCGCGCGCCGGATCCTCGGCCCAGAAATCCCAGGGCGTGGCCAGCAGGGCAAGGCCGCGCAGCCGCTCCGGCCGCCGCTGCGCCAGGGCGAGGCCGAGCGTGCCGCCCATGCAGTAGCCGACGAGCACCACCGGCCCGCCGGCGATCGCCGCTGCCGCGAGCAGGGCGCGGTCGAGCCGGCCGGCAACATAGTCCGTCAGGGTGAAACCGCGCTCCACCGCGCCCGGCGCCCCCCAGTCGAGCAGCAGCGGCCGCACCCCCGCGCTGGCCAGGTGCCGCAGCATGGAAGCCTCGGGCAGCAGGTCCAGCACCTGCGCCCGGTTCACCAGCGACGGCACCACCAGCAGCACAGGCCCGTCCTCCGGCCCGCCATGGTCCAGCAGGCGGGTCGTGCCCTCCTGCCAGAGCACGGGCGGCTCCGGCAGGCTGCGGCGATGGGGGTGGCGGCGATAGGCGAGGATGCCCTCCAGCAGGGCCGTGTCGCGCCTGAGCAGGGCACGCTCGACCGCGGCGGCGAAGGCCTCAGGCCGGTGGCCGCCGGCGGCGAGGGCCTCGGCGATCCGCATCGCCTCCTGCCGGCCCGCGCTCGAGCGCGGCCAGGCGCCGCTCCAGGGCGTCGATCCGGGCGCGCTGGGCGGCGGCATCCTCGCCGCCCAGCGCGTCGCCAGGGCGAAGGCCAGGTGGAGCGCCAGCGGCCTTGGCCCCCGGCGTGGAGGCGGGGGCATCACCCGGCGCCGCCGCCGCTGGAGCGGGCTGGGCCGCGTGCAGCCAGGCGGCGCCGAGGCCGAGCGCCTGCCGCCAGGCCGCCGCGACCTCCGGCTCCGCCGCCAGTGCGGCGAGTTCCGTCTGCCACAGGGCGATCCAGGCCTCCGCCAGGCCATCGAGATCCGGTTCGCATGTCTGGTCCTTGGACGCGGTCACCTGTGTCTCTCCTGTTCGCGTTCCTGGCGATGGCTGTCCAGCGCCACGGGCCCGAGTGGCGGTCGCTCCCCGCCGCCTGGAGTTTTGGTGCGGTGCGAAAATCCCGCTAACGCATTGGCATCGGCCGCGTGCTAGGCTTGCCGCAACACATCCATCGCCGGCGTACCGCGCCGGCCGATTGAAGGAATGGAGACGCCATGGCCGAGAACGCCGCCCGCGCGGAAGCAGCGCCCGAACCGCCGGCGCAACCGGTGGTAGTGAAGAAATACGCCAATCGCCGCCTCTACAATACCGAATCCTCCAGCTACGTGACGCTCGAGGACCTCGCCGGCATGGTGCGCCAGGGCCGGGACTTCGTGGTCTTCGACGCGAAATCGGGGGAGGACATCACCCGCTCGGTGCTGACCCAGATCATCGTCGAGGAGGAGGCGAAGGGACGGAACCTACTGCCGGAGAGCTTTCTCCGACACTTGATCGGCTTCTACGGGGACAGCCTGCAGACCGTGCTGCCGCGCTATCTGGAACATGCCATGGCCGGCTTCGCCCGGCAGCAGGAGCAGATGCGCAGGTCCATGGAACAGGCCATGGGCGGCTTCATCCCCTTCAGCGGCCTGCCGGGGCTGGAGGAGATGGGCAAGCAGAACATGGCGATGCTGGAACGGGCGATGAGCCTCTTCGCCCCCTTCCGCCCGGCCGATCCCTCCGCCCCGACCGTGGATCAGTTGAAGGCCGAGATCGAATCCCTGCGTCGGCAGCTGGCCGAGGCGCAACGAACCGGCCCGGGCTCCTCGCGCGGAGCGTGAGTTTGGTGGCTCTCGCTTCCATCACGCGTTCGTCACGCGCCGTGGTGGAACGCGGAAAGTGCCGCGGCATTCCGTTGGGTGAGATTCCTCAACGGGGGCGAAAGGCACTATGGCGACGACGACAGCGCAAAGCGAGGCGCGGCGCGGCGACGGCGTGAAGCCCGGGCAAAGGGCAAACGCCGCCGACCGACATGTTGGCTCCCGCATCCGGGAGCGCCGGGTGATGATGGGCCTCTCCCAGCAGCAACTCGCCCGCATGATCGGAGTCACGTACCAGCAGGCTCACAAGTACGAGCGCGGCCTGAATCGCATCTCGGCAGGACGGCTGTTCGAGATCGCACAGGTGCTCGGCGTCGGGGTCTCCTGGTTCTTCGAGGGGCTGTCGGCGGAGTCCGAACAGCATGAGATCTCCCCCCGGCAGCGCATGTGCCTGGAGCTGGCTCGCAATTTCGCGCTGATCGACAATGAGAAGCACCAGGAAGCGCTGAGCCAGATGGCGAGGGCGCTCGCCGCGCAAAGCCAGGCGGCGCAGGCCGGCATTGCGGTCGAGCCCGAAGCCGCCAACGAAGCCCACTGACGCGGAGGCCGGGCGCGGCCCGGCCCGCCCGCTGATCAAGCTTGCCCACACGTCGTCCTGCACCACCGCCCTTGCTGCGACCGCCGCGTCGGTCGCTGCGCCCCATCCTGCTCGCCCTGGTCCTGTCCCTGGCGGGCGT
Source organism: Roseicella aerolata (assembly GCF_020523605.1). Taxonomy (GTDB): domain Bacteria; phylum Pseudomonadota; class Alphaproteobacteria; order Acetobacterales; family Acetobacteraceae; genus Paracraurococcus; species Paracraurococcus aerolatus. Next base: position 13,816 of record NZ_JAJAQI010000035.1, on the reverse strand, counting down.
GATGGGCGGCATCGTCATCGGGCTGCGCCTGCAACCACCACCGCCAGCCGACATGCCGGAGGCCGGCGATGCCCAGGCACCTGCCGAGGTCGCGCCGACTGCGACCGGGACCACGGCCATGCCAGGCCCCACAACCTCTGACCTGGCCGCCCTCACCGCGCAGCATCAGGCGCTGCGCCGCATGCTGGACCAGGAGCAGGCCCGGCTGGACGCGCTGACCCGCACCCGCCTCGCGGCCGAGGCGGAGCATCAGGCGCGCCTCGAGGCGCTCGCCCGGTCGCGGGCGGCGGCGGAAGCGCAGCTCGCCGCCCTGCAGCGCGAGATTGCCGCAAGCCAGCGCGAGGCGGCCACCCCTGCCCCACGCCGCGAGGCCGCGCAGACCCCGCCGCCATCCCCGGCCCCGGCCCCGGCCCGTCTGCCACGCGCCGAGCCGGCCGGCGGCCAGCCGCGCGTCTTCGTGCACCACCGGGCCGGCTCGCCGGCCGCGGCGGAGGCGGCCTCGGCGCTGCTCGGATCGCTCCGCGACGGCGGCTTCGACATCTCCGAATTGCGGGCGACCTCCGCCGTGCCCTCCCAGCGCGTGGTACGGTACTTCCACGCCGATGACGCCGCCGCCGCCGCCCGGCTCGCCGGCCGGCTCGGCCGCGGCTGGGCGATCCAGGATTTCCGCGGGTACGAGCCCACGCCGAGCCCTGGCACCCTGGAGGTCTGGGTGCCGGACCGGTGACACGGCAGGCGGGCGACAACGGACCGCAGCGCCGGGCCGCTGCGGATCCCTGATGGCAGAGCAGCGGCCCGCGTCGGTGGGGGATCTGCCCTAGGCGACCAGCCCGGCCTCCCGCGCCTTGATCTGCAGGGCCAGGTATTTCGAATAGATCCGGCACTGCGCCAGGCTGCCGGCGGTGAACCAGAGGCCGGGCTGCGGCGTCGGCCGCCACATGTTGCGGAGCTCGCCACCCGCATCGAACCCCCAGACCGGGCCGATCCGGTCGGCGACGGCATCGCCGAGCGCGCGCCGCGCCACCTCCTGCTGGTTCCTGTAGCCGGTCGCGGCCACCAGAAGATCGGCCGGGACCAGGCTGCCATCCTTCAGCCGCAGGCCCTCCGGCACGAAGCGCTCGATCATGTCGAAATGCAGCAGGCCGATCGCGCCATCGGCGATGAGGTCGGAGCAGCCGACATTGAAGTAGTACCCGCCGCCGCGCTCCAGGTAGAGCATCTGGAAGCCGCAGCCATCGATGCCGTCGCTCAGCCTGAAGCCGCGCCTCTCCAGCCGCTCCAGCAGCGGCCGGTCGATCTCCTTCGAGGTCGCGGTCATCATCTGATAGGCCCGCCGCAGCACCGGGAAGGGCATCGCGGTCGCCAGCAGGTCGCAATCCTCGGTCGGCATGCCCTCGGCATAGATCGAATAGACCCGCTGTGCCTCCTGCACGCTGACGATATGGGTCGGGCTGCGCTGGATCATGGTGACCTCGGCGCCGCTGGCGTGCAGGTCCTGCGCCACGTCATGCGCGCTGTTGCCGGTGCCGAGCACGAGGGCCCGCCTGCCCTTCCAGGCGCTGCCATCCGTGTAGCTGCCGGAATGCATGACGGTGCCGCGGAATTCCTCCAGCCCCGGCAGCTTCGGCATGATCGGGATGCCGCTGACGCCGGTGGCGAAGACCAGGTGCCGCGGCCGCATGACGCGCTGCGTCCCGTCGGCGCGCGTGAGCGTCACCTCCCAGCAGCGCGCCGCCTCGTCCCAGGCACCGGCCGAGAGCTCGGTGCCGGTCCAGACATTCAGCTCCATCGCCTCGACATAGGCCTCGAACCAATTGGCCAGCATGTCCTTCGGGATGAAGACCGGCCAGGTCGGCGGGAAGGGCATGTAGGGCAGGTGGTTGACATGCACCTCATTGTGCAGCGTCAGCGAGTGGTAGCGCCGGCGCCAGTTGTCGCCGACCCGCTCCTCCCGGTCGATCACCAGCGTGTCCACGCCGAGCGCGCCGAGCCGCGCGGCGATGCCGAGGCCCGCCTGACCGCAGCCGACGACGATGACGGCCGGGTCGTGGTCGGCATAGGCGCGGGCCCGCTCCCGCCGGTCCAGCCAGTTCGGCCCGCCGAAGTCGCGGGCATAGTCGCTCTCCCGCGCGCGCTGGCGCGTGCTGCGGTCCTCGTGCCCGCGGATCTCCTGCAGCGCGGTCAGCAGGATCCAGGCGCGCAGGCCGCCGGGCCCGCCTTCATCCGCCACCAGCCGGGCGACGCCCTCGGCGCTGCCCACCGCCGTCTCGAAGGCGAAGAAGAGTTCCACCACCTCTCGCCCGGCCCGCATGACCTGGCGCGGCGGGGTGCGGCCCGGGGCGAGGCGGAGGCCGCTCGGGCGAATCTCCGGCAGCCTCTCCGCCAGCCGCGCCGCGATGGCGGCCGGGCCGCTGGTGCTCTCCACCTCCCAGGTGAAGGCCAGCAGGTCGCGCCAATGGCCATCCGGCGCGACCAGAGCGGCGGCCGCTCCGGCATCCTGCCGCTCCAGCGCCGCCCCGAAGGCGGCAAGCCATTCCGCCGCGGCGGCCTCAGGCGGCAGGGTCTTCGGGGACATGACGTTCATGGCGTTCGCTCCCGGGCGGGCGGGCCCGCCCCCATGCGTGCTTGCTTGCAACGCAGACTGGCCGCCAAGGACCAAGACGGCAAGCCGCCCGCGGCGCCGCCGCCGGGCTTGCTTGCGGTGCCGCTCGCGCCGTCCCATGCTGGCCGCAACACGCCGGCGCGACGACCGGCGGCTGGAGGAAACGAGCATGCCAACGCACTCTCCACCGGGGCGCCGCGCCCTGCTGGCGGCCGCCGTCCTCGGGCTCGCGGCGCCGTCCATCGCCCGGGCGCAGGGCCGCTATCCCGCCCGCTCCGTGCGCGTGGTGAATGCGTACAGCCCGGGCGGCACCGCCGATGTCGTCTGCCGCATCCTCTTCGGCGCGCTCGGGGAGCGGATGGGGCAGAGCTTCGCGGTGGAGAACCGGCCCGGCGCCGCCGGCACCCTCGCCGCCCAGGCGGTGGCACGCGCCACGGGTGATGGCTACACAGTGCTCTATGACGCGACGGCGCATTCGGTGAACCCGTCGCTCTTCGGCGCCCGCCTGCCCTATGACACGCGCAAGGATCTGCTGCCGGTCTTCCTGGCCATGCAGACGCCGAACACGCTGATGCGCTCGCCGGGCTTCGAGGCGCGAACGGTGCCGGAGCTGATCGCGCTGGCGAAGGCGCGGCCCGGCAGGCTCGACTGCGCCTCCACCGGCATCGGCACGGTGCAGCATGTCTCGCTGGAGCTGTTCAACATGCTGGCCGGCGTGCGGATCAACCATATCGTCTACCGGGAGATCGCGGCGGCGCGGAACGACCTGACCTCGGGGCGGGTGCCGCTGCAGTTCAGCAACGTGCCATCCACCCTGCCGCTGACCCAGGCCAACCAGGCGGTCTGCCTGGCGCATTGCGGGCCGGCGCCGGTCTCCGTCCTGCCGGGCATCCCGGCCATGGCGGAATACCTGCCGGGCTTCGAGACCTGGGAGTGGAACGGCATCTTCGCCCCCGCCGGCACGCCGGCCGAGGTGATGCAGGTGCTGAACACCGAGCTGAACGCGGTGATCCGCGACCCGGCCGTGGTGGCGAGGCTGACCGGCCTCGGCGCGCTGACGCGGGCCAATGGCATCGAGGATTTCGCGGCTTTCCGCGAGCAGCAGATCGCCTTCTTCGCCGAGATGGTGCGGAAGGCCGATATCCGGATCGATTGAGACGAAGGAAGGCGGCCGTGACCCAGCCCTATACCATCGACCGCGGCAGCAATTGGCGGCGCCAGGCGGTCCGCGACTGGCTCTTCGGGCTCGACCGCGTCACCGCGGAACTGCAGGACCGCATCGTCACCGCCTGGGTCAGCGCCTGGGCCTCCTCGACGCATGAGCGGCTGGAGGACATGCCCTTTTCGCCCGGTTCCGGCTTCTTCCCGCTGATGCAGCATGTGAACGAGGTGACGCGCGCCGGCGTCGATCTGGGCGAGCGGGCCGCGGCCGACTGGGGCACGGAATTCGACCCGGATGTGCTGCTGCCCATCCTGATCCTGCACGATCTGGACAAGCCCCTGCTCTACCGGCGGGAGGGCGCGGGCGCGGTGCACACCCCGCTCTATCATGAGCTGCCGCATGGCGTGATCGGCGCCATGATGCTGAAGGAGCTGGGCTTCGCCCATACCGTGGTCAGCACGGTCGCGACCCATGCCACCAACGCGCCCTTCCATGGCCGGAACCTGGAGGCGCATGTGCTGCACTATGCCGACCTCTTCGCCGCCGATCATGCCTTCCGGGTGATGGGGGAGACGCCGCTCTATCTGCGGCGCCACTGAACACCGGCGCGGGCGGCCGTCAGCGGGCCGCCCCGCATCGACATCGGGCCGGCGCCGCCCCATCATCCCCGCATGTGCGGACGCTACTTCCAGCAGCGCGGCCCGGCCGCGGTCGCGCGATACTTCGAGACGGTGAACCCGCTGCCCAATATCGCGGCGAGTTGGAACCGCGCGCCGACGCAGGAGGCGCTGGTGGTGCGGCGCCACCCGGAGACGGGGCTGCGCCACCTGGACCCGCTGCGCTGGGGCCTGGTGCCGCGCTGGGCCAAGGACCCGTCCGGCGCGGCCAGGATGATCAACGCCCGGTCCGAGAGCATCGTGGAAAAGCCCGCCTTCCGGGAGGCCTTCCGCAAGCGCCATTGCATCGTAACGGCGGATGGCTTCTACGAATGGAAGACGGAGGGGAAATCCAAGCAGCCCTATGCGGTGGCGCTGGCGGATGGCGCGCCCATGGCGCTGGCCGGGCTGTGGGAGGGCTGGCGGGCGCCGGATGGCAGCATCCTCCGCACCTGCACCGTGGTGACCACGGAGGCGAATGAGAAGCTCGCCGCCATGCATCACCGCATGCCGGTGATCCTGCCGCGGGAGGCCTGGGGGCGCTGGCTGGGCGAGGCGCCGGCGGAGGAGGAGGAGCTGCTCGGCCTGCTGCGCCCCTGCCCGTCCGGGATGGTGGCGGCCTGGCCGGTGAGCCCGCGCGTCAACAAGGTGGCGGAGAACGACTCCGGCCTGCTGGCGCGCGACCCGCTGGCGATGCCGCCCACCGGCCTGGACGACAAGCCACCGGAATTCGCGGAGTAGGCCAGATCGCGGAAGGCCGAGAAGGAGCGGACGCGTGAATCTGCCGAGAAAACAAGTGCTCGCAGAGAAATGCCATTCAATTTCGAACGCTGTCCGCTGTCTTCGCCGCCGATTCCCTCCCCCGCGACGCGGGGGAGGAAAGGCCGGTCAGGCCGCCGTCTTCGACATGTCGAAGGGCGGCTGCACCTCCGGCGACAGCACCGGCTCATAGGGGCAGCCCGCGGTGCGCGTCGCCAGCTCGGCCTTGGCGGCCTCCACCAGCGCCGGGTCGCGCAGGCAGTCCACCGCCGTGCCGGCCATCACCTTCGCCACATGCACCATTCCCTTATGCGCCGCCGGCAGCATGCCCTGCGCCGTGAGTTGCCAGGAATGGCCCGGCGTGCCGATGGCATGGGTCGCGCCGCGCGCCTGCACCGTCGGCACCACCCAGGAGACATCGCCGACATCGGTCGAGCCCACCATCGGCGCGCCCCTCACCTCCAGCGGCACCACCACGTCGCAGAGCGAGACGCCTTTCCGCATCGGCAGGCCGATCCGCCGCCAGGAGGCGGCGATATCCTCCTCGGTCAGCGTCGCCTGGAACTCCGCGGCCCTGGCGCGGTCGGCCTCGTCGAAGGGCGGCGGGCCGAGGCGCTCGAGATTCGCCTGCATCGCCTTCTCGAGCGGCAGGTTGCCGAGCAGGTTGGAGACGCCGCTGACCACCTTCGCTGCCACCTTGGTCTCGGTCATCAGCGCGGCGCCGTCGGCGATCCTGCGCACGCGCTCGATCAGCCGGCGCAGCTCGACCAGGTCCCGCGCGCGGATGAGGTAGCGCACCTTGGCGGTCGGCTGCACCACATTCGGCGCGACGCCGCCGGCATCCAGATAGGCGTAGTGGATGCGCGCGTCGCTCGGCATGTGCTCGCGCATGTAGTTCACGCCGACATTCATCAGCTCGACGGCATCCAGCGCGCTGCGGCCGAGATGCGGCGCCGCGGCGGCATGGCTGGCGCGGCCGGTGAAGCTGAAATCGATGCGGGTATTGGCCAGCGACACCGCCTCCTGCACCGCGGCGAAGGCGGCGGGGTGCCAGGAGATGGCGATGTCCACATCGCGGAAGGCGCCGTCACGCACCATGAAGCCCTTGGCGGCGCCGCCTTCCTCGGCCGGGCAGCCGTAATAGCACACGCGGCCGGGCAGGCCATTCGCCGCCAGCCAGTCCTTCACCGCGGTCGCGGCGAGCAGGGAGGCGGCGCCGAGCAGGTTGTGCCCGCAGCCATGGCCGAAGCCGGGCCCCGGCAGCGGCCGCGGTTCCGCGACACCGGCCTCCTGGGAGAGACCGGGGAGCGCGTCATACTCGCCGAGGATGGCAATGACCGGGCCGCCCTCCCCCGCTTCGCCCATCACCGCGGTCGGGATGCCCGCGACCTGTTCGGTCACCCGGAAGCCCTGCGCGCGCAGCATCGCCGTGTGTTCGGCGCAGGAGCGCGTCTCGGTATAGGCGAGTTCCGGCATGTGCCAGACCCGGTCGGAGAGATCCTCGAAATCGGCCCTCTTGGCGTCGACCAGGCGCCAGATCTCCTCGGTATTCTGCATCCATGTCCTCATTTCGGTGTCGCCCGGGCGACGTCCCACGCGCGAATTCCGCCCTGGCCAGGCCATGCGCGGCCCTTCCCAGCCCGGCACGGGGCAGGCCCGAGCATGACGGGGCGGGCGACCGGCGCAAGATGCGAGGCAGCCCGCCCGCGACGCAGGACGTGACCGCCAGTGGTCACCAGCCTGTCCTGATCCGGCATCGCAGCTTCGACAAGGCCGAAGGGCTGCTCCCTGGCGCGCGGGGACCGCATCCGGCGCCTGCTGCGCCACGCGATCGCTCCCGACCATGGTTCGGGAACCGGGGCGGTTCTCCACACCGAAGCCCGGGGCCGAGGCGCATCCGCCGCCGCTCCACAGGCGGCCGGGCAATGGCCCCCGGCTGCCGTGTGATGCCGGGAGCGGCAGGATGCGCATGGGGCGGGCAGGGCCGCCTTCCACCTGAGCAGCAGCGGGACCGGCCGCCGGACTCGCGGCAGCCATGCCCGGCGGGGCGGGACGTGCAAGGCATTGACGCAGCGGGCTTCCGCCCCGCTGCCATCGCCCCCGGCCGGCCAGGCAATCACTGCCTCCGTATCGCGGCACGATCCGTGCCTTGGAAGGACGAGTCCGTGCGCCGCAGCTTTCCGGGGAGGGAGGCACCGCATGGTCGCTTCAGCGTACCAGGGGGCCGAAGCTCTGCGCGTCTTGCTTGTGGACAGTGACAGCGACCGCGCCGCAGCCGTCCAGGCCGGGCTCGTCGCGGCCGGGTGCATGGTGGTCGGGATCACGGCCGGGACCTCCGACCTGACGCAGTCCGTGCGGGAGTCCGGCGCCGATGTCATCGTCTGCGGGCTGGACGACCCCTCCCGCGACGAGTTGGAGGGCATGCGTGCCTTGAACCGGGACGAACCGCGGCCGGTTGTCCTGTTTGCCGAAAAGGCCGAGCCCGAGCAGATCGAGGCGGCGCTGGAGGCAGGCGTTGCCGCCTATGTGGTGGAGGGCTTGGCGCCGGCGCGCGTCCGGCCGGTGATCGAGGTGGCGATCCGCCGCTTCCGGGCCCACCAGGCCCTGCGGGAGGAATTGGCTTCGGTCCGGCAGGATCTGGAGGAGCGGCGGCTGATCGACCGCGCCAAGACCGTGCTGATGCAGAAGCACAAACTTTCCGAGCCGGAGGCTTATCGGCGGCTGCGGCGGATGGCGATGGACAAGGGGCAGAAGCTGGGGAGTGTCGCCGCCACGGTTTTGAGCAAAAATTAGTCATTATGCGCATGATATAAGCATGTATGGCTTTTTCGGGGGATTTCTGCTCAATATCATCGCAATTAGCTTGACGGCTGCCGACCACTCCGGTTTCCTTGCTGCAGCGCGGTGGACTGCAATGGCGCAGGCCGGCCGGGCGCAGGGGTGACCCCGCCGGTCTCGCGTATCCGCTACCCGCGGTCCAATGGCGGTCCGCATCTGGCCTTCCCGGCCGGAGGTCCGCCCGCGTGCCATCCGATACCGTGGACCCCGAAGCCCCCCTTGGCCGTCCCGCCCGGCGCCGCCCGGCGCTCAGGACGCTCCGCCTGGGCTTCGTCCAGCTCACCGATGCGGCGCCGCTGCTGGTGGCCGAGGAGCTCGGCCTGTTCGACGCGGTCGGGCTGCGCGTCGCCCTCTCCGCCGAGGGCGCCTGGGCCGCCATCCGGGACAAGCTGGCCTTCGGCGCTCTGGACGCCGCGCAACTCCTCGGCCCGATGCCGATCGCCCTCGCCGCGGGGCTGGATGGGGTCGGGGCGCAGGTGACGGTCGGCGCCGGGCTCGGCGCCAATGGCAATACGCTGACGCTGTCCAGGCCGCTGGCCGCCGAGATCGGCCGCTTCCCCCGCCCGCTCCCGGCCCAGGCCTTCGCCGCCGTCGCCCGCCGCCGGGCAAGCCAGGGCCGGCCGGTGACGCTCGCCATCGTCTTCCCCTACTCCTCGCACAACTACCTGCTGCGCTGGTGGCTGGCCTCGGCGGGGCTCGATCCGGACCGCGACCTGCGCCTCGTCGTGGTGCCGCCGCCGCTCTGCGCCCAACGCCTGGCCGATGGCGCGATCGACGGCTTCTGCGCCGGCGAGCCCTGGGGCAGCCATGCCGTGGAACTCGGCCTCGGCACCATCGCCCTCTCCTCCGGCGATATCTGGCCGAACCATCCGGAGAAGGTCCTGGCCTTCGCCGCCGGCTATGCGCTGCAGGATCCGGAAAGCGCCATCGCCTGCACCGCCGCCGTCATCGCCGCGACCCGCTGGCTGGATGAGCCGGAGAACCGGGCCGAAGCGGTCCATATCCTGCAGCGCCGGCTCTTTCCCGCCCTCGGCGCAGCGGAGATCGCGGCGGCCTTCGAGGGCACGGCGGAGGGAATGCTGCAGGCTGCGCCGCTGTACTTCCGCACCGCCACCCTGCCGCGCCGCGACCAGGCCGCCTGGTGGCTGCGGCAGATGCGCCGCTGGGGCCATGTGCCGGACAGCTTCGCCGAGGCCACCGCCCTCGCCCCCTGGCGCCAGGACATCTGGCGCGCCGCCGCCGCCCGCCTGCGGGAGGTCGAGCCCCCCACCCCCAGCCCGCCCCCTGCCGACCTGCCGGAGACCCGCCGATGACCCTGCCGACCCGCCGCAAGGCGATTGCCGCCACCGCCGCATTGCTCGCCGCCGCCCGTGCCGCCACGCCGCGCGGCGCCTTCGCACAGGCGAATACGACACCCGAGCTGCGGAAGGCGGTGCTCGGCTACATCGCCCTGACCGATGCCAGCCCGCTGATCATCGCGAAGGAAAAAGGCTTCTTCGCCAGGCACGGCATGCCGGATGTCGAGGTAGCGAAGCAGGCGAGCTGGGGCGCGACCCGCGACAACCTGGTGCTGGGCGGCGAGCGGGGCGGCATTGACGGCGCGCATATCCTGACGCCCATGCCCTATCTGATGACGGCCGGGCGCATCACCCAGAACAGCCAGCCGGTGCCGATGGTGATCACGGCACGGCTGAACACCAATGGCCAGGCCATCTCGGTTGCCGAAAAGCACAAGGGGCTGAAGCCGAGCATCGACGCCTCCGCCCTGAAGCGCGCCCTCACCGCCGAGAGCAAGGTCGCCATGACCTTCCGCGGCGGCACGCATGATCTCTGGATCCGCTACTGGCTGGCCGCCGCCGGCATCGACCCGGACAAGGAGGTGCAGACCATCGTCGTGCCGCCGCCGCAGATGGTGGCGAACATGAAGGTCGGCACCATGGACGCCTTCTGCGTCGGCGAGCCCTGGAACGACCAGCTGGTGAACCAGAAGATCGGCTTCACCGCCGCCGTGACCGGCGAGCTGTGGAAGGACCATCCGGAGAAGTCGCTCGGCCTGCGCGCCGACTGGGTGGAGAAGCACCCGAACGCCGCCGTCGCGCTGACCGCCGCGGTGATCGAGGCGGCGCGCTGGTGCGACGAGCCGGCAAACAAGCAGGAAATGTGCGCCATCATCGGCCGCCGCGCCTGGTTCAACGTGCCGGTCGCCGACATCCTGCAGCGCAGCCTCGGCAACATCGACTACGGCGACGGCCGCAGGGTCGCGGACAGCCCGCTGCTGATGAAGTTCTGGCGCGACCATGCCAGCTACCCCTTCCCCAGCCACGACCTCTGGTTCCTGACCGAGGACATCCGCTGGGGCGTGCTGCCGGAGGGCACGGACACCCGGGCCCTGATCACCCAGGTGAACCGCGAGGGCCTGTGGCGCCAGGCCGCCGAGCGGGCCGGCGTGAAGCCCGGCGAGACGCCCACCGGCACCAGCCGCGGCCGCGAGACCTTCTTCGACGGCAAGGTCTTCGATCCGGAGAACCCGGCCGCCTACCTCGCCTCCCTCGCCATCAAGAAGCTCGCGGGCGCCTGAGATGAACGCTGTCTCCACCAAGCCGGCCCCGGCGCCGGCGCAGCTCTCCCGGCCCGTGCTCACGGCGCTGCCGAGGCCCTCCCGGCTCGCCCCGGTGCTGGCGAATCTCCTGCCGCCGGTGCTGATCCTGCTGGCCTTCCTCGGACTGTGGGAGTTCCTGGCGAGCGGCCCGGGCGCGACGCTGCCACCCCCCTCCAAGGTCTGGGCGGACAGCTACGACCTGATCGTCGATCCCTTCTTCGATCGGGGCGGGCTGGACAAGGGGTTGTTCTGGCACCTCGCGGCCAGCCTGCAGCGCGTCGCGCTCGGCTTCGCCATCGCCGGCGTGGTCGGCGTGCTGACCGGCCTGCTGATCGGCACCTCGCCCTTCGCCATGCGGGGCCTTGACCCCATCTTCCAGGTGCTGCGCACCGTCCCGCCGCTCGCCTGGCTGCCCCTGTCGCTGGCCGCCTTCCGGGAAGCGCAGCCCAGCGCGATCTTCGTGATCTTCATCACCTCGGTCTGGCCGGTGATCATCAACACCGCGGTCGGCGTGCGGAACGTGCCGCAGGACTACCGCAATGTCGCGGCCGTCATCCGCCTGCGCGGCCCGGCCTTCTTCTGGAAGATCGTGCTGCCCGCCGCCGCGCCCTATATCTTCACCGGGCTCCGCATCGGCATCGGCCTGTCCTGGCTGGCGATCGTGGCCGCCGAGATGCTGATCGGCGGCGTAGGCATCGGCTTCTTCGTCTGGGATGCCTGGAACAGCTCCAACCTCTCGGACATCGTCGTGGCGCTCGTCTATGTCGGGCTGGTCGGCTTCGGCCTCGACCGGATCGTCGCCTTCGCCGGGCGCATCGCCACCCGCGGCACGCAGGAGAGCTGAGATGCAGACCGACGACCGTTTCCTCGACATCTCCCAGCTCTCCATCCAGTTCCCGAAGAGTCCCGTGCCGGTGCTGCGGCAGGTAGATCTGCAGATCGCCCGCGGGGAGTATGTCTCCGTCATCGGGCATTCCGGCTGCGGCAAGTCCACCCTGCTGAACGTCATCGCCGGCCTGCTGCCGGCGACCGCCGGCGGCGTGGTGCTGGAAGGCAGGGAGATCGACGGCCCCGGCCCCGACCGCGCCGTGGTCTTCCAGAACCACAGCCTGCTGCCCTGGCTGACCTGCTACGAGAATGTTCGCCTTGCCGTGGACCAGACCGTCGGGCGGAAAATGGGCAGGGCCGAGCGCCACGACTGGGTGCTGGAGAACCTGGCGCTGGTCCATATGTCGCACGCGAAGGACAAGCGCCCGGCGGAGATCTCGGGCGGCATGAAGCAGCGCATCGGCATTGCCCGGGCGCTGGCCATGAAGCCCAAGGTCCTGCTGCTGGACGAGCCCTTCGGCGCGCTGGACGCGCTGACCCGCGCGCATCTGCAGGACCAGGTGATGGAGATCCATGCCTCCCGCGGCACCACCGTGGTGATGATCACCCATGACGTGGACGAGGCCGTGCTGCTCTCCGACCGCATCGTCATGCTGACCAACGGGCCGAACGCCACGGTGGGCGAGGTGCTGAAGGTGGACCTGCCGCGGCCGCGGGACCGGCTGGCGCTCGCCGCCGACCCTGTCTTCGTCGCGGCGCGCACGGCGGTGCTGGAATTCCTGCATGCGCGGCACGCCAACCCGGCACTGGCGGCGGCGTAGGAGTTCAGCTCAAGGGTTCCAGGGGCCCCTTCGTGGGGGGCGTTTGAGGGGGTAAAGCCCCCTCGCGCTTGCCTCCCTGCCTGCCACCGGCCACATCTCCCCGATGCAGCAATTCCCCATCTTCCTTGAGCTGCGCGGCCGCGTCGCCCTGGTGCTCGGCACCGGCGAGGTGGCGGAGCGCAAGGCCGAGCCGCTGCGCCAGGCCGGCGCCGAGATCCGCCAGGCCGCCGCCTTCTCCCCGGACCTGCTGGAGGACGTGGCCTTCGCCTGCGGCGCCGATGCCCCGCTTGCGGAACTCGAGGCCCTCTCCACGGCCTGCCGCGCCCGCGGCATTCCGGTGAACGTGGTGGACCGGCCGGAGCTCTGCACCGCCCTGATGCCCGCCGTCATCGATCGCGCGCCCATGACCGTCGCGGTCTCGACCGGGGGCGCCGCCCCGGTGCTGGCGCGCCAGATGCGGCAGCGGATCGAGGCGGTGCTGCCCCCGGGCATCGGCCGCGTGGCCGCCATGGCGGAGCGCTTCAAGGCCGCCGTCCGCCGAAGGCTGCCGGACCTCGCCGCGCGGCGCCGCTTCCTGGATGCGGCCCTTTCCGGACCGGCCGCCGACCTCGCTATGGCGGGGCGGGAGGCGGAGGCGGATGCCGCTTTCGCCGCCGCCCTCGACCGCGCCGATGCGGCCCCGCCGGGCATTGTGCATCTGGTCGGCGCCGGGCCGGGCGCGGGGGACCTGCTGACGCTCCGCGCCCTCCGGCTACTGGGGGAGGCGGATGTCATCGTCCATGACCGGCTGGGCTGCGAGGCGGCGCTGGAGATGGCCCGCCGCGACGCCGCGCGCATCGCGGTCGGCAAGACCGGGGCGCATCACAGCATGCCGCAGGAGGAGATCAGCGCCCTGCTGGTGCGACTGGCGCAGGAAGGCAAGCGGGTGGTGCGCCTGAAGGGTGGTGACCCGATGATCTTCGGCCATGCGGCGGAGGAGGAGGCGGCGCTGGCCGCGGCCGGCATCCCCTTCGAGATCGTGCCCGGCATCACCGCGGCGACGGCCTGCGCGGCCGCCACTGGCATCCCGCTGACCCACCGCGCCGTGGGCCATGCCGTGACGCTGGCGACCGGCCATAGCCGGCACGACCTGCGCGGCCTGGCGCGGCCCAAGACGCTGCTGGCGATCTATATGGGCCTCGCCCGCATTGCCGAGATCCGTGACGCGCTGGTGGCGGACGGAATGGACCCGGCCATGCCGGCGGCCGTGGTGGAACATGGCGGCACGCCGCAGCAGCGCGTCCTGCGCGGGACGCTGGAGAGCGTGGCGGCCGAGGCGCCGGGCTGGGCCGGGGGCGGCCCTACCCTGCTGCTGATCGGCGAGGCGGTGGGACAGGCGGTGCCCCTGGCCGGCCGCGGCGTGCCTCCCACCCCGACGGCCGATCTCACCTAGTCTTACTGTGTCAAAGCTTTCCGGTCTTCCTATATGTGGGGGATGGTAGAGAGGCAGACAAGGCGGCCGAGGACGGGCGAGGCGCGGTTCGCGGCCTATCTGGGGGCGATCACGGCGGG
>NZ_JAJAQI010000034.1 GCF_020523605.1 Roseicella aerolata | reverse complement strand
CCCGCCGTGATCGCCCCCAGATAGGCCGCGAACCGCGCCTCGCCCGTCCTCGGCCGCCTTGTCTGCCTCTCTACCATCCCCCACATATAGGAAGACCGGAAAGCTTTGACACAGTAAGACTATAAGCTTGCTCTCAATAAGAGATTTCTTATATGAGTTTCAAGCCCCATCCCGGGGCGGAGGAGGACATCATGGACAAGGCGGCAATCCGCGCCTTCTTCGACGAACCGACGAACACGGTCAGCTACCTGGTCTGGGACCCGGCCACGCAGGAGGCCGCCGTCATCGACCCGGTGCTGGACTGGGACCACAAGTCGGGCACCGCCGACACCGCCTTCGCCGACCGCATGCTGCAGGCCGCCCGGGAGGAAGGCGTCGTCATCCGCTGGGTGCTGGAGACACACGCGCATGCCGACCACCTGACGGCGGCGCCCTATATCAAGGCGAAGACCGGCGCGCCGATCGGCATCGGCGAGCACATCAAGGACGTGCAGCGGATCTTCCGCCCGGTCTTCGACGCGCAGGACGTGAAGCCGGAAGGCGGCGACTTCGACCGGCTGTTCCGGGACGGCGAGCGCTTCCCGCTCGGCCACCTGACGGTCGAGGTGATGCACCTGCCGGGCCACACGCCGGCCGACATCGCGTATCGGATCGGCGGCGACGTCTTCGTCGGCGACACCATCTTCATGCACGACTACGGCACGGCACGGGCCGATTTCCCCGGCGGCGACGCCCATGCGCTGTTCCGCTCCATCCGCCGCCTGCTCGCCCTGCCGCCGGAGACGCGGCTCTGGATGTGCCACGACTACAAGGCGCCGGGGCGCGACGAGTATGCCTGGCAGAGCACGGTGGCCGAGCAGCGCGCGCACAACCCGCATGTGAAGGACGGCGTGACGGAGGAGGAGTTCGTCCGCTTCCGCACGCAGCGCGATGCCGGGCTGGCCGCGCCGACGCTGCTGCTGCCCTCCATCCAGGTGAACATCCGCGCCGGCCGCTTCCCGCAGGCCGAGGCGAACGGCGTCCGCTACCTGCGCATCCCGGTGAAGGCCAAGGGCGGCGTGGTCTGATACTAATCCGCATGAATGCTGACGCATTTATGCGGCCTCAGTCGCCGGCGCCGCGCTGCAGCTTGGCTACGCGCCACTGGGCGCGGCGCCCCCGGTGCCCATGGAAGATGCCTCCGGCATCTTCCATGGGGGCCCGACCGTTCGGGCGCTCAGCCGCCTGCGGCGGCTGCAGGTCAGGACTTATGCGGACGGGTATGGCCACCCGCGGCACGGCGCGGTGCCCTTGAAACCCGGCCGAATGCCGGGCAAGGGAGGCGCCTGTCGCGTCGGGGCCGGCCCGGGGCACGGCCGGGCGGCCGTCCCCGCGGCCATGGCAAGGCTTCCGCGCGGATCCCGGGCAGAGGGCAGGATGTGAGCACCAACACCGTGATTCATCGCATCGTCCGGCCGGCGGTCAGGGCCGTCGCGCCCACGGGCGTGACGCCGAACCACATCACCACGCTGCGCCTCGCCACCGGCATGGCGGCGGCGGCGGCCTTCGCGGTGGGCGGCCCCCTCTGGCCGGCCATCGGCGGCGCCATCTTCGTGCTGTCCATGCTGCTGGACCGGGCGGATGGCGAACTGGCGCGGCAGACCGGGCAATCCAGCCCGGGCGGCTACTGGTACGACATCATCAGCGATTGCGCGTCCAACGTCATGGCCATGATCGGTATCGGGATCGGCCTGCAGGAGGTGCTCGGCCTCTGGGGTCCGCTGCTCGGCCTCGTCGCCGGGGTGGGGATCGGCACCCTTTTCTGGCAGCTCTTCGGCCTGCGCCTGGCGCAGCCACGCGGCTGGGAGCCCTCGCCGGGCATCATCATCGATCCGGACGATGCGCTGATCCTGGTGCCCATTCTCGTCTGGATCGGCGCGGCCGTGCCGATGATCGCCGCCGCCGCGGTGGTCACGCCGCTCGCCGCCCTCTGGCTCGGGCTGCGGGGATCGCGGCCGGACCTGGCGCCGTAGGGCAGGTCGCGGACGGGGCCGGACGCCCGGAAGCAAGCCTCGGCCCGCCCGCGACGAGTTCCGGCGGATGGCGGTGCAGACACACACGCCTTCCGCCGGCGCGGCCGCTTCAGGCCGTCGCCATCTCGCCCAGCACGGCCTCCACCGCCGCCAGCAGCCGCTCCATGTCCCGGCGGCCGATCGCGCCGATGCAGCCGATGCGGAAGGTCTCGGCCTGGGTCAGCTTGCCCGGATAGATCAGGAAGCCACGCGCGGCGAGGGCATCGTAGAATTCGGCGAAGCGGAGCGGCCGCGCCTCGGGCATGCGGAAGGTGGCGATGATCGGCGCCTGCAGCGCGTCCTCCAGATAGAGGCTGAAGCCCAGGCGGCGCATGCCGGCCAGCAGGGTGCGGCAATTCTCCGCATAGCGCGCCAGCCGGGCCGGCGGGCCACCCTCCGCCTCCAGCAGCCTGAGCGCCTCGACCAGCGCCGCCACCACCTGCACCGGCGGGGTGAAGCGCCACTGGCCGTCCTTCTCCAGGCCGCGCCACTGGGCATGCAGGTCCAGGCTGACCGAGGGGCTGACGCCCTCCGCCGCCGCCAGCACCGTCCGCTCGATCAGGGCGAAGCCGATGCCCGGCACCCCCTCCAGGCATTTGTTGGAGGAGGCCATGACGGCCGTGACCGGCAGGCTGCGGAGGTCGATCCCGATGGCGCCGAAGCTGCTCATGGCATCGAGCAGCAGGCGCCGCCCCGCGGCGGCCACCACCGCCGCGACCTCGGCCAGCGGGTTGAGCAGGCCGGTCGTCGTCTCGCAATGCACCAGGGCGACATGGGTCAGACCGGGATCGGCCGCCAGCGCCGCGGCGACGCGCCCGGGCTCGACCGGCCGGTCCTCCGGCCAGCGCAGCACCTCCACGGCGCGGCCCATGCGCCGGGTGATGGCGGCGATGCGCTCGCCATAGGCGCCATTGGCCAGCACCAGCAGCTTGTCGCCGGGCCGCAGCAGGGTGGCGAGGGTCGCCTCGACGATGAAGGTGCCGGAGCCCTGCAACGGCACGCAGGCATGGGTGGCCCCGCCCTGCGCCACGGCCAGCAGCCGTGCGCGCAGCTCGGCCGTGAGCGCGATGAAGGCGGGGTCGCGGGAGCCCCAGTCGCGCAGCATGGCGCGGCGCGTCTCGATCCGGGTGGTGAGGGGCCCGGGCGTCAGCAGGATCGGGTCGGTCATGGGTGTCCTGTCCTCCCTGCGGCGATGAGGGCCGGGCGTGGCGCGGCCATCGCGTCCCAGCGCCAGGCGATGATGCCGGGCAGGCCGAGCACGATGTCGCGGATCCGGCGCAGCAGCGCGAAGGCCAGCGCCTGCTCCGGCGGGATGCCGAAGAGCCCGCAGGCGAGGACGAAGCCGCCCTCCTGCACCCCGACCGCTCCGGGCACCATGAAGCCGAGGCTGCGGGCAAGCTGGCCGAGGCTCTCGATCACCAGCGCCTCGGCGAGCCCGGCCTCGATGCCGAGGATGCGCAGCGCCACCCAGGTCTCCAGCACCCCGAGCAGCCAGGAGGCAAGATGCGCCGCCCCGCTGCCCCAGAGCCGGCCCGGCTGGCGGTAGAGGCGGACCACCGCCTCATGCAGCCCTGCCATGGCGGCCTGCTCCCCGTGCCCGGACCGGCGGGCGAGCTTCGGCGCCAGCCGCTCCACCAGCCGGAACAGGCCCCAGCGCTGCGCCGCCATGAAGCCCAGCGCCATGGCGCCGAGCACCGCCGCCGCGGCCACCGCCCAGTCGGCGGCCGCGCCCTGGTGCGGCAGCTGCCACAGCACTGCCAGGCCGATCGCCGCGAAGGCGAATTGGGAGGCGAGCTCGGCCGCGAGATCGACCGAGACGCTCGCCGTCGC
This sequence comes from Roseicella aerolata, assembly GCF_020523605.1. Classification (GTDB taxonomy): domain Bacteria; phylum Pseudomonadota; class Alphaproteobacteria; order Acetobacterales; family Acetobacteraceae; genus Paracraurococcus; species Paracraurococcus aerolatus. The sequence goes on along the minus strand of NZ_JAJAQI010000034.1, from coordinate 60,708 downwards.
CGGCACCGCGCCGGTCCCGCGGCGGATGAGGAGCTGGGCCCGCACCACATCGCCCCCCACCTGCGCCACAGGCAGCAGCGCGTTCACCGCATCCCGGATCCAGCGCATGCGGAACAGCACGGCCCAGCCCGGCCGGGCGCCCTCGATGAGCGGCGCCCAGCCCAGGGCGGAGGCCAGCATCTGCGGCAGGCGGAGCGCGATGACGGCGAGCATCCCCCAGCCCGCGCCGGCGAGGAGGCCGAGGATCTCGGCGGGGTCGTTCGCGGCGAAGAGGAAGCCGGCGACCGCAACCCCGACCAGGAGGGTGACGAGGCTGGACCACCTCACCGGGGGGCCGGCCCGTCCCGGCGCGCGGCCTCGCGCGCCGCGAGGAAGGCGCGGAAGCGCTGCGCCACCTCGGGCGGCGTCACGGTGGGGCGGCCGAGCTTCGCCATGGAGCCGGGGGCGATCCGCAGATGAATGAGCGCGGGGCCAGGGCCGGCCATCGCCTCCCGCAGCGCCGCCTCGAAGCCCGGGAGCGTCGCGCAGGCGGCGGCACGGGCATAGCCGCAGGCAAGTGCGACGCCGGCGAAATCCACCCCGGGGGAGACGGTGGGCTGGCCGCCGGTCGAGTCATGCACGCCGTTGTCGAGCAGGATGTGGATGAGGTTGCGCGGCGCCTCCGCCCCGATGGTGGCGAAGGTGCCGAGCTTCATCAGCGCCGCGCCGTCGCCATCCAGCACGAAGACCGGCCCCGTGGTGTTGAGCGCGACGCCGAGCGCCATGCCGCTCGCCCCGCCCATGGAGCCGACCTGGTAGAGGTGCTGCGGCCGGTCGGCCAGGGTGAAGAGCTCCCGGCCGCATTTGCCGGTGGTGGCGATGACCGCGCCATCCTCCGGGACCAGTTGCAGGAAGCGCTCCAGCGCCGCGGCGCGGCTTGGCCGCGGCCCCTCGGCGGGGAAATCCGACCGCCGTCCCGGCGCGGGCGGCGCGCGCTCCGGCACGGCCAGCGCCTCCTCCGCCACATCGCCCTTGCGCACGACGAAGGCGAAGGGCAGGCCGGAGGCCTCCATGCGCCCGGCCGCCGCGGCGAGGGCCGGCGCGATCGCCTCCCGCGCCGCCGGGAAGGGCGCATGCGGCACGCCGATGACCGAGAGCAGGTCCTGGGTGATGCGCCCCATCAGCGCGTGCTGCGGCTCGTCCGGGATGCCGGGCTCGCCGCGCCAGGTGGCCAGCAGCAGGGTCGGGATGCGGAAGGGCTCGTTCAGCGAGGTCAGCGGGTTGACCGCGTTGCCCAGGCCGGAATTCTGGCACATGACCACCGTGCGGCGCCCGGCCAGCCAGGCCCCGGCCGCGATCGCCACCGCCTCGCCCTCGCTCGCCGCGCCGACATAGGCGAGGCCGGGCGCGGAGAGGGCGCCGTTGATCAAGGGCGTCAGGAAGCTGCAGGGCACGCCGGTGTAGAAATCGAAGCCGGCGCGCCCGGCCTCGGCGAAGAAATCGGTCGCGGTGATCATCGGGGGCGGAGGCTAGCCCAGGTTGCGCGCCTCGGCGAGGTCGCCGAGCGTATCGACATCGAGCCAATGGCCGGTGAAATAGAGCACCCGGACCGGGTGGCGCGCCGCCAGCCGGGTGAGCAGCAGCGGCAGGTCGGCGCGCTCCAGCAGCCCTTCGGCCTCGATCGCGGCGATCTCCTCCCGCAGCCAGCCGGCGCCGCGGGCGCTGAACCGGGCGAGGCCCATCCACTCGCCGCAGACCTCCCCGGCCGGCAGGTCGCTGGCGATGCGGCGGAGATGGGCGGGGGCGTCGTCCAGGTAGTCGCCGGAGAAGCGCCGGTCGGCGGCCACCAGGTCGCGCGGGGTGGTGCCGCCGGCGCGCGGCGCGGCGCCCTGGCTGTCCACCGCCAGCACGATATCGGCCTCGCTGGTCAACAGGCCGTCGAGGATGTGGCGCTTGAACAGCACGTCGCCATAGGCGATCACCGTCTCGCCGCGGAGGGCGTTGCGGGCGCAGGCGAGCGACCAAAGCTCGCCGGTCTCGGCATGGCGGTCGTTATCGACCATGCGCACGCCCTCGAGCTGCACCGCCTCCTTGCGATAGCCGCGCACCACGGTGACGTCGCGCACCCCGCTCTCGCGCAGGGTGTGCACGAGACTGCCGAGCAGGGGCCGGCCGCGGATATCCACCATGCATTTCGGCCGGTCGGCGGTGAGCGCGCCGAGATCGCCGCCGGAGGCCGCGAGGACCACCGCGCCGACGCTCGGCCGCGCCGGCAGGTAGCGCCGCTCGGCCTCCTCCAGCTCGGCATTGCCGACGAGGCGGAACACCTCCTTCACCGAGGCCACCTGGCCCTCGACCCGCATCAGCGATTCGTCCTCGGCGATGCGCGAAGCGGTCTCGCGCATGGCGACGATCGCCGAGCGCAGCAGGTGGTTGGCCCAGATGACGGTGGAGATGCCGGCCTCCCGGTACACGGAGGTGGGCGTCGCATAGTACATGGTCGGCACGATCACCAGCGGCGCGCGGTTGTCCCAGGCGCGGGCGAAGGCGAGGATCTCCTCGGCGGTAGAGCGCTTGGAGTGGATCAGGATCGCATCGGCCCCGGCGCGGTGATAGGCCTCCGCCCGGCGCAGCGCCTCCGCCATGCCGTGGCCGGCGATCAGCGCCTCGACCCGCGCCACCAGGACGAAGCCGTCATCCACCTGGCTGTCCTTGCCGGCCTTGATGCGGCCGCAGAACTCCTCGATATCGGCGAGCGCCTGGCCTTCCCCGATGAAGGAGTTGGTCTTCGGGAAGAGCTTGTCCTCGATGCAGACGCCGGCCAGGCCCCGCTCGCCCAGCTTGCGGACGAAGCGGCGGACATTGTTGAAATTGCCATGGCCTGTGTCGCCATCCACCAGGATGGGCAGGCTGGTGGCATCCGCCATGTATTCGAGCTGGTCCAGCACCTGCGTCCAGGACGCCTCGTTGCTGTCGCGCAGGCCGAGCGCGGCGGAGGTGGTCAGGCCGGAGGCCCAGACGCCGCGGAATCCCGCCTCCTCCACGATCTTGGCGGAGAGGCCGTCATGCGCCTCCATCAGGAAGGACAGCGTGGGCGAGGTGATCTCCCGCCGCAGGGCGGCGAATCTCGACACGCCGGAGCGCGGCGCGATGCCTGTGCTGCGCGGGCCGGTCGGCGTCGCATCGTTCAAGGCTGGACCCCTTGGCTGTCTGGATGGCAGGCCGGCCGCTTAGCCTGGATTTCCCGCAGGCGCCGTGTCACGATCCGGTCAGAATTCGGAGTACATCTACTTGCAGCACTGCCCGACTGCAACTGCCGTCATCCTTGCCGCCGGCATCGGACGACGGCTCGGGATCGATGGTCATCCGCCGAAGGTCATGCTCGAATTCGGCGGCCGCACGCTCCTGCAGCGCCACCTGGACGCCCTGCAGGCCGCCGGCATCGGGCGGGTGAGCATCACCGTCGGCTATGAGCGGGAGATGATCGAGGCGGAAGTGGAGCGACTGGGCTGGCGCGACCGCGTCGGCTTCGTGCACAACCCGCGCTTCCGCGAAGGCAGCCTGCTGTCGCTCTGGGTGCAGTCGGAGTGCCTGCAGGCCGGGCAGCCGCTGCTGCTGATGGATGGCGACGTGCTCTACGACCCCGGCATGATCCGCCGCCTGGTCGAGGCGCCGGGCGAGAACATCCTGCTGGTGGACCGCGATATCGAGCCGGGCGACGAGCCGGTGAAGATCTGCTTCCGCGACGGCCGCATCGTGGACTTCCGCAAGCGGCCCGAGCACGCGCATGACTGGCATGGCGAATCCGTCGGCTTCTTCCGCTTCTCCGGCGCGATGGCCGGAGCCCTGGCCGAACGCTGCGGCGCCTATGTCGCGCGCGGCCAGACGGGCCTGGAATACGAGGAGGCGATCCGCGACCTGATCCTGGCGCAGCCCGAGCGGTTCGGCGCGCATGACGTGAGCGACCTGCCCTGGGTCGAGATCGACTTCGAGGCCGACGTCGCCCGCGCCCGTGCCGAGGTTCTCCCGCAACTGCGCCGATAACGGGCGGGCCCGGGGGCGAACCGGCGGCGGCGCCCTGCACGGGCGCCCCGGCCACGGACCGCCGGGGACCTGCGGCGCAGATCCCCTGCAGCAAGGGCAAGGCGGCGGGGAAGCGGGCATCAACACCGCCGCGTCGAGCGAGGACAATACCCCAGGCCGGAACGTCCGCGTGCCCCCCCCTTCAGAGCGGGCCGAGCTTCCCGAGTTCCATCGCCTTGATCTGCAGGGCGAGGTATTTCGAGTTGATCCGGCATTGCGACAGGCCACCGGCGATGAACCAGAGGCATTCCTGCGGCGTGCGCTTGTACATGTTGTTGAGCTCGCCATCCTCCCCGATGCCCCAGACCGGCCCGATGCGTTCCACCATCTCATCGCCGAGCGCGCGGCGGACGAGCTCCTGTTGCGGGTAGTAGCCGGTCGCCAGCACGATGAGGTCGGCGGGAACCGTCGATCCATCCTTCAGGAGCACGCCATCGGCGGTGAAGCGCTCGATCCGGTCATACTGCAGCAGGCCCAGCTCGCCCTTGATCATGAGAGCCGAGCTGCCCGCATCGAGGTTGTAGCCGCCGCCGCGCCGGAAATACTTCATCTGGTGGCCGGCCTCGTCCTCGCCGACATCATGCTTGAAGCCGATGCCCTTCAGCCCCTCGATCATCTCCCGGTCGAACTCGAGCATGCGCTTCGTAACGGCCTTGTAGCCCTTGACGATCAGGGGCGGCGTCGCGGAGGAGACGATCAGATCGCAATCCTCGAGCGGTCCCCCCTCATCCCAGATCGCCTCGTTGAGCCTGGCACTCGGGTCGATCGATACGACGGTCGTGGACCCGCGCTGGATGAGCGTTGTGTTCACGCCATGGCTGTGCAGGTCGAGCGCGATGTCATTGGCGCTGCTGCCGGTCCCCAGGATGAGCGCGTTCTTCCCCTTCCAGCCGGCGCCGCTCTCGAAGCCTTCGGAGTGGATGATCTGTCCCTTGAAGTCCGCAAGGCCCGGCAGGTCGGGGATGATGGGATAGCTGCTGACGCCATTGGCGAAGACGAGATGCCGGGGCCGGACGACGCGTTCGGTGCCGTCGGACCGCTTCAGCCGGGCCGTCCAGCACCTGGCCTTCCCGTCCCAGGCGCCGCTGACGAATTCCGTATCCGTCCAGCAGTTGATCTCCATGGCATCGGCATAAAACTCGAACCAGTTTCCCAGCATGTCCTTCGGGATGTATTTCGGCCAGGTCGGCGGGAATTCCATGTAGGGCAGATGGTTCAGGTGGATCGAGTTGTGCAGCGCGAGCGAGTGGTAGCGCTTCCGCCAGCTGTCGCCGATGCGTGGCCATCTCTCGACGACGAGCGTGTCGACGCCGATCTGGTTGAGCCGTGCGGCGATCGAGAGCCCCGCCTGGGCGCCGCCGATGACGAGAACCGTCGGCTCCCGGTCGTCATAGGCGCTGGCCTTCCGGCGCATGTCGGCCCAGTTGTCGCCGCCGAAATTCCGCGAATAGGCCGCCCCGGTCGGCCGGTTGGCGCCGATCTTCTCCTCATGCCCCGCAAGCGTCTCAAGCGTGGTCGAAAGGAGCCAGGCCTTCTTCTCCCCGCCGTCATCGCCGGCCGGCGACAGGCGGATGATTCCTGCCCCGCGCCCCTCGGCCGTGGTGAACTCGAAGATCGCCTCGATGCTGTCGATGCCGAGGCGCGTCACCCGCCGTGGCGGCTTCCGGCCTCGCGGCAGGTGGAAGCCATGCGCGGCCGTGCGCGCCTGTTCCGCCGCGAGTCGCGCCGCGATGCCGTCCCGGCCCGCGGCGGAGCTGAAGGTCCATGTGAAGGCCAGGATATCCCGCCAATGGGAGTCCGCATGGAACAAGGCGCCGATCCGTGACGCATCACGGGATGCGAGAGCCGACTCGAAGGATTTGAGCCAGGTCGCGGCGGAACGCCGGGCCTGTTCCGCAAGCTGGAACTCGCGCAGGGATTGATCGAAATCGTCCATTGTCTTCTCGCAGTGAGAGGTTGCCCCTGTCATGCCTCATGGTGATGCAGGGTCAGGCAATCGGGAAAGCGTCCATGCAGGCATCCCGTCCGCTGAGCGAGCCTCCGCCTGGCGCGAGCGCCGGCGGATCCGGCCTGTCACCCCGCGCCCCGGCCTGCGTTTCCGTCATCCGCCGCGGACCAGGGGACAGCCGCCCTGTTCGAGGGGACGATAGGCCTCCTCGACCGGCACCTCCCGCTCCAGCCTGTAGACGTCGTAGCGTCCGCGGGATTCCGCGGGCGACTTCACGTTGAAGACGTAGACCGGGCTGACACGGCGGCCATCGGCGCGGATCATCCCGCGACCGAAGATGGAATCCTCCGTCGGCAGCGCCTTCATCCTGGCGACGATGGCGCGCCCATCCGTGGAACTCCCCAGCGCCTCCGCCGCCCGGAGGAAATGCGTCACCGCGGCATAGACATTGGCCTGCAGGTCGGTCGGCATGCGCCCACCCATCCTTTCGCCGAAGCGGCGGGCGAAGCTGCGCGTGCCGTCGTTCAGGTCCCAGTACCAGTTGCCGACCACGGTCGCGCCCTGCGTCGCCTCCAGGCCGAGCGAGACGATGTCCGAGACATAGACCGCCAGGCCGACCACGCGCTGCCCGCGCCGGGCCAGGCCGAATTCCGAGGTCTGCTTCATCGCGTTGATGAAGTCCGCCTGGGAATTCGCCAGCGCCACGATGTTGGCGCGGGACGCCTGGGCCTGCAGCAGCACGGAGGAGAAATCGGTGGTGCCGAGCGGATGCCGGACCGAGCCGAGCACCTTGCCGCCCGCCCGCGTCACCGCATCCATCGATTGTTTCTCGAGATCATGGCCGAAGGCGTAATCGGCGGTCACGTAGAACCAGGTTGCCCCGCCGGCCTGCACCAGCGCGCGGCTCGGCACGTTGGACATGGACCAGGTGTCGAGCGAGTAGTGGACCAGGTTGGGTGAGCAGGCATCGCCGGTCAGGCGGCTGGCGACCGCCGCCGTCACCAGGGCCACCCGGTTGGCGCTGCGCGCCACCTCGCCCACCGCCAGCGCGATCGCCGAATTGGGCAGGTCCACCACCGCATCCACGCCTTCCGTGTCGAACCAGCGGCGGGCGAGGGCGGAACCGGTATCGGCGCGGTTCTGGTGGTCGCCGGAGAGGATCTGCACCGGCAGCCCCGCGGCGCGGCCGCCGAAATCCTCCGCCGCGAGCTGCGCCGCGACGACCGAGCCAGGGCCGGCGACATCGGCGAAGCTGCCGGAGAGATCGCTGAGGATGCCGATGCGGATCGCCTCCCGCTTCGGGGCCGGCTGCGCCGCGGCGGGCAGCGCGCCGAGGCCGGCGAGCGCCGTCGCCAGCAGGAGCATGCGTCTGATCATGGTTGTTTCCTCCCTTCCTTCGTTCAGCGGTCGTTGCCGCCCGAGAAGTCGCCCTCCGCCATGGGCCCGACCCCGGCGGCGGCGCGCGCCTGCGCCAGCATCGCGGGGGGCGGCCTGGCGTAGTGGCCGATGCGGCTGACCTTGAGCCCCAGCGCCGTCCTTGCCCCGGCCATGAAGGCGGCGTGCCGGAACAGCGTGCCGAGCGCATCCATCACCGGCGCGCCATGCAGGCGCCGCACGCCATGGCGCCAGGCGAATTCGTTCAGGAAGCCGTCGCCCGGGATCAGCACCTCCGCCCCCATGGCCACCAGCCGCCCGCAGGCCTCGGCGAAGGCGTCCAGCAACGGGCGCGCGGCCGCCTCGTCCACCTCCAGCATGTACTCGTCGATCGGCGGGTGCATCGGCACCACGCCGGCCAGCCGCTCCCGCAGCCCATAGGCGCGGGCCAGTTCCTCATGCTGGGCGCGCTGGCTCTCCTCCAGCGAAACCAGACCGAAGCGGTGGCCCAGCGAGCAGGCGACCAGCATGCAGGTCTCGGAAAGCCCCATGCAGGGGATGTCCACCAGCGACCGGCAGGCACGCAGCGCCGGGTCGTAGAAGCAGCCGAGGGCGAAGGCATCGTAGCCTTCGCGCTCGGCGGCCAGCGCCGCCTCCACCACCTGCTGCTCGTTCAGCATCTCCAGGTAGCGGTGCCGGATGGCGTGGATCGGCGCGAATTCCACCCCGTAGGTCCCGGGCCTGAGGCCATGCAGCGCCACGCTGTCGCCCGCCGGCATCACCGCCGCCACATGCCGCGCCAGGGTCGCGCGGTAGACCGGCACGCGGTCCAGGTCGCTGAAGCTCTGGTGCCAGATGCGCATCGGCTCAGGCCGCATTGGCCCGGCGCGCCGCATGCCTGCCCGCCAGCCTGCCGAAGACCAGCCCCTTCAGCACGGAGGTCGCGCCGGTATAGGTGCGATAATAGGTCCCGATGATCTCGCCGGCGGCATAGAGGCCCTCGATCGGCCAGCCATCGCCGTCCAGCCCCCGGCCCTCGCTGTCCACCTTCACCCCGCCGAAGGTGAAGACATTGGCGGAGATGATCGGATAGGCATGGAAGGGCGGCTCGTCCAGCGGCAGGGCCCAGTTCGACTTGGGCGGGGTGAGGCCGCGGGTGGCGAGGCCGTCGGGTTCCAGCGGCTTCCATTCGCCCGGCATGCAGGCGGCGTTGTAGGCCCGCACGGTCCCGGCCAGCGCCTCGGCCGGCAGGCCGAGCTTCGCCGCCATCTCCTCGAGCGTCGCCGCCACGACCGGCGGCTTGTCGGTGCGGATGGCGAGCCGGTGATTCGGGATGCGCAGGTGCTTCGCATCCAGGATCACATGCGCCAGGCCGTCGCGCTGCTCGAAGATCCGGCGCGTCACGCTTTCATAATGCGCATCCACCGTGCCCGGCGCCTCATCGGTGAAACGGTGGCCGTCCTTGTTCACCAGGATGCCGTATGGGAAGATGAAGACGGAGGGCTCGGAGACGCCCGAGCGGGGGTCGATCGGCTCGGCATGGTAGCTGCCGAAATCCCCGGCGGTCGCGGCGCCGACCTCCAGCGCCATGCGGATCCCGTCGCCACGGTTGAAATTGGCGCCCTTGCAGATCGGCCGCAGGAAGGCGGCGCGCGGGCCGATATAGCGCGCCAGCATCTCGGCATTGCCCTCGAACCCGCCGCAGGCCAGCACGACGCGGCCCTGCAGGCGCAGCCGCCCCTCGGCGCGGCTGCGCGCCACCAGCCCGGTCACGCAGCCCTGCGCGTCACGCTCCAGTTGCTCCGCCGTCGTTTCGTAGAGGAAGGCGACGCCCAGCGCCTCGGCCCGCGCCGCCATGCCCTCCACCAGCGCGAGGCCGCCGCCCACCGGCAGCAGGCGCGGCTGGGACTTCGTCAGGAATTGCGTCGGCAGGAAATCGAAGCGCAGGCCGAAGCCCTTCAGCCAGGCAATGGTCGGCCCGGCCTGGTCGGCGAAGGTGGCGATGAAGCCGGGCTCGGCGATCGACAGCGCATTGGCATAGGGCGCGCGCTCGCCGGCGGGACGGGCGCTCTCCTCGATCAGATCGGGATCCACATAGCCGCTGCTGTTCTCGGCGAGATGCGTCTCGAAGTCGTCGGTGACTTCGGCCTCGCTCTTCATCCGCAGATAGGCTTCGGTGTAGCGGCTCTGGCCGCCTCGCTCCTCACGCGGCGCGCGTTCCAGCACCGCGACCCGCGCACCCGCCTCGGCGGCAGCAACGGCGGCGGACAGGCCCGCGGCGCCGCATCCCGCCACGACCACATCGAAGCGCCGTTCCTGCATGGCGCGTCCTCCCATTTCGGGCAGCATGGCATGCGCCCGGTCGGCCCGGAAGACAGGGCGCGGCACGGCTTCAGGCGGCCGGTGACGAGATCAGGGGAATGCCCATGGCGCGCGACATCGTGGTGCGGCGGATGGCGACCCGCCGCGCGGCGCTGACGAGCCGCGGGAGTTCCCGATCGCGCGGGCATGCCATGCCGCTGCCTCCCATGCCGCGGCAGCGTCGCATCGACGGATCGAGGCGGATCTGCTGCTGAACGGGGCTGCCATCCGCCGCCGGCTTCGCATGGGGCGTCATGGCAAGCCGCGCGCTCCGGCCCGACGATCCAGCCCTGACGGTCAGCGGAGTGCTGCGGCAGGCGTCCGGACTCTCGCCGTCTTCCGCAACCGCTGGGATGCAGGCCGGCATCGCGACAGCGGAACATGCACGCCGGTCGCCGGCAGCAGGGCACGGATTTCGAAGCCATCGGGCCGGGTCCGGCGTTGCTTCGCCGCAGCCTGCATCGGAGACTCAGGATGGCATCGGACAAGCCAGACCCCATGACCAGCCCGGACCGGGACAAGCCCGGCAATCACCCCGCATCGCGGCCAGGGCAGGAGCCCGATCCGAAGGCGCAGAAGCCGGGCGACAAGCCGGGCGAGCCCGGGCTGGCGGGTGGGCCTGCCGGTGCAGGTTCCATGGCCGGCACGGGCGGCAGCAGAGGATAGCGAGCGTCCTCGGCCCTCCTGCGATCGGTGGCCGCCACCGCCGCCCGGGAGAGTTGCCGCTGCCTTGAAGAGCGCTTCCTGGACGGATCGTGCCTTGCTGGCATCCGGCGGGCGTAGTCCAAGGCGGCATGCCCCTGCTGCGTGCCTTCCTGCGTAATCTCGCTATTGTCCTTGTGGTCGGGTCCGTTGGTTTCCTCGCACTGCGCCTGCCCTTCTCGCCATGGATCAGCGCCTTGCTCTACGCGGCCGCGCTGGCCGCGCTGATGACCTGGGGAGAACACGCCCCGCCGCCCAGGAATCGCTCCAGGCGCAATGGCCAGCGCGATGCCGGCAACCGTTCCCAGCGCCGGCCCCGTGCCGCATCCAGGGCCAATACCTGAGAACCACCGCCAGTGCCGTGCCGTCCCGGCAAGGGACCGGGCAGGGTGAGAGATGCCGCGGGATGGCAGGCAAGTTCGACTTCCCCTTCGGAATGCAGTAGATTTTGTCCTTCGCCATGCCGCGCGCACGAGCCCGGTTTCGCGATGCCTCGCTGACGGAGCGCCCAGTGTCGAAGAAGTTCCTGACCGATGCCATCCTGCAATCCGCCGAGATGCCGGCGAGTTCGGCCAACCGGCTTGCCGGCGACATCATCGCGGCCATCAGGGCGGAGATCATCGAGACCGGCCGCTTCACCATTCCCGATTTCGGCGCCTTCGTGGTCCGCGAGACGCCGAAGCGGACCGCGCTGAATCCGCGAACCGGCGAGAAGGTCGCGGTGAAGGCCGGCGCGACGGTGAAGTTCAAGGCAAGCCCTTCGCTGAAGGAAGCTGCCTTTGCCGGCCTGAAGAAGGCCAAGCGGAAGGCCGCTCGGCAGGCCTGAGCACCGTCGCCGGCCGTGCGGCGGCGCCGGCGGGACAACCGTGCGGCGGCTCCGGGCTCACTGCAGCGGATAGGCGGGATGGACAGGCCGTGCCCTTCTTCGACAAGGCCCGCGCGAGCCTCCCGGCCTGCTGGCAGGCGGCGATCGGCGGTGAGTTCGACGCACCGTACATGCGTGCCCTGGAGGCGCTCATCGCCTCCGAATCGGCGGCGGGGAAGACGCTCTACCCGGCGGAGGAGCTGATCTTTGCCGCCCTGGCCCGGACACCGCTGAGCCGGGTGAAGGCCGTGATCCTTGGCCAGGACCCTTATCATGGGCCCGGACAGGCCATGGGCCTCGCCTTCTCCGTGCCGCCCGGCATTCGCTGTCCACCCAGCCTGCGGAACATCTTCAAGGAGCTCGAGGCCGATATCGGGGTCCCGGCGCCACGGCATGGCTGCCTCCTCGACTGGGCGGATCGCGGCGTGCTGCTGCTCAACGCCAGCCTGACCGTCGAGCACGGCAAGGCCGGAAGCCATGCACGGGCGGGCTGGCAGCGGTTCACCGACCGGGTGCTGCAGGCGGTCAGTGCCCGCTCGGCGCCGGTCGCCTTCCTCCTGTGGGGCAACCACGCACGGTCGAAGGCACCGATGCTGGATGCGGAGCGACACCTGGTGCATGTCTCCGAACACCCGTCGCCGCTCGCGGCCTATCGCGGCTTCTTCGGGTCCCGGCCGTTCTCGAAGACGAATGCCTTCCTTGCGGCGCGCGGGATCACGCCCATCGACTGGCAGATCGGCAGCGGCTGCGCGCGCTGACGCAGACCGCGGCAGGCCGTGGACGACCGGATCGCGGCGGGGACGCATCCCCTCGCCCCGGCTCTTCGCCGGCCCAGGCGCCCTCATCGAGCCCTGCTGCGCGGCCTGAAAGCGTTCGCGCGCGGCACCGCTTCCCTGACCGGTGCCCCCTGCCTGCGGGTGGGCGGAACGCCGTGCGGCGGGTAGCAGCCCCCCATCCGGGATGGCCGTGCCCGGCGCGTCCGGCAGCGCCCATTGCGGGATGCCCTCGGCATCCATGGCGATGCCCACGGCCCGATGGCGAAACCCATGTCTGCGGCGAGCCGGAGGCGCCGCAGGACCGGCCCGAGCACCTGCGGCATGCGCGGTGAAGCCGGTCGACCATCCGGCGGCAGCGGCATCACCATCGGACCGCGGACAGGATGGCTATGGGGCGGGGAGGCACGATGGCCGCCGCACGGGGCGCTCCGCTCAGCCGGCGCCTTCCTGTCACGCCCCGTGCTTCATGCCGCCCGCCCCAGGCTCGCGGGCCGATCCCGCCCTTCGGGGCGAGGCATCGCCGATGCCTCGCCCCTACGGCACTCGTCCCGGAGCCCGCGGCGGCCCTATCCGGCCGGATCAGCCCCAGAGATGGTCGGAATGGGCCTCGGCGTATGCCTTGACCGCTTCCTTGTCGATGGACTCGACATCCTTGAGCGTTATCGTGTTGTGCTTGCCCCAGGCGATGACGACGTCGCCATCTCCCTCGCCGTTGTTGAGCAGCTTGAAGTCGTAGTCGTCCTCAATCTTGATGACGTCGTGCTTGTCGTCGAAGCCCTTGATGGTGTCGTCACCACCATACTTGTCATCGAAGATGAATACCTCATCCTTGTACTTGTCTGCGATGTAGAACTGGTCACCGGGCTTGTCGTTGATGACCTTCACGGCATGGTCGTGGTGATCCTTGCCGGCGTGGTGGTCCTTGCCGTCGTGATGGTCCTTCCCGGCGTGGTGGTCCTTGCCGGCATGATGGTCCTTGTCGTGGTGCCCGCCCTTTTCGCCTTCCTTGTCCTTCCCGTGATGGTCGGGCCTGGTGCCCTCGTCATCCTTCTTGTGCCGCACAGGATAGGTGGGGCTGGTGCCTTCCTCGGCGTTCTTGTGCTTTCCGTAATGGTCGGGGCTGGCCTCCGCATCGTCCTTCTTCCGTGCGATGGGGTAAGTCGACTTGTAGTCCTTCATGCCTTCATAAGGCTTCTGGGAATAGCTGTGCGTCGTGGGCGCAGTGTCGTTGCCCATCGGAATCTCCTTTTCACATGAATACGAACCAAGCAACAAAGAAAACACCCATCTACTTTCCATGAATGCCCCTGGTCCGCGCGAGAGAGAACGCCGCAACCGCGCTTGGCTCCACGCAAGAATAAGAGATTTCAGTCAAGAACTACTTACAGATTCAAACAAGAGCCTCAGATTATTATCTTGAATGAAGACAATTGGCGGGGTGATTAGAGCGTGGGTTGCGGATTACGGCACCGATGACGGCGCCCTCATGTCATCTGTCTGGAAGGCAGCCAGAATCATCGCCCGGGTCGAAGCGCAGGACCTGACAGGCAGCCACCATCGTGCAGGAATCGTGAAGCCCGGACGACCGGGCCTGGCGCAGCCCGGGGCGAAGCGCCTTCGGGTCCGGGCCCAACCGCAGGCGGGCGGAAGGCTGGCGAGCCGGCCCTGATGGTCTGCGTGACGCCGGGGCCCACGCCGCTGGGGAAGCTGCCCGGTGATCCGGGCCGTGCGACCGCCCGAAGCCCCGCATGGCCAGGCCACCATGACCCGATCCGGTTCCGGGTCACTGCCGTCCCTGCAGACTCCGGCATTCCTGGCTGCCTCCATGCGCCCGGCGCGAAGGAAGCTGCAGTCATGAGCCGGCATGCCGGGCCCAAAGGCAAAGACCACCTTGCGGGCAGCGGCACAGGGGGTACATCCGCCCTGTGCTTCACCTCATCAAACTGTCGGTCGGCCCGAAGGATGTCACCCAGCTGCGGGACATCCAGGCGCGCCGCGCCCTGGCCGACCCGCCGCTGCGCCACCAGACCCGGATGTTTCCGAAGCGCGCGGCGGAAATCCTCGCCGGCGGCTCGATCTATTGGGTGGTCGCGGGCTTCGTGCAGGTGCGCCAGCGCATCCTGGAGATCCGGGAGGAAGCCTGGGACGACGGCACCGCCTGCGCCGGGCTGGTGCTGGACCCGGAGCTGGTCCCGGTGGCGGCGCGGCCGGTGAAGCCCTTCCAGGGCTGGCGCTACCTGGAGCCGGCGGCCGCCCCGCCCGATCTGGCAGAGGCCGCGGCGGCCGAGGGCCTAGAGGCCCTGCCGGCGAAGCTCCTGCAGGAACTGCGGGCGCTCGGGCTGCTGTAGGGCTTCGCCCCTCCTCGGGCCCTCGCCCGACATTCCCGTGCAGCGCGCCTGAGCCCCCGCCGAGGGCCCCGCGCCCGATCAAGGACAAGGAGGCTGCGCGCGGCCGGGCCACGCCCAATGGACCATGGTCGGCCTCGGCGAGGTTGCAGGCGCGCCTGCACCGGCATTGGCGGGGTGGCGCCCCCAGGCCCGGGCCCATGCCTGGCGCATGTCCTGCCTCCGCCGGCGGTCCCCAGGGTCCAGGGTCCTGGCTTCGCGGCATGGGCCGGTGGCGCGCGCCCGGCCCGCTCCACCGGCCGCAGGTCGGGACGTCATGCGCCAGACATCACAGCACCGCCCGGACCGCCGCCAGCGCGGCGAGCCCCGCCAGCAGCGCGGGCAGCAGCCGCCCGCCGGTCGCGCGGAAGGCCAGCAGCCCCACCGCCAGCCCCGCCAGCCGCGCCGGCCAGGGCACCGCCGCCGCCGCGCCGCCCGGCGCCGTCACGGCCAGCGCGACGAAGGCCGCGAGCGTCGCCTGGCTGACCGCGGCCGCCCAGGCGACCAGCGGATGGTCCGGCCGCAGTGCGCCCGCCACCAGCAGCCCGGCCGCGCGCAGCGCCAGCATGGCCAGCGCGCTGAGCGCCAGGGCCAGCCCGTGCCCGCCCCCGAGAGCACCGCCCAGGGCCTGGATCACCGGGGCAATGGGGTCAGCCACGCCGCCCCCATAGGAAGGCCAGCGTCCCGCCCGCGAGGCCGGCGGCCAGCAACCCCCAGGCGGGCGGCAGCAGCAGCGCGAGCGGCGCCGCCGCGATGCCGGCCAGGATCGCCCGGCGCGAGGCCGGCAGGCGCAGCTCGGCCGCCAGCAGCAGCGCGAAATAGAGCGGGTTGGCGAAGAGCAGCGCCGCCAGCAGCGGCGCATCGAGCAGCGGCGCGGCCAGGAAGCCGGCCGCCGTCGCCAGCCCGGCCACCATCCAGGAAACCAGCGCGAAGCCGAGGAACCAGGGCAGCCGCGCCGCCGGTGGCAGGCCGGGCAGCATCCGCATGGCCGCCGCCCAGGGCGTGATGGCGATGAAGGGCAGGGCCAGCCAGCGCCGCGCCCCGGAAGGGCCGAGCCAGGGGGCGATCGCCAGCGCCATGGGCAGGAAGCGGGCATTGGCGGCCGTGGCGCCCAGCGCCGCCGCAGCGCCGGACGGCCCGGCCTGCAGCAGCACCAGCTGCCCGGCCATGCCATAGACGAGAAGGGAGGCACCGAGCGCCCAGGCAAGGCCAAGCCCGGCCGCCGCCACCGCCGCGCCGAAGGCGAGGAAGCTCACCCCCATGGCGATGGCCGGGGCGCCGAGCGCCGCGGCGGCGCCGGATCGGGCGGGGTGGCTGGGTGCGGGCTGCGGCATGCAGGAGCCGCATCCTGGCACGGCCGACCGTCCCTGCCACCCGCTCCGTCAGGGCGAAGGCCGGTGCGCCGCCCGTCCGCC
The DNA here is from genome assembly GCF_020523605.1 of Roseicella aerolata. GTDB lineage: Bacteria > Pseudomonadota > Alphaproteobacteria > Acetobacterales > Acetobacteraceae > Paracraurococcus > Paracraurococcus aerolatus. Next base: position 44,821 of record NZ_JAJAQI010000034.1, on the reverse strand, counting down.
GAAATGCTGCGCCGCGCAGGGCGACGACCGCCGCGCTGGCCCTTCGGCCGGTCCCCGATGGATCCTGCGGCTTCCGGGCCGTGGCGGGCGGCTCCATGGGCGGTGCGGCCCATGGCGGCTGCGTGCGCAGCCTTCCGGAGCGGATCGCGGAGGGGCGTGAACACCCGGGAGCGTGACTCTGCTCGGGAAACAAGAGCACCAGCGGATCGGCGTTCAGACAGGAACGCAATCCGCTGTAGCGCCGCGGCACGCGATGCCGGAGCCGGGCGGCGACCATTGCATCATGACAAATTCCCGGGGCAGGGTCATGTGTAGGCCGGGGCGGCCTGACCGGTCGCAGCAGGCGGCCGGAAGGGCCATGTCAGGGAAGGCCGGACCGGCCTGGGCCGGTGACGAGGAATGATGGCGAGCATGGAAACGGCGCTGGATGTGCTGGAGGAGCGGGCGGCCGAAGCCGCGCGGCTGCTCCGCCTGCTGGCGCATGAGAAGCGGCTGCTGGTGCTGTGCCACCTGGCGGGCGCCGGCGAGATGAACGTGACGGAGATGGTGCGCGTCGTCGGCCTCTCGCAATCCGCCCTGTCGCAGCACCTGGCGCTGCTGCGGGAGGACGGGCTGGTGGCGACCCGGCGGGAAGCGCAGACCATCTGGTACCGGCTGGCGGATCCCAAGGCGGCGCGGCTGCTGGCGGTGCTGCGCGACCTCTACTGCCCGCCCGAGGCATAGGGCCGACTGCGCGCCCGCGCCGCAGCCGCGGGGCGGGCGAAGGGCGCAGCGCCGGGGCAGGCCGGATACGGCAGCGATGCGCCCCCGGTGCCCGCCGCTGCCCCTGGCGCGGATTGCGGGCGGGTGCAAACGGGCCGGCCCACGCGGCTCGCCTCTCCCGGGGGGCGTCGTCCCGGGGCATGCGCCACGCCGCCGCCGTTACCCTGAGGCGGATCGGCCGTCATGCCGACCGCATTCATCCGGCATCAGGCGCCGGCGCCGCCCCGGCACCGCGCCACCTAGCGCGGGCCGCCTATGGCGGCTGCTGCCAGAAATGCCCGGCAATCCGTCCCGGGCCATGGACCCGCGCGATGGCGCCGGGCCGCTCAGCGGGCGGCGGACTGGCTCCGCAGCTCGCGGGCGCGGGCGAGGACCTTGTCCTCCATGTCGGAATTCGTCGCGTTGGACACCGGGCTGTCCACCCACTGCCCGCGCTCCAGCACCTGCCGGAAGACCTGCACGCGGACGCCGTCCGAGCGGAGCTGGCGGCCGAGGACATAGGCCTGGGCGCGGAAGCGCTCATTCCCCGCGCCGGGGGGCGAGTACCAGTCGGTGATGATGGTTCCGCCGAAGGGGTCGGCCGAGGCCAGCGGCATGAAGGACAGGGTGTCGAGCGTCGCGCGCCAGAGATAGGCGTTGACCGAGAGCCCGGTGCCGGCGGCCGCGGCTTCCCGCGCCTCCCGGTTCTTGTCCACGCCGAAGACGACCAGGCCGGCATCGGCGCCGCGCGGGCGGTTGCGGGCGACGCCGCCCCGCCAGTCGCCGTATTCGTCATTGTTGACCATGCGCTGGTTGGAATCGCCGCAGGCGGCGAGCAGCGGCAGGGCGAGCGCGAGGGCGGCGAGGAAGGGCTTCATGGCGGGCGCACTATGGGCATGCCGCCGGCCGGATCAAGCCCGAAAAGCATCTGGAACGTTGAGGTTCCCGCCAAAAGAAAAGGGGCGGCGGATTGCTCCGCCGCCCCCGTTCCGGACAGGCCCCGATCAGAAGGCGAGGCGGGTGCCCAGGATGAAGACGTTCGCCGTGGTGCGGTCCTGGATGCCCAGCTGCTGCGGGTCGAGGTCGCGGCCACGCTCGGCGATCGTGAACTTGCTCCACTCCGCCACGATGTCCATGCCCGGGGCGATGCGGTAGTTGCCGCCGATGCCATAGCCGAGGCGACGCATCATTGCCGCACCGGCCGCGTTCGGCGTGGTCAGGCCGCTGCTGCCCGGGGCGGCATCGGCCGAGGCCGCGCTGAAGCTCGCGCGGCTCGCGCCCTCGAAGGTGCCCATGACGTAGTTGGCGCCGATGCTGAAGGGGCCAGCGGTGTAGCTGAGGCCGGCGAAGAACTGATCCATCGCGCGGTCGCCGCGAAGGGTGTTGCCCCAGAAGAAGTTCGCGTCGCCGTGCTCATACTGCGCACCAAGCGTGAAGCCATAGGCGGTCGCCTGGGCGCCGACCTGGAACACGCCGAGGTTGTTGAAGACGCGCGCCTGGGTGCCCTGCACCGTCAGCTCGCGGGCGGCGCCGGCGCCGACCCAGCCAACCGTGGTGGACAGGCCGATGCCGGCCAGGCTGCCGCGCCAGCGGCCGGCAATCTGGTACTCGTTCCGGCGAACGGACTGGTTCGGACCAGCGAAGGCGATGCCGTTTGTCGAAGCACCGGTGAACGCGTAGGACGCATCGCACCAGCCCGAGGAGGCGTTGGAGGAGCAGCCCGTGTCCTCGCCCTCGTTGTAGTTCGGGGCGTAGGAGGCGCCGAAGTCGAAGCCGAAGAACTGCGGCGACAGGTAGATGATCTTGGTGTTGTCGTTCAGCGCACCCGGGGAGGTGGTGGTGCGGGTGTTGGCCTGGCGGGTCACGAAGGACTCGCGGTCGCCGTAGATGCCGCCGGTGCCGAAGTTGGTGACCACGCCGGAGTTCATCAGGCCGCCGACCGGGCCGTCCTCGTCACCGAAGCGGAGCTGGCCGAAGCGCGGGGAGGCGATGAAGGTGTACCACTCGTCCGTTGAGGCCGTGGTCTTCCCGGTGCTGGCGCGAGCTTGAACCTGGTTGCGGCCTTCCTGCTGATTGAAGGCGATCTCGATGACCGCGCCATAGGTCAGGCCGTTGGCGGTCTTGCCGTTGACGAAGACATGGACTTCGCCATCGGTCGAGAAGTCGTGCTTCGACAGGCGGGCAATGCCGTTGCCATCGGCCGGCAGGTTGCCGCTGAGCGGGGCGGTTCCCGTAGGCGTGGTGTAGGGAACGGTCGAGTTCCGGCCGCTCTGCTGCGTGTAGCCGTAATAGACCCGGAAGAAGCCACCGATGCGGACGGTCGGGGCTTCCTGCGCCACCGCCAGGGACGGGGCCAGGAGCGCCGCGCCGACCACCGCGGTCGTGCCCAGCAGAATCTTACGCATCTCAATCCTCCTCACGCGCCGGCAATGCCGGCTGTTCCCACGACCCGCCTGTCCCCCTAGGCAGGAAGCCACCCCCCGCTTCCGGCGATAGCCAAGGAACGGATGCGCTCGGGTCCCACCAGACTATGGTGCAGCGGAACAAACGGCGGCAACCGGTCGGATGCGCCGACCGCGACTTCCCCGAAACACTGTGGCACGCCCGCCACATACCTCCGATGCATGCCCGTTACCCGCCGGACGCGGTGCTGGCCCCGCTGCTCCCCCCTTGGCCGGGCGGCTGGCCGAACGCGCCGATGGCGGCGAATCCAGCCGTCCAGCGCGGCAGCCGGGCGGCCTTCGCTCCGTCCAGCCCGCCCAGCGCCACCACCGGCCGTCCCGCCCGCCGCGCCAGCGCCGCCCAGGCCCAGGGGCCGAGCGCCGGCGCGCCCGGATGGCTCGCGGTCGGGAAGACGGGGGAGAGCAGCACGGCATCGGCGCCAATCCGGCGCGCCCGGGCGAGGCCGGCCCGGCCATGCGCCGCCGCCGTCAGCAGCAGGCCGCGGCGCCGGCGCCGCGCCAGCAGGAAGGCCGGCAGCCCCGTGCTGCCGCGCCGGTCCGGCAGGTGCAGCCCGGCCCCGAGCCGCAGCGCCAGCCGCCCCTCCGCCGCCACCAGCAGGTGCAGCCGGTGCCGGCGGGCGATCCGCGCCAGCCCCGCCACCACGCCCGGTGCCAGGCCGCGCGCCACCACCGCCGCGCCGGGCGGCAGGCGCGCCGCCGCGGCCCGCGGATCGGGCAGCCGCAGCGGGTCGCCGAGCAGGAAAAGCCGCGGCAGGTCCCCGGGGGCACCGATGCGCGGCTTGAGGCGCCGCGCCGCCGCCTCTAGCGTCCGTGCCACATGACCCCCGCCGAAGACATCGCCCTGAACCTCGCCCATATCCGGGAGAGGATCGCCGAGGCCACCGCCCGCGCCAACCGCCCGGCCGGCTCCGTCACCCTGGTCGCCGTCTCCAAGACCCATCCGGCGGAGGCGGTGGCGGCGGCGCTCGCCGCCGGCCAGACGGTCTTCGGGGAGAACCGGGTGCAGGAAGCGACAGGGAAATTCCCCTCCCTCCGGCCGGCCTGGCCGGCGCTGCGGCTGCACATCATCGGCGCGCTGCAGACCAACAAGGCGCGCGACGCCGTGCGGATCGCCGAGGTGATCGAGAGCCTGGACCGGCCGCGCCTGGCCGCCGCGCTGGCCGAGGCGATGGCGAAGGAGGGCCGGCGGCCCGACTGCCTCATCCAGGTGAATGTGGGGGAGGAGCCGCAGAAGGCCGGCATCCCGCCCGGAGAGTGCGACGCCTTCCTGCGCACCTGCCGGGAGGAGCATGGGCTGCCGGTGCGCGGCCTGATGTGCATCCCGCCGGCCGAGGGCGACCCGCGGCGGCATTTCGACTGGCTGGCCGGGTGCGCGGCGAAGCATGGCCTGCCGGTGGTCTCCATGGGGATGAGCGGCGATTTCGAGGCGGCGATCGCCTGTGGCGCGACGCATGTGCGGGTGGGATCGGCGATTTTCGGGGTGCGGGGGTGATAAACCTCGACGCGGCAGGACTCCGCGTGCGTTGCGCGAAGACCGGCGTCACGCCTGGGCTTGCGGCGCAAGCGCCCACCGAGTCCTGAGGCGGACGGGTCTACCGGCAGCCGTGAACGGTGCCCCCCTGCGGCGCGGGCGGCCGGGCTGAGCGCCTGAACGGCCGGGGCCCTGTGGAAGATGCGGCCGGCATCTTCCATGGGCAGCGGGGGCGCTGCGCCAGGTGGTGCGTCGCCAGGCCGCAGCGCGGCGCCGGCGACTGAGGCCGCAGGAATGCGTCAGCATTCCTGCGGGTTGGTATGACGCATGCGGGCCGCTGGCCAGGCGGCCAATCCGCGACAATCGGGGGGACAATGGCCCGCCTTGGCATCGCTCCGGCCGAAAAGCTGCCGCGGGCGCGGCGACCCTGACCATGGCGGCCGCGGCTCAGCCCGGCAGCACCTCGATCGCCGTCAGCCCGGCCGCCAGCGCCGCGCGCAGGTCGCGCTCGGGCAGGGCGATGCAGCCCTCGGTCGGCGCCAGGTCCGGCCGCGCCAGGTGCAGGAAGATGGCGCTGCCACGGCCGCGGAGAACCGGGTCGTCGTTCCAGCCGAGCACGCTGATCAGGTCGTAGACCCGGTCCTCGCGCCAGAGATGCTCGTGCCGGGCGGGGTAGGGCAGGCGGACCCGGCGGTTATAGGCGGCATCGCCCGGGTCGTCGCACCAGCCATCCTCGGGCGAGAGCGGCTCCACCGGCACGCGGCAGGCCGGCGGCGCCACCCGGTCGGCGCGGTAGAGCAGGCGGCGGAGCGGCAGCAGCCCGACCGGGGTGGCGCCATCCCCTTCCCGCTTGTCGGCGCGGATCCCGCCTTTCCCGAGGACGCAGCGCCAGGCGAGCGGGCCGAGGCGGAGGATCCCCTCCGGCCCCACCACCGCGCGGCCGGGGTCAGGCGGGCCCATGGCAGGCCTCCCGCCGCGGCGCAGCCCATGCCGGGAGGATCATCGCCAGCCCTCCTCCGGTCAGGCCAGCAGGTGACCGAAGCGGGCGGCCTTGGTCGCGAGATAGCCGTCATTCACCCCGTTGGGGGCGAAGGCATGCGCCTCCCGCCCCTCCACCGCGATGCCGCAGGCCGAGAGCGCCGCCAGCTTGTCCGGGTTGTTGGTCAGCAGCCGAATCCGGCCGATGCCGAGCTGCTGCAGCATGGTGGCGGCCACCAGGAAGCTCCGCTCATCCGCCCCCCAGCCGAGGGCGCGGTTCGCATCCAGCGTGTCCAGGCCGGAATCCTGGAGCGCATAGGCGCGGAGCTTGTTCACCAGGCCGATGCCCCTCCCCTCCTGCGCCAGGTAGAGCAGCACGCCGGTCCCCTCGGCCGCCATGCGGCGGATGGCGCCCTGCAATTGCGGCCCGCAATCGCAGCGGAGCGAGCCGAGCAGGTCGCCGGTGAAGCATTCCGAATGCATGCGGGCCAGCGGGGCGGGCGCGCCCTCCGGCACCGCCTCCGGCCTGCCGACCAGGATCGCCAGGTGCTCGATCCCGCCATCGGCGGCGCGGAAGGCGACAATCCGGGCATCCGGCGCGGCCTCCAGCGGCACGCCCGCCTCGGCGACCCGGCGCAGCGTGGTGGCGGCCCCGGCGGGGTAGGCCAGGATCTGGGCGGCCTCGACCGGGAGCAGGTCCTGGCGCAGCAGGCCCGGCCCCTCCCGCACCGGGGCGGCGACGAGGGCGGGCAGCAACCGCCCCAGCTTGGCGAGCGCCAGCGCGGCGCCGGCGCCGGCCGGGGCCGGCACCCGTTCGGGCCGCGCGCCCTCGGGCAGCAGTCGCTCGGCCGTGGGGTCGGCCAGGCTGCGGAGCGCCAGGGGATCGAAGAGGGCAGCGGACAGGCGGAGGGCGATGGCGGCCTCCTCCCCCTGCACCGGGCGCAGGGCCGGGGTGGGTGCGACCGCGGCGGCGCGGGCCGGGGCCAGCAGCAGGACGGGCGGCGTGCGGGCGAGGGCGGCAATCGCCGCGAGGCCCGGCGCGCCCACCGTCTCGGCCGCGGCGAGCAGCAGCGGCTGGCCGGCCCCGCGCAGCAGGACGGGCGTGCCCCGGCGCAGCTCCGAGGCGGCGCGATGCACGGCACGCAGCGCGAGCGCCGCAGCATCCGGCGCGGCGGGGGACGCCAACGGGGAGGTATTCGAAGGCACGGTGATCGTCATGCTCATGACTGTAGGTCCAACGCCACGGCATGGCGCGCCCCGAATGTGGCACCGGGACGGCGGCTGACAGGAGGGTGAACGAAATAATCTCCGGCAGCTACCCTGCTTGCGGAGGAGCCACCCGGACTCCCATGTAATCCTTGACAAGGACGCCACGGCTTCGCCATGCGGTAAAGCCATACGCGTCGACCGAATCGTACAGACACCCGGAGAAGGCATGGCCGGTCCGCGCCCCCTGCTGATCGTGGATGATGACGCCGCCCTGCGCGCGACGCTGGCCGAGCAGTTGTCCCTGGACGGCGAATTCGCGCCTGAGGAGGCGGAGACCGCCAGCGCGGCCGAGCAGATGCTCACCGGCCCCAACAGCCGCTACGATGCGGTGCTGCTGGATATCGGCCTGCCGGACGGCGACGGGCGGGAGCTCTGCGCCCGGCTGCGCCGCCAGGGCATCAAGATCCCCATCATCATGCTGACCGGCGCGGATGCCGAGCAGGATGTGGTCCGTGGCCTGGATGCCGGCGCCAACGACTACATCGCCAAGCCCTTCCGCCTGGCCGAGCTGCTGGCGCGGCTGCGCGCCCAGCTCCGCGTCTTCGACAATTCCGAGGACGCGGTCTTCGCCATCGGGCCCTATTCCTTCCGCCCCTCCGCCAAGCTGCTGATGGAGCCGGCGCGCAACCGGAAGATCCGGCTGACGGAGAAGGAGAGCGCCATCCTGAAATACCTCTACCGCGCCGGGGGGCGACCGGTGGGGCGGCAGGTGCTGCTGAACGAGGTCTGGGGCTACAACAGCGCGGTCACCACCCACACGCTGGAGACCCATATCTACCGCCTGCGGCAGAAGATCGAGCCCGATCCCAGCAATGCGCGGCTGCTGCTGACGGAGGGTGGCGGCTACCGGCTGGACCCGGCGGCGGGCCAGGCGGCGGCCTGAGAGCCGCGTGGCGGGTCGCAGCCTCCTGACGGAGCGGCTGCTGCTGCGGCCTTTCCACCCCCGGGATGTCGCGGCCTATGCCCGCATCCGCGCCAGGCCCGAGGTGATGCGCTTCCTGCCCGGCGGCGCGGCCCGCGCGGCCACCGCCGCCGCCGACACGCCCGGCCTGGTCGCCCGCTTCGCCGCGCTGTGGGAGGAGGTGGGCTACGGCCCCTGGGCGATGGAGGAGCGCGCGACCGGCCTGCTGCTCGGCCATTGCGGGCTGCGCCTGCTGCCCGAACTCGGCGGTGAGACGGAGATCCTCTACCTGCTGGACCGCCCGCACTGGGGGCGCGGCCTGGCGACGGAAGCCGCGGTGGCGGCGCGCGACTTCGGCCTCGGCTGCCTCGGCCTGCCGCGGCTGGTGGCCTATGCGCTGCCGGAGAATGTCGCCTCCCTCCGGGTCATGCAGCGCATCGGCATGCGGCCTGAGGGGCCCTGCGAGGCCTTCGGGCTGCAGGCGGTGCGCTACGCCTTGCCCTGAGCGGGCGGCGGCAGCGGATTGGCGTTCAGCGCTTGACGCCGCCAACCCGCCGGTGGCCATGGATTGCCTGGCAGCGTCTCCCTCCCGGGCCCTCCCGCGATCCGTGCTACTCCAGCCGGCAGGCCTCGTCGAAGGAGAGCCGCGGCAGGCGCGGATGCAGCCCGGCCGGGTCGCCATAGCCGAGATTGACCAGGAAGTTGGACCGCCAATTGGTGCCGGAGAGGAAGGCCTCGTCCACCTTCCAATTGTCGAAGCCGCTCATCGGCCCGGCATCCAGCCCGACCGCGCGCGCCGCCAGGATCAGATAGGCCCCCTGCAGCGTGCCGTTGCGCGTCGCCGTCTGGTCGGCCAGCGACCAGTTGTCGGCGAACCATGACTTCGCATCGGCATGCGGGAAGAGCTTCGGCAGCTCATCGTAGAAGCGGCTGTCATGCGCGACGATGACGGTGACCGGCGCGCTCATCGTCTTCTCGACATTGCCGGCCGAGAGGGCGGGGCGGAGCTTCTCCTTCCCTTCCTTCGTGCGGATGAAGACGAAGCGGCCGGGCGAGCTGTTGGCGCTGGTCGGCGCCCATTTCAGCAGGTCGTAGAGTTCCTGCAGCCTGGTGTCCGGCACCGGGCGGTCCTGCCAGGCATAATGGGTGCGCGCGGCGCGGAAGAGCAGGTCGCGCGCGGTATCATCAAGGGTCGCGGCGTCATTGGTCATGCTAGGTCTCCTCGGCCCCTGGCCGGTAACGTGCCCGAGATGACAGACCTTACCACGACCCGCGCGGTCTGAACTCCGGGCGGGGGACCGAGCGGTTGATGCGCAGGACCTGCGGACCCCGTTCGCCATGCGCCGATGCCGGGCGTCCGATGCCCGGACGATCCGGCGCGGAGCCTCATGCCCCGGGATTCGCGCCGGCGCTGCCCGGAATTCTCCGGCGGCAGGGGACGGGGAAGGCGGAACGCGCGGCCCTGCGGGGTGCTACAGAGGCCGCAGGAAAGGGACAACGGCATGGCAAGCAACGCGGAGCAGAAGGCATCCCCCAGCTACCGGCTGGCGGTCGAGGACCCGGACTTCCTGTTGCGCGACGAGGTGCGGGCGCTCCGCTTCGCCATGGAATACGAGAAGGCCGAGATCGCCCTGCGGGACTGGGGCGTGCGCTCCACCATCGTGGTCTTCGGCAGTGCCCGCATTCCCGCGCCGGAGGAGGCGGTGCCCGGCACGCCGCGCGCCCATCTGGCGCCCTGGTATGCCAGGGCGCGGGAATTCGCCCGCCTCGTCTCGCTGCGCGGCGGCGCGCTGGGGGTGCAGGAGGGCGGCCTCAGGGACAATGTCATCGCCACTGGCGGCGGCCCCGGCATCATGGCAGCGGCCAACCGCGGCGCGGCGGATGCCGGCGCCCCCTCGATCGGTTTCAACATCTCCCTGCCGCATGAGCAGGAGCCGAATCCCTGGTCCACGCCGGACCTGACCTTCCGCTTCCACTATTTCGCCATGCGCAAGATGCACCTGGCGATGCGGGCCAATGCGCTGGCGGTCTTCCCCGGCGGCTTCGGCACCTTCGACGAATTGTTCGAGGTCCTGACCCTGCTGCAGACGCGCAAGGCGCCGCCCGTCGCCGTGGTGCTCTTCGGCCGGGACTATTGGCGGGAGGTGGTGAATTTCGAGGCGCTGGCCCGTCACGGCCTGGTGGACGCGCATGACCTCTCCCTCTTCGGCCTGGTGGACGAGCCGGAGGAGGGCTGGGAATGGCTGCTGGCGCACGGGCTGAAGGCGCATGCGCCGGAGGCGTAGCGGAGGGGCGCCGGGGCCCCGCCCGGGCGGCGAGGAGGATGGTGGAGTCCCCCTCCCCGCTCCGGCGAAGGCGGCCTCCTTCGCCATGGGATGGCGCGGAGCCGTCCTGGGAAGACACTCGCGGCAAGCGCGAAGCGGCGGATCCCGATCGCGGCAACGACCTGCCGCTCGACCGCGGCCTCGGAGACGGCCCGCGGTTCGAAGTCCATCGCATACCGACCGCACGGAGTCCTGGCCCATGGCCGGCGGTGGTCCGGCCGGCATGACTCCCTTGTTGGGCGCGCCGCCGCCACGCCAACCCTGCGCGCGATATGCGCTATGGAAAGTCAGGATTTTCCGCGGCGCATATCAGGCCTCCGAACGGCTGCGCCGATGCAGGCGGCGGCTGTGGTCTTCCCCATGGCGCTGCCGCGAGCCCACCATCCTGTCCAGGCCCCTGGACGGCTGAGGCCGTGCTGCGCCTTGCGCCTGCATCCGCTCACATCCGGCGGCGCAGACCAGGTTTGGCGACCAGATGGATGCGCCGGCGCCCCGTGGTGAGCAAAGTGAGGCCGCCAGGAACCCGGCGAACGGCTCCGGAGCGGGATCGGGCGAAGATGGGTGGGTGGAGCGGATGCGGCTGCGCAGGGCCTGGGCGCTGATCAGGGACACGGGTGCAGGCTTCGTCGAGGACGAGGCAATGACCCGCGGCGCCGCGATTGCCTGCTACACCATGTTCTCCCTCGCGCCCCTGCTGTTCGTGGCCGTCGCGATCGCCGGGCTGGCTTTCGGCGAGGAGGCCGTCCAGGGGGCGCTGGCGGAGCAGCTGCGCGCCCTGGTTGGGCGCGAAGGCGCCCAGGCCGTACAGGCCATGGTCCGTGGCGCCGGCTGGGAGGGCGGCGATGGCGGGGGTAGCGGCTTTCCCGCCATCGTGGGTGCCGTGATCCTGCTGGTGACCGCGAGCGGCGTCTTCGCCGAGATCCAGTCCGCCCTCAACGTGGTCTGGAAGGCGGTGCCGAAAGCTCTCACCGTCTCCTACCTCGTCAAGGCCAGGCTTCTCAGCATCGGCCTGGTCGCAACCACCGGCTTCCTGCTGCTGATCTCGCTCCTGGCCAGCGCCGCGCTGGCGGCGCTCGAGACCTGGGCGCGCGGCTACCTGCCGGACCTCGCAGCGGTGCTGCGGGTGCTGAACTTTGCCGTCTCCTTCGCGCTCACGGCCGCCCTCTTCGCCGCCATCTACAAGATCCTGCCCGACCGCCGGCTGGAGTGGCGCGACGTGGCCGTGGGCGCGCTGGGCACCGCCCTCCTGTTCACCCTCGGCAAGGGCCTGATCGGCTGGTACATCGGCGGCAGCGGCGTGGCGGCGCGCTATGGCGCCACGGGCGCGCTCGTGGTCGTGCTGCTCTGGGTCTACTACTCCGCCCAGATCTTCCTGCTCGGCGCCGAGTTCACCCGCGCCTGGGCTGGGCTCGAGGGCAGCCGGCAGGTCGCCCCGATCAGCCCGGAACCGGAAAGGCTCAAGGCGGCCCGATAGTCCGGCGCGTCGCGCGGCTGACAGGGTGGCGCCACCCGACCCGGATACCGGACCCGGAACGAACCCGCGGCGCCGGGGCGCGTAGCTGACCGACAACAGCGCCCTGGGGCGCATGGGCAGGAACGCATCCAACGGCAGACCTCGTGGTGATCGGCTTCGACGGGCCGCATGGCCGTGTCATCGACCCCTCCGGGACCGGACAGGGCGTCAGCCCGCCCTGCGGCCGAGGCGCAGCGGCGCACCACGCCCGCCGCAGCGCGTCCCCGGCTTGACCCCGATCCTCCGCCGGGGGCTGCTGGCCGCGATGGCGGCGGGCACGGTGCCGGCAGCGCTTCCTGCGCCGCCCGCCCTTGCCATGCCGCCGGAGCCCCGCGCGGCCTTCCGACCGGGCCTGTTCCGGAGCTTCTTCCTCGGCGGCTTCGAGTGCTCGACCCAGCGCCGCGCGGATGGGCGGCGTCTCGACCTGATTGCCGCCACCCGACATGACCGGCTGGCCGCCTCCGATTACCGGCAACTTGCCGAGCACGGCATCACGGCCGCCCGCGACGGCGTGCGGTGGCACCTCGTCGAGGCGGGTGCGCCGGGGCGGTACGACTGGTCGGCCGTGCTGCCGCTGCTCCGCGCGGCGGAGGCGGCGGGCGTGCAGGTGTCCTGGGATCTGTGCCACTATGGCTGGCCGGACGGGCTGGACGTGTTCTCGGCCGGTTTCGTGGACCGCCTGGCGCATTATGCGGCGGCCTTCGCCCGCCTGCACCTCGAGGAGACCGGCCGGCCGCCCATGGTCTGCCCGGTGAATGAGATCTCGTTCCTTGCCTGGGCCGGCGGCGACATGGCACGGATGAACCCCGGCACACGCGGACGCGGGCTCGAGCTCAAGCGCCAGCTCGTGCGGGCTGCGGCGGCCGCGGCCCGGGCGCTGCGGCAGGCGGCGCCCGGTGCCCGGATCCTGGCAGTCGAGCCGGTCATCCATGTCGTACCGCACCGGCATGCGGACGCGGCGCTTGCCATGGCCTACTACAACGGCGCGCAGTTCCAGGCCTGGGACATGCTTGCCGGACGGGTGGAACCGGAACTCGGCGGCGGGCCGGAGGTGTTCGACGTGGTGGGCGTGAACTACTACTGGAACAACCAGTGGAGTTGCACGGGGGAATGGCTGCCGGAAGGACACTGGCTGTGCGAGGGCGAGCCGCTATCGCCCTTCGATCCGCGCACGCGCCCGTTGCATGCGCTGCTGGCGGCCGTGCATGAGCGCTACGGCCGCCCCCTCTTCCTGTCCGAGACAAGCATCGAGGGGGACCTGCGCGCCGCCTGGCTGCGCCATATCGGCGGGGAGGTGCGCGAGGCGCTGCGGCGCGGCGTTCCGGTCGAGGGCGTTTGCCTTTATCCGGTCCTCAGCCATCCCGGCTGGGACGATGACCGCTACTGCGCCAATGGCCTGTTCGAGATGGAGCCACTGCAGAACGGCCACCGTCCGGTGCATGAGCCCCTGGCGGCCGAACTCCGATGGCAGCAGCGCCTGTTCGCGTCCGAGTTCGGGGCGGAGGCGGGTGAAGGTGGGTTGCCGGTTCCTGGCGGATCGCGGCTCGGCACGGCACCTGCTCCACCCGGCCCGAAGCCCGCCGGCCCGGAGCGGCTGCAGGAATAGGACGGCGCCGTTGCATCCCGCGCCCGGTCAGCCGGTCATACCGGTTGCACGGAGTCCTGGCCCATGGCCGGCGGTGGTGCGGCCGCAATGACTCTCTTGTTGGGCGCGCAGCCGCCACGCCAACCCGGCGCGTGAGATGCGCCGGGGAAAGCCAGGACTTGCCACGGCGAGTATCAGGCCTCCCAGTCGGGCGCGATGTCCGGGTCAACCAGGCGCCGGTTCTTCGGCAGGGCGGCGATCGCCTCGATATCGCCGGCGTCCAGCCGCAGCGCCGCGGCCTGCAGGTTTTCCCGCTGCCGCGCCGGCGAGACGGCCTTCGGGATCGCCGCGACACCCGGCATGGCCAGCAGCCAGGCCAGCGCCACCTGCCCCGGCGTCGCGCCGTGCTTCGCGGCGATGCGGCGGATGGTGGGGTTGTCCGCCACCTCGCCCTTGGCCAGCGGCGTGTAGCTGGTCAGCACGATGCCGCGGGCGCGGCACGCCTCCAGCAGGCGCTGCTGGCCGAGGAAGACGTGGTGCTCCACCTGCAGGCAGGCGATGGGCACGATCTCCGCCTCCGCCGCCCGGCGCAGCAGGCCGGGCGGAAAATTCGCCAGGCCGACCGCGCACGCCAGCCCATCCTCCTGAAGCCGCGCCAGGGCGCGCAGAGCGTCGAGCAGATCGAGCCGGGGGCTCGGCCAGTGGATCAGGTAGAGATCGACATGGGACTGGCCGAGGCGGCGCAGGCTGTCCTCCGCCGCGCGCCGGATCTGTGGGCCGTCCGTCTTGTCGGTCCAGACCTTGGTGGTGAGGTAGACCGCCTCCCGGGGCAGGGCGGCGGCGCGCAGGGCGGCGCCGACGGCCTCCTCATTGCCATACATCTCCGCCGTGTCCAGGTGGCGATAGCCGAGCGCGAGGGCGGACTCCACGGCCGCCTGGCACTCCGCGCCGCGCATCGGCCAGGTGCCGAAGCCCAGGGCCGGCATGTGCGTCAACCCGGTCTCGATCACGGGAACGGTCATGGTCGGGATCCTCCTGACAGGGGCAGCCGAGGCGGCCCGTGCGCCTCATGCATCGCCGGCCGGAGCAACGCCGCGCCGCGCATCGGGACCGCCGCATCCCGGCCTGCCGGCTGGTGATGCCGCCTTGCCTGCACGGTTCCGGCTGCGCCCGCGGCGCCGCGAACCAGCCCTGGCCGCGCGCCAGGCCGGCGGCAACCTCCGGGTCGCGCCTTCGCCGGCGGCCCCGGGAGGCCGCCAGGATCGCGCAGCGGCCCAGGCCCATGATCGGGCCGGGGGAACATGCCGCGGGCCCACATCAGCCCACCCTGACCCGCTTCGGCGGCACCAGGAACCGGTCATCGCGCCGCCACCAGCCGGACTGCTGCAGCAGGGGATGGTCGAACTGGCCGTCCCGGCCGAGCGCCTTCGCGGCCATCGCCATCAGGGTCGGATGCGGGCGCCCGCTCGGGTGCCGCATGTCGAAGGCGCCGGGTTCGTAATGCCCGGTCTGGCGCGTGAGGAGGCTGTTCCAGTCCACCGCGCCGAGCAGCGACCAGACCGTCACGGCGCGCAGGTCGGCACCCTCTGCCCGCAGCTTGGCCGCGGCCTGCCACGCCTCCAGCAGCCAGCGGACCTGCTCATGGTCCGGGCACCAGCCGATATGCGCCTCGGTGACGGCCAGCGGGACCGGGCCGTAGCGCTCCCAGGCCTCGCGCAGGCGAGGTTCCCAGCCGGTGGCCTCGTGCGTTGGCAGCGGCACGCGCGCGGCCTCGATATCGGCATAGCTGTCGCGCCCATTGCCGCCATGCAGATGCGGCGGGTAGAGGGACAGCCGGTGGTCCAGGAAGCGCTCGCTGGTGATGTAGTAGTTCAGGCCGATCAGCATCGGCCCGGGATCGCCAGCGAGGAAGGTGTCCAGTTCCCATTCGGCCACGCCCGCGGCGCGCAGGCGCGGCCACCAGGGATGGTCGCGCCCGACGCGGCCGCAGAGCAGGTCGAGGCTGAGCCAGCGCCGCTCGTTCTCGTAGGCGGCCTGGTAGGCCAGGCGCCGCGTGCTGAAGGTCCGGCCGAGATCCTCGGTCTGCACCAGCTCCGCATCCGGGATGACGCGGCGGATGGCGCGCATCGACAGCAGCACCGCCCGGCATTCATTCACCAGGATGCGCAGGAAGCTCGCCTCGTCGCGCCGGTGCGGATGCCAATGGCCATAGAGACCCGAGAACCGCGCGGTGGTCAGCGGCTCGTTCACAGGGGTCCAGGACCGGATCCAGGGATAGCGCCGCGCGGTACGCTCCGCCTGTGCCGCCAGCAGCTCCGGGAATTCCGGATCCAGCAGGTTGGTGTAGTGCGGGCCGCCGCCGTGGTGGACGAGGCCGGCGACCGGCGTCACGCCCAGCTCGCACAGCCGGCCGAGCCGCTCGTCATGCCAGCGCCAGTCGCATTCGCCCGGATGATCGGGCGCGACATGCTCCCAGAGGACGGGATAGCGCAGCCTGCGGAAGCCAAGCTCGGCCACCACGTCGAGATCGGCGAGCCGGTCGTAATGGCCCCCCTCCCGCAGCTGGTCGCGCCAGGCATCGCCGACCCGCAGGACGGTGCACTCGATACCGCCCCAGAGCTCCAGATCACGCGCCCTGCGCCGCGCCTCTGGCTCCAGGGTGCCGAGGTCATTGGCCGGCACAGGACCGAGCGCTGCGAGATCACCGACCAGGGGCGAGCGCCACGCAACTTCGGAACAGCCCCCCCGTGATCCGGGCGCGGCAATCTCGTCATTGGCCGGCGTGACGTTTCGTTCGAGAAGCTGCTCAAAGGGCGCGCTCGGTTCCTGTGCGCCGGCCGACAGATTGTCGAGGCCGGCGCCGTCATCCAAATCAGCCATGCGAGTTCCCGGCCCCTGGGGTGAGGCACGGAAGCTCCTTCGGCGGCGTCCGGTTCAACGGGCGGCTGCCGAATTCCATGCATCACCGGCGGTGATGGAGCCGCGGTCTCGGCCGTCGCACGCACCATCCGGCCAGGACGGCACGCATGGCCCGGCGCCCTGAAATGCTTGGATACATTGCCCCGGGCGCCTGGAACCGGGTTCCGGCCAGGCTGCAATGGACCGGAACGGCATGGCATCGCGCCGATCCCGTGCGAGGTCCGTCATCGTGAACTCGTGATGGCGACGGCGATGACCGCCTCGGCTTGCCGCCCTTGCCCGGCTGCCGGAGGCAGCCCAGCCCCACGCCGCCAAGGGTGGCCACAGGCAGCTGCCCTGCGCCGGCCGCACCGGCGGCCAGGCCTCGGTCAGCCGTTTGGAGGCGCGGCCGACCGCGCGGCTGTGGCGATCGCGGTCAAAGAGCCCCAGCGGGTTGCCACGGCCGTTCCGCTCGCGCGGCGCAACCTCCCAGCCGGCATGGCCGGTAAGGGCGCAGCAGCTGACACCAGGCAGCGGCACGCCTTCCCGATGCAGGCGCATCCCGCCGGACCACTGCTTCCACACCCAGCGCTCCCCCGTCAATCCGCGGTTCCTCGACGAGGTTGGTCTCGGTACGCAGGACCGGCATCCGGCAGCGCCCGCATTGCTCCGGGGTAGCCGAAGACCTCGCCGGCCCGGCAGCAGTCGCCGTCTGCCGGGCTCAGGTGCCCGCTGGTCCGGCACCAGCCGTTGCCCATGATGCAATGGTGCTTCAGCGCCGGCCCTGGCGCAGGAAGACATGGCATTCCCCCCGCGTCGCATGCCCCAGCCCGCCGATCTTGGAACGGAGCAGGGCTGCAGCGGTTACCTCGGCGATGCCGCGCCGCCCTGATCCGGAGCCATCACATGCAACAGCGGGGCGCCGAGCGCGCGCTCGACGCCCTGAGCTTCTTCGTCTCCGACGCTCGCTACGGGCTCGGCGCCTATCTCGGTGTCTACCTGCTGGCCGAGCACGGCTGGGATCCGGCGAGCATCGGCGCGGCGCTCTCGATCGGCGCCCTGGCCGGGCTGGTGTCGCAGGCGCCGCTCGGCGCGCTGGTGGACGCGGTGCGGGCCAAGCGGGCGCTGATCGCCGGCGCGGTCGTGGTGGTGACTGCGACCTGCCTCGTCATCCCCCTCGCGCCCCGCTTCTGGTCGGTGGCAATGGCGGGGCTGGTCGGGGCGCTGGCCGGCGTCACCATCGGGCCCACCCTCGCCGCCATCTCGCTCGGCGTGGTCGGGCCGGCCCGCTTCGCCAGGCGGGCCGGGCGGAACGAGGCACTGTTCCATCTCGGGGACGGCTCGATCAGCCTGGCGATCCTGCTCACCGCCCCGTTCTTCGGCAACGCGGTCCTGTTCTGGTCCATGGGCTTCACGGCCATGGCCAGCGTCGCCGCCGCCGCGGCGGTCCCTGCGCGTGCGATCGACCACGACGTCGCCCGCGGCCTGCTGCCCGGCGACGCCGCGCATGGCGTGCGCCCCTCGGCCTGGCACCTGCTGCTGGGATCCCGGCCCCTGCTGGTCTTCGCCATCTGCGGTGCGCTGTTCCATCTCGCCAATGCCTGCATGCTGGGGCTGGTATCGCAGAAGCTCGCGCTGGGTGATCTCGGCCAGGGCATCGCCCTGACGGCGGCCTCCGCCATCGTCGCGCAGTCGGTGATGGTGCCGGTGGCGGCGCTGGTCGGCGCGCGGGCGGATGCCTGGGGACGCAAGCCGCTGCTGCTGGCCGCCTTCGCCGCCCTGGCGCTGCGCGGGACGCTCTACACCCTCTCCGACGACCGGGCCTGGCTGATCGGGGTGCAGTTGCTCGACGGCGTCGGTGCGGGGCTGATCGGCGCGCTCTTCCCGATCGTGGTCGCCGACCTGACGCGCGGCAGCGGCCATTTCGCGGCCGCCCAGGGCGTGGTGGGCACGGTGCACGGGACCGGCGCCATGACGAGCATGGCGCTCGGCGGGGGGCTGGTGGCGTGGGCAGGGTATGACGCCGCCTTCCTCGTGCTTGCCGCGATTGCCGCCTTGGGTGGGATCCTGTTCTGGCTGGCCATGCCGGAGCCCCGGGCTGCGCCGGCAATGGCGAGGGCCGGCGGGGCCGAGGCGAAACCCGTCGCCTGATACGCGCCGCGGCAAGTCCTGACCTTCCGCGGCGCGTATCGCGCGCTGGGTTGGCGTGGCGGCTGCGCGCCCAACGAGAGAGTCATGCCGCCCGCACGACCGCCGGCCATGGCTGAGGAAGCCGTGCGATCGGGATGAGGCATCAGGCCGGGTTGCGCATCGCCTGCCAGATCCGCTCGGGCGTCGCCGGCCCATCGAAGCGTGTCACCCCGAGGGGCGCCAGCGCATCCAGGATCGCGTTGCCGATGGCGGGGAAGATCCCGCCGACCGCCGCCTCGCCCGCGCCCTTCACCCCCAGCGGGTTGGTCGTGCAGCGGGAGGCATGGAAGTCGAGCACGAAGGAGGGCAGGTCGGCGGCGCGGGGCAGGGCGTAGTCCAGGAAGGAGCCGGTCAATGGCTGCCCCGAAGCGGGATCGTAGACCGCCTGCTCCAGCAGGGCCTGGCCGGCCCCCTGCGCCATGGCGCCATGCGCCTGGCCGGCGGCGATGACCGGATTCACCAGCACGCCGTAATCATCGACGGCCGCATGCCGGACCAGCGCGACGGCTCCCGTCTCGCGCTCGATCTCCACCTCCACCACATGCGCGCCGTTCGGGAATGTCATGTGCTCGCGCGTCCAGTGGTGGTAGGTGTCCAGCGGCGTCCCGGCCTCCCGCGCCAGCGCCGCAGCCTCCATCAGGCCGATCGCCCGGTTGCCGCCGGGGATGGAGAACACGCCCGCCTCGAAGCGCAGCTCGGCCTCCGTGGCGCCGAGCGTCGCCGCGGCGATGCGCCTGCCCTTGGCGATGACCGTCTTGGCCGCATGCCAGATCGCGGTCCCGCCCATATAGGTGGCGCGCGAGCTGCCATGGCCGCCGCCGGTCGGGATCAGGTCGGTATCCCCCTGCCGCAGCCGGATCAGCGCATTCGGCACGCCAAGCCGGTCGGCGAGGATCTGCGGGAAGGTCGTCTCGTGTCCCTGGCCGATCGTCTGGGTCCCGGTGACCAGGGAGATGCTGCCGTCGGCCTCGAAGCGGATCTCGACATTCTCCTGCGGCGATCCGCCGGTGCCCTTGATGTGATAGGCGAAGCCGAGGCCCCGCAGCTTCCCCTGCGCCGCGCTGGCCGCGCGGCGCGCGGCGAAGCCCGGCAGGTCGGCCAGCAGCAGCGCCCGGTCGAAGCTCTCCCGGAAGCGGCCGCTATCGACCGTGATCCCGGCGGCCGTCACCATCGGCATCGCGTCCGGGGGCACGAAATTGCGCCGCCGCAGGGCCATGCGGTCGAAGCCGCACCGGCGCGCGGCGATGTCGATCAGGCGTTCCAGAAGATTGATGGCCTCGGCATAGCCGGGCGAGCGGGTGACGCCGACCGGCACGGTGTTCGTCAGGACCGCCCGGACCTGCAGGGCAACGGCCGGGATCGCATAGACGCTGCCCTGGAGGTGGACGTACTGGTTGGTCTGCACCGCGCCCGTGCCGCCGATCAGGTAGGCGCCGATATTGGCATCGCTGCGGACGCGCAGCGCCAGGAAGCGGCCCTCGGCATCCAGGGCCAGCTCCGCCTCCGCCAGATGGTCGCGCGCCTGGTGGTCGCTCAGGAAGGCTTCCGCCCGGGTGGCGATCCACTTCACCGGCCGCTCGACCCGGCGTGCCGCCCAGGGGATCAGGGCGTGCTCGGCATAGGCGAAGTTCTTCGCGCCGAAGCCGCCGCCCACATCCGGGGCGAGGAAGCGCATGGCGGCGGGCGGCACCCCCAGCGCGCGGGCTGCCTGGTCGCGGTTGGCATGGATGTTCTGGCTGGAGAGGGTGACCGTGTAGCGCCCGGCTGCGGCGTCCCAGGCGCCGATCACGCCGCGCGGCTCCATCGGGCTGGTGACGACGCGATGGTTGTGCAGCCGGGCCGAGACCCGGTGCGCCGCGCCCGCGAAGGCCGCCTCCACCGCCGCCTGGTCGCCCCAGTGCCAGTCGAGGCAGGTGTTCCCGGGCACGCCCTCGGCGATCTGCGGCGCGCCGGGCGCACGCGCGGCCTCGGCGGTGGTGACGGCCGGCAGGACGGTATAGGTGACCTCGATCAGTTCGGCGGCGTCCAGGGCCTGGGTCCTGGTCTCGGCGACCACCAGGGCCACGGGCTCTCCGACATGGCGCACCTTGCCCTCGGCCAGCAGGGGCTGCGGCAGGAAGGCGAAGGGCTCGCCGGTATGGGCATTGACCTCGACCGTCGGTCGCAGCGGCTGCAGGCCATCGGCCCTGGCATCGGCGGCCGTCAGCACCGCCAGCACGCCGGGTGCGGCAAGGGCGGCGGCGGTCTCGATCCGGTCGATACCCGCATGGGCGTGCGGCGACCGCAGGAGGACGGCATGGGCGAGCCTGCCCATGGGCAGGTCGTCGAGATAGGCCCCCTGGCCGGTCACGAAGCGCAGGTCCTCCGAGCGCCTGGGCGCGTCGCCGATCACCGACCGGGTCATGATGGACGGTCCTTCCTGATGCCCGGGCGATGATCGGCACGCGCCGGCCTTAGGGCAACGGCGGGGAGGGAGGCTGAGCGGTCGCCCGCAAGGCGGCATGGACGCGGAACGGGGGCGGCATGGCAGGCAGGGGCGCCTCGCCCCGGTTCGCTGATCCGGCGCCTCAGGCGGAGCCCTGACCGGGATGGCGCGGTGTGAAAGCCCCCGCCCGGGCCGCGGCATTCGTGAGCTGCCGGAGTTCCTCGGCGCAATCGGCCAGCACGCCGGTGATCTCGCCCAGGGTGGAACGCAACCGGCGCATGGCCACCTCTGACTGCAGCGGCACGGTCAGGCGCTGGATCGTAACCGAGCCCCGCTCATACCCGAACCAGCAGTGCCAGTAGGGCCGGCCATCACCAGAGCCGTGCCTGGCCCATGCCGCCGGCTCCTCCAGCGACGAGAGGAGGGACGCGACCGCCTCGAGCGCCGCCTCGCCGGGATCCTTCCAGAGGACCTGCAGAAGCGCCTCCTTCACGCCATCGATGCCTTCGACCACGCCGGCCCAGGGCGTGGAGCCCTGAACGACCACCACGAAGCATGCTGACGCCTCAGGTATCGCGCCCGGGCCTTGTACGTCTCCCTCGTGCATCCCGCTCCCCCGGCCTGCCCTGGGGTCCGGCTATACCAGAAACACTGCGCGCATCGGCGGCCGTGTTCTCCACCGAGCTGACAGGGATCCTGTTCGGGTTCGCGTGCTTATCCAGGCGCCTGCGGGATGGTGGAGGCAGGCTGCCGGCCCTCATCGACCCGGGGCTTTCCGGTGGGGAAAGCCTGGACGCCGCCATGCGTCGCGGGCCCGCCTGCCTCCCATCCGGCCAGCCACCGGTTCGAGCCGCCTCCGTCCCGGCCTTGAATCCACGGCTGTAGTGCCGCGCCGTCGGAGCGGAGCCCGGGCTGCCGCGCTTCGGGCAGCCCGGGTCGGGATCAGCCCAGCGGGTTCATGTCGGCATAGGAGAACTCATAGGCCGTGATCCAGTTTTTCCCGCCCAGCTCGCCATTGTTCCATCTGGTCTGCATGCCGAGGCTCGGCGCCAGGTTCTCGCCGCCATGGGCGTAGTCCTTCGGCACATTGCTGGTCGTCGTCCACATCTGCTTGCCGTCCACGAAGCCTGTCAGCCGCCCGTGCTCCCAGAGCAGGGAGTAGGTGTGCTTCTGCGTCTCATCGACGCCGTTCCACATATTGCTCCTGTA
This sequence comes from Roseicella aerolata, assembly GCF_020523605.1. GTDB lineage: Bacteria > Pseudomonadota > Alphaproteobacteria > Acetobacterales > Acetobacteraceae > Paracraurococcus > Paracraurococcus aerolatus. Next base: position 22,855 of record NZ_JAJAQI010000034.1, on the reverse strand, counting down.
GCTGTCGCCGCCGCTCGCGTTCTTCCAGTGCACGGTGCTGTAGGGCTGACCGTTCGAGAGGATCTCGAGCACGTCGAGCTCCGGGCCAGGCCACTTGTCGGTGCTGGGCCAGAGCAGCGCATAGGGGCCGATATGTCCCTCGGCTTTGACGGTGAAGCTGTAGAGGCCGTAGCCGAAGCCCTTCTCGGCGCCGGCCGGCTTGACCATCGCGCCGCTGTCCTTGTCGTCCCAGGTCGAGCGGATGGTGAGCTGGCCCTTCACGCTGGTGTCCACGCCGGGGCCCCAGCTGTGTGAGAAGATGCCCTTGCCGCTGTTGAAGGACTCCACGACGTCCGGCTTCCAGCCGGCCGGCAGGATCTGCTCGCCGACATAGGCGACGCCCTGCCCTCCGCTAGTGCCGATGCTGAAGTCCCGCGTGCCGGTGGTGCTGAGCTTCGCGCTCACGCCCTGGCTGACGCCGTCGAGATAGATCCCGTCCACATAGAGGTTGCGGTCAGTGGCGGCCGTGCCGCCCCAGGCGTCGTTCAGGAACTTGACGGCGACCTTGTGCGGCCCGGCGCCGATCCCGGGAATCGAGATGGTGTCGTACTTGCCGGCCGAGTGCGACGCGTTCGCGGTTCGTACGCCGCCGATCTGCGTGCCGTCGACGGTGATCGTGTACTGCGCGCTTCCCTGCCACGCATCCTGGGAGATCCTTACGGTCAGCATCATGCCCTCCTGTCCGGAGGGCGCTTTCTCGCGTATTAGTTGATATCAAGTTTATTTGAGCGCGCGCAGGGCGAAACTCCTCCCCCTACCCCGGGTGCGGCCAGGAACGGCTTGCCTCGGCCGGGGCCGTCCGCAGGGTGAACCCGGCGCTGGCCGAGTGGACGATGACCAGGGTGGAGGTGCCGTCCTCGCCGCTCGATCCTCCCAGCCCCCACGGCCAGGGCAGCCAGCACATGTCCCCCGCCTTCCAGGCGGAGCTGCGCTTCCCCGGCATCGAGAGCTCGTCCGCCTTCGCCCCTGCGCCGGGGGCAATGACCGCGCGGAGCGCTTCATCTGTACCCGCCAGGAAAAGCTGCTCGGGGCGCGGCCCTTCGGCACCGGCGAAACGCCGCGCCAGGTCCTGCTCGAGTTCCGCGAGACCTGCAACGCAGCTCGGCTGATCGGGCGGCACGGCTTCAGGCCGCGCGACACGGTCTGGCAGGGCCAGCCTTCAACCGCGGCACCCGCTGCGCAGGCTGCAATACGGCGTCTCGTCAGCTACAGCGGATTGCGTTCAGAACTGAACGCTCATCCGCTGGTGCTCCTTGTTTTCCGAGCAGAGTCACGCCTTCGGTCGTTCACGGCCGCCGGCGATCTGCTCTAGGGGGCGGTCTGCCGCGCCGGATCTGGCCGGGTCCTCGGCAACAGCGGCTTTGGAGCGGATTGCGGAGGGGCGTGAACGCCCGGCCGCGTGACTCTGCCCTACAGGCAACGGCCTGCAGCGGACTGGCCTTCAGTTCTGAACGCGATCCGCTCCAGGCCGGGGCAGGCAGGCTTCGGCCAGCTGGGCAAAGGCGCGGGCGCGGTGGCTGATGCGGTGCTTCTCCGCCGGGTCCATCTGCCCGAAAGTCTCGGCATGGCCGTCCGGGATGAACATCGGGTCGTAGCCGAAGCCGCGCTCGCCCCGCGGGGGGTGGACCCAGGTGCCGTGGACCTTCCCCTCGAACCCTTCCGTATGGCCGTCCGGCCAGGCGAGGACGAGGGCGCAGGTGAACCAGGCGCGGCGATCGGGATGGCCGCCTGCCAGCGCGGCCACCTTCGCCATGGCCATGGCATAGTCCCGCCCGCCGCCGGGCAGCTCCGCCCAGTCCGCCGTGCGCACGCCCGGATCGCCACCCAGCGCCGCCACGGAGAAGCCGCTGTCATCCGCCAGCGCGGGCAGGCCGGCCGCGCGCGCCGCGGCCAGCGCCTTGATGGCGGCATTGCCGAGGAAGCTGTTCTCCGTCTCCGCCGGCTCCGGCAGGCCCAGCTCCTTCACCGAGACCACCTGCATGCCATGCGGCGCGACCAGCGCCGCGACCTCCCGCAGCTTGCCGGCATTGTGGCTGGCGAGGACCAGCCGGCCCGGTCCCAGGCGCCGGTGCGGCATCAGCCGATGCCCACGGCCGCGCGCTGCTGGCGGAAGAGCTGGTCCGTCCCGTGCCGGGCAAGCTTCAGCAGGGACATGAGCTGCGCCTCGCTGAACGGCTCGCCCTCCGCGGTGCCCTGCACCTCGACCAGGCCGCCATTGCCCGTCAGCACGAAATTGGCATCCGCCTGGGCCTTGCTGTCCTCGTCATAGTCGAGGTCGAGCACCGGCTCCCCCTGCCACAGCCCGCAGGAGACGCCCGCCACCTGGTCCTTCAGCGGCATATGGGCGATGACGTTCATCTTCAGGCAGTGGCGGAATGCCAGGTGCAGCGCCACCCAGGCGCCGGTGATGCTGGCGCAGCGGGTGCCGCCATCGGCCGTCAGCACGTCGCAATCGAGGGTGATGGACATCTCCCCCATCGCCTTCAGGTCCGTCACGGCGCGCAGCGAGCGCCCGATCAGCCGCTGGATCTCCTGCGTCCGGCCGGACTGCTTGCCGCGCGCCGCCTCCCGGTCTCCCCGCGTGTGGGTGGCGCGGGGGAGCATGCCGTATTCCGCCGTCACCCAACCCTGGCCGCTGCCGCGCAGGAAGGGCGGCACGCGGGATTCGACGGAGGCGGTGCAGAGCACCTCGGTATTGCCCATGCGGATGCGGCAGGAACCCTCGGCATGGCGGGCAACGCCCGGCTCGAGGACGACATGGCGAAGCGCGTCGGGGGCGCGGCCGGAAGGACGGGTCATGCGGCGGGGCCTAGCACGGGGGCGGAGAGCCGGGGAAGGGCGCAGGCCCCGCCATGGCCAGAGCGGATCGCGGACGGGCGTGAACGTCCGGAAGCGTGAATCTGCTCGAAAAACAAGGAGCACCAGCGGATGGCGTCCAGGCATGGCGCCATCCGCTGCAGGTTCCCGGTGACAGGGCGGATTCACGCCTTCGCTCGTTCACGGCCTCAGGCGATCTGCTCTACCGCAGCACGGCGAAGCCGAACGCCATCAGCACGACGAGGGCGCCGGTGAGCATGGCCAGGCGGAACGCGATCCTGCGGCGCATCGATGCCTCTCCTCATGGGGCCGAAAGCCCCGGCACGGACGGGGCGCGAATGGCGGCTCGCCCGCGGATTGCCCTGCCTGAACCATGGCGCCGGCCATGCCGGCCCGGTCAGACAAGCTCGAAGACCTCGGTCTGCACCCGGTGGGCGGGGAGGCCGAGCTCGTGCAGGGCCTTCTCCGCCGCCGCCGTCATGGGCGGCGGGCCGCACAGGAAATGGTGCAGCCGCGGGCGCAGCTCGGGCGACAGGTGGCGCTCCAGCAATTCGCGCGTCACATGCCCGGTCTCGCCCTGCCAGCCCTCCGGCGGCTCCTCCAGGATATGCACCAGCCTGAGGTCGAGGCGGCTCCGCAGCGCCTCGAGCTCCTCCCGGAAAACGACCTTCTCCCAGGTCTTGTTGCCGTAGAACAGCCAGACCGGTCGCCGGTCGGCCCGCGCCGCCATGCTGCGCAGCATGCTCATCATCGGGGTCACCCCGATGCCGCCGACGATACCGACGAAGCCCGCCGCGTCGGGGACGCGGTCGATCGAGAAGACGCCATAGGGGGCATCCAGATAGGCCACCTCCCCCGGCCGGATCTCGCCGATCCGGCCGGTGAAGTCGCCAAGCGCCTTGATGCCGAACTCGATGCGCGGCAGGTCCTCGGGCGCCGAGGCGATGGAGAAGGGGTGCTCGCGCAGCCCGAAGGGCGAGCCCCGCAGCGTCAGCCAGGCGAATTGCCCGGGGCTGAAGCCCTTCAGGCCCGCATGGCCATCCGGCTCCAGCGCCAGGGTCCAGGTGTCGTTCCGCTCCGGCCGCACCGCGACGACGCGCCAGGGATGCCGCTTCTGCTCCCAGGGCTTGGCCACCCGCACCCAGACCAGCAGCAGCACCCAGACCAGCGTGACGGAAAGCCACAGCACGCGCTTGACCGGCGCGGCGGTGAAGTAGCCGATGCCCAGGATATGCGCGACCGCCGCGGCGAAGCCGAGCGTGGCGAGGGCGACATGGGCGTAGCGCCAGAGCCCGTATTCGAGGCGCAGCAGCTTGCGCCATTCCGAGGTGATGACCGCCAGCGCGAACAGCACCAGCGCCGCCCGCCCGGCCGTCAGTTCCCAGGGCGCCTCCCGCGGGTCAATCGTCGGGCCGAGCGCCTCCTCGTAGCCCAGCCAGAGGATCCCGAAATGCACGAGGACGAGGGCGAGCGCGATCCAGGCGAGGTAGCGATGGAACAGGTAGATGATGTCGATGCCGAAGGGCGCGGTCAGAGGCCGCAGCCTTGCGGTCAGGGCGAACTGGACGCCCATCATCGCCATGCCGGCGAAGCCAAGCGCCATGGAGAAATCCCACCAGAACTCCCGGCCGGGCGGCACTTCGCCCAGCAGCAGCACGGCCTGCGGTGCAAGCACCAGAAGCAGGTAGATCGCGATCCAGGCTGCCGCCCGCCTGCGCATGCACCACTCCTTCCGGGACGGTATGCCTGCGAAACCGGGCCGGCCGTCATGGGTTCCGCGGGACCGGAATCCCGGCGCGGCTCGCCCGGCGGCACGGGATGCGGCTGCCCGGGGCAGGGCATGCCTCATCAAGGCGGTTCCGGCGCCAGCCATGGGCAAACCGCGTCGGCGGGCGGGCCGGCGGACCAGCGGATGGGCGCCGCCCATCCCGCAGATCTCCGCCAGAGACGCGATGTCGTCCCGGCGGCGCCTGCCATCCTCCCCGGACGCGAACAGCGCACCCTCGCGACGAGAGAGCAGAAACCCGATGGTGCGCTCGGCCAGGGCGCTGTCCACCCCCGCATCGCCGGCGCGCATCGCCGCCCGAACGCCCCCGCCCGGCCGCCTGCGGATCGTCGGCACCTCCGGCAGGCAGGGCGGGCGCCCGGCCTCTTTTTGCCGTGTCCGCGCACCCGGCCACCCGCGGCGGTGTTCGACTGACCGGGATGGACCACGGTGCCGGCGGCGCCCCGCCAGGGCCGGGCCATTTCCCACCTCCAGGGAAGCGGGAGAATGGCCGCCAGACCGCGACAGGGCTCCGCCGATGCCGAAGGCTCGGGACTCCAGGCCCACGGGCATCCCGGAAAGGCGGCCAGGGCGCCGAGCCGGGTTGCAGGCCGGCCCGGCCTGCGCCGGTTCTGGCCGCTGGCGCTGCTGCTGGCGGCCATCCTCCTGATCTTCGCGCTGGGCCTGCACCGGCAGCTCTCGCTCGCCGCGCTGGCGGAATACCGCAGGGCGCTGGCTGAACTGGTGGCGGCGAGGCCGGTCGCGGCGGCGCTGCTCTATGTCGGGACCTATGCCGGGGCGATTGCCCTGGCGGTGCCCGCCGGCCCCGTGCTGACCATGGCGGGCGGCCTGCTCTTCGGCCTCTGGCTCGGCACGGCACTCGCGGCGGCAGCGGCGACGACCGGCGCCTGCCTGCTGTTCCTCGCGGTCCGGTCGGCGCTGGCCCCGGTGGTGGCGCGCCATGCCGGCCGCCTGGTCGAGACGCTGCGGCCGGGGCTGGAACGCGATGGCGGCTGGTACCTGCTCTCGCTCCGGTTGCTCCCGATCGTGCCCTACTGGCTGGGTACCATCGCACCCGCCCTGGTCGGGATGCGCCTGCTGCCCTTCGCCACCGGAACGGCGCTGGGTATCCTGCCGGGCACGGCGGTCTTTGCCAGCCTGGGCGCCGGGCTCGACGACATCTTCGCGCATGGCGAGACGCCCGACCTGTCGGCGGTCCTCTCCCCATCGGTGCTGCTGCCGCTGACCGGGCTGGCGGTGCTGTCGCTGCTGACCACCTGGTGGCGCCGGCGGCGGCGCGAGGGATGACGCCATGGAATGCTCGCCGGCCCGGAATGGGCACGATCCCGCCAAGGCGCCAATCCCGGGGAACTCACGCGGGGGAAACGTGTCTCATGCAGATCGACGAACCATAACGGTCAACGGGAGATCGGTGCCCAGCCTCAGCACTCTCCGGCCCGGGGCCGTTCCGGCGGCTGACACCCCGACCACGGCCGCGACCACATCGCTGCTCCGGCCGGGCATGACGTGCTGGCAGGCCGGCCTGGCGGAACGCGCGTCGCTGCTGCTCGACACCGCCGACTATTTCGCCGCCGCGCGGGCCACGATGCTGCGCGCCCGGCATTCGATCCTGTTGCTGGGCTGGGACTTCGACCCGCGCACCCGGCTGTGCCCGGATGCAGGCGACAGCCAGGCGGAGCCCTGGCCGGATGCGATCGGCCCCCTGCTGAATGCCCTGGCCGAGCGCCGCCCGGACCTCGATATCCGCGTGCTGGTCTGGGACATGCCGCTGCCGCTCCTTGCCACCCGTGAGGGGCTGTTCCCGCGGCGGGCACCGGACTGGTTCCGGGCCGCGGGCGGCCGCGTCCGCTGCCGCCTTGATGCCTCGCTGCCCTTCGGGGCCTGCCATCACCAGAAGCTGCTTGTCATCGATGATGCGGTCGCCTTCTGCAGCGGGGGCGATTTCGCCGCCAATCGCTGGGACACGCCGGCGCATCTGGACGAGGATCCCCGCCGGGTCATGCCTTCGGGCAATGGCCACCCGCCGCGGCATGAGGTCACGATGATGGTGGACGGCGCGCCGGCCGCGGCGCTCGGCGCCCTGGCGCGCGAGCGCTGGCGCCACGCCACGGGGGAGCGGGTCGCCCCGCCACCACCGGCGGCGACGGACCCCTGGCCACAGGATCTGTGCCCCGACCTCACCCGGGTCCCCATGGCCGTCACCCGCACCGAGCCAGCCTGGCTGCACAACCCGCCGGCACGGGAGGCCGAGGCGCTGCACCTCGCGGCGATCGCGGCGGCCCGCCGCTTCATCTATCTCGAGAACCAGTACTTCGCCTCCCCATGCCTCGCCGAAGCCCTGATGGCGCGCCTCGCCGAGCCGGACGGGCCGGAGGTCGCGCTGGTCGTCTCCGGCGAGAGCCCGAGCTATTTCGACCGCATGACCATGGATGCGCCGCGCGATGTCCTCATCGCGCGCCTGATCGCCGCCGATGCCGGCCGCGGCCGCTTCCGTGCCTATGCCCCGCGGACGCCGAACGGCCGCATCATCATCGTGCATTCCAAGGTCGCCATCATCGACGACCGCCTGCTGCGGGTCGGCTCGGCCAATCTGAACAACCGCTCCGGCGGCTATGACACCGAATGCGACCTCGTCGCCGAGGCGCCGGACGGGCCGGAGGGCACGCGCGTGGAGGCGGCGATCCGGCGGTTCCGCCACCACCTGATCGGCCATTATGTCGGGCTGGACACCGAAGCCGCCAGGGTGGCCTTCGCGGCGGGCGGCGGCCTGATCCGCGGCATAGAGGCGCTGGAGGCCGGCGTACCCGACACGCGCCGGCGGCTGCGCCCGATCCGCCCCGGTCGGGCCGGCCCCTTCGGCGCGCTGGTGGCCCGGTTCCATCTGGGCGATCCCCGTGGCCCGGACGATGCCTGGCGACCCTGGCGCCGGCGGTGAGCGGAGCGGGCCCGGCGCCGCGGCCATGCCAGCGGCCGTCGATGCTGGCCCGTCAACGGCCCCTCCATCGCCGGGCGGTGTCCTCCGCAGAGCCTGGCCGCGCCCCACCGACGGCGGCGCCGTTCGGGCACCCGGCGCGAACGGAACATTCAGGCCGCCGGTCAACCTCCACAGGGCAGGATCCCGTGTTCGTCGGGCAGCAGGCTGGCGCCACGCCTGAGCCTGCGACGCAAGCGCCCGCCGAGTCCTGCGGCGGTTGGGTCTCTCAGGCCGGGCCGGTGGTGGCGATCCGCAGGTCCACGACGAGGGGCAGGTGGTCGGAGGCCACGCGCTCCGGCATGCCGCGCGGCACCTCGGCGCGCAGCGCCTCGATCCCCTCGCCGAGGAAGACGTGGTCGATGCGCAGCATCGGCCAGCGCGCGGGGAAGGTGGGGTGCGGCCGGTGGTGTTCCGGCAGCGCGCGCTGCGCATCGCGAAGCCGTCCGGCCAGCCGCAGATAGGCGCGCGAGCGCGGCATGGCGTTGAAGTCGCCGAGCAGCACCACCCGCTGCCCGCGGCATTCCGGATGGCCGAGCCAGCCCCCGCCCAGCAGCGCCTCGACCTGCACCTCGCGCTCGGCCGCGCGCAGCCCGAGATGCGTGTTGATCACGTGCAATTCGACTCCACCGCCGAGATCCACCGCGACCCAGAGCGCGCCGCGCGCCTCCAGCCGGGGGCGGTGCGGCAGGCCGGGAAGCGGCCCCGCCTTCACCAGGCGGACCGGCAGCGCGGTCAGGATGGCGTCGCCATAGCGCTCCTCCTCCACCGTGATCGCCGGATGGAAATGGAAAGCCATGGCGAGGTGGTGCGCGATGGCATGGGCCTGATCCACATGGCCGGTGCGGGCGCGCCCGACATCCAGTTCCTGCAGCGCCACGATGTCGGGCGCGTGGCGCGCGATGACCTCGGCGATGCGCGACGGGTCGGCGCGCCCGTCGCCGCCGACGCAGCGGCGCACGTTGTAGGTCAGGATGCGCAAGGCGCGCATCATGCTGTCCCGCATCACTGCCGCCACGCCGATGCAGCCTCAGCCGCCGATGGCGGCTGCACGCCGGGCCCCATGCCGGCCGGCATCATCGGCTCTCTCGCATCCCCGCCACGGCGCCGCTCACCGGAAGGGCGGCTCGTCGAAGCTGCGCAGCTTGCGCGAATGCAGGGAGGCGAGCTGCCCGCGGAGGATGTCGAGCGTGGCAAGGCCGATGGTGAGGTGCTGGCCCACGGCGCGCTCGTAGAAGGCGCTCGCGGTGCCGGGCAGCTTGATCTCGCCATGCAGCGGCCGGTCGGAGACGCAGAGCAGCGTCCCATAGGGCACCCGGAAGCGGTAGCCCTGGGCCGCCAGCGTGCCGCTTTCCATATCCACCGCGATGGCGCGGGAGAGGTTGATGCGCCGCCGCTCCCGCGACCAGCGCAGTTCCCAATTGCGGTCGTCATAGGTCACGACCGTGCCGGTGCGCAGCCGCCGCTTCAGGTCCTCGCCCTGCTCGCCCGTTACCCGTGCCGCCGCCTCCTGCAGCGCCACCTGCACCTCGGCCAGCGCCGGGACGGGGATCTCGGGCGGCACCAGGTCGTCCAGGATGCGGTCGCGCCGCAGATAGCCATGCGCGAGCACATAGTCGCCGATCGCCTGCGACTGCCGCAGGCCGGCGCAATGCCCGACCATGAGCCAGCAATGCGGCCGCAGCACCGCCAGATGGTCGGTGATGTTCTTGGCGTTGGACGGCCCGACGCCGATATTGACCAGCGTGACGCCGCCCGTCCCATCCCGCCGCATCAGGTGATAGGCCGGCATCTGGTAGCGGTGCCAGAGGGCGGAGGCGGCCAGGGCCTCCGCCGCGGCCGGGTCGCCGCCGCGTTCCACCTCGACGCCGCCGGGCAGGACGAGGCGCTGCCAGGGGCTGTCCGCGGCGGCGAGTTCCGCCAGCGCCCAGCGGACGAACTGGTCCACGTAGCGGTGATAATTGGTCAGCAGGATCCAGGGCTGCACCCGGCGCCAGTCGGTGCCAGTGTAATGGACCAGGCGTCGGAGCGAGTAGTCAACCCGGACGGCGTCGAACAATGCGAGGGGGCGCGGCTGCCCGGGCTCGAACCGCCAGAGGCTGTCCGGCACCTCATCGCCCACCGCCGCGAGCGAGGGGGTGGGGAAATGCCGGGCGAGGCTGGCCGCGGCGACGCCGTTGCCGTCGAGCTCGTCGCCGCGCTCCAGGACATAGGGGTAGGGAATCTCCTGCCCGCTCGGGCCCACCTCGATGCTGGCCCTGAAGTCCTCCGTCAGTGGCCGGAGCTGCTCGAGCAGGTAGGGCCGGAAGAAGCCGGGCTGGGTGACGGTGACGGCATAGGCGCCGGCGGCCTGGAATTTCGCCCAGGCCCGGCGCGTGGCGGGCGGCTCGACACCGCTCGGGTCATAGGTCAGCCGGAGCTCGGGATAGCGGAACCGCGCCCGCTCCGCGGCATCGGGCGGCGGCCCGCCGGCCAGGAAGCGCCTGAGGGCGATGCGCATCGCCTCCACGGCGGCCCCGTGCATCTCCTCGAGGCGCCCGACGGCCTGCTCGGGCGTGAGGGAGCGGCCACTCGCTTGCGGGTCTGGGGTCGGCGGCAGGGGTGACGTCCTCCTCATGCTGCGATGCGCTGCGTCTGGCCCCGAGCAACGCCGGTCCGCCGCCCCGGATCGCCTTCGGCAGCGCCGGCACGGCGCCTGCCTTACCGCGGCGGGGCGACAGGCCCGGACCGTGCCCCTGCGACCCGCGGTCCGCCCCGGCACCGTGATTGGGACTCGGGCCTTCCCGCGCAGTATCGCGCCCCTGGTTGTCGGCTGCCCGCTGCCGGATGCCGAGTGCCGATCACCATGAGATGAGCTCGACATCCCGCGGCCCTCCCCCGCTTCCGCGGCTCTTCCGCAGAAATCGTGGAACCGGCCTGTAGGCGCTGTCTCCGCCGTTTCGCATTGCCGCGGCCTGAAGCGTTGAAGCCTGAGGGTGCCAGGGAGGAACCGGGGTTCGGTCCTCGCCCGGTCCCGGCGGTGGACGCTGCGACAGCCTTCTTCCACGCTTTCTGCGGAAGAGCCGCCTCCGCGGGCACCGTTAGGCGGCTGATGCAGCCGCCTGGAATGCCGCTGTTCCCTGCTCCGGCGTGAGCAGGCTGCACGCTTCTTGGCCCAGGGCTTCGACTTGCCGGTGGCCGTAGCACGGGGCCGTGCCGCCGGCGAACCGTCACTGTCCGGCTTCAAGGATCTCCTTCGACCAAGCGTAGTACGGGCTCTCCGCGATCCCCTCGCGCCGGCGCAGCCCGGCGACGCTCTCCTCGCCATGCAGGCCCGCCGGCAGAATGCGGATCCTCTCCCCGGCCCGAAACTGCTTGCGGGGGCGCGCCGGATGCCGCGCACCGCCGGCTCGGCAGACGCCTCGGCGGCAGCCGGTTCCCGGACGGCCGGGGTGGCGTGGTTCTGGCTCGTCCTCACGCCTCGGCGGTCGCGATGAGCCGCCAATCCTCCGCTTCTCGGCATGGCCCTTCCGCCCCAATGGCCATGACGGCAGAGAGGGAGCCGGAGCAGCATCCCTGCGGGTCGGGCAAGTCAGCCTGTGCTCACATCGCCTCCGCCAGTTCCAGGCATTCGAAACCCAGCACGGCGTGGATGCGACGGAGCATCTCTCTCGTCCGGTCGTCGAGGTCCTCCATGGGGCCGGCGACCTGCTGGACGACGTCAACCGCCCGCTTTCGCTCCTCCGGTGCGGGCAGCAATACGGGAAGGCTGGCCAGGCACTCCTCGGGCGCAAGCGAGACCAACCTGGTCTGGGTCTGGATAAGCTCCAGCCGGCCTGTCTCGGACATGGCTGCGAAGGGCAGTTGCGAGCTGAGGAGGTACTTGGACCGTTCCAGCTTCGAGCGCCGGACGCCGCCCCGTGCCCGGGCCAGCAGCAACATCATGCGGATGACGGCTTCGGCATAGCCGCCTTCCCGGCAGCGGGCCGCCAAGCCGGTCGTGTCGACCTCCCTCGTGGCGCCCGGTCGTGCCTCTGCGGCCGGCTCACGGGCGCTCCGGCCGATGCCGAAGGCGGCCAGCCATCCATAGGCGCCGAAGAAGAGGGCCTCGGTCGCCCCGTCCCGCAGGTCGCGCCAGGTATCCAGCGTATGCTCGACCTGCTGGGCCCAGATCTGCTCCATCTGCCGGAACAGGTTTTCGGGCGGTGCTGGCCGCCGGGCCCGGCGCGCCGCTTCCGCCAGGGCTGGCAATGCCGCGAGGGCGGGATTGGCGTCGCTCACCACGTAGCGGCGAAGCCGCAGAGGGTGCAGCCTTCTGCCGAGTTCGGCGGCCGGTTCGGTCACCATCGGACGGAGGATCGGCGCGACGCCGGCATCGTACACCCGGCTGGCCGCCCCCGACACTTCGGCAACGGCGGCAAAGGCATCCGCCGCGGCATCGTCGCCGGAGATGGCGCGCACATCGGCCAGGCTCCGCTCCTGCAGATCGACCTGATATCCCTCCTCCTCCGTGCCGGTGATGCGCATTTCGTAGAGGCCGGGCGCCACCGCCTCGATCACTTCGAGGATGGAGGCGATCCCGCTGTGCTCCTTCCGGGCCACGCTCGCGGAGACAAAGATGCCGAGATGCCCGACGGTGTCGTGCAGCAGGTAGACGATGGTCTGCCCGGCCGCCTTGATGTCGTCCTCGTCGCGGTAGACATCGGCGATCCAGCGCAGCGCCTGCCCCGGGGGGGTGATGTGATCGCCCTCGGAGGCGAAGACGATAACCGGCGAATGCAGGGAACGGATGCTGATGGGCTCACCCGTCTCCGAGACGATCCCGCCGCGCGCGAGGCGGTTGCCGACGAAGAGGTTCTCCACGATCCAGCGGATCTCCGCGCCGTTCATCAGGAACAGCCCGCTCCACCAGCGCTCGAATTCCAGGAAGCGCTCGGCTTCGGTGTCCACCTTGGAATAGATGTCGAAATACTTCCGGAACCAGGTGTTACCAGGCGACAGCGCCTCGAAGTTGAGCCCGAGATGCGCGCCGTCGAAGCGGCCATTGCCGAGGTCCGAGAGCAGCGCCACCGGCCAGCTGCCGCCAGCCAGGCCGCCGATGTAGCGCATCGCGGCCCGGCCGGTGCGCCCGGCCCAGTAGGACAGCGGCGCCCCGTTCAGCACGAGCGGTCCCACCAGCTCGGGCGCGGTGGCGGCCAGCAGCATGGCCGCCCAGCCTCCCTGGCAGTTCCCGAGGACCACGGGCTTCGGCGCCTCGGGATGGCGGGCCATCACCTCGCGCAGGAACTCCCGCTCGGCCGCGGTCACGTCAAGGATGGTCTGCCCCGGCTCCGGGTCCCGGAAGAAGATGACGAAATAAACCGGGTGGCGCGCGCGCAGCGCGACGCCGACCTCGCTGTCGGTCTTGAAGCCGCCGATCCCGGCGCCGTGCCCGGCGCGGGGATCGATCACCACGAAGGGCCGCAGCATGGGATCAGTGGACGGGCACCCGTCGGGCACCCTGATCCGCACCAGGGCATAGTTGACGGGACGCGCCAGGCTGCGCCCGTCCATCACGATGTCGTACTCGAAGGCGAGCACCGGCGGGCAGCCGCGCCGCTCGTGTTCGAGCAGGCCGTTGCCGGCACGCCGCATCGTATCCCAGAACAGCACCTGGCGTTGCAGGCTGTCGATGCCGTAGGCCAGGGCGTCCTGCCACAGGTTCAGGGGAGGCTTCACGGGCAGCGGCCGGAGCGGCGCGGCGGCACGCTGACCGAGCCGTGGCCAGAGGGTGCGCGCCTGCTCGCCGGCGACCCGCGTCAGCACCTGCTGCTGTCTCAGCGCCCCGGAGAGGACGCCTGCGCCAGGCAGGTCAGCCGCAACCATATCGAATCTCGTGTCCATGGGACGCCTCTGTATCGGGTTCGCGCAGCTTCGGATGTCCGTCAGGCAGCGGCAGCATGGCCGGCGGCCAGGGTGGCCAGCACGTGCTCGGCGATCATCCGTTCCTCATCGGTGTGGCGGACCAGGACCTTGACGGCTGTGGCAGTCGCGGAGATCTCCGCCGCCCCCCTGGCGTTCCGCTGCGGATCGAGGCTGATGCCGAGGAAGCCGAGGCCGTCGCAGATCCTCGCCCGCAGTCCCGCCGCGTTCTCCCCGATGCCGGCGGTGAAGACGAGCGCGTCGAGCCCACCCAGCACCGCGGCCATGCCGCCGATCTCGCGCCGGACACGCCAGGCGAAGTAGGACAGGGCGCGCGACGCCTCGGGCCGGTCGCTGGCCTCGAGATCCCGCACGTCCTGGCTGAGGCCCGAGAGGCCCTTCAGACCGCTCTCCTTGTAGAGAAGCCGGGCGACCTCGGCGGGCGTCATGCCCTCGGCCTGCATCAGGTGCAGCACCACGCCCGGGTCGATCTGGCCGCAGCGCGTGCCCATCGGCACGCCGTCGAGCGCGGTGAAGCCCATGGTGCTGTCCAGGCTCCGGCCGTCGCGAATGGCGCAGAGCGACGCGCCATTGCCGAGATGGGCGACGACGAGGCGACCGCGCCCGAGCGCCGGATCCTCGGCTGCCAGGCGTCGCGCGATGTATTCGTAGGACAGGCCGTGGAAACCGTATCGCCGGATGCCGCGGTCGTAGAACTCGACCGGGAGGGCGAAGCTGTCCGCCTCCCAGGGATGGCCGCGGTGGAAGGCGGTGTCGAAGCAGGCCACCTGCGGCACGCCGGGGAAATGCTCCATGGCCGCCCGGATCCCGGCCAGGTTGTGCGGCTGGTGCAGCGGCGCGAGAGCGACCAGAGCCTCCAGGCGGCGCAGCACCGCCGCGGTGATCACGACCGGCGCCGCGAAGTCGGGACCGCCATGCACGACCCGGTGGCCAATGGACGAGACCCGCCGGCCCGTCATGACGCCCTTCAGCCAGTCCATGATGATACCGAGCGCAGCCGCATGGTCCCCGGGCGCGTCATCCGTCGTCCAGCGCCGGTCGGCGAGGCTGCGACGGGCGGCATCGCGGACAAGTAAATGCGGCGCGGCGCCGATGCCTTCCATCTGGCCCAACCAGAGGAGGCGCAGCGCCGATCCTTCGAAGACCTCGAACTTGATCGAGGAGGAGCCGGCATTCAGGACCAGGATGAGGTCGCTCATGCGGCCCTCCCGGCCGCGGGGCACGATCCCCGGCTTCTGCGCCAGTGGCTGAACAGCACGGCAAGGGCGGCCGACATCAGCCGGGCCTGCGCGTCGTCGGCACGGCTGGTGAGCATCACTGGGACCCGCGCACCGACGACGAGCCCCGCCGTCTCCGCGCCCGAGAGGAAGACGAGTTGCTTGGCGAGCATGTTGCCGGCCTCGAGGTTCGGCGCGACCAGCACGTCGGCGCGGCCGGCAACCTCCGAGGCAATGCCCTTGATGCGGGCCGCGCCGAGATCCACCGCATTGTCCATCGCCAGCGGCCCGTCCACCAGCCCGCCGGTGATCTGCCCGCGATCCGCCATCTTGGCGAGGATGGCGGCATCGAGGGTGGAGGGGATGGCGGGGTTGATCGTCTCGACCGCGGAGAGGATGCCCACGCGGGGCTGCTGCAGGCCGATGGCGTGCGACAGGTCGATCGCATTCTGGATGATGTCGGCCTTGGTCTTGAGATCCGGCAGGATATTGATGGCCGCATCGGTGACCAGCAGCAGCCCCTCCCGTCCCGGCACGTCGAGCACGAAGGCATGGCTGATGCGCCGGCCGGCACGGAGCCCGCCTTCCGCCCTGGTCACGTGGTGCAGCACCTCGTCGGAATGGATGTTGCCCTTCATGATCGCCTGGGCGGCGCCCTCATGCACCATGGCGACGGCACGCGCGGGCGCAGCATGCGGATCGGCGACGTCCTCGATCCGGGCGCCGGCCAGGTCCCAGCCGATGCGCGCGGCCACGGCGCGGATTGCCGCGGCCGGTCCCACGAGCAGGGGTTCGATCAGGCCTTCCTGCACCGCCTCCCGCGCGCCTGCGAGCGAGGGCTCGTCCGTCGGCGCGACCACCGCGGTGGGCATGGCCGGCAGGCCGCGGCAGGCGGCGAGCAGGCGGTCGAACTTGCCGCGGCGCCGCAGTGCCAGGTCCGGCAGCACGACATCCTCGGCAATGACGGGCCGCTCCGGCGCAAGGACTTCGGCGATGCCCTCGGCGATCAGCGTCCCGTCGCTCCGCGTGAGCCGGCAGTCGAGCTCGGCCACGCGGCCCGGCCGCTTGGCGCGTACCGTCACCTCCGCCACCAGCATGTCGCCGGGATGCGCCCGCTCATGGAAGCGCAGCGTCTGGCCGAGATAGACGGTCCCCGGGCCGGGCAGCAGGTTGCCGAGCACGGCGGAGAAGAGGGACCCGCCCCACATGCTCGGCGCGATCGGCTCGCGCTCCTCTTCCGCCTCGTTGAGGCCGGGCAGGTTCAGCGGATTGTGGTTGCCCGAGGCATGCGCGAAGACCAGCAGGTCGTTCGCGGTGCAGGCGCGCTCCAGCCTTGCGCTCTGGCCGGGCCGCAACTCGTCCCAGCAATGGCCGACCAGCACTCGCTTGTCCATGGTGCCTTTCCTCCCGCCTCAAGCGGCCGCCCGCGCGGGGCCGTCCAGGGGCATTTCCGGTACCTCGCCCGGGATAATCAGCGGGGCGGCGGTGGCAGCGATGATCGCCATGACGGGAATGCCGGGCGCGCGCTCGCGCAGGAGCAGCCCTTCCGGCGTCGGCTGGATGACTGCCAGGTCGGTGATGACCAGGCTGACACGCCGCTCGGAGGTCGGCGGCAGGCTCAGCCTGGGCACGATCTTCGACTCGCCGCGCGCGGCATGCTGCATGGCGACGATGACGCGGCGCGCGCCGGTGACGAGGTCCATGGCGCCGCCCATGCCGGGGACGAGCTGGCCGGGCACCATCCAGTTCGCCAGCCGGCCCGCCGCATCCACCTGCAGGCCGCCCAGGACCGTCATGTCGAGATGCCCGCCACGGATCAGCGCGAAGGACATGGCGCTGTCGAAGCTGGCGGCGCCCGGCTCGGCACTGATGAAGCCGCCGCCGGCATCGGTGAGGTTCGGGTCCTCCATGCCCTCGGGCGGGCGGGCGCCGAAGCCCAGGATGCCGTTCTCGCTCTGGAAGGCCACGCGCAGGCCGTGCGGCACGAAGCGTGCCACGAGCGTCGGGAGGCCGATGCCGAGATTGACGAGGGTGCGGTCGCGCAGTTCCAGTGCGGCACGCCGCGCGATCATCTCCCTGGCGTCCATCAGTGCGCCCTTTCCAGGAGATGGTCGACCAGGAGGCCCGGCGTCCGCACGGCATCGGGCGGGATGACGCCGACCGGCACGGTCTCCACCGCCTCTGCGATGACGCATTCCGCCGCCATGGCCATCAGCGGATTGAAGTTCGTCGCCGTCAGCCTGTAGGTCAGATTGAACTCGTGATCGGCTTCCTGCGCATGCAGCAGCGCGAAATCGGCCCGCAGCGGCGTCTCGAGGAGGTAGGGCCGGCCTTCGACCTCGATCACCTGCTTGCCTTCGGCAGCGAGCGTGCCGAGGCCGGTCGGCGTCAGCACGCCGCCGAGGCCGGCGCCGCCGGCGCGAACGCGCTCGGCCAGCGTCCCCTGCGGCACCAGCTCCACCTCGAGCTCACCTGCCAGCATCTTCTTCTGCGTCACCGGGTTGGTGCCGATATGGGAGACGATCGCGCGGGCGACGCAGCCCGCCTCGACCAATTTGCCGATGCCGAGACCGGGCCGCGCCGTATCATTGGCGATGACGGTGAGGTCGCGCGCGCCGCGCGCGACCAGCGCGTCGATGATCCGCTCCGGAGAACCGACGGCGACGAAGCCAGCGATCATCAGCCTGGCTCCGTCCGGGATCATGGCGGCTGCCTCGGCCGCGCTGATGCTTCTGCGCATGCTGGAATGCCTCCGGTTCAAGCGACGTTGTGCAGGCCGCCATCCACGAAGATCGTGTCGCCGGTTATCCCGGAGGCGGCGCCGCCGACCAGGAAGGCGACGACCCGCCCGACCTCTGCGATATCGACCAGGCGACGTGCCGGCGCGCGCTGGACGGCGCTCTCGACCAGGTCGTCGAAACGGGCGATGCCGCCCGCGGCGCGGGTCCTCAGCGGGCCGGGCGAGACGGCATAGGTGCGGATGCCGCGCGGCGCCAGATCATGGGCGAGGTAGCGCACGCTCGCCTCCAGCGCCGCCTTGACCGGTCCCATGAGGTTGTAGTTCCCGACAACCTTGTCCGCTCCGTAATAGGACATGGTGACGAGGCTGCCGCCCGGGCGCATCAACGGCTCGGCGAGCCGTGCCATCTCGATGAAGGAGTAGCAGGAGACGCGCATGGCCTGCTGGAAGCCATCAAGCGAGACATCAACGACGCGTCCATGCAGATCCGCGCGGGGCGCAAAGGCAATGGAATGAATGACGAAATCGAGCCCGCCCCAGGCGTCGCCGATCCGATCGAAAACGGCTTGCATCTGGCCTGGCTGCTCGACATCGAGAGGCAGGATCAGGTCTGCGCCCAGATCCATGCCCAGAGGTCGGACCACGCGCTCCGCCTTCGCATTCAAGTAGGTGATGGCGAGATCGGCACCGAAGGCGCGCAGCTTCGCGGCGCATCCATAGGCAATGCTCTGATCATTCGCGATCCCGACGACCAACCCGCGCTTGCCGTGCAGCATGTCGCCGATGCGGGATGCAGGATCCCAGACTCGCGGCAATGGGTCGCGAAATTCGGTTGACTGGGGCATGATCGGCATCTCCGCTGCGACATCCGGAAAACCGGATTGCAAAGTAGGCGGTCGCGTTTTGCCCCGCGGGTGGTGCAGCCGATCCTAGACGGGATCAGTTAGCACATGCTGAACAGCGGTTCACCCGGGCGCCAGGCCTGCGGCATCCGCCTGATCTGGCCGGGCACGAGTTGCGGACTGGGATAGAGCAGATCGCGGACGGGCGTGAACGCCCGGGAGCGAGGCTCTGCTCGAAAAGCAAAGAGCACCAGCGGATGGGCGTTCAGACAGGAACGCGATCCGCTGTAGTGCGGCCGCTTGGCCGGGAGGCGCCGATGCCCAGCCCGCATGGTGTTCCAATCAGCCTGACCGCGGTTGACCGCGCCAGGCTGGGGGGCGGGACGGCACAGGCGCTAGCCCTGCGGGCCCGCATCATGCCGGCCTGCGCCGGGCCTGGCGCGGCCAGCGGCGCAAGCGCTTCGCCGCCTGCCATGCTGCTGCGGCCAGCGGGGCTGCCGGTCCTCTCACGGAACTTGCCCCCGAATCTCAGGAGAAAGCCCGATTGCTGACGCTCCCGGCCGACCCGCTTCGGTGGATCCCGCTGCATGAGCAGCTTTGCGAGCACTCGCCGTCCCAATTTTGGCAGCGCCCGGCACGTCGACGCCGAAGATCGGCCGCCATGCCCTTGGCGACGATCCAATCCCGGGGCGCATCCGACGGGATGCACCAAGGCCCAGCTGCGACCATCGCGACCTCCGCCCGACTTGGCCCGGGGCGCGCCGGGCGGATGGGGCCGTCAGCGCATCAGCGTGTAGGGAAGCCAGGTGATCAGCTCCGGGAAGATGATCATCAGCGCCATCGCCAGCGCCTGGAGCGCCACGAAGGGCCCAACCGAGCGGTAGATATCCGCCATGCTCACATTCGGCGGCGCCACACTGCGGATGTAGAAAAGGTTGAAGCCGAAGGGTGGCGTAAGGAACGCCATTTCCATGTTCACCACGAAGAGCACGCCCAGCCAGACCGGATCGAAGCCAAGCTGGGTTGCGATGGGGAAGAAGAGCGGCGCGGTGAGGATCATGATGCCGATGGGATCAAGGAAGCATCCCATGATGAGCCAGATCACCTGCATGCCGATCAGCACGCCCCACCTGCCGCCGGGCAGCAGGGACAGCGCGTCGCGCACCAGCTGGTCGGCACCCACCGCGGCGTAGAGCGAGGTGAAGATCGCGGCCGCGAAGACGATCCACATGACCATGCAGCTCAGCCGCAGCGTGATCTTGCAGGACTCGTAGACGGTGGCCCAGGTCAGCCGCCCCTTCACGAGGGCGCAGAGCATCGCGCCGAAGGCCCCAAGGCCGGCCGCCTCGCTCGGCGTCGCCGCGCCGGCGATGATGCTGCCGAGCACGACCACGACCAGCATGATCGGCAGGATGACCGATCGCAGCGCCGCCAGCTTCTCCGGAAAGCTCGCGCGCTCGTCCTCGGGAACCGCCGGGCCGAGATGCGGCCAGATGGCGGATACGACCAGGATGTAGATGGTGAACAGGGTGACGAGCACGAGGCCCGCGGTGATGCCGCCCATGAACAGCATCCCGACCGAGGTGTTGGTGTAGAGGCCGAGCACGATCATGAGGACGCTGGGCGGGATCAGCACGCCGAGCGCGCCGCCGGCGGCAATGCTGCCGAGGCTGATGCCCTTGTCGTATTTGTGGTTCAGCATCGACGGCAGCGCCACCAGCCCCATGGTCACGGTGGCGGCGCCGCTGACCCCCACCAGCGCGGCGAAGATGGTGCAGACGAAGATCGTGCCGACGGCGAGGCCGCCGCGGACCGCGCCGAGCCATTTCTGCATCATCGCGTAGAGATCGCTGGCGATCCCGGAGCGCTCGAGCATCGCCCCCATGAAGATGAACATGGGGATCGCCAGCAGGACGAAGCTGGTGGCCGAGCTGAAGGTACGGATGCCGACGGCGTAGAGCGCGTCCGGCCCCCACAGGAAGTAGGTGCCGATGACCGCGGAGCCGCCGAGTGAGAAGACCAGCGGAACGCCGGCCACCATGAGGAGAAGGAAGGAGCCGAAGAGAAGGACGGTGATGAGTTCGATGCTCACAGCGCCGGCTCCTCTCCAGCCATACTCCTGGGCTCGGGAAGCAGCACCTGCCCCGTGAAGGCCATGTGGAGGTCGCGCACGAGCTTGGCGAGTGCTTGCAGCAGGATCAGCGCCGCGCCGACCGGCAGGACGAGGTAGACGGGAAACAGCGGCGGGCTCCAGTCGGAATTGGCGCGCTGCCCGGTCTCCCAGGCCTCGTAGGTCATCACCGCGGTCTCCCGCAGCAGCACGACACAGTAGATAATGACGAAGCCGGCGGTCAGGACGTCGAGCGTCGCCTGCGCACGCGGGCTGAGCCGTGCATAGACGATGTCCATCGCCACGTGATCGCGGTGCAGCAGCGTGTAGCCGCCGCCGAGCAGGATGTACCCGGCGAAGACATAGCCGACGAGCTCGTTGCTCCAGGTGGTCGGTGCCTGCAGCACGTAGCGCTGGAACACCTCCCAGACAACCAACCCGATCAGGCCGAGGAGGGAGACGGCCGTCACACGGCCGATGGCGCCGTTCAGCGCCTCGATCGCCTGGACGGCGAGCCGGTAGGCTCTCATTGCATGATCCTTGGGAAGGGCGCGTGCGCAGCGCGAGGCGGCTCCGGAGAGCCGCCCCCGATGGCCTGCGCGGCAGGGGTCTCGAAACGGTCAGCCGCGATCAGATCTCGGCAGGGCGCAGGCCGAGGATATCGCGCGTGTCGGAGATGATCTTGAGCACGCGCTGCGTGTCCTCGTCCTTCCCCGCCATGCGCTCGAGAGCCTCGCTCGAGATCTTCTTCATCGTGTCGAGGTCCTCGGGCGGCAGCGCGGCGAACTTGACCCCCGCCTGTCGCATGATACCCACGGCCTTCGCGCTGTTGATCGTGGACGTCGTGGCGCGCTCGACCGCGTAGATGCGGGTCGCCAGGTTCATCACCGCCTTGAGGTCGTCCGGCAGGCGGTTGTAGGCCCGCATGCTCATGAACTGGTCCTCCATGTCGAATTTGATGATGGAGGGACCGAGATAGAATTTGGCGACCTCATGCAGCTTCACCGCCACGAAGCCGTCCGGCGAGCCCCAGTTCGAGGCGTCGATGACGCCGGTGGACATCGCGGTGTACTGCTCCTCGCCGGGGACCGTGACGATGCTGGCCCCCTGCGCCTTCCAGATCTCGGCGCCGAGGCCGAAGCTGCGGATCTTGACGCCGCTGAAGTCGGAGAGCCGGCGCAACTCCCGCCGCGACATCGTGGCGCCCCACTCATCGGAATAGATGGGCCCGAGGAAATGCACGTTGTGCTTGGCGAAGGCAGCACGGACGATGCCGAGCAGGTCGGTTTCGTGCCAGAGGTAGTCGTAGTGGTCGAGCGCCGAGAAAGCGAAGGGGATGCCCCAGGTCCAGAGCGTGAAGGGGATCTTGCCTCGCCAATAGACCTGCGCGCCATAGCCGATATCGACGACGCCCTTGCCCACCGCGTCCAGCATCTCGAAGGTCGGTACCAGCGCGCCCGGCGGGAAGGCCTGGATCTGGATGCGCCCGTTCGAAAGCTCGGCCACGCGCTTCACGTAGCGGGGCACGAGGACGTCCCATTCGGTCGTGCCCGGCCCGAGGAAGGACTGCATGCGGAAGCGGAATTCCGCCCTCTGCGCCTGCGCGCCCGTCGAGAGGCCGGCCACCGCGGCGAGCGACGCGCCCGCCATCCCCGCGCGGATGATATGCCGTCTTTGGATCGCCGCGCCGCCGATCTCGTGGACGATACGCTCATTCTTGTCGCGATTGGTCATTGGTTCCTCGGACGTTTCCCTGCGTCAACCAAACCAAAGCGTGCACAGGGATCAAGCAGTATCCCGCGAACCGATCGCGCTTGCGCTTCCCGGCCACGGGGACGGAGGCCCCCTGTGATTCATGTTCGTTGGCGCCGAGACTAAGCTGGCCGCGACGCAGGCGCAACCGTCCCAGGCAGGGTCGGTTCGACCCGCCGGAGTCCGACGGAGATCGATGGCGTCCCGCCATCTCAGCTCGGCGGTCAAGGACATGACACCGGCCTTGGCCGGGCCGATCCCGGCGCTGGCGCAGCAGCCCCGCCCCCCCGCATCACCACGGCCCGCGGCCGCCTGATATCTGCAGCCAAGGCATTGTCGGATGCTCGGCCTGTATGGACACCGGGTTGCCGACCGCAACAGCCGAAGACCGCACCTGGGCAGGTGATGCCAGGGCAAGACCCCGATGCAGACTTTCTGCGCCACCTGCTCATCAGGGAGAAGATCATGCACCGCTGACCACGGCAGGCACGCGCATCGGCTCACCCAGCCAACGCCGTCTGTGAGATGAATTCCTGGCTAAAAATCTGAACACGAAATAAACAGGCAGATCAGCGCGGGGCCGACACAACGGGCCGGGTGCCGGCCCATCGCCACCATATCGAGCCGATGTCTCCCGCTGGCATTCTCAGCCCCCTTGATCTGCCGCCGCCCTCTGCTCG